>DYGA01000003.1 GCA_020724865.1 Candidatus Paceibacter sp. | reverse complement strand
ATTAGTCGGGGTTTTGTTGGTAGTAGGTTCGGATTTCATTCAGGAGAGACAGCCAACTTGTAAAGTTTTAATGGTATGGCAAAAGAATTACTAAAGTAGTTATGGTAAAATCATTAAATAAAAATTTGCATAGGGCAAACAAAGCAAAAAAAGATGAGTTCTACACTCAACTTGTTGATATTGAAAAAGAATTGAAGCACTACAAAGAACAATTTCGTAACAAAGTGGTGTATTGCAACTGCGATGATCCTTTTGAGAGTAATTTTTTCAAATATTTCGCTTCCAATTTCAACGCATTAGGTCTTAAAAAACTTATTACCACAAAAACTTATTACCACAAGTTATAGCCCATCGCCGATTGCTGGCGGACAATTACCTTTGTTTGAGATCAAAGGCTTAAAGTCAATAAAGCCCAAAGACGCGGAACCTCACAAAATTGAAATCGATGAAGTGCCGGATATGGATCACGACGGCGCAATAAACATTGAAGATGTTAAACGATTACTAAGGCATGACAGAAATACAGCCTCTCCGCTTAAAGGCAATGGCGATTTTCGCAGTGAAGAATGTATAGAGTTATTGAAACAAGCGGATATTGTAGTAACAAATCCGCCGTTTTCACTGTTTCGTGAATATGTCGCGCAACTCGTAGAGTATGACAAAAAATTTCTTATTCTTGGTAATCAGAATGCCATCACTTATAAAGAAATTTTTAAGCTTATCAAGGAGAATAAATTATGGCTTGGCTATGATAATGGCGGGACCAAATGGTTTCAAGTTCCTGATGATTATGACATACTAACAGAATCAAGAAAAAAAATCGTGAACGGCATTAAGTATTTCAGCATGGGGAGTATTGTTTGGTTTACTAATCTTGATACTAAAAAACGTCACGAAGAATTGATTTTGTATAAAAAATATTCACCAAAAGAATACCCAAAGTATGAGAATTATAATGCTATTGAAGTGCCAAGATACGTGGATATTCCAAAAGATTATAATGGGGTAATGTGAGTACCTGTTACTTTTCTTGATAAGTGGAATCCTGACCAATTTGAGATTATAGGCATGGCTGAAGATAATGGTAAAGGTCTTTCTGGTGGAATTTGGGATGGGAAAAATCCTCATTGTATTGTAAATGGAAAAAATAAGTTTAAAAGAATTTTTATCAAAAAAATAAAGAAGTAAAATAATATGAAAATTGGTCTGCACAAAATTCCAATTCGTGAAGTAATAGCCGGATACAAAGATAGCGCCGATGAGGGCGTAGTGGCATATAACGGAAAACTAGATATTCGACCCAAATATCAGCGCGAGTTTGTATACAAAGAAAAGCAACGCAACGCTGTAATTGAAACTATTAAAAATAATTTTCCTCTGAATGTAATGTATTGGATGGTGCGCGAGGATGGCGGCTATGAAGTGCTGGACGGCCAACAAGGCACTATCAGCATTGGCCAATATGTAAATGGCGATTTTTCGTTGAATGATCGCTTTTTCCATAATCTCACCAAAGAGGAGCAGGACAAAATTTTGGATTACGAACTGATGATTTACTTCTGCGAGGGAACGGATAAGGAACGGCTGGACTGGTTTAGGATTATCAACATTGCCGGAGAAAAATTGACTGATCAAGAAATCCGCAATGCCGTTTACACCGGGCCGTGGCTTTCAGACGCGAAACTTAAATTCAGTAAATCAAACTGCGCGGCGTATCTCTTGGCCAACGATGGCGGCGCGCTTCTGAGTGGCTCGCCAATCCGGCAGGAGTATTTAGAAACCGCTCTTTCGTGGATAAATGACGGAAAGATTGAGGACTACATGGCAAAGCATCAGCACGACATAAACGCCGATGAGTTATGGGAATATTTTCAAGATGTAGTTGCTTGGGTGCGCAAAACCTTTCCTAATTACCGGAAAGAAATGGCGCATGTAAATTGGGGTGAATTGTACAACCAATTCAAAGATAAAAAACTGAATCCAGATAAATTGGAGGCCGAAATTAAAGAACTGATGCAAGACGAAGACGTTACCAAAAAGTCCGGCATTTATCCGTATGTTTTGACGAGACAAGAAAGATATCTTTCAATCCGCGCCTTTACCGAAAAAATGAAACGCGAAGCGTACGAGCGACAGAAAGGTGTTTGTCCGTGGTGCAAAAAAGAAAATAAAGAAAAAACAGAAATGGGATATAGAAGAAATGGAAGCTGACCACATCACACCTTGGCACGAGGGTGGAAAAACCATTGCCGAAAATTGCCAAATGCTATGCAAGGAACACAATCGCACTAAATCAGGGATATAAAACTCGAAACAGTAAAAGTTGTTTTATGAACGAACTAGCTAACAAAATTAACACATCGGAAAAGAGATTATTTGTGGGTTTAGCTGGGCCCGGGACTGGAAAAAGTACCGCTTTTAAAACTATTGTGGATTCGGATGCATTTAAAGGTAAAAGGTAACAAAAATTTTGCGGTAAAAAAAGCAATGTATAGTAAAAATTATTTAATCCAAAAAAATTAACTTTTAAATTTTTATTTAAATTTATTATCTTGACAAACAAGCTTTTTTAAGACAAAATTAATTAGATTTTTACATAAGTATGAATATAGATAAATTTACTTATAAAAATCAAGAAGCTATCCAATTAGCATTCAATTTAGCACAAGAAAAAGGGCACAGTACTTTAGAACCCTTACATATCTTATTGGCTTTACTCAAACAAGAAGATAGTTTTGTCGTGGAAATTTTACATAATATTGGCGTTGATAGTTATTTTGTTACTCAAAAAGTTGAAGCCGCTGTGAAAAATTTACCTCGTTTGGGCGGCAATGCCGAATCAAATCAACCTTATTTATCACCGCAAACACAAAAAGTTTTAGTAACTGCTGAAAATATTGCCAAACAAATGGAAGATGAATATGTTGCCAGCGAACATTTATTTTTAGCTTTACTTAAAGAAGTGAATGAAATCAAAAATTTATTCAATGATATTCAAATAAATGAGGAAAAGGTAAATCAGGTATTAAATAAATTGCGCGGTTCTCAAAAAGCTGATTCGCCTGAGGCTGAAAACACATATCAAGTATTGAAAAAGTATGCGGTGGATTTAACCGAACAGGCAAAATTGGGCAAAATTGACCCGGTGATTGGTCGGGACAATGAAATTAGAAGATTGATTCAAATACTTTCTCGCCGCACCAAAAATAATCCTATTTTGCTGGGTGAACCGGGCGTGGGAAAAACTGCCATTGTTGAAGGTTTAGCCCAAAGAATTATCAGCGGTGATGTGCCTGATACATTGAAAAATAAAAAATTAATATCTTTAGATATTGCATCATTGTTGGCGGGCGCGAAATTCCGTGGAGAATTTGAAGAAAGACTCAAAGCCGTCATTAAAGAAATTGAAAATGCCGCGGGAAATATAATTTTATTTATTGATGAGTTTCATACAATAATTGGCGCTGGCAAAAGTGAAGGCGCAATCGACGCTTCCAATATGTTAAAACCCGGTTTAGCCCGAGGAACACTGCACATGATTGGCGCAACTACTTTGAAAGAATATCAGCAATATATAGAAAAAGATGCGGCTTTAGAGCGCCGGATGCAACCAATTTTGATTGAAGAACCAAGTATTGAAGACACAATTGCTATTTTGCGGGGCATCAAAGAAAAATATGAAGTTCATCATGGGGTGCGCATTACTGATGATGCTTTGGTGGCGGCAGTTAAATTGTCCAGTCGTTATATTACTGATCGTTTTTTGCCGGACAAAGCTATTGATTTGATTGATGAAGCCACAGCGGCTTTACGCATTTCCATTGATTCTGTCCCTGAAGAGCTAGATAAAATCGCTCGTCGAATTCAACAGTTGGAAATTGAGGCCAAAGCTTTAACTAAAGAAGAAACTAGCTCGGCTAAAAATCGGTTGGCTGATATTAAAAAAGAATTGTCAGATTTAAAAGAAAAAGAAAATAAATTAAAGACGCATTGGCAATCTGAAAAAGAAATTATAAATTCAATCAGACAAAATAAAATTGCGATTGATAATCTAAAACAAGAAGCAGAAATTGCCGAACGTAATGGCGATTTAAATAAGGTAGCGGAAATAAGATATGGTCGTCTGCCTGAGTTGGAAAAGAAAATAGCGTCTGACGAGCAAAAATTAAAGTCTATCCAAAAAACTGGAGCCATGTTGAAAGAAGAAGTGGGGAGTGAAGATATTGCTCAAATCATAGCCCGTTGGAAAAAGATACCAGTTAGTAAAATTATGGAGGAAGAATCACATAAATTATCCTTACTTGAAGAAATTTTGTCCCAACGAGTTATTGGTCAAGAACAGGCAATTAAAGCATTAGCCAGAGCTTTACGCCGATCTCGAGCCGGTTTAAGCCAAGCTAATCGCCCAATTGGTTCATTTCTTTTTTTGGGTCCAACAGGGGTGGGTAAAACCGAAACCGCTAAAGCCTTGGCAGAATTTATGTTTGACGATGAAAATGAAATTATACGTTTAGATATGAGTGAATATATGGAAAAACACGCAGTAGCTAGAATGATAGGTTCTCCCCCTGGTTACATAGGTTACGAAGAGGGCGGACAGTTAACCGAAGCTGTGAGACGGCATCCATATAGTGTTATTTTATTTGATGAGATAGAAAAAGCTCATCCTGAAGTGTTTAATTTATTATTGCAAATTTTAGATGATGGCCGTTTAACTGACGCCAAAGGCAGAACTGTAAATTTTAAAAATACCATTATTATCATGACCTCAAATTTAGGTTCAGAAATAATTTTACAAGCTGAAGGTAAAATTACTCCAGAGATTGAAAATAAATTAAAACAAATAGTGCAACAAAGTTTTCGACCAGAATTTATAAATCGTTTAGACGACATTATTATCTATCATGCTTTGAGTAAAGAGGATATAGAAAAAATAGTTGATTTACAGTTAAATGAATTAAAACAAAAGTTACTAGAACAAGATATCAAAGTAGAATTTACACCAAATTTAAAAAAATATCTTGCTACACAAGGCTATGATGTAAATTTTGGCGCCCGACCCTTAAAAAGATTGATTGACCGAGAGGTTACTGATGAGCTGGCTTGGTTGATTATAAATAAAAAATTATTACCCAATCAAAATATCAAAATTGATTATAAAAATAATAAATTGGAAATAAAAAAATAAATATTTATAAATATTTAATAAATTATCACACTTTTCAAGTGTGATAATTTATTTTGCTAATATTAGCCATAAAAAAATTTGAACTTTTTATACTTGACAAACATTTTTTTCTCTGCTATATTTTTATGTTAATTTTATAGAAATAATAATTATTTTTTTATATGAAAAAGCTTATTTTTTACTATTTTCCTAAAAATTTAAACAGGAAAAAACAGTTTTATTTATTTATTGGTTTTCTATTTATTGTTGGAATTTTTGGTTTATTTAATTTAAACAATTCTCTAGCTAGAGGAATTGGCAGTATTGATGATGAATGTCAAGCTAATGGCTTTGACTATGGAGTAGCAAAATGGGAATGGCAAAATAACAGCTATCAATTATCCGGTGAAGCCAATGGCACCAATGTTACCGGTGATAATAACACAGCTTATTGGACTGCTGATCCAGCCGTAGCGGGGGTTATTAGAAAGGCTGGCACCACCTCAACCGTATTTCCCGGGGGCAGTAGCGGCACAATATCTGCCGATCAATATGGAATTAGTCATTTAACTTTTTGTCAAAATGAAGAAGTGGTACAAACTTATTGTGAACTAACTTTAACTAAAACAGATTTTGATGTTACCGCTGAATTGGGTAGTAATTTAAACTATCAATTAAAAATTAAAAATACAGGCACAGCCAATTGTACCGGTGGCGGAGTTAAAGTACGAGATTATTTTGATCCGAATACAACATTTGTAACCTCAAGTAAATCAGTTTCTGACTTGACTAGTACTTATGTGGAGTGGAATTTTGGCACAATGACTCCAGGTACTGAAAAAATTGTAGATTTAACTGTAAATGTAAAAAATAATTTAGACTGTGATTATATCATCAACAATAAAGCTAAATATTGGTCAACAGAGACGGGCTGGGGAAACTATATAACTGAAACAACACCTATTGAGTGTGATGTTGTCGTACCTATTTGTGGAGATGGCAATTTAGATCAAGGTGAGCAGTGTGATGACGGTAATAATTTAAACGGTGATGGTTGCAGTGCAAGTTGTCAACTTGAAACAAATCCCCTATGTTCGGTTCCTGTAGATGTAATGCTAGTAATTGATAGATCGGGGAGTATGGGTGATTATTCTTATTGCGCGGGTAATCAATCAATTACTTCCCGTACCCAGTGTATTTTAGCTGGATACCAATGGATAGTTGAACCAATGACCACTACTAAAGACGCCGCAACATTCTTTGTCAATAAGTTTGATATGAGCAAAGATAAAATTGGTTTAGTGTCTTATGCAACCGATGCTACTTTGGAAAGTGGATTGATAAATAATCAAACTTTAATTAATGAAAAAATAAATTCCTTAACACCAAACGGCTATACAAATATCGGTGGCGCTATTCATCTGGCCAGTGTGGAACTAAATAATAACAACCGAACTGACGCAACACCAATTATAGTTTTAATGACCGACGGTAAAGCGAATGTTAATGCTAACGGAAATTATCCTGACTACGATGGGGGAGCCAGTTATGCTTTAGCTGAAGCAAATTTAGCCAAAGCCGCCGGATATACTATTTACACAATTGGCTTAGGACAGGATGTTAGCCACAGTTTATTAGGTAGTATTGCTTCAACGCCCGATAAATACTTTTACGCCCCAACTTATGATGATTTACAAGAAATTTACTATCAAATATCACTGGAAATTTGTGAATTAAGCTCTATTACTGGTTGTAAATATAATGATTTAAACAATAACGGCATAATTGATTCAGATGAACCAACAATTCCCAATTGGCCAATAAAATTGACTTTTACTGAAAGTAATCAGGAAATTACCCAGACAACCCAAACTGATGAAAATGGCTGTTATGCTTTCAATGGTTTATCTCCAAATCAATATACAGTTAGTGAAGAATTGCTTGACGGTTGGCAACAAACTTATCCAACAAATCAATCTTATGTTTTGAATATAGGCTATGGAAATTTAACAACTGATATTGACTTTGCCAACTATCAAATTCCGGTAATTTATCCGTTCTGTGGAGATGGCAATTTAGATCAAGGTGAGCAGTGTGATGACGGCAATAATTCAAATAACGATGGTTGCAGCGCAAGTTGTCAGATTGAGTTTGGTGAAATATCCGGTTGTAAATATAAAGATCTAAACAATAACGGGATTATTGAAGATGACGAACCAACCATAAGCCAATGGCCAATATTGTTAACTGATTCAATTTTAGGTTTAGCCTCTCCAATTGCTACTACAACAACTCAAACTAATGGTTGTTATACATTCACAAATTTAAAATTTGGCAAAGAATATATAGTTGCCGAAGAACAATTGCCTGGTTGGCAACAAACTTATCCTACATCAACTCATACGGTCCTAATAACCTCAACAGAACAATATACCAATATTGATTTTGCCAACTACCAAACTCCCATTATTGAACCTTATTGTGGAGATGGCAATTTAGATCAAGGTGAGCAGTGTGATGACGGCAATAATTCAAATAACGATGGTTGCAGCGCAAGTTGCCAGATTGAATACAGTACCATTTCTGGCTGTAAGTATTCTGATTTGAATAATAATGGAGTTATAGATCAATCTGAACCAACTATTCCGGGTTGGACTATAACTTTGACATCCGACGCAACAAGCAGCGCAACAATCAATACTACCACCGGTGAAAATGGCTGTTATGAATTTAGCCAACTAAGATATGGTAATTATCAAATTAGTGAACAATCAGTAAGCGGTTGGCAACAAACTTATCCCACATCAACCGTTTATAATGTAATGATCAGTTCTCCGGGCAACTATACAAATTATGACTTTGCTAATTATCGTCAGCCAGAACCTCCTTGCACAAACTGCGGTGGCGGCGGCGGTGGTGGACCAGTAAACCCAATTTTAACTATTACTAAATCGGCAAATGTTTCTTTTACTAATCCCGGCGGAATTGTAGATTATACAATATCGGTCAAAAATGTCGGTAATGCCGCGGGATTAAACTTAAAAGTTACTGATATTTTGCCGAGTGGTTTAAGTTATTATGCCACGACTACCAATGGTATCTGGGAGTTGGGAAATATTGCTATCAATGAAACCAAAACTATTACATATCAGGTATTATTTGCCGATGATTTAGCTATAGGTAATTATACTAATACTGCTAAAGCAGAAATTTCTAACGGTTCACCGGTTACCGATGATGCAGTTGTTGTAGTGAGAATACCTACCGTTTATTCACAAGTTTACGAACCAATTCTTGCTATTGAGAAAAAAGTCAATATGAAATTTTCTAATCCGGGAGGGGAGGTAACCTATACGGTAACAATAACCAATACTAATAATGGAAACTTAACAGCCGAAGATGTTAAATTGATTGACAGATTACCAAAAGAATTTTATTTCAACAGTAATAAAAGTACAGTTAATTCTTGGTCCTTGGGTGATTTAAAACCAGGTGAATCAAAGACCGTGAGTTATGATGTAACAGTTAAATCAGATACGAAAAACGGCGTTTATGAAAATATTGCCATTGCTAGTGCAATTAATGCACCGGAAGTGTTTGCTCGTACACCTTTAGAAATTAGAGATGTAAAAGCGTTAGGAATAACTTTGCCTGATACCAATGGCAGTACCAACCAAATCTTAACTATTTTACTTGGATTATTGATTATTGCCGGCGGTTATGTAACTTATTTGTTAAAAAGGCAGTATAATTTAGTTTAGTATGATAGATTTTATACATCCAAAATATCGTCATTATTTATTGACAAAGATTATTTCTTTGCTGGTGTTTATACTGTTTGGTATTGGTGGATATTTAGTTTCTGATCCTATTAGAACCGCATTATCTGATGAAAAAAATTATAGTTTAAATGGCTATACAGAACTGCCTGCAAATTTACCACCAGAAGATTATTTATTAACTGATTTACATTTGCCAATCAATCAAGAAATTCAATTACTAAATTCCGTAGAAAAAGAAGAAAAAAATAAAACTACCGTAGTTTTAGGAGTAAGTTACAATGAACAGGCACAAACAGCACTAACTAATAAACAAAATATAAATAAAATTATTATTCCTAAAATGGGCGTAGATAGTGAAATTTTGGAAGGGAACAGTGAAGATATCTTATGGAAAGGTATTTGGCGAATGCCAGTCGGTTCTACGCCAAATCAAGGAGGTAATACCATAATTACCGCTCATCGTTATTTACATCGTCCGCCTAGCCCGAAAACTTTTTATTTAATTGATAAACTAGAAGTTGGTGATATTATTACAGTTTATTGGGAAGGGGTTAAATACGAGTATAAAGTAACTGAGAGTAAAATTGTTGAACCAAACGAAATAAGTATTTTACACAACACTGCTGATGATCGTTTAACTTTATTTTCTTGTACGCCGCTTTTTACTTCAAAACAAAGACTGGTAGTAACTGCTAAAAAAATATAAAACAATAAATACAAAACAGACCTCACCAGTCTGTTTTGTGTTGATTTTAAACAAAATTTTTGTTATTTTTATTTTATGAAGACAACTAAACCGCAAGATATTACATTTGACGAAAACTACCGTTCTCGTTTTTTAAAATTAAGAGAGGACCAACAATACCGTTTACTAGAAATTATTCCTGGTTTTTTGGTTTGGTTAACATTTATCTCGGCTATTGTTATATCTTTTGTTAAACCTCTGTGGGCGATTTATTTTATTATAATTTTTGATTTATATTGGTTGACACGAGTAATGTATTTATCAGTTTATTTACTGCATTCGTGGAAAATCTATAAACAAACAATAAAAAAAGATTGGTTTAATATTTTAAAAACTGAAAAAAAAGACTGGTCCAATTATATCCATCTTATTTTTCTACCCACCTATAAAGAACCTTATGAAGTAATAGATAATTCTTTTGCATCTTTGGCTGCTTGTAAATATGACTTAAAAAAGATGGTAGTTGTTTTGGCTGGCGAAGAAAGAGATATTGCTAACTTCAATAATATAAAAGAAAAAATAAAACAGAAATATTCTGGTGTATTTTATGATTTGATTTTTACTATTCATCCCAAAAATTTGCCAGATGAAATTCCTGGCAAAGGCTCCAATTTAAATTTTGCCGGACACCAAATTTTGCCTTATATTAAAGAAAAAAAATGGCCTATTGAAAATGTCATTGTTTCTAGCTTTGATATTGATACTAGACCACACGAACAGTACTTTGCTTATCTAACATATAGATATTTACAAATGGAGGATCCAACCAAAGTTAGTTATCAGCCTTTAGCAATTTATAATAACAATATTTGGGAGACACCAGCTCCGATTAGAATAATCGCTTACTCAACAACATTTTGGTTGTTGACTGATTTAGCCAGACCAGAAAGATTGTTTACTTTTTCTTCTCACTCTATGAGCTTAAAAATGTTGATAGATGTTGGTTTCTGGCAAAAAGATATTGTAACCGAAGATTCAAGAATTTTTTTACAAGGTTTTTGTCATTATAATGGTAATTATAAAGTTGACCCTATGTATATACCGGTTTCGATGAATACAGTTTATACTGGTTCGCTGTGGCAGGGGTTTAAAGATCAATACAAACAAATGCGAAGATGGGCTTGGGGTGTAGAAAATTTTCCTTATCAAGCTTGGTTTTATTTGAAAGTTAAAAATTTACCATTTAAAAAAGGATTGCATTATCTTTGGAATCAGTTGGAAGGTGTCTACTCTTGGGCTACCGCTCCAATTTTGATTACCATTTTAGGTTATTTGCCCTTGTGGGTAAGTAAAAACGTGGATAAATCATCGGTTATTGCCCAAAATGCTCCGATTGTTTTACAAATAATTATGAATACCGCTATGATAGGTTTAATTCTTTCCGCCGTATTGACAACTTTTTTAATGCCTTGGGATAAGAAAAAAGTAAAATGGTGGGAATATTTAATAATTCCTTTACAATGGATATTATTTCCATTAGGCATGATAGTGTTTGGATCTATACCGGCAACCGATGCTCAAACTAGATTAATGATTGGTAAATATTTAGGTTTTTGGGTGAGTGGTAAAAAATAATCCGTCTAAATTGTAACCCAAAATAAAATCTTTTATTGGTAATTTATTTTTTCCTTCAGGTTGAATAATATCAACGGACAATAAATCTTTGCCAGTGCCAACCAGTAGTTGTCGATTTTTTTTATCGACTATTATTTTACCTGGAGGTAGTTTTCCTTTTATTATTTTACTTTTATAAAACTTATATAATACATTTTGACAATAAGAGTAGGCAGTCGGCCAAGGTTGATAGGCTTTAATTTGTTGATTTATATACACTGCCTCATCTAACCAATTTATGAGCCCATCTTGTTTTTTTATCAGTTTAGTATAGGTAGCTAAGTTGTCATCTTGAGGCTGGGGTGTTAAATTTTTATGTAAATATTTCCATAAAATATCGGGCAAATATTTAGCTCCAATTTGAAATAATCTGTCAGTAAGAATAATATTATTATCATCATCGTTGATTTGTTCAGATACTTGAAATAAAATTGGTCCGTGATCTACTTTGTTATCAATTTTCATGATTGATACCCCGGTTATTTTTTCATTATTCAATAAGGCAGTTTGCACCGGGGAGGGCCCGCGATATTTTGGTAATAGGGAAGGGTGTATATTTATTACTCCATGCGGTGGTAGGTTTAAAATAGTTTGAGGAATAATTTTTCCGTAAGCCACTACAATAAACGCATCGGCTGATAAATTTTTCAGTTCTGCGAATATGTCATCATTAAAAATTTCTGGGGTTATTGTTTTCAGATTATGTTTTTGAGCAATTTTAGCTAAATCTGTTTCGGTTTTTACTTGATTTCTACCTTTAATTTTCGGTGGTTGAGTAACTACCGCAGTTATATGAAAACCAGCTTTAATTAAATTTTCCAAACTGTAGCTGGCAAAAAAAGGTGAACCAAAAAAAACTAATTTAAATTTATTTTGCATTACTTTCATATAACTCAAGTTTTTCTGTGCCTTGGGTTATTTTTAAAGTTTTGTCAATAAATAAAACACCGCGTAAATGATCAACTTCGTGTTGTAAGATTCTAGCTTCAAGACCGCTGCTTATTTTAAAATGAAATTTATTATTTTCATCGCGATAAAAAAGCCAAACTTTTTCTGGCCTCATTACCTGACCAAAAACTTCTGGTATAGACAAACAGCCCTCTTCAAATATATTTTGTGACCGCGATGAATAAATAATCACCGGATTAATAAATACTTTAGGGCCAGACCCATCATCTACCAAAATTAAATTAATATTTTTTCCGACTTGAGGCGCTGCTAAACCGATCCCGTTGGCATTTTGCATTGTCAATTTCATATCAGCAATCAGTTGCTGAATTGATTCGTCTAAAGGATTATTAATTTTTACGCTGGGCTGTCTTAGGCGTTTGTCAGGATATAACACTATATCAAGTTTTTTTGGTTTATTTAACATACTTTATATTTCGTAAGGATTAAACTCTATAATAATATATTCTGGCAGTTTTGACAATATCTTATATACATCTTTATATTTGTCAGCGGGAAAACTAAAAACAATTTCTAAATTATTTATAGAGATAAATTTTATAAAATTACAGGATAATTTTGAAATTATTTGTCCTACTGTTGTCTTATTTTTATTTTCATTAACTTTTTTTATAATTAACTTTATGATTTTTGAGTAAGGAGGAAAATTCATTTTTTTACGCCAACTCATTTCTTTTAACCAGAACTTGTGATAAGAATAGTTCAACAAATAATCCCATAAGTAATGATCAGCTTTTTTGGTTTGCACAAATTTTTGACAATCCGCAAGCATACGAAAAGCATTATTAAAAAACTGCCAAGCTAGCTCAAAACTTCTGAAATTATAAGTTACTAATTCTTGATCCGCATCAATAAAAGCTATTAAACCAAAATCATTTTTTAAGTGAGAGACGAAATATTTGGTAGCGACGACAATTTTAGAATTATCGGGTAAAAACTTATTTTCATTGTCGACAAAAACTATTTGTTTTTGTTGGAAAATTTTTTTTAAATTTTCTACTAATATTTGATTAGTTAGACCATAATTTTTTAATCTGACACTTTTACAATGGGGACAAATCTCTGGTACAGGATAAGCAGTTTGACAGATACCGCATTGCAAACTGTTAAAATCTTTCAATTTTAAATATCCACCGCATTGCTCACAGCTAGGAGACCAACCACAATCTTGACAATATAATTTTTGTTTATAACCTTTACGATTCACCAATAATAAACATTTTTTATTTGTATTGAGGGTATTTTTTATAGCTTGCTCCAGGGGCCAAGAAAGATAGCTAAAGTTATTGGCTTTTTTTTCTAAAGTCATGTCTATCAGTTTAAAATTTAATGGCATCTGTTTATCAGTAATCTCTTGTTTTTCTTTTTTAAAATAGGCATAAGTATCAACCCAAGGAGAAAAAGAATAAAGAATAATATTTGCTTGATAGAATTTATTTAAATAATTATAAATTGAATCCAAATTATATCTAGGATTTTGGCTATTGCTAGAAAATCCATAATTTTCGGATTTAAAAACATAAATTGTTTTTAAATTATGAAAAGGCAAAAGAAATGATAATTTAGTACCAATAATTATTTTTACTTCGTTGTTTAAAATTTTAAAATAATTATTTATTAATTCTTTATTTTTTAAACCTTTATGATAAATCGCTGTAACTTGTTTTAACTCAAGTGGTATTTTTTTATACAAAATATCTATATCTACTAGCTCAGGACATAAAATCAATTGTTGATCGTCTTTATTTATTTTACTGATTAATGAAGCAACCATATCGTCAAAAGAATTAGATAATTCCAGTTTCATTTTATGGTTATTTTTTATTTTATTTTCTATTAATTTATTTTTTTCAATATTAGTTAGATTGATTTCACTTTTTTTAGGAAATTGTGGCAATAAATTTTTCCACCAAATACTTGGAGAAGTTAAAAAATCTTTAGCTAATTGGTCAATCAATTTAAATTGGGTTGGAGTGGCAATTGGTCTGCCTTGATTTACCGGTTTAATAATTTTTTTTAAATTAATTTTTGCTTTTAATTGGGATTTTTTATTATCAACCACTAAAGCAAAAATTTTAGTTTTACGCCAAGGAACAATTACTAGTGAATATTTGTCAATACTTATATCAGGAGAAATTTCATAATCAAAATACACCAAGTTTCTTGGTAACTTAATTAGAGGAATAACAGTAATAATCATTCGACAAAACTTTTAATAATCAGACGAAAGATTTTATAATTATCATTTTGATAATCAATTTTACCATGCCGACAAGCTATTTTTAAGAGTTCAGCGTTGGGTATTTTTTGTGGTAAGGCATAACCCAATTTATTATTTTTATTTATAACCAAGATGCCGTCTTGGCCGGTTTGCAATAAATCTAAATTAAATATTTGTTCCTGCTTTAATATTATATAAATAGCCAGTTTTAAACCATTTAATTCACTTTTAGTAATAGGTTTAAAAATATTATTACCGTTTATACATTTTATAGTTTGGTCAATTATTTCTTGACCTAAATTATTTTGACCAGGGTAAATTTTTCCCGCCTGACTGCGTATATTATTGGCATAATCAAAAAAACAAACAAACAATCCGTATTTTTTTTCCAATAACCAGGCGGGCATATCTTTAGTTACGCCAATAATAGTTGATTGATTTAAATAAAATTTAGCAGCTTCTTTAGCCAAAGTTATTATAACTTGTTTATTCATAACTTCATTACCGCAGTTAGTAAGCCAACACCAAAGATATTTTCAAATGAATATATTTCAGTTGAAAAATTTATTTTATTTAATATGCCTGATAAAATTAATATTGGATTGTGAATACATTGATGAGCGTTTATTATTATCTCAAGCGGTATATCAGTAACCTGTTTAAAATTATTTTGTTTTAAATTTTTAATAAGTAAATGATCGTATTGAGTATTAACTTTAGCTGATGGTTTATTTTGGTGAGATAAATCGCCACTAGCAATAACAAAAAATTTTTGGCTGTCATTATTTATTAAATTAATAATAGCCTCACCAAAACTAACATTTTGTAAATCATTTTGTTTATTTGTACTATAAATCGGAATTATAGATTTTTGGTATAACTTATTTTTAAAAAAATAAAGAATAACTCCAAAATTGTAATCTAATTCAGATTCAGAAATCAAACTCACGGGTAATTTAGTTTCTAAAGACTCTTTCAATCTGTATGCTGCCCTGGTATTTGTTTTGTATGATAAATTAGTATTAAGATCACCGAATTTTGTAAAATTTACTTTATATTCCGTACATAAATTTATCAAAAAAGTTTCTGGTACTATGGTGTTGTGGGAACTCAAAATTATTATGGTATCTACATTTAGAGATTCTATAAATTCAATAGTTTTTTCAATCCCTTGCAAAGTACTTTTAAAATATGTTTGATTTTGCAAACCAACAGTTGGGACTAAAAGGGGATTGTGGGGCAAAATTGCCGCACCAACTAATGACATATTTTATTTAGTTGAATCTATAGGTTCACCAACCGGATGCATATCTATTACCTGATCGTCAACGTGTTTTATATTTTCCCACTTATAACCTAAAGCTTCAAATACCTCACCTGATATAATTGGTCGGCGTAAACCGTTGGCTATCACATAGACAGCATTTTTATTTGGATCTTTACTGGTTATAAGCTCACCATCATTAATATAAAGTGGTGGCATTGATATATAATTTGTTAATTGATCAGAGCTAACAGTTGTAATTAGCGGTTTTTCACCAAAATTAACCATTATAATATCGCGATTGATAATCGGATATTTTTTACCGTCTTTTACATAATAAATAGTCCCGGATTCTTTATTTTGCAATAAAGCCCCCATGGGATAAGCACTATTCATAGTAATGGGTGATCCTTCGGGGATTTCATCTATTAGTGCTTGGCTCATATCTTCTATTTCTTCGGGATTTATACCTAAATTTTTCAAAACTTGAGCTGAGGTAAATCCGTGTTTAATATCGTCAATTATCATATAAACAGTTCCTTTGGGAGAGCGATATAAGGCATATTGCGGATATTTAATAGGTTCACCTAGCAGATATTGATCTAAAATAGATGGATCAACAATAATAATTTTATTTAGTGAATAACGACTCAATAAAGCAGCTTTAGACTTGAAAGGTCTTTTTTTGCCATTTTGGATTAAATATACTACCGGATCATTTTTAGCCTGCAATAAACTGCCTTCAGGATAAGAATATGAGAACCATTCGTGCCACAACTTCCAAAAATTATAATTACCGTTGTAAACATGAGGCGTGTAATTATATAAAGCGGCAGTGGCTTTATTTAAAGGGGTAACGACTGTTGTTACTTGACCAACATTATAACGATTATCAGTAAAGGTATAAACTTGTCCAACCTGATAGCGATAATTTTGTGGATTATCTATATAGTCACGGAATTGCAGAGTAGCTGAGTTTACTTGTTTGGCAAAACCTCGCCAGCGTTCACTACATGAACCGTTATCAGGACAGCCATAACCAGTGGCAAAATCTAAATCACGCTGTGATGGGCTGGGATTAGTAATTAAGCTTTGCTCCTTTTGTAAGAGAACTAAAACAAATTTAGGATTAATGCCATTTTGTACTGCTCGTTCATAAATAAAATCTGGCGCGGGCATTTGACGAAATGGTTCATTGATTATATTTACATCAACAATATAATCTTTTAAAAATCCGCCCTTACTTTTAATAAACCTTTGTACCTCTTCTAAGCTCATACCGGTTGTATCAGTAATCTCTTCATCGCTGATAATAAAATTTGGATTAAAATCTGCAGCTAATGACTGATTAGTTAGAAAACCGAAAATAATTATAGAGAAAATTATATACTTTTTATACATTTTTTAAATATTAAAATTATGAATATATTATAACACAAATTTTCAAATTTTAAAAGATTAAAATATTTGAAAAACTTGTAAAATTAGTCAAAAAACAGCATAATTTATATATGCGAGTCTTTATTGGTATACCACTAAGTTTAAAAACAAAAGATAAAATTGGTGAAATTTTAGATTATTTTAAACAAAGGATTGATCAAAAAATAAACTGGGTTAAAGTTGATAATTTGCACATAACTTTAAAATTTATCGGTAATATTGAAACATATAATTTGACTAAAATAGACCAAAGTTTAAATAAAATTAAACAACAATTAAATAAAGAAAAATATTATTCAAAATTTATCGATTTAATCCCCGCAGTTAATCCTAAAATTATTTATTTAAAAATAGATAACGATAATATACCAAAAATTATGGCTTTGATTGATAAATATTTAAACAATTCAATGCCTAATACAAACTATTTGCCCCACATTACTTTGGGGAGGATAAAAGATAAAATAAATAAAACCAATATTAATATCTTAAAAAAATATCCTGTCGATATTTCTGAGACTTTTGATTGTTTTATTTTATATAAATCTACTTTAACCCCTCAGGGACCTATTTACCAGCCGTTAAAAATTTATAAATTATGAATAAAATTTTAGGTGTAAAAATTGACGCGATTAACAAAGAAGATTTTAAAAAAAATATAATTAAATTTATCGCCGAAAAAAAATTTCACCAAATTGCAACAGTAAATCCTGAATTTTTGGTTGATGCGCAAAAAAATACAGAATTTAAAAATGTTTTAAATAACACAACTTTAAATATTATTGATGGTTTTGGTTTACAATTAGCTTATTATTTAAAATATAAAATATTTCCTGATAGACTTCCGGGAGTAGACATGGTTGAAGAAATATTTTCACTTTGCCAAAACAATAATTATTCCGTATTTTTATTGGGCAGTACTGAACTATCTTTAAAATTGGCCAAGGCAGAAATTAAAAAAAAATATCCCCAATTAAAAATTTTTACTTTAGCTGGGGGAAGTATCAATAAAATTGCTGCCAATTGGCAGCAAACAGATGATATTATCACTACTATAAATTTAAATCAACCAGATATTTTATTGGTAGGATTTGGTCATCCCAAACAAGAAATATGGATTTACGATCATAAACATAAATTAAAAACTGTTAAGGTTGCAATTGGAGTAGGGGGGACTTTTGATTATCTATCAAAGCAGGTGAAACGAGCGCCTTTATTATACCGTCAATTTGGTTTAGAATGGTTATACCGTCTTTATCAGCAGCCTTGGCGCTGGCGTAGAATCATAAAAGCCGTTTTTATATTTTTATATTTATTTATTACTAAACATGAAAAAACAAACAGTTAGAACAAGATTTGCTCCCAGTCCGACTGGTTTTTTACATATCGGTGGTTTACGAACCGCACTTTATAATTATTTATTTGCTAAAAAAAATCAGGGGCAATTTATTTTAAGGATAGAAGATACTGACCGCGAAAGATATCAACCAGAAGCTATGTCTACCATAATAGATACTTTAAAAAAATTTGGAATAAATTATGATGAAGGCCCAGATTTATCAGGCCCTTATGGTCCTTATATTCAATCAGAACGTTTAGAAATTTATAGAAAAAAAATTGATGAATTAATTGCCAATAATCGTGCTTATTATTGTTTTTGTAGTAGTGAAAGATTAGAAAAAATCAGGACATCTCAAAGCAAGAAATCACTGCCCACAAAATATGATAAACATTGCTTACAACTTAAGTCCAGTGAAATTAATGCAAATTTAAAAAATAATTTACCTTATGTAGTCAGATTAAAAGTTGATCCAGGCGAAACCCAATTCACAGATTTAATCAGAGGAGTAATAAAAGTAAACAATGAAACAATTGACGACCAAATATTATTGAAAAGTGACGGTTATCCAACATATCATTTAGCCAATGTAGTTGACGATTATTTGATGAAAATAACTCATGTCATTAGGGGAGAGGAGTGGGTGCCCTCCACACCTAAACATGTATTACTCTATAAAGCTTTCAACTGGGATATGCCAATTTTTGCTCATTTGCCATTATTGTTAAATAAGGATAAAAGTAAATTATCAAAAAGACAAGGTGATGTAGCAGCTAATGATTATCTAAATAAAGGTTATTTACCGGAAGCAATTATTAACTTTATTGCTTTATTAGGATGGAATCCGGGAAATGATAAAGAGTTTTTTAGTTTAGATGAATTAATCCAAAATTTTGATTTAAAAAAAGTACAAAAATCTGGTGCCATATTTAATCTAGATAAACTAAACTGGTTTAATTCTCATTACATAGCAAACAAACCAACTAAAGATTTACTAAAAAATGTAAAAACAATTTTGTCTAAAAAAGATTTTTATAAACCAGATTTGTTTTCTTTGGAACAAATTATAGATTTATTTAAATCCCGAGTGAATAATTTAGAAGATTTAGCCAACAAAACTCAATTTTTATTTAGATTGCCTGATTATTCGGTAGAATTATTAGTTAATAAAAAAAATGAACCGAAAAAAGTTAAAGAAATTTTAAATTATTTTTTAAACATAATTTTAAATTACCAAAAAAGTTGGACAACCGAGGAATTGAAAAATTATTTTGATAAAAAAAGGGAAAGCGCAAAGTATACTCGAGCTGAATCATTTTGGCCGTTGCGAGTAGCTATTACCGGTTTAGAAAATTCACCTGATGTTTTTGCAGTTATGTCTTTACTAGGCAAAGAAGAAACTATAATGAGAATAAATATCGCTATTGAAAAAATTAATCAAATATGATATAATATAATAGATAATATGCCCCATGCAAATAAAATTTTTAAAAAGTAAAAATTTAATTCTAATAATTGTATTTTTAGTTACGACAACTTTTTTGCCGTTATTTTATGTTTGGGCACAATATGTCAATTCTGATCAAATTGCTTTGGAAATTAATCAATTGCAGCAAGATATAAATTCCAAAAAAAATGAAATTGCCGATATTGAAGCGCAAATTTCACGTTATCAAATAGCAATTAGAAATAAACAAAATGAAAAGGCTAGTTTAGCCAACCAAATGGAAATTATTGATGATCAAATTTCAAAAACCGAGTTAGAAGTATTACGCATCCAGGAACAAATAAATCAAATAAATCTAGAAATTAAACTGAATCAGGAAAATATAGATTTAAATAATAGTAAAATTGAAAAAATAAAAAATCAAATTGCCGAATTTATCAGAACTATAAATAGGCAAGATGACAAGACATATTTAGAAGTAATGGTTTCTTATGATACTTTATCCCAATTTTTTAATGAAATTACTTATTTAGAAAGTTTGGAAACAGATCTTAAATTAAGTCTTGATAAAATAAAAGATTTAAAGGCTGAAATGGAAGCCAATCAGGCTGAATTAACCAATAAACAAGCTCGTTTGGTTGAAATTAAACAAGAATTGTCTGAAAAAAAACAAGATTTACAAGCTACCCAAAATACAAAAAATTATTTATTGGAACAAACTAAAAGAGACGAATATAGGTATCAGCAATTGTTAAATGAAGAAAAAGCTGCCTATGAAAAAATGAATAATGAAATTGCTTATTTAGAACGAACAATCAGGGAAAAAATGGCAAATTCAGGGCAGTTGGGTGATATATCTAAATCGGGTATGATTTGGCCGGTAAGTTCACAATATATCACCGCTTATTTTCACGATCCTGATTATCCTTATCGCCATATTTTTGAACATCCAGCTATTGATATTAGAGCCAAACAAGGTGAAGTGATAAAAGCTGCTGCTTCCGGATATGTAGCTCGAGCTAAAGATGGGGGAATGGGGTATAGTTATATTATGATTGTGCATGACAATGGAATTTCTACTGTATATGGACATGTCTCCAGTATCTTAGTTGAAGAAGACACTTATGTAGTTCAAGGGCAAACCATAGGATTAGTTGGAGGCACTCCGGGCACACCGGGTGCAGGAAGATTAACTACTGGACCACATTTACATTTTGAAGTTAGACTAAGCGGGATACCTGTCAATCCTTTAAACTATTTGTCATATTGACATGAAATCAAACTTTGAAAATCCGCAAATCAAAACACAACACAGAATCTGTCAGGTCTGCGGTAAAAACTATACCATTAATACCTCGAATCTAGAAGAAAATTTGGATAATTATCCATCAGTCTGCTTATGGTGCCAAAAACAATCTATCCACGAAAATATTAAAAAATACGCTCAAAATTTAAATAATAAAAAAATTCCTGAAAGTTAAAATAAACGAATAATTGTTGGTGAATAGGTGAAGGTCAGGTTGAAGCAGATGTAATGAGTATGCTAATTTTTTTGTTTTATTTTGTGTCGCACAATAAACCTTATACGACACATAGTTTACTTATTTATAATATATCCAACCATTTATTGACATATCTATATATTCTTTGACGATAATATTTTCTTTATCTAAACGTAAAATAAGATTTTTTAATGATTCTAGTTGCTCTTTTGGATCAATATTGCTATTTAAATAAATTTTAAAATTATTATTAGTATTTATTATTATCTTATCTTGATAATTTTCTGTTATTTCAAAACTTTTTATTGATATTTTTCCGTTTAATTGTGGCCATTCATTAAATATGTAATTTAATTTACTTAAATACTCTACATCGGCTAATTTAGATCCAATTGATAAATTGTAGTCCCAAAACTCCAAAATGGGCAAAGTTGAAGTTGGAATATTTTCTATTATATTTATTAGATTACCCTGATTGTCCAAAGTAAAATATTGACCTTGGTTAATTAAGTAATAATTTGACGATCTTTCGGTGAGAGAAATATTTATTGTCCGATTTTTATAATTTTTATCAATTTTTATTTTTTCTAACAAAATTTGTTTTTGTAAATTGTTTATATAATCATTTGTATTGAAAAAAATAATTTTATCTTGGGTAAAAATATAATACTTTCTTTTAAATTTTTGTTCTTGAGCTATTTCTAAAGCCAAATTTTGTGTAATACTGCCACCACCTGTCACTGAGATATTTTTTATTTCCCAAAAAGAAGTGTGTTGTATAAAGTAATAAATACCAAATAATATTAATAAAAATAAAATTAAATTAACCGAAACTGCGGCAGTTTTATTATCTTTTAAAAAAAAGGGATTTCGTAAAACTTTTTTATGGTAATCCCGTTTTTTATTAAATCTATTTTTTTTTACATAAATATTATTTTTTTGCATAATCCCCTAAAATCTAGAATAAAAAAATAATATGTGTCGTAAAATATTATTGTATTATTGAAAAATTAAGATATTTTTGTAAAACTTCTGGCACTTTAATCGAACCGTCACTTTGTTGATAATTTTCAATTATTGCAATTAACATGCGACCGATAGCAAAAACCGTAGCATCATTCATGTGGACATACTCAACTTTTCCGTCATTCCTTTTAACTTTTGTATTTAAACGTCTAGCTTGATAATCTGACATATAGTCAGAAGTGTGAGTTTCGCGATACATATTTTGACCCGGCATCCAACAATTTATATCAATTTGTCTGGCGTCAGGCATGCCCATGTCTCCGGTACAAACCATAATTACTTGATAAGGTATATTTAATTTATTTAACAAATATTCTTGAATAGCAATTATAAAATCTTGTTCTATAACCGAATCTTCAGGTAATGTAAAACTTTCAATTTCTATTTTATCAAATTGATGGACTCGTAATATACCTTTAGTATCTTTACCATATGAACCAGCTTCCCTTCTAAAAGCTGGTGAAATAGCTATAAACCTTTGGGGTAATTCAACTTCAGTGAATGTATAGTCCATAAACATGGGACCGGTAGTATGTTCAGCCGAACCTATTAAATATAAATTGTCTTTTGGCAAATAATATTTGTCTTCGTCACCAAATTTTAATCTTCCCATTTTTTGATAAACTTCAGGTTTTATCATATATGGAGGTATAACTGGTATAAAAGGTTTAGCAGTAGTTTTAAAATTATTTTTCTTTATTATTTCACTTAAAATTTCCGAGTTAGTAAGAGTGTCAAACGCAAAATTAGTTAAAGCAAATTGCAACCAAACTGCCTGATTTTTTAAATAATTAAACCTCGCACCTGTTACTTTGGCTGAAGTTTCAATATCAATAATATCATGTAATTTGCCTAGTTCAACATGATCCTTTGGCTTAAAATTAAAGTTAGGTTTTTGACCAACTTGCCTGATTATTTTATTATCATTTTCATTTTTGCCAATAGGTACATCAGGTAAACTTAAATTTGGTATTTGATATAATAAGTTGGTTATTTCCTCATCAATTAACCTAATTTTTGACTCGTGTTCTCCTATCTTTTTTCCTAAATCTTTTAATTTTTGTGTCAACTCAATTGATGGCTTTGTTTTAGAAAATTTATTTTTTTCTGTTCGCCATAATTCTAATTCTTTTTGTAATTTTATTTTTTTATCATAAATTAACATCAAACGGTTTAAATCAACCTCTGTATTTCGGTAAGAATTATTTTTAGCAATTAATTCTAAATTTTCTTTTATAAATTTTATATCTAACATAAATTATTTATAAGGTGTTTATTTCTTTAATAATTTTTTTAACTGCTATTAAACGATGATTGTATATATTTTTTTCTTTTTTTGTCAATTCCGACAAATACTTACCAGCTTTGCTGATAAAAAAAATTGACCTTATGGGATAACCCGGTTGAACGTTATTTGAGATTTGTTTGGCAATTTCACCTTCAATTGTACCAGTAGCTTGTAAATATTTACCATTATCTGGATTATAAATTGTAATAACTGTTCTTAATATAGCCCTTCTATCTTTGCTATTATATTTTTCTAATTTTTTCAAAATTTTTTCAACTAACTGCTCATCAGTCAGAGGTTTATCTGATTCCCAACGTCTAGTTTTAACCCCGGGATAATTATCTAATATTGGAATTTCTAGTCCCCCATCATCAGCTAATGTTAAAAAACCAGATAAGTTACCGTAAAATTTGGCTTTGTATAATGAATTTTCTTCAAAATTTTCGCCAAATTCTTCTGCTTGTTGAGTAATATTCAAATCTTTTAAAGTTAGTAAGTCAAAAGGATGATTTCTAAAAATTTCGGTATAATCTGAAATTTTGCCTAAATTATGAGTAGCTATAAGTAACTTTTTCATAACTATAAACCCAATTTTTTACTGTTATTTTGCATAGCTTGCAAGGCTATTGACATAACTTCCTTTAAACTCATATTTAAATATTCTTCTGATTTTAGAATAATTGACCTGTTGACGCCAGAAGCAAATGACTTTTGTTTAAATTTTTTTAACAACGAATCTAGGGTTACAGATGATAAAGATTTGTCAGGTTGTACTAATGCACAAGCTGTAATTAAACCAGCTAATTCTTCAACGGAATATAGGGCTTTTGCTAGTAGAGTATGTAAAGATAATTCATGTAAATAATTATGAGCTTTAATGGCATAAATTATTTCTGGATGTAAACCGTGATCTTGAAGGATTTTTTCTGATTTTATGCCATGTAAATGCGGTTGTTCTTTTGTTTCTAAATAATCTAAATCATGTAATAAACCGGCAATACCCCAAACTGTTTGATTTTGTTTTAATTTGTCAGCTAATGAACGCATTATAAATTCAACGGCTAAAGAATGTTTATATAAAGGATCGGTTGGCGGTATATATTTGTTCAATAACTTCACTGCCTCTTCATAACTTATACCCGGATCAGATATTTGTTCATTTAATACATTTGTAGGCAAATCATTTTTATTTTTAAGTAATGGAAATAAAACTACATCTTTTAAATTTTCTTGTTCACTAAATAAAGTACAAATCCTATCAATACCCATCCCCCACCCTGATATAGGTGGCATGCCGTATTCCATAGCCTTGATATAATCATCATCCATCATCATAGCTTCTTCATCGCCTTTATTTTTTAGTTCGTTTTGCTCAATTAACCTTTGTTTCTGTTCCAGTGGATCTACTAACTCAGAATAAGCATTTACTATCTCCCAACCATTAACAATTAATTGAAACCTGTCGGCAATATTTTTATTAAAATCATTAGCACGGGCTAAAGGAGAAAGACTAATGGGATGATTGATTAAAAATGTTGGTTTTATAATTTTATCTCGAGCAACTTTTTTATACAGAGAATCGATTAAATTACCCAAACCTAATTTTTCTGTATTTTCTAAATTAATACCGGCTTGTTTGATTTTTAATAGTAAATCTGCTTTATCTTTAACATCGTCTATATCTATTTTTGAATTTTCCCAAATAACATCGCGCATAGATATAACGGTAAATGGCGGAGTAAAATCTAACTCTTTACCAAATAAATTGATTTTATATTTTCCAAAAATATAAAAAACCAAGTCGGACACCAACTTTTCAGTAAAATTTTTATTATCTTCCCAATTCCAATAAGCAACATAATATTCAAGCATTGTAAACTCTTGGAGATGTGATGGGTCTATCCCTTCGTTACGAAAACATTTGGCAAATTCAAAAACTTTTTCATAACCACCAACAATCAGTCTTTTTAAATATGTTTCTGGGGCGATTCTTAAATAAAAATCAGTATCCAAAGCGTTATGGTGAGTTATAAATGGTTTGGCTAAAGCACCGGAAGCTGTAGGAGTTAAAATAGGTGTTTCTACTTCAAAAAACTTATTTTTCAATAAATAATTTCGTAAAAAATTAATTATATTTGACCTTTGGATAAATCTTTCCTTAGTATCTGGGTTGACTAAAAGATCTAAATATCTTTGTCGGTACAAAATTTCTCTATCTTTAAGACCATGAAATTTTTCTGGTAACTGACGAAATGCTTTGCCTAAAAAACTAAAATCATAAACCATTAAAGTTATTTCGCCCTTGTTAGTTTTAAAAATTTTTCCCGTCACTCCGATAAAATCACCCAAATCAAAAAATTTAATTAGTGAATACAAATCACTTCCTAAAATATTTTGAGAAAAAGATATTTGTATTTTGCCTGTAAAGTCTTGGAGATTGGCAAAAGTAATTTTGCCATGTTCACGCAAAGTCATAATTCTGCCCGCAGTTACAAATTCATTGGTTTCTCGATTTATTTCCGTGGCTGAAAAAATTTGATTATTTTCTGCATACTCAAGTAGCTCTTGAATTTCGTGTTTTTTTTCAAATCTTTCTGGGTAAGGATTAAAACCAGCTTTTTTAAAACCGTTCAATTTTTCTAGTCGATTCTTAAATTCTTCGTTTAAATTACTTTCTGTATTCATAAGCAACATAATTGATTTATACATCAATTATAAAAGTTTATTATTATAATGCAAGTTAATTAGAATAAGAAAAATTATTTAATATCAAGAATCTTATAAACAATTTTCCCTTTAGGAATATCCACCTCAACTATATCGCCTTTCTTTTTGCCTAAAAACGACTGTCCTAAAGGTGATTCATTTGATATTTTGCCTTCAGCAGGATTCACCTCATTGGAACTAACAATTTTAAATTCAATTTTTTTATTATCATGACTGACAACTATAGTATTCCCCATTTCGACTTCGGTTTTATTTACGGTATTAGTATCTGTTACAGTGGCAATTCGTAATAATTCTTCCAGTTCATTAATTCTTTTAGCTACTAAACCTTGTTCATCTTTGGCCTCTTGATATTCAGCATTTTCAGATAAGTCTCCTAATTCTTTTGCTTCAGCTATTCTTTTGGCAAGTTCGGGAATTCTGACCTTTTTTAAATATTCTAATTCTTCAATAATTTTTTTATGTCCGTCTTCGGTTAATATTTTATCAGGCATATTAAATTAAATTAATTTTTTCTTTTTTGTGAGAACTTATACCAATCAACTAAAATTGGTGAGGCTATAAAAATTGATGAATATGTCCCAATGGTGATACCAACGATCAGCGCCAAAACAAACTCTTTAATTGTGTCTCCGCCAAAAAAATAAACCGCAAATAAAACTAACAAAGTGGTGAATGAGGTATTAATCGAACGAGCAAAAGTTTGATTCATAGAATCTTCAACAGCATCAGGAAAATTTTCATGTCGAGTATAAATATTTTCACGAATACGATCAAAAACTACTATTGTGTCGTTAACAGAATATCCCAAAGTTGTGAGTAATGCGGTTAAAAATAATATGTTTATCTCATAACCCAAAAATTTACCTAATATCGAAAAAACACCTAGTAAAATAATTATGTCATGAAATAAAGCAACTAATGCGGCTAAACCATACTTCCACGATGCTACTGGTTGCGATACTTTTCTAAATGCATAAGCGATAAACAAGATAATGAAAAGCAAAGTTATTATTGTAGTGGTAAGAGCTTTATTTCTTAATTCCAAACCAATACTTGGTCCGATGGATTCAAAACGTAATTGAATTACTTCACCTTGATATTTATTTTGATAATATTCGGTAATTTTATTTATCAACTGCTGGTGTTCATCTTCTGAAAAATCTTTTTGTCTAAAAATATAAGTATTATTTTCTGAAGGTTGAATACTAAAATTTCCTATATTTAATTCTTTAACTTGATCATTTAATTCTTCAACTCTGGGTGCTTGTGCGGTAAATTGTATTTCCAATAACGAACCGCCCGTAAAATCAATTCCTGGTTTAAATCCCCAAACTAATATGGAAAACAAAGAAATTACAGTTAATAATCCAGACAGTATATACCAATATTTTCTTTTTTTAATAAATGGAAAATGCATAAATTTATTTAAAATATCCAAACAACCATTTGTATTTTTCTAGCTTTTTGACCATAAAAATTTCTAGCAATGTTTTGGTAATAAATATTGCGCTAAACATACTGACTATTACACCAATACTCAGGGTTAAAGCAAAACCTTTAATAATTGAAGTACCAAACCAAAATAAAATTGCGGTGGTAATCAAAGTAGATAAATTTGAATCTCTGATCGATGGCCATGCTCGTTTAAAACCATCGGTCAAGGCGAGATCAAGAGGTTCGCCTTTTTTTAATTCTTCTTTAACCCTTTCAAAAATTAAAACATTGGCATCAACCGCCATACCAAGTGACAAAATAAATCCAGCGATACCAGCTAAAGTTAAAGTGACTGGAATAAATTGGAATAATCCAAACACTATGATTCCATACATACCTAAAGATAGGGCCGCAAATAATCCCAACAAGCGATAGTATAAAATCATAAACAAAACTACAGCAACAATACCGATAATACCAGCAAAAATACTTTGTTGTATACTTTTAGATCCTAAAGATGGGCCAACTGTTTGCTGAGTTACTAATTTAATTGGTACCGGTAAAGCGCCAGCATTTAGCCGTTGAGCTAATAGTTTTGCTTCTGAAATTGTAAAATCGCCACTGATTATAGCTTGTCCTTCAGTAATTTCATTCTGCACAGTAGGTATTGATATAGGCTGACCGTCCAAAAATATCGCCACTGGCTTATTTAGATTTTTTTTGGTTATTTCGGCAAACAATCTTTTACCTTCTTCATTGAAAGTCAAACTAACTTCAGGAGCGTTGGTATTTTGATTAAAAACTAACTGAGCACGATCTAAATGTTTTCCAGACAGTTCTGTATTTATCCATTGATCCTCTGAAGCAAATAAATCTTGAGGAGATACTTTAGCAATTAAAATATGTCGAGATTCAACTTCTCTAGCATCACCAAAACCTTTCTCCGACAATTTTTGAATAATATGATAACCAAATTGTGTTTCTATGGGAGTAGGAGCAATTTCACCATCTGCTAATTGATCAAAAATAACTTGTTCATATTCCGGAACTAAAACGCCTCTTTTAACAAAACTAATATTACCGCCCTGATCTTTACTTCCTGGATCTTGGGAATTTTCTTTTGCCAATTGGGCAAAATCTTCTCCTGCCTTTATTTTATTTAAAATCTCCCAGGCTTTTTCTTTGGCTTGATTATTTAACTGGTCTAATACTTGTTGCTGTTCAGGGGTTAATTTTATTTCACCAGTAAAATTGGGATTTTGTTCTTTAAATTCAAGTAAAGGTGTTTCTCCTATTTGTTTTATGGCTTCACTAATATCAAATACACCAGCTAGCTCAACAATAACGCGATAATTATCTCCTTCTTTATTGGTTTGGATTAAAGGTTCAGCTATACCAAATGTATTGACTCTACGCTCGATCACATCGCGCACACCTTCAACAGCTGAAGCTTTGTCACTATCTTTTATCTGTGAAGTGTCTGCTTCAAAAACCAGATGCGCTCCGCCTTGCAAATCAAGACCTAATTTTGGTTGAAACGAATCAAACCAAGTTTTACCAGGTACGCCGGCAGGTAACACTGGATAAACTATCCCACCAAAAAATAAAAACAAAACAATAATAAAAATTGCTTTTAACCAAAGCTTTTGTTTTGCACTTAATTTTGCCGTATTGTTTTTGGGGTTAGACATAGTTATAAAAACTTGATGGATAAACCATCAAATATTTAACGAATATATTATAACGACTTTACAAAAAAAAGCAAGTAAAATTATTGAGTTTATTTAACTTTTACTTTTGTGCCAATATTAGCCCAATTATATAGCCATTCAGCTGGACCGATGCCTAACCTTACACATCCATGCGATACTGGAGTGCCAAGATGGTTTTGTCCTTCTTTTATTCCTCCGGGCCATTCAGGTAATTCATGAATTCCGTATTGCGAACCTATAAAACTCATCCAATAAGGCATCCATAAACCATAGGTTTTTGACCATGCTCGAGGAATCTTATTATTAATTTCATATTCACCGCGGGTAGTTTCATAACCTGCTTTACCTGTCGATACAGGAAAAATTACTAAAGATATATTATTGAGCTTGGCGGTAAGAGTTTGTTTGGTAGTATCAATAATTATTTCCTGAGGTAATTTTATAGGTTTAGAATTTAAAGGATCATAACTATTTAAAACTTCATTATAATCAGAAAAACCATCTCCATCGGTATCATAATTATTTAAATTTGTCCCAAATTGAATTTCTAACCAATCAGATAGCCCATCACCATCTAAATCATACTGAGAAAGTGTTTTAGCTTTAGCATGCGGGGAAAAATGTTTGGCAATTTCTTCACCATCAAAATAACCATCACCATCAGTATCTGAATTTAAATAATCAGTATAATATTTATTTATTTCTTCCGAATTAGTCAATCCATCATGATCAACATCTAATCCTGATGTATCTTCGGCCCAAACTTGAATTGGCAATAAAATAAAAATAAACAAAAAAATAAAAAAATTTTTTTTCATTTTTTTAAATTACCTATATATTTAAACCTGGCAACTTTTTTCCCATTAATCATAACTTTTTCAACAAACATTTTAAGTGGTCTAACGTATAAATCTTTGTTTCCATAGCTAGCTTGATAAACTACCAATTCTTCCATGGTTTCACTATGTTTAGCAACACCTATTACATTATAATAATTCCCTTTATAGTGCTTATATTTTCCTAGTTTAATCAGCATCTTTAATTTAAATATAAATTTATCTAGTAATTTTTGTTTAATCTTATATCTTATTTATTTCTTTGTTTGCAGGAATTTTTTTATTATTTTAATATCTGCCAAATCTTTTTTTCTTCCCAATAATTTTTTATATTCTAAAACTCTTTCTAATCTAACGAACGGTAAGTCATTAATAATTTCTGCCTCTTTGATTAGTTGTTTAATATCCCACTGGCCAGGTTGCCAATCTTTCCATAATTCAATTTTTTTATTCCAAAGATACTTACTGCCATGAGGCTTAGTCCGTAGCTTCCAGTTCTTTTGTTTATATTCATCCCACAAATCCTCCGTTACAACAATGTCTATATCACGACAATTTTTTAATTTTCTGATTCCCAGCGGCGCACTGCCAAATAAAGCATATTTTCCCATTGGTAATTTCAGCTCTTTAACTCTTTGAAATAGGTTTTGATTACTGGTATTATTGCCCATGGCACTTTTTATATTTTTTTCCACTACCGCAAGGACAAGGATCGTTACGACCAACTTTTTTACCAGCAACATGTGAATAAGGTTTATCAGTGATCACTGAATCATTTTGATTTGATAAATTACTTCTAGTTTGTGCTTTTTCCATTGTTTTAGCTGGAGCTGACATTCTTAAACCACTACGCTGTAAAGGCGAGCGTATTGATAACTCTTGTGCTTGAATAACTTTAAAAATAGAATATACAACCTGATTTTGAATAGATTGTAATAATTCATTAAATAATCTATAGGCTTCTTTTTTATATTCCACCAAAGGATCTCTTTGGCCATATCCTCTAAGTCCAATCCCCTGCCTAATTCGATCCAAAGTATCAATATGAGATATCCAATGAATATCTATCGCTCGCAGATAAACTGCCTTCTCAATTTGGCGCATAACTTGTTTATTTTCTCCCAAAGGACCTTGTAATATTTTATTTTCTAAAAGGTCATATTTTTCTTTTATGTCAGTAAATATTTTATCAATCAATTCGGTTCGATATCTGGCTTGAGATGCTCCATCAGATTTTTCTCTAGACAAATTTTCTAAATTACTCAAAAAAGAATTTTCTACCGGATAAATTGTTTTGATAGTTTCAAAAATTTCTTTTATATTCCAATCACGTATTTTTTCAGCGGCAGTATGAAAAGATACCACTTGCTCTATTTCATCTTGAATGACAGATAAAATAATTTTTTTTAATTCTGATTTATCAGAACTAACTTGATTTTTGATATCTCTATCAGCGGCCATTAATATATCTTTACGTTTCCGATAAATGGTTTCGCGATGTTTATTTATCACATCATCGTATTCAACTAAATGTTTGCGAATATCAAAATTATGGCCTTCAATTTTCTTTTGAGCAGTTTCTATGGATTTACTTATGATTCTATTTTCAATTGGCATATCTTCAGGAACTTTTAAGGTGGTCATTATAGCTTTCATGCGATCCGAACCAAAAATTCTCATTAAATCATCTTCCATAGAAATATAAAATTGAGTGCTGCCGGGGTCTCCCTGACGTCCGCTCCGTCCTCGCAGCTGATTGTCTATACGTCTTGATTCGTGTCTTTCTGTACCTATAACATGCAAACCGCCAGCAGCTTTGACCTGATTGTATAAATCGTTATCAAAAGGTTGTCCACCAAGAATAATATCCACACCTCGCCCAGCCATATTGGTAGCAACAGTTACGGCTCCTGGCCTACCGGCTTGAGCTATGATTTCTGCTTCTCGAGCGTGATTTTTTGCATTTAAAATTTCATGTTTAATACCGGCTCGATCTAATAATTGATGTAAAAGTTCATTTTTTTCAACAGACACTGTGCCTATTAAAACCGGTTGTCCTTTACTAACTCTTCTTTTTACTTCTTTAATAAGAGCGTTAAATTTGCCTTGTTCAGTTTTATATATTGAATCTTCCAAATCTTTTCTAATAACTGGTTTATTGGTTGGAATAACAGTCACCTCTAAACCATATATTTTATAAAATTCTTCGGCTTCGGTATAAGCAGTTCCAGTCATACCTGATAACTTCTTATACATACGAAAATAATTTTGAAAAGTAATTGATGCTAAAGTTTGTGATTCTTGTTGGACTTTTACTCCTTCTTTGGCTTCAATAGCTTGATGTAAACCTTCCGAATAACGTCTGCCTTGCATTAATCGCCCGGTAAATTCATCAACTATTATTACCTCTCCATCTTTAACAATATAATCTCGATCCCGCAAAAATAGTGTTTTAGCTTTAAGTGCATTTTCAATATGATAAACTAAATTTAACTGTTGATCAGTATAAATATTTTCTACTTGTAGAATTTTTTCTACTTTAGTAATTCCAGCTTCAGTCAAAGTAACCGCTCGCATTTTTTCATCAACATTATAATCTTGATTTTCTACTAACTGTCTAGCAATTTGAGCAAATTGTTGATATTGTTCTTCTGACTCTTCAGCCGGGGCAGAAATAATCAAAGGGGTCCTAGCTTCATCAATTAAAATTGAATCTATTTCATCAACAATCGCAAAATATAAGGGTCTTTGTACTATTTGTGACGTTTCAATGGCCATATTATCACGCAAATAATCAAAACCAAATTCATTATTGGTACCATAAACAATATCAGCCTGATAAGCTTCAGCTCTGGTGCATAATCTTAAATTATCCATATCAACGACTACATTGGATTGAGAATTGGCTTTGTGAGTCGGATCATAAATATAAGATATACCCTGTTGTTGAATACAGCTAACCGACATGCCTAAAAAATTATAAATTTGCCCCATCCACACAGCATCACGGCGGGCTAAATAATCGTTCACTGTAACCAAATGAACCCCTTTGCCAGTTAAAGCGTTTAGATATAAAGCGAGGGTAGCAACCAAGGTTTTACCTTCACCTGTTTTCATTTCAGCAATTTGGCCTTGATGTAAAACTATACCACCCAATAATTGGACATCAAAATGTCTCATACCAGTAGTTCTGCGCGACGCTTCCCTAACTACAGCAAAAGCTTCTGGCAAAATTGCATCTAAGTCATCGTTTTGTGAAACAATTTTTTTAAAATAATCAGTTTTGGCTCGCAGCTCTTGATCAGATAATTTTTTTATTTCACTTTCCAATTTATTTATTTTCTCAACAGTTGGTTGTAGAGATTTTAGATATTTTTCATTTGGATCACCAAAAATTTTATAAATTAATTTCATAGTAAGTTATTATAATAACACGATTTAGACTAATCATAAACTATTTACGATATTTATCTATACTTTTTTTTCGTTGTTTTACTAAAACTAATTTTAAATGATCTCGAACTTTATTTACGGCTTTTTCAAATGAAACGGCATTTTTTTCTACTCTAATAATACGACCGTTAACTAACACATTTACTTCACATCTTATAATTTCTCCCTTTTGATGTTTTGCATCGTGTTCAATTTCAACTCTAACTTCATTTATTTTCTTGTTATATTTTTCAATAGTTGAAAATTTATTTTGTAAATAAACTTTCATCTCAGGAGTTAATTCAATATTTGTACCTTTGATTATTATTTTCATATTAAAATTTTAATTATTTTCATCAATAAATTTATAATTATCTTTTAACTGTATACCAAGTTTATCACGCACTTGTTGTTTTAAATAAGAAGACATAATAACTACATCATCAATAGTTGCTTGCTGAAAATTTATAGCTGTATTGGGCGAGGTGGGCATCTGTTTTAAGCCGCCAAAAACTTTATCAACTAATCCCATTCTCAAAAAAATATCATTAGGCGACAATTCCTTTTTATTAGCCAGATCAGTAAAACCTTTATTAATTAATATCTTTTCTATTTCTTTGTCTATTACTACTGGTACAAATAAATTTATTAATTTTGGTTGATTATTGTCTGGCGCAAGTAAAAAAATAATTAACTTATTTATAGCTTGAGAAACTATTAAAATATCTTCATCATATCTTAATGCCAAAAATGAAATATTATTTTTTTGAGCTGTATTAATTGCTGAATTAAATGATTCTATATTATTACATGGTAAAAAATATTTGGCTAATCCGCCAATACCTATTTTAGTATATTCTGATAACCGAACGTCAGTTTTTAAATTTGAACCATAAATTTTTTGTAACCGTTGTAATAGTATATCCATAAAAATCTGTAAAATATTTTAATTTAAATGTAACAAAGTTTCCCCGACTCGCCAAACATCACCCGCACCCATGGTAATAATTAAATTATTTTCATTCAAATTCGTCTGTAAATAATTAACCGCACCATTGATATCTTTTACATACACTGCATTATGACTAAATTCATTTATGGCTTGAGTTAATTCTTCAGAATTGATTCCTCCCTGTTGTTCTCTAGCGCTGCCGTAAATGTCCAACAATAATACTTGATCAGCATAAATAAAACTCTTAACAAACTCATTTTTCAATTGCAAAGTGCGGGTAAAAGTATGGGGATGAAAAACAACTATTATTTTTTTATCGGGAAAATATTTTTTACACATTTTTAAAGTTGCACGGATTTCTTCAGGATGATGGGCAAAATCATCATAAATTACCGAATTTCCAATTTCACCTTTTTTTTCAAATCTCCTCTCTGTACCCAAAAAACTTTCTAAACCCTGAATTATTTTATTTTTATCAGCCTTTAATTCAACGGCTGCAGCTAAAACAGCTAATGAATTTAAAATATTAAAATCTCCTTTTAAATTGATTTTTATCTTATGCCAAAACTTATTTTTAAAATAGGCGTCAAAACTAGTAGTGCCATTATCTATACGTATACATCTGGCTTGCCAATCAGCCTTTTGTTTAATGCCAAAAGTTATGAGTTTGCCAGAAAAATTTTTTACTAAATTACGAACATTTAAATTATCAGTACCGGCAATTAAAAACCCATGATTAGGTATTTTTTCAATATAGTTTTTAAATACATTTACATAATCACTTTCACTAATAAAAAAATCTGGGTGATCCCAATCTATGTTATTAAGAACAATTGCCTGAGGAAAATAATACTGAAATTTATTTTGATATTCATCAGTTTCTACCACTAACCAATTTGATTTACCAACCAAAGTACTACCGCCAAATTGAGGCACATTTGAACCAATAATTGCTGATGGATCAAAATCTGCTAACTTAAGTAAAAAAGCCAACCAAGCTGTAGTAGTGGTTTTGCCGTGAGTACCAGCTATAGCTATGGTATTTTTGGTGTTAATCAATTCTGCCAAAGCTTCAGGGTAACTTATAATTGGAATGCCTTTATTTTTTGCCTGAATACAAAGGGGATTATTTTTTGGATTATAAGCAGTTGAATATATGATTAAATCTAAATTTTTTGGAAGGGTCTCAGGATCAAAATTTTCGAAATATTTAATTTTATATTTTTGTAAAATTTTGTCAGTATAAAATTTTTCACCAGTATCACTACCAGTTATATTTTTACCCATTCCCTGCAAAAGTAAAGCCAAAGCGGTCATACCGCCACCCTTAATCCCGACAAAATGCAAATTATTTTTATCTGTTATTAATTTTTTCATTAAATAATGTTAATAAACTTTCGGAAATTATTTGGGCAGCCATAGGCTGATATAATTTTTTTATATTAATACCAAGATAATTTAAAGCTGCCTTGTCAGCAATTAATTCTTTAAGATCATCTATTAGGGATTGACTTGATATCTTGTTTTGATCCAAATAAATCGCTGCTCGTTGTTGGACAAAATAATTTGCATTAGCTTCTTGATGGGAATCAGGTATAGGTATAATCAATGTTGGCTTTCCTAAAGCAGCTAATTCAGTAAGAAAACCCATGCCTCCTCTAGTTATTACCAGATCGGCAACAGCTAAAATATCTGGCATTTCATTTAAAATAAAATCAAATTGGTGATATCTAGTTGAAAAATCTTTTAAAGCTAAAGCTTGAACTTTTTTATTTTTACCAGTGATGTGAATTACCTGGCAAAATTGCAATAATTCTGGTAACGCCCCTTGGATTAATTGGTTCAATTTCATTGCCCCGGTACCACCACCAACTACCAGAACGGTTGGCAAGTCTTTTTCTAAACTCAGTAACTGGATAGCCTTTGATTTATTACCTTGTAAAATTTCTTCTCTAATTGGGTTGCCAGATAAAACAACTTTTGAGGAAGGAAAATTTGCGACTTGTTCTGGAAAAGTTACAGTAATTTTATTAGCTAAAAAAGATAAAATTTTGTTAGCTAAACCAGTAACTATATCTTGTTGATGTATAATTTGAGGACAGCGAAATATAAAAGCTACTAAACCCACCGGTACAGCCACAAAACTACCAGCGCTAATCATCACATCTGGTTTAAATTTGAAAAAATACACAAAAGCTTGAATAAAACCAAAAATTATAAAAAAAATGTCAATAAAATTTTGCCAAGAAAAATAACGTCTAAATTTACCTGAAAATATTGGAATAAATTTTATATCAGCGGCTAATACTAAATTTTTTTCTGGACCTTTGTAAGTACCAAACCAAATAAACTCAAGATCTGTTTTTTGATTTTTTAAATATTGAGCTATAGCTATGAGCGGTGTTACTGAACCTCCGGTACCACCACCAACCATTAAAATCTTCATAGATTTGAACTAATTATGTGTTCGATATTTAGATATATTAAATATTATCCCCATACCAGCCAATAACATAGCCAATGATGAAGAACCGTAAGAAATAAAAGGCAAAGGCATACCAGTTAAAGGAATCAATCCCAGCATAGCCATGATATTCAAAAAGGATTGCCAGATTAATAAACTAAAAAAACCTAAAATAAAAAATTTGGAAAAATTATCAGGTGCTTTAAAAGCTAACTGTAAAATTCTGTAAAAAAAGTAAAAATATAAAAGTAAAAATAGAAAAGTAAAAATAAAACCTAATTCTTCTGCAATTATGGCAAAAATTGAATCACCGGCAACCTCAGGTAAATAATTAAATTTTTGCCTTGAATGACCAAGCCCCCTACCAAAAATACCACCAGAACCTATGGCTAACATTGCTTGATTTATATGATAACCAATACCTTGAGGATCTAACTCAGGATTCAAAAATACCATAAGCCTAGCTGCTCGATAAGAAGAATTTTTTATTAAAAAATAAAAAATAACTGAACCAATTGCTGTTAGTGATAACAAAAAACCTACTTGCCCACCGGCTAAATAATACATAGTTATACTTAAAGCAACAAGCAACGATGCTGTCCCCATATCTGGTTGTAAAAGAATCAAAATTACTACTAAACATAAAAGTATTAAAAATGGTAAAAAAGTTATTTTAAAACTTTTAATATTATTACTCCGTGAGTCAAACCAAGCTGCCAAATAAATTATTAAAGCAATTTTTACATATTCAGCAGGTTGAAAGCTATAACCAAATAGATTAAGCCAACGGCGTCCCCCTAAAAGTTCAAGTCCGATACCAGAAAAAACTAAAACCAATAAAATAATTCCTACTGACAATAAAAACAAAGCGTTTTTTTTAAAAAAATTATAATGAACATGACTGGTAATAGCAAAAAGTATTAGACCAAAAAATATACCTTGAAAAAATTGCCTTTTAAAAAGATAGTAGGGATCATGGTGTTCATCAAAAGATATTACACTAGAAGCCGAAGCTAAAAAAATCAAACCTAAAATCAGTATAACTAATAAAAGGACAAATAAAGTATAATCTGGTTCTTTTCCATCGCCACGATAAATCAACCAATTAAAAAATCTTTTAATTTTCTGTTGCCAAGACAATTTATTCGTCATTTTAACTTTCTAACATAATAATTAAACTGATCACCACGATCAAATTCATTTTTAAAATTAGCAAAACTAGCAAAACCGGGCGAAAGAATTATTATATCTCCCGTTGTAGCATGTTTATAAGCGTCGTTTACAATTTGGTTCATCTGACTATAATTTAAAAACAATTTTTTCTCTGGGTATTTAATTTTTCTTAACTCTCTTAGCAACTCTTCTGAACCTTGGCCAGTAAATAAAAAACAAAACTTAGTTTTTTGTTTGATAATTTTTGCCAATTCACCTACGGGCAAACCTTTAGAACTACCACCGGCCAATAAAATAGATCGCTGTGGTAAAGTTTTAAGAGCTGAAATTGTAGCTATTGGCGCGGTAGCTGTCGTGTCATTTATAAATGTAATGCCTTTAAACCGTCGAATGGTTTCAAATCGACTAGGAAATCCATGGTATGCTTTTACTACTTTAGAAATTATTGCATTTGGTATGTTTAAAATTTTAGCCACTAAAATTGCTCCTAATATGTTTTCTAAATTATGTAAACCAGGTAGTTTAATATCTTTTTTATGCAGAATAAACTCGGTCTTGTTTTTTATTTTAAAATAAATTTTATTTTTACTTAAATAGACACCTTGTTTTACCTTTTTTTTACGACTATAAAAAAATATTTGGTTTGTAATTTTTTTTGACAATTGATAACTCACTGGATCATCTAAATTCAAAACCGCTATATCATTGAGGTGTTGATATTTAAAAATTAAAAATTTTGCTTGCACATATTCATTAAAACTTTTATAACGATTCAAATGTTCTGGAGTAATATTTGTCAATAAAGAAATATGGGGCGATTTTTTTATAGCCGCCAAACCTTCCAATTGCCAAGATGATAACTCTAATATAATAAGAGAATTGTCTTTTATTTTATCAATCAAACTAAACATGGGATTTATTTTAATATTACCCCCGACCAAAGTATTTTTATTATAATTTTTACAAATTAATCCCAATAAATGAGTTGTGGTGGATTTGCCTTTACTGCCGGTGATAGCAATCACTGGTTTATTTACTAAAGAAAAAAATAAAGTTGCTTCATTGTAAATTGGTATTTTCTTTTTCTTTGCCGCAACAATAAAAAAATGATCTTTAGGAACGCCGGGATTTTGTAAAATTAAATCAGCCACTTTTAGCCAACTAAGCGAAGGTTCCCTACCTAAATAAACATTCTTCTTTGGTATTTTTAATTTTCTAATTGTTGATTTTAACTCTGCGGCTGTTTTTTTATCAGATACTAAAACTTTTGCCCCGTTTTTATACAACCAATTAGCTAGAGCCAACCCGCCACCGTGCAACCCCAGACCAAAGACAATAATAGTTTTATTTTTTAACCAACTGGCTGAATTTACCTTCATATTTTATATAAATAAAATCATACCATTGTAACCCAAAATAAATACCGGCGATTAATGAAGAGATAAGAACAATTATAGAAAATACACTATGTATGGCTAACCATATTTCATAACTAAAGCCCAAAGAAAATTTTGTAAAATCTTTAGTTAAAAAATATAAAACAGGAAATTCTGCTAAAGCATGAAAAATAACTCCTAAACCAAGCCAGAATAAAACTGCTGCTAATAAATAAATCAGTTTAAACCAAGATTGTAAATAATATTTTTTCATAATTTTTAAAATAAATAATCCATTAAAAATATAATTAAACCAATAACTGCCATAACTGCAGAAATAATCCAAAAGCGCATAACTATTTTTGGTTCCGGCCACCCAATTGCTTCAAAATGATGATGAATCGGAGTTGATAAAAAAATTTTTCGTCCTAAAAATTTTTTTGAACTAACTTGCAAAATAACTGACAATGTTTCTAAAACAAAAAGAAATCCAATGATTGGTAAAAGTAAAATACTGTTAGTCAACATTGCAACAATACCTAAAGTTACCCCCAAAGACATTGCTCCCGTATCACCCATAAAAAATCTGGCCGGATTGATATTAAACCATAAAAAAGCAAGTAAAGCTCCCACGATCGAACCACAAAAAGCAGCTAAATCATACTTACCTTGAACAAAAGCTATAACTCCAAAAGCAGTAAAAGCCGCCAACAAACCCCCGCCAGCCAAACCATCCAAACCATCTGTTTCATTTACTGAAAAAGCAGTAGCCACAATAACAAAAATAAAAATGGGTATATACCAAATACCAATACTAAAATTTCCCCAAAAAGGAATATGAATAATATCCCATTCTAATTTATAAAAAAACCAATAAGCCCCAGCGATAGCAATTAAAGTGTAAGCGATTAAGCGATGTTTTATATTTAAACCACCACCGGCAGTTCCTAAACCTTTAATATTCAAAAAATCATCAAATAAACCTATTAAAGCACTGAAGACCAAAGCTCCTAGAGGTAATAATGTTTCTGATCTGGTTAAAAAATTTAAATCTTGCAAAGCGGGCCAATCGGATAAGTGCCAAAGAGTATTAATAACTAACGCTAAGGTTAATACCGTAAACCAAACCAAAATACCGCCCATAGTCGGCGTTCCTGATTTGGCCTGATGTAATTTTGACATAATTGGCGCACTTGTTTCCGAGCGTATCCTTTTACCCAATTTATATTTATACAAAAAATGAGTTAACAAAGGTGTTAAAACAATAGCAAAAATAAAAGATAATACAGTAATAAAAAAAATCTTAATAATAGCAATTTCCAACATATTAACTAATATTAAAGTAATACAAAACTATTAAAAAAGAACCGGTAATTAAAAAAATATTTAATAACAAAGTTAAAATAAAAAACAAAAATAAAAAATTTTTGTTTTGTTTTGACCAAAAAAAAGAAAAAATAATGTTAATTAAAAACCATATAGTGGCTAGTAAGGGATATAAATATAAATAATAACTTGGTCCAAACCAATCAATACCATAATAAATATTATAATGTAATGGTATTAAATCTTGTCTATTTTTTATTTTAAAAAACATCCATAACCAAAATAACAGCAATAATAAAATATTTATAAGAAGTAATATATTCTGAGGCCAAAATATTTTCTTTTTGCTGAAAAGCAGTTTTACCATAAATATATCATCCAATAAAAACGAGCTAAAGTCAATATAAAAATACTTTTGGTCTTTTTAGAAAAATATGTTATAATTTATACAAACCAAAACCATGCTTAATCAAAGTCTAATAAAAAAAATTTTATTAAATCAAAAATTAGTTGACAATAAAACTATTGATAAGTTGCAGCACCAAGCTGAAGAAGAAAAATTACATCTGGAAAATCTTGTCTTAGAACAAAAAATTATTAACGAAGAAACTCTCTACGAAGCAGCTGCTCAAATGCTAAATTTGCCATTTATTAATTTAAAAGGAAAAATAATAAGAAAGGATATTTTATTTTTAATTCCAGAACCAATAGCTCAAACCCATAATATAATAGCTTTTGAATTAGAAAATGATGTACTAAAAATTGCTACTACCGAACCATCTGATTTACAGACTTTTGAATTTATTAGAAAAAAAACTGGATTAAAATTACAAATATTTCTTGCTTCTCCCCATTCAATCCAAGAAACTTTAAAACAATACCATAAAGGATTAAAAGCAGAATTTAAAGAATTAACTGCTATAAATGAATCTGGTGACACCACTTCTACCAGCCAGGACTTAAAAGAATTGGCCACTGATTTACCGGTTGTAAGAATCGTTGATACTTTACTTGAATATGCTATTTTTGAAGGAGCTTCAGATATACATATTGAACCTATGGAAAAAGAGCTTTTAGTTCGATATCGAATTGATGGTATCTTGAGAGACGTAATGACTTTACCTAAAAATGCTCAAGCAGGTGTAACTGCCAGAATAAAAATTCTGGCCAATTTAAAACTTGATGAGCATCGTCAACCGCAAGATGGCAGATTTAAAATTTCTTCTGATCAATATCGAGTAGCTTTCCGTGTTTCAATTATCCCTGTCTTTGATGGAGAAAAAATTGTTTTGCGTTTACTCAACGAGTCCAGTCAAATACTGACTTTGGAACAACTGGGTTTTCAAAAACGATCTTACGAAATTGTCAAAGCCAATATCGAAAAACCACACGGCATGATATTAGTAACTGGCCCTACTGGTAGTGGTAAAACTACTACTCTTTACACCATATTAAATATATTAAATACTCCAAAAGTTAATATTGCTACAGTTGAAGATCCGGTAGAATATCGCATGCCCAGAATCAACCAATCGCAAATAAATACTAAAGTCGGTTTTACTTTTGCTTCAGGTTTACGCTCCCTACTTCGTCAAGATCCAGATATTATTATGGTTGGTGAAATTAGAGATGTTGAGACAGCGGAAATTGCTATTCATGCCGCTATGACCGGACATTTAGTATTATCTACTTTACACACAAACGACGCAGTCTCCACTTTGCCCAGATTACAAGATATGGGCATTGCTAGTTTTTTAATCGCTAGCACCACCAATTTAATTATTGCCCAACGCTTAGTAAGAAAAATATGCACCAATTGTATCTACTCCTATAACTTAACTAAAGAAAATATTAAAGAACTTGAACAACGTTATAATATAGAATCTTTACTTACTACTTTAGTCAAGGAAAAGGTTATTGATTCAGTTGATATACCTTTATCTGAACTTTTGTTCTATCGCGGTAAAGGTTGTAAGCAGTGCAATAATAATGGCTATAAAGGAAGAATAGGTATTTATGAAACTTTGGAAATTACTCCCGATATACAAAAATTGATAATGCAAAAAGCTTCAGCCCATGAACTTTTTGAAGCGGCTAAAAAACAAAATATGTTAACTCTATTTGAAGACGGTATTATTAAAGCCAAAAATGGAATTACTACTATTGAAGAAATTATTAGAGTAACTAAAGAATAATATGCCTGAATTTGCTTACACCGCCCGCACTAAAGAGGGTGAAATAAAAAAAGGAGTAATCGAAAAATCATCAAAAGAAGAACTGGAAAATTATTTATCCAGTCGAGATTTAACATTAACTCAAGTCAAAGAAATAAATAATTATACAAACTTTAAAGATTGGATAAATAAAATCAACAACTATCTGATAGACATTTCTGGTGTTCCCGTTTCCGAAAAAATTTTTTTCACCCAAAATTTATCAGTAATGATAAAAGCTGGCATTTCCATGTCTCAAGCATTGCGTGCCTTAGCTACTCAAACAACTAATAAAAAATTACAAAAAATACTTTTAGATGTACTCAGTAATGTTGAAAAAGGCAAAACCTTAGCTGAAAGTTTACAACCATATACAAAAGTTTTTGGCGAACTATATATCAATATGTTAAAAACTGGCGAAATGTCTGGGCAACTTGAACAAGTACTCAAACAACTAACCCTGCAAATGAAAAAAGACCATCATTTAGTTGCAAAAGTCAGAGGGGCTATGGTTTACCCTTCAATTGTTGTCACCGCCATGATTATCATAATGATAATTATGTTTATATTTGTAATACCACAAATTACCGCAATTTTTAAAGAAGTTGAAGCAGATTTGCCTTTACCAACAAAAATTCTTATAGCCGTTTCTGATTTTATAGTAAATAATGGTTTGTTGGTAGCACTCATAGCCATTACTGGGGTTGTCAGTTTTATTAAATTCATACGTAGTAAAAAAGGTAAGGTTATTTGGCATAAATTTATATTAAAATTACCCATTGTTAGTCCTATTTTGAAAAAAGTAAGTTTGGCTAGATTTTCCCGCACTACCAGCTCATTATTAAAAACTGATATACCTATAACTGAAAATTTTTTAATTACTGCTAAAGTTTTAAACAATAGTTCCTATAAAGAATTGTTAAATGCAGCGGCTGAAGAATTAAAAAAAGGTGTAAATATACACACCACTTTAGAAAAAAGACCTGATTTATTTCCACCAATTGTCATCCAAATGATATCAGTAGGTGAAGAAACGGGTTCTCTAGATAGCATATTAGAACAACTAGCTATTTTTTATGAAGAAGAGGTTGATCAAACCATGAATAATTTAACTGCTACATTAGAGCCAATCTTAATGTTAATTTTAGGTTTAGGTGTGGGCAGTATTGCTGTAGCAGTAATTATGCCGATGTACTCATTGACTCAATCATTTTAAAACAATGAAAAATAAAAATAACCGACTTGGTTTTACCTTATTAGAAATAGTTATTAGTTTGGGGATAATGGTTTTAATAGTTGTAGCAATATCCCAACTTTATGCTACATATCTTAGGTTAACTAGTGATGAAAAATTAAAAATTACTGCAGCTTCACTGGCTAATCAAAAAATTGAATTAATACGTAATCTACCATACTCGCAAATTGGTACCATCGGCGGAATCCCGGCAGGCACTATCCCTCAAACAGAAATAATTAATCGGAATAATACAAATTTTACGGTCAGTACTGAAATTATCTATATTGACGATCCTTTTGATGGAACACTTACACCTGGCGAAGTAGAAAATCCTTACAATATTAATAATCCAGAAGTAACTTTCTACTGGAACGCCGATTCTATTAGTAACGATCAAACTCCACAAAAAGGCGCCGGAACGATTAATATTGCATCTACTCTAACATCAACCAGTGGTGTTGCAAACCAGGCTATACTATATTTACCAAAAAACGAAGCCGATTACTCTCGCTTGCAAGTTACAAATAACATCAACACTGCCAAAGGACGAATCGGATTTTGGTACACTCCTAATGACAAAAACGAAAGCAGTGACAGATACCTTATAAATATAAGCGGTTGTAACGGAATTTTTACACTAGTACGAGAAAATTCAAATAAGCTTCGTTTCGACTATGGAGTTTCGCCCAGCGCCCAGTACATATCGACTCATCCTCTAGAATGGAATGTGGGACAGTGGTATTTTATTGAAGTTGCCTATGACAGCGAAAATAATATTATTTCCGTCTACCGCGACAATCAAGAAATCGGCTACGAAGCGTCAGGTACCATTATTGCCCCAACAAACTGCAACTACGTTTACATAGGGAATGCCAGTTCCTATGCAACGCAAAATGCCAATGGTGCTATTGACGATTTTTGGATATTAAATAACCCTTTTCCCTATACACTGCCGGAAGATCTTCTAAATACAGATTACAAACGGGTCAAAATAACAGTCAGTTGGCAAACACCTTATGGCCAACAAAAAATATATTTGTTAACTGATGTCGCGCCATCCGGTATTGAAACTACCGAAAGCGGTGGTACCATAGTTATCAATGTCTTTGACTCTAATGGCTTACCTGTACCTCAAGCTAATGTTCATATTGTGAATGACACATTAATCCCTCAGATAGATCTCAATTTGTCAACTAACGATAACGGTCGTCTCATACTACCTGGTGCGCCAGTTAGTGATCAATATCAAGTTATCGTAAGCAAAAGCGGTTATAGTACTGACCAAACCTATACCCAAACCATAGATTACCCTACGCCAACGCGACCACCAATAGTAGTTGTTGAAAATAAAACGACCGAGGTAAGTTTTTCTATAGATCTTCTTAGCACCATTACAATCAACACTGTCTCCCGTACTCTGCCAGGAAATTGGCAAATTAATACTGGTGTTACTACTACCGACCACTTTTATCCACGTCTTGTTGCTAATAATAATAAATTTTACTTTATTTGGGAAGACTACCGTGATGATACAATCACAGCCAAATCATACGGACAAAGTTATAATTTCACCGGTAATAAACTGTGGATTAATGACCTTGCTTACTCACAAGCCACCAACCAAACCAACCCAGATATTACTATAGACGGAAACGACAATATTTACACGGTTTGGACTGAAAATAGTACTGATAATTCTGATATCTATATGACCAAAACCAACGGTTTTGGCACCAATTTGTGGAATGGGAGTCGTAAAGTTAATGCAGACATATCTAATGCTTTTAAAACATTACCAGGAACTACTTTCGCATCCGGATCTATAGCGGTTATTTGGCAAGACAACCGTACAGATGGTGGTGATATTTATTTTAATTACCTAGACACAGACGGCAATCGCCAACTAATTAATGACAAAAAAATAAATACTTATTCGATTCCATCGGTTCAATCATCGCCCCGTATAACTAAAGACAATAATGAAAACCTATTGATCGGATGGCTTGACAATCGCTCAGGTATCAACCAAATCTATCTCATTAAAACCGACAGTTATGGAAATGTTATCTGGCCAAGTGAAATTAAGATCAACAGTGAAATACCGGAAATAAATCATGACAACTTCGCTCTGACAACTGACAGTAATAATAATATTTATATATTTTGGTCTGATGCAAGGCAAGGTCAGAATAATATATACTGGCAGAAAGTAGATACCAATGGTAATATTTTACTAAACAGCGACAATTTTCTCCCTAATCAAGCACCATCTGCTCAACAAACATTTCCATTAGCCGCTACTAATGCTAACGATGAAATTTTTATAGTTTGGCAAGACAACCGAAGCGGCGATCAAAATATTTTTGCTCATAAAATTAGTACCAATGGCGATATATTATGGCCTCAAGAGATGCAAATTAATCTTGAACAAACTGGGGATCAACTGATCAGTGATATAACTGTCTACAATGATACCAATCTTGCTGTTACTTGGACTGACTATTCTAGTGGTTTCGGTAATTGCTGGGTTGGTACGCTCAACTACCAATATGACGAAACTCCTGTCCCATATGTTGACATAAATTTAATTGGCACTAAGTTAATTTATCAATCCCCAGACGTATTTAAATATAACAAAAATCTAACCACCAACGCCCAAGGTCAACTAATGCTTTCAGATATAGAGTGGGATACTTATCAAATAACAGTTACAGATCAATCATATGATTTGCAGCTTTCTGACCCTACTCTCCCTTTGATACTATCTGCTGGCACATCAACTACAATTAAATTAATTGTTCAATGAAGATATATAATAAATCATTAACTACTCAGCAAGGTTTGACGTTACTGGAAATAATCATTACTCTATCTATTTTCATTATATTAATTTTAGCTTGGAATAACTTTGCTATCCAAAGTTACCGCAGTGCCGCTTTCGGTCAAGAACAGCTAGAAGCCATTCGTCAAGCAAAAAATGGAATTGACACAATGGCTCAAGAATTACGCGAACTTTCTAAATCAGAAACTGGTTCATATGGACTAGAATACGCTGGGGACTATGAAATTATATTTTATACTGATATTGATGAAGATATAAGCACTGAACGCGTAAGATATTTTCTTGAAGGCACCAATCTCAAGAAAGGCGTTATCGAGGCAACTGGTAATCCTCTAGTTTATGAAGCTGAAAATGAAGTTATTACTACTATTTCAACTAATGTACACAACGACACACTTCCAATTTTTATATATTACAACGGCAATTACCCATACGACACCACTAATAATCCTTTGCCCGCACCAGCTCGGTTAATTGAAACAAAACTGATTCACGTTTTTTTAAGAATTAATATTAATCCCAATCGCGCGCCAGAAAACTTTGATCTGGAAACTGATGTTCAAATCAGAAATTTAAAAAACAACCTATGAAAACAAAAGAAAAAATTATCTCTAATCGCGGAAATGTACTAATACTGATCATCGTTTTAACAGGAGTATTTTTATTAATAATTAGCAGTCTACTTGGAGTAGTATTCCAGCAAAAAAAATTAAATAATATTTTAATTGCCCGTCTCCAAGCACTTCACATAGCTGAAGCCGGAATTAACTATTACCGTTGGCATCTAGCACACGACCCAACTGATTTTACCGACGGTACCAATAATCCTGGACCTTATGTCCATCAATACCAAGACCCAACAACCGGCATAATTGGCAGTTTTAGCCTTGAAATAACACCTCCACCGATTGGTTCAACAATTGTAACAATAAAATCAACTGGCTGGATAAATAAATATCCTAATGTTAAAAAAACAATAGAAGTTAAATATGGAAAAGCATCACTAGCTCATTTTTCTTTTTTATCTAATTCTGATGTTTGGCTTGGTGAAAATGAAGGCGTTTCGGGCGAAATGCATTCCAACGGGGGAATAAGGATTGATGGAACTAACGATTCATTGATAACATCAGCTAAATCAACTTATATTTGTACCCCTTCACACGGCTGCAATTATGAAGAAAAGCCAGGCGTTTGGGGCGCAGGACCTAATAATGATCTGTGGAAATTTCCTGTCCCAGAAATTGATTTTAATACGATAACTATCGACTTGGCTAATATAAAATCTATAGCACAAACTAATGGCCACTACTACAATGGATCAAATTATGGATATCATCTAATTTTTTTAAACAACGGTAGTTATGATCTTTATCGCGTCACAAGTCTAAAACCAAGTTTATACCAGATTGACGATGATGACTTTTCTGGTTATGAATATAAAGCAGAAGAAATAAACACTCAAACATACGTCGGCAACTTTTCCTTACCAACTAATGGTGTAATTTTTATTGAAGATGATGTCTGGGTTGAAGGAATAGTTAAAGGAAATATCATACTGGTTTCTGCTGATTTTCCCGATAATCCAAATACTAATACCAGTATTTACATTAACGGCAATATAAATTATGTAGAGCGCGATGACACGAATAGACTAGGCTTAATTGCTCAAAAAAACATTCAAGTTCCACGTCACGCACCATCTAATCTTAACATTGATGCCATAATGTTGGCACAAAAAGGACGAGTTTATCGAGCTTATTACTATAATTCAAGAGACAGACGTATTAAAAATTATATAGAGGTTTATGGAGGTATTATAACTAATAAAACTTGGACCTGGACTTGGGTCAACAGCTCAAACAATGTTATTGATGGCTATCAAACTACTAAAAGCATTTATGATTCCAAACTAACATACTCCCCACCTCCCTATTTTCCCACCACTGGTGATTACACTTTCATTTCTTGGGAAGAATTGCCAAATTAGGTATAATATATCTATGATTTTCAGTAATAAAAAAATTTCATATTTTGGACTTGATATTAGTGATTTATCTTTTAAATTAGCTGCAGTAATAAATAAAAAAAACATTTTTGAGCTAGTAAATTACAACAAAGCCAATGTGCCACCCGGTTATTTTGAAAATGGCAAAATTATTAAACTCCAAGAAAGCTCCAACTTAATCAAAGAACTGGTAAATTCAGCTTATGGTCCTAAAATCAAAACAAAATTTGTTCATGCTTGTCTCCCTGAAAAACAAACTTTTATAAAAATTATTTATTTGCCTCATGTATCGGAAACAGAAATTCCTTCAGCTATCGACTGGGCAGCTGAACATCATCTGCCATTTTCTTTAGATGAAATTTATTTTGATTATCATATCTTAGAAAATAAAAAAAATGATAAAGAAATTCCGGTAGTTATTGGTGCCGCTCCCAAAGAAATTGTCGATGATTACACTAAAATGATTAAACTGGCCGGCTTTGTACCTTTATCATTAGAAATTGAGGCTTTAGCTATAGCCAGAGCAATTTATCCCAAAGAAAAAATGTTAGAACAAGCTCAAGCGATTGTTGATTTAGGAGCAAATCGTAGTAGTTTAATTATTTGTGCTCAAGACGCTGTACAATTTAGCCTTAGTCTACCAATTAGTGGTAATAAAATCACCCAAGTGATAAGTCAAACATTAAAAATATCCCCTCGTCAAGCTGAAGCAGCAAAAATAATTTGTGGTTTAGATGAAAAAAAATGCAAAGGTGGAATTAAAATTATTTTAGAAAAAGAATTAGATAATTTGGCTAACGAAATAAATACTGGTTTAAAATACTACCAAGAAAATATTGCTAAATCCACTACAATTGAAAAACTACTCCTCACCGGAGGCGGAGCTAATATGATTCAATTGAATAAAATTTTATCTGAAAAAGTCGGTTTACCTACTGAAGTGGCAGATATTAGCACCAATATTAAAATAAGTAAAAATTTAAATCTACCGACTGAACAATTATTATCATTAACTACTGCTATTGGTTTGGCTATAAAATAATATGATTGAATTAAATTTACTACCAATTTCAGAAAAAACCAATTCCAATTTGATGTGGAAATATGTGATCATTAAAACAGTAATTTCTATTATTTTAACTTTGTCTCTGGTTATCAGCGGTGTTTTGTTTGGAGCGAAGTTAATTTTATTAAAAAAATTCAACGAGGTCCAAACTCAAGCAACGGCTTTAAAAATATCAAATCAAAAAATAAACGAACGTGTAAATAACTACAATAAACAAATTAAAATCTTAAACGATATTCAAAAAGAATATACTGATTGGGCACTGTTTTTATATAATTTGAACAGTAAAATTAAAAATGGCATTTATTTAAGTAAAATTGAGATTAATATGTCAGAAAAAAAAGTCAATTTAATTGGTATAAGTAATAACCGAGAAAATTTATTGGATTTAAAACAAAATCTAGAAGAGTGTGATTTTATAAGTGAAATATCCTTACCTCTCAACACTTTACTAAAAAAACAAAATATTGATTTTTCGATTACTGGCACTATAAATAAATTATCCTGCGATGAATAAATTAAATTCAAAAAATCAAAAAGAAAATTCTACAACTTTAAATGTAACAATTGTACTATTGGTTATATTACTTTTAAGTACAATATTTTTTACCGCCAAAACTATTTTGGATATTATTGATTTAAATAAACAAATTTATCAAACACGCCTAGAATTAGAAACAAAGTATCAACAGGGTATGTCTTTGAAAAAAATAAATCTGGAAATAGAACGTTCCCAAACAAGACTGGAAAAAATAAACGAAATAATAATTAAGACTGAAAATACCCTGGACTTTATAAATGATATTGAAAAAACAGCTGAAGCAAATAATATTAATCACTCAATAAAACTCCCCGATTTCGAAAAACCAAAAACTCCAACTCCAATTACTGTACAATTGACTCTTAATGGTTCTTACGTAAATACTTTACGTTTTATAGAAGAATTGCAACACAAACAATATTATATAAACATTTATAAACTAACCTTTAACCAACAAGGTAACGAAGTAATGACTTCGATTGAAGCTAATATGTATTGGCAATAAATATGAAATTAAACAAAATATTCAAAAAATTTAATTCATTTTTTTTAAAAAATCTAAAATCAATATCAATAATTTTTTCTATATTGATCATCTTAATTATTGGTTTTTTTCTTTACTTTAACTTTTATCAAACTATTATTTCTGCCAAGCAAATAATAGTTTTGCAAAGTGATATCGCACCTGCCACTATCAACACAAAACTATTAGACGAAGTGGAATTAAATTTTGAAAACAAATTAAAACCAACAAATTATAATTGGGATAAATTCTCCAATATATTTTCCCAAAATTTAAGTCAACAATATTTAAAAAACAACTCAAATTTTGACAATATCAGTCCACAAATAAATTTTTAAATCAGTCAATCATTATTACTTCAGTAATTTCGGGAAATTTACTTTGTAATTGCTTTTCAACCCCCATCTTTAAAGTAATTGAGGATAAAGGACAACCAACACAAGCGCCTAATAACTTAACTTTGACTTGACCAGTTGATTTACTGTAAGATATAAACTCTATATCTCCCCCATCAAGCTGGATGTATGGTTTAATTTTAGAATTAATATATTTATTTAAAATACTTGAAGTTAATTCATTTTTATACAATCTTTTTTTCTTCATGTATTAACTTTAGCAATTGAAATTTATCTTGACAATACCTTATTTTATGATATTATTATCATTACCAATATAAAATTATTAACATTAATTATTTATGGCGCATAAAAAGGCAGGCGGTTCAACAAGCTTAGGCCGTGATAGCGTTAGTAAACGCTTGGGAATAAAAATGTTTGCTGGGCAAATTGCAAAACCTGGAAATATATTAGTCAGACAGCGAGGTACAAAAATAAGACCAGGAAAAAATGTTATCAAAGGTGGTGACGACACGTTAATGGCTAAAACAGCTGGGATTGTTTCATTTCAAACTAAAAAAGTAACTCGATTCAATGGCCAAAAAAAATTAACTAAATACGTACACGTAATTAGTAAATAATTAAAATAAATATTAAATAAAGTCCGTCTCGGTGAGACGGACTTTATTTTATTTATTTGTTTTTATATTCTTGCCTTTTGATGGCCGCACTAATAAATTGTAAAAATAAGGGATGAGGGCGGAGTGGCCGAGATTTAAATTCCGGATGAAATTGGACACCGACAAAAAATGGATGATCAGTTAGCTCAACTATTTCAACTAAATTCCTCTTTTTATTTATTCCAGATACAATCAATCCAGCTTTAGTTATTTTATTTAAATATTTATTATTAAATTCATAACGATGTCGGTGTCTTTCTACAACCGAAGTAGAATTATAAGCTTGGGCAGCTATAGTTTTAGGAACTAATTGACAACTATAATCCCCCAATCTCATAGTGCCACCATAACGAGCATCTTTGATATTTTGTTTTTGTTCGCTCATTAAATCAATTATTGGATTGGTTGTCTGTTTATCAATTTCGGTCGTATTAGCATCCTTTAACTTTAAAACATTTCTGGCAAACTCTATACAAGCTAATTGCATACCATAACAAAGTCCAAAATACGGTATTTTACTTTTTCTTATAAACTCTATAGCTTGTATAATTCCTTCCACTCCGCGGCTACCAAAACCGCCAGGTACAACTATGCCAGCAAAATCATTTAAAACCTTAAGATCTGTTTTACCTTTTTCTATACTTTCGCTGTCTATCCAAACAAATTCTATATTAAATTTATGATACCAAGCTGCAAATTTTAATGATTCAATTACTGAAATATAAGAATCAGATAAAGTAAATGAACCGGTAGAAAAATATTTTCCTACCAAACCAATTTTTACTTTTTTACGAGTCTTTTTGGGAATTTCCAACAATTTTTTTTGCCAATCTTGCAGGTCACGGTTATTTGCTTTCATCTTAAACTTCAACAATATTCTTTTATCAAGATTTTGCTGCCGATAAACTATTGGCACTTGATAAATATTGTCTACATCTGGAGAAGAAATTACATCCTCAATAGCTACATTACAAAATGTTGAAATTTTTTCTTTACGTTTATGATCTAAAACTTTTTCGCTTCGAGCTAAAATGAAATCTGGTTGGATACCAGCCGAATTTAATGTTTTTACTGCAGTTTGAGTAGGTTTTGTTTTCATTTCACCTATCTTTGAAGGTATGGGTAAATATGAAACCATGATTGACATAACTTGATTTGGCATTTTTAATTTCATCATTCTAGCGGCTTCCAAAAAAATAAAATTTTGATATTCACCAACAGTACCCCCAATTTCTATCATTACAAAATCAGCTTTAGATTTGTTCGCTAATTTTTTAATACGTCGAATTACTTCATCTGGTATATGAGGTACTGGTTCAACACATTTACCGCCATATTCAAGGTTTCTCTCTTTATTTATGACTGTTTGCCAAACCGAACCTTGGGTCATATAGTTGTCTGCGTCTAATTCTAAATCTAAAAATCTTTCATAATTACCTATATCCTGATCTGTTTCCAAGCCATCTTTGGTCACAAATACCTCACCATGTTCGGTGGGATTCATTGTACCAGCGTCAACATTTATGTAAGGATCAATTTTCATCGCAGTTACTTTAAAACCGCGACTCTGCAATAATTTAGCAATTGATGAGGTAGCTATACCTTTACCCAAACCAGACAAAACTCCACCCATCACAAAAATGAACTTTGTTTTTTTATTTTTCATAATTTTTTAGCGGTTTTATATTTATGACTAATTGATAATTAGTCTTGTCAGGAAAATTTATCTCTACCTGATGATTACCTATATTCTTAAAATGACATTCTGAAATTTTAATATCAATATTGGGCAAATTATATTGTTGTAAAACTGCTGCTATATCATCTTTTTTAACTTGAGCAAATAATACGCCGGCTTCATTGGCTGGTCTAATAATTTCAATTTTATGTTGGTTTAATTTATTTATAAATTCCTGTTTAATAGCATTGATTTTTAAAAATTTTTTTTCTTGTTGTTTTTTTTGTATTTTGAAATCATTAATACTTTTATCATCGGCAACTTTAACAATTTTTTGCGGAATTAAAAAATTTCGAGCATACCCCTCATTAACCTCTTTTAACTCACCTGCTCGTCCAAGATTTTTGTATGACTTCAATAATATTACTTTCATAATATTAATTTTCTTTTATCAATTCTAGAACTTTATCAAGTTGAGGATCTCTATTTTCATCATAATCATCAGATGTCATTTCTACTACTACATCTGGGGTTATCCCCACCTGATCGATAGCATTACTTTTTGGAGTTAACCACTTAGCTACGGTTAATTTAACTGCCGATCCATCAACAAAGTTGATAAGATCTTGAACACTACCTTTACCAAATGATTGTTCACCAACTATAGTAGCCAAGTTATAATCCTGTAATGCCCCAGCAACAATCTCGGAAGCTGAAGCAGAACCGCCATTAATTAAAATGTAAGTTTTTTTATCTTTCAATACTGGTTTACCCACTGCTGGAAAAGTGGTAATTGAACCATCATACAATTTTTCCAAAACCACCGGCTGGTTATCTACCCAATAACTTGCAATCTTTACGGCGGTATCCAAAAACCCGCCTGGATTCCCGCGTAAATCTAAGATTATATTTTTTGGATTATTTTTTAAAGCTTCAGCAACTGCCTGACGAAATCTTTCAAAAGTATCTTCATTAAAATATGAAATTTTTATGTAAGCTGTTTGGTTATCTTTTTGTTCCCAAGTAACGCTAATAATGTTTATGGTGTCTCTAACTATCTCAACATCTTTAATTTCATTATCACTGGCAGTAGCTATTGTCAGTTTAACTTTTGTTCCTTTTTCACCTCGAATTAAACTAACAGCTTTATCTAAAGCCATACCCTGGGTATCAATACCATCTATTGCCAATATTTTATCGCCAATTTTTAATCCAGCCCGAAAAGCAGGTGTATCTGGCAAAGGAGCAATTATGGTAAGTTGATCTTTGCGAATACCAATTTCAGCCCCAATACCTTCAAATTTTCCACTTAATTCATCGGTAAATTCTTCATTAACTTGGGGACTTAAAAATACAGAATAAGGATCATTTAAGGCTGCTACCATCCCCGCCAATGATCCATAAAACATGTCAACTTCTTTTACATTTTTAAAATCATAATATCTTTTTTGAATAGTATCCCAAAGATCCCAGTATAAGGAAAAACTAACATCCTGCAGATATTGTTTGGGAGTAATATCTTTATTTAAAACTTTACCAGTCCCAACCCTAACTAAATTATTTATTAATATTCCATTTTTAGCACCATAAAGTAGACCTGCCGAAAACACCCCTAAAACAAAAAAACCGGCTAATATTGCTATTAAAATCTTTTTAACTATACTCATGATTGATTATTTATTATTTATTAATCATTTTTTTTAATAATATTAGCGCCAACTGCCTTTAACTTGTCAATTAATCCCTCATACCCTCTTTCTATCTGATATATATTTTCAATTTCTGTAGTCCCCTCGGCAATTAATCCCGCTATAACCATTGCTATACCAGCTCTCAAATCTGGAGATTCTAATTTTTTGCCTTTCAGTTTAGTCGGTCCAGTCAATAATACTCTCTGCGGATCACACATAATAATATTAGCCCCCATGCGATTTAAAAAATCTGTATAAAATAATCTGCCTTCAAATATTGTTTCATGAATTAGTGATTGTCCAAAAGCCTGAGTCATCAAAACAGTAAATGGCGCTTGCATATCAGTAGGAAAACCAGGATATTCATGTGTTTTAATGTTTAAAGCTTGTAAATCTTTTGAAGCAAGTATTTCAATTTCATTTAAACCTATTTTCATTTTAACACCCATTTGTTCGAGTAAAGTTAAAGGTACTTGTAAATGATCTGGATTACAATTCGTGATTTTTAAATTACTGTTACTGGCACAAGCTAAAGCTAAAAAAGATCCAGCTTCTATGCGATCAGGAATAATTTCAACTTCGCTATTTTGTAAATTATTAACCCCTTCAATTTCTAATACACTAGTACCAACACCTCTGATCTTAGCGCCATTTTTATTTAAATACTCAGCTAAAGCTATTACTTCTGGTTCTTGCGCAACATTTATTAAATGAGTAATACCTTTGGCTTTGACTGCGGCTAATAACAAAGTTTCCGTACCGGTAACAGTAATTTGCGGAAAAACTATTTTAGCACCTTGCAGACCATTAGATCGAAAAATATAATATTTGTCATCAATTGACACCGTTACTCCCATTTTTTTAAAACCTTCTATAAACATATCAATCGGTCTTTTGCCAATAGTGCAACCTCCAGGATGAGGAAATTTTATTTCTTGATATTGAGCCAACAATGGACCTAACAATAAGATCGAAGCTCTAAATTTACTTACCAATTCCATATTTAAATTTTTTGGATTAAAATGTTTTGGATCCAATTGATAAGTATTGTCGTGCAATTTATTTATTTTAACCCCTAAATCAGATAATACTTCAAGTAAACGATTGACATCTTCGATTTCTGGCACATTTTTCAAAGTCATTACTTGGTCAGACAGCAAACAAGCAACCATTAATTTGGTCGCCATATTCTTTGCGCCTGATACTGAAATAGTACCTTTTAAGGTTTTTCCTCCTTGAATAACATATTTGGACATATTTGTCATAAACTTACATATATTGTAAGTTATCTTTAAGTTTTATTCAAGAAAGCAAAAAAATGCTATAATAAAAATAATAAATAAACTATGACTTTACGTACCAGACGTATTATTTATATACTTTTTTTTATATTTTTTGGCATAACCGCTCCGTTGGTTGTTTTATATACTACGGGTTATCGTTGGAATTATTATAAAAATAAAGTGGATAAAATAGGTAATTTAGTTATTCGTACCACACCCAAGAAAGTATTTATAAATTTAAATGATACACAAATTGAAAAATCTACACCTTGGCGATTTAATAATCTACTACCAAATAAATATAATATAAAAATAAGTAAACCTGGCTTTTCTTCTTGGGAAAAAAATTTAAATGTATTATCAGGAGAAACAACTTTTGCTGAACATATATATTTATTTAAAATAAATCCCAACATTACTCCTCTTATTAATCAAGTTGACTTCTGGACTTACAACGATATAGAAAATCTAATCATATTTCAAAAAAATAATGAATTAAAAATATTAAATTTAAACAATAATATTGAACAAAAAATTAATGAATTAAATGAAAAAATTTTAGAATCTCAGTGGTCGCTTGATAAACAAATTTTATTATTAACAGCAGATAAAACTTATTTTTTCTGGCGCATCCAAGATCCCAACAAAATTATAGTTATTCCCAGAAAAAATTCTTTGGGACAAATGTTTAATTGTAAATTAATTAAAGATAACTCGCTGACAATTTTATGTGCTGACGATAAAAATATTTTTTATCTTGAACCATTTTCTTTAAAACAAACAAATATTATTTCCAATCTAGATACAAAAATTTTTGATTTCTATTTTGACAATAATTTAGTTTATTATTTAGAAAAAAATAATTTAGATAATAATATTTATCTCAGAATAAAAGCGCTAAATATTACCAATGAAAGTTTTCCCGATTATCTTTTGCCTTATTCTGAAAATTATAAATTTTTAAATATCCAAAATAAAAAAGCCACAATCTTAGATGAAAAAAACAATAAATTATATGTATTGAATTTAGACAAAAATGAAGTAGGTTTTAACAACAGCTCAAAAATTTATAATGATGTAGAATCAGCTTTCTATTCTCCCAATAATGCTTTAGTTTTTTATAACTCCTGGGAAGTTTGGATTGAAAAAGATGGAAAAACTTCACTAATCACAAGGCAAGCCAATCCTATCAACCAAGTTTTATGGTATCCATCAAATAACCATTTGCTGCTGTTACAAAAAAACGGATTAGAAATGATTGAATTGGATGATCGTGACAAAAGAAATAGAGCACAAATTTTAAATCTAGAAAATATAAATAAAACCAGCTTGGTGAAATCTGGTTATGAAGTTATTTATAGTATGATTGCTACCGATCAAAATGAAAACAAACAAAATTTATTTATGATTGAAATTCTTCCCAAAGAGACTGATTTTCCGCTACCCAATTTGATGCCTTAAGTAAAGAATCAAACGTACCAGCATCAAACCAATTGTTTTTTATAACCTTCACCTCTAATTGTCCTTTTTGTAAATAAAAATTATTAATATCAGTTATTTCCAATTCGCCTCTAGCAGAAGGTTTAAGATTTTTGGCGATTTCAATGACTTGCTGATCATAGACGTATAAACCAGTGACACAATAATTACTTTTTGGATTTTTTGGTTTTTCTTCAATAGATAATGCTCGACCATTAGCATCAAAATCGACTACTCCGTATCTTTCCGGATCATTTACATATTTAGCAAAAACCATCCCTCCTTTGATAAAATTTTTTATATCCTGACTTAAATCGTCAGCAAAAATATTATCTCCTAAAATCATCGCTACATTTCCATTATCAATAAAATCTTCACCAATTATAAAAGCATCTGCTAAGCCTCTAGGATATTCTTGAATTTCATAAGTAAATTTGGCATTAAATTGTTTGCCGGAACCAAGCAACCGCATAAAATGACCGGCGTATTCTGGTGAAATAATAATTAAAATCTCTCTAATACCAGCTCTCAGTAAAGTAAATAATGGATAAAAAATCATCGGTTTGTTATAAACCGGTAAAAGTTGTTTACTGGTGATTAAAGTTAAGGGTCTTAATCTTGTTGCCTTTCCGCCGGCTAAAATAATACCTTTCATAATCCTATTTTCCCAAATTGGGAAATTTTAAACTAGATGGTGCTGACATTTGAGTGCGTATAACCACATCTTTATAATTTTCTTTGTAATCTTCAACACGTTCATAATTTTTGTCAGGAAAATTATCGGGTAATTTATCTACTGGAAAATAATCAGCTGCGACATAATTACCACTCGGTTTTGGGGTTTGCCGTTTGTTCATCAACTTAACTAAAAATAAAACAACTAATTCATTTTGTATTGGTTTAGAATATAAACCAATAACCCTTTCAATGCTTATAGTTAAACCCAACTTTTGGTGGATCAGCTTTATTATTGCTTCATCAATAGTTTCCCCTAATGCTAGTTCGCCGCCGGGCAATCTCCACATATCCCGATCGGACCTTTTCACCAATAATACTTCACCTTCTCTGGGTATAATTGCATTGACTGATATTTTAAAATCGTGAGGCATATTATTTAGAATTAAGAATTAATCTATTTATTATTTAAATAGTCCTCTACTGCCAATTGCCAATTTCTCAATTTAGGAAATTTGTTATTGTTTAATATTGAAAACTTAGGTCTTTGGGCAATATGTGGAAAATCATCACTTGAACACGGTTTTATTTTAGCATTCATATTTTTTATCTGCAAAGCATATTTCGCCAAATCATACCAAGAGGCCACCCCTTCATTTATTAAATGATATATGCCGGTAGGATAATTCTCCCAAAGTAAAGATTTAATTGCTTGTGATAAATCATACGTATAAGTTGGATGTCCAAACTGGTCATTTACCACCTTTAAATCATCGTTAGTTTTAGCTTTCTCTAAGATTGTATCAATAAAATTTTTCCCCCTGGGTTTGCCTTTTTGCGACGCTTGACCATATAGCCACGAAGTTCTGATTAAAAAATAATCAACTCCAGAACTAATTAATATTTTTTCGCCAGCTGCTTTTGATTGTCCGTAAAAATTGATAGGGTTAGTTTTATCTTCTTCATTATAGCCATTTTTATTTTCACCACTAAAAACATATTCAGTGCTAATTTGCACAACTTTAGCATTTATAACTTTGGCAGCGTTAGTTATAAAACCAACCGCATCAGCATTAACTTTATAAGCAATCTCATTATCTGCCTCCGCACCGTCAACATTGGTATAGGCGGCCGAATTTATAATAATATCTGGTTTTGTGATGGTGATTTTTTCCATCACGTTTTTTTCATCTGTTATATCAAGTTCTGTTTTGTCCCACAGCCACGGATTATATTCAGCAAAAACTTTTGCCAAATCATGTCCAAGCATTCCGTCTGCACCTAATATTAAAATTTTTTTCATAGAATATAATTTATAAAAAATACTAAAAATTATTTGTCTGACCTATTAATTTTCTCCACCATTTTTCATTTTCTCGATACCAATTTACTGTTTTCACCAAATAATTATCAAAATCATAAACCGGTTTATAACCAAGCTCATTTTTTGCTTTAGTCCAATCAACAGCATAACGACGATCATGACCGGGACGATCTTCAACAAATTGAATATAAGATTCATCTTTACCCATTATAGCTAAAACTTTTTTAGTAATCTGTAAGTTATTAATATCTTCGGTCATACCGCCGATACAATAAGTTTCACCGATTTTTCCGGAATGGACGACTAAATCAATTGCTTGACAGTGATCTTCTACATACAACCAATCACGCACATATAATCCGTCACCATAAACTGGGACTTTTTTATCCTGCAATAAATTAGTAATCATAAGCGGTAAAAACTTTTCTGGATACTGATAAGGTCCAAAATTATTTGAACAATTAGTAATTGTATATTTAAGACCAAATGTAATTCCATAGGAACGTACCAAGTGATCAGAAGCGGCTTTGGAAGCACTATAAGGAGAACGTGGATTATAAGGCGTTATTTCGCTAAATTTAACCTCAGAATCAAGAGACAGGGCTCCAAATACTTCGTCAGTTGATACGTGATGGAAATGACCAATTTTATGCTTTAAACAAGCATCTAATAATACTTGGGTACCTAAAACATTGGTCTGTATAAAAATTGCCGGTCCAATTATTGACCGATCAACATGTGATTCTGCAGCAAAATGTATTACTAAACTAACTCCCGGCAATATACTATCCAACAATTTTATATCGGCAATATCTCCTTGAATAAAGCTATAATTGGGATTATCTTTGACTGCATTTAAATTTTCTAAATTACCAGCGTATGTTAACTTATCCAAATTGATAATCTGATCATGAGGATATTTATTTAACCAATAATTAATAAAATTGCTGCCAATAAATCCAGCACCTCCAGTCACCAATATTTTCATGCTTTTAAAATTAATTTATAATAAAAAAATAATATTCTTTATTTTATAAATTATAATTCAATAGTAAATTTTCTTATTTTATCACCATAATCTTTCATTTCACCTTCTTGATAAGATTGCCCCTCCCACATCCTTAAATTATCGTTATGATACCTGGGAATAATATGAAAATGAATATGTTTAATCACTTGACCAGACGCTTCGCCATTATTTAAACCTATATTAAAACCGTCAGCTTCCAAAGCAATCAACAACTTTGGAGCAATTTTTTTTATGGTAAGAATACATTTTTCTAGATCTGAAGATGGTGTTTCCAATAAATCTTTATAGTGTTTTTTGGTTATTACTAAAACATGCCCTTTAGTTATTGGGGAAATATCTAAAAAAGCTAAGGTATCATCATCCTCATAAACTTTTTCACTAGGAACTTCACCAACTACAATTTTACAAAAAATACAGTCATGCATATTAATAATATTAAATTATATTTAATTATGTTTCTGGAGGCAAAGAATTCCAATCAAACCCAATCTTAACATCATCAAATGCTATCCTTTTTTCGTCTGGATTATCAGGATTGTAGCATTCGGTTGTATGATAAAAAAGTAACACTGGTTCTGGAGATAAAACTTTATAACCGTGAGCTACGCCAACGGGAATAACAATTAATTTATAATCGTCAACTCCAGCATAAATAACTTGAGTTTGACCAAAAGTTGGTGAATTTTCTCTTATATCATAAAGTACTACCATAGCTCTACCTGTAGCAACAAACCATAAATCATCTTGCTTTTCATGATAGTGAAAGGCTTTTATTGTTCCCTGATAAGCAACAGTAAAGGTTGTTTGCCCAAATTTTTTTAACAAATTGTCATCAGCCCGCAAAACCTCCATCAAAAACCCAGGTTGAACTAATACTTCTTCAGTATCAGGGATATCCGCGTGAACTTTTAATTTTTTTATTATTACACCGCTTATCATAATAACATATTAAATAAAAATTTAATTTAAAGCAAATGATCTGCTTGATTTTTTATTTTAGCTAAATATTGTCGTACTAAAATAAAAATGCATCCACCGCTAATAAAACTCAAAAATTTATTGGAAAAATATAAATAGATAATTATCCAGCAAACAATACCCACAATCCAGCCAAAAATTGTTAATTTTTTTTCATTTGGTAAAGCAGGTTGATAATTATCATGACTAAATACCTGATAAAAAAACAAAACTAATATAATGGGGACTAACCAATGTGGTGTAAAATGTGTTTTTACCAAAAAAGGTTTTAAATCTTCTAAAATTAACAATAAAATAAAAAAAATTATAGACCAATATAAAAAAATCCTAGTAATCCTTTGCCAATATATATTATTCATATCCATAAATTAAAATCGGGATTTTAATCTTTGCCAAAAGCGCAAAAATTTTTCCTGAAAATTATAACGGTTAATGGGTTCCTTTTCTAAATAAAATTCAACGGCTTGTAATTTTACTTGACCGCCCCGATTTGATAAATCAGGTATGGAAATTACAAATTTATATATATGTCCGGCTAACCATAATTCATCTGGAGAAAAAATCACTGTAGCTTTTTTCCAACCATCTCCCAAATCTTCAGGGGGTTGATAACCGGTAAGCAAAAAATCAAAATCATTTTCTGTTAAACTATTTTCCCATAAACCAATTTTCAAATTATCAATTTTATCAATGGATTCCATTTTATCTGCTGGTAAATAATACATAACATAGTCGGCGTCAGGAAATATTCTAAAAATATCCTGCCAAATTTTCATTTCGGGAAGCGATTGATTTCGTCCAGCACAAACAGAAATTTTATCATCATCATCAAGAAAAACTTTGCAATTTAAACTTAAATTTTCTAAATAACCATTATATGCGGGTTTGAGGGTTATTTGCCAACCTTGATCGCTGCCTAATCCGCCTAAAGCAATTACAGCTTTATTACTATCAGTTTTAAAAATGGCACTAAATGAAATACGTTGATAAAGTCTCGGAATATATAAATCAAAATATATTGGATCAATAACAACTTCCCAATAATTTTCACTACTTTTATTTGTTAATCGATCAGCAGGATATGGACCATAGACCAATTTATTTGGTTTTTTAAAACTGTGCTCTATTGATCTTTTCCCCGAAGGATTAATATCGTACCAAACTAAAAAAAATAAAAATAAAACACCCAACAATATCATGACTAAATTAATAATTCGAGTAATTTTATTTAGTTGCATATTATTATTATAGCAAAATTTTAGCTTTAATTCATTCCCAATTCTACTAAAGATTGATACAATATATTTATGTCAGCAATGCAAAAAATTTTAAGAAAAAATACATCTTATCTGGCTATATCTGAAGGCATATCTATACTTATTCTTTTTTTTGTTAGTATTTTAATCGCACGTAAATTAGGCCAAACAGTTTATGGACAATTTGCTTTTGTTTTAGCTTTTGCCCAAATCTGGCAAGTGATAGCAGATTTTGGCCTGACCATGATAGCAATTCGCGATATCAGTATAAATAAAAATGATGTTAAAAAAATATTAAGCAATTTTTTCTCTTTAAAAATAGTAATTGGATTTATTACTTATGGTTTAATTGTAATCAGTACCCTTTTACTCAATAAACCTAAATTTATTAAAGAATTAATAATAATTGCGGGCGCTTATTTAATAATATACACTTTAGCCGAATTGTTACGTTCAATTTTTAAAGCATATGAAAAATTTAAATATGAAGCTTTTATTAAAATAAGCCAACATTTATTTCTTTTAGCTCTAATCATTTATGCAGTATTGCAAAAATCATTAACCGCCGTAGTTTGGTCATATTTTATTGCTGCTACCTATGCTCTAGTAATAAGTATAATAATTATAAAGAAAAAATTTACTTCATTTGGCTGGCAATGGAATAATAAAATTATAAAAAATATTTTAAAACAAGCTTGGCCTCTAGCTCTAGCTAATATGTTTGTAATTATTTATTTTCGTATTGACACGGTTATGTTATCAATCATTAAAGGCGACCAACCAACTGCCTGGTACAATGCTGCTTATTTACTTATTTTTTCATTAACATTTGTCGCCTATGTTTTAATAATGTCAGTTTACCCAAAATTGTCACAATTAGCTAAAGAATCACTTACTGCTTGCCGTAAACTTTATCGTCAAACACTTTATCTTATGACTTTGGCAGGTTTATTGATATTGGGTATAACTACAGCTATAGCCAAATGGTTAATAATTTATATTTATGGGATAGAATTTTCACCAGCTGTCAATATTTTCTATATACTAAGTTTGGCTGTCTTTTTTTCTTTTTTAGCTCATGTATGGCTTTACACCCTAAATGCACTTGGCAAACAATTAACCTATACCCTTGCAACTGGCTTAGGCATGATCATAAATATAGTTTTAAATTTTTACTGGATACCAAAATTTTCTTATTTAGGAGCAGCTTGGGCCACAGTCTTAACGGAAATTATTTCTGGTTTAATAATTTTTGGATTAGTTGAATATTATTTGAACAAAAAATTTGTTCATATAAATAGTAATATCGGACCAAATATAAATAAACCACTTTAATATGTCAAAAATTGGTATATCTATTTTACACAATAAAAATGTCAAACTAACTATCAACTGTTTGAAATCATTACAACGTCAGACTTATAAAGATTTTTTAATTTATTTACTTATTCAAGGATCATCACGTGAAGATGAAATTACTTTAACTAATCTATATTCTAAATGGGATAATTTAATTATTGACACTGCAGCAGAAAATAAAGGTTTTGCTGAAGGTAATAATATAAATATAAGAAAAATCCTAACCGACAAAAATATAAAATATATTTTAACCTTAAATAATGATATTATTGTTCAGGAAAATTTCTTAAAAAACTTAATAAATCATGCCGAGCAAACTAACTCTGACATGATACAAGCTACCATGTTAAAAATGGACAAACCAAATGAAATTGACAGCTTAGGTATTGAATTTATGATGTCAGGAATTACTTTCAACATAAAATCTCACGACAAAATATTATTTTGCCCATCTGCCGGTGCGGCTCTTTATAGTCGTAAATTATTAGAACAAACAAAAGAAGAAAAACAAATTTCTATCGGCTTTGAATCACGTATAATCTATGATTATTTTGATAGTAGTTTTTTTGCTTATGCTGAAGATTTTGATTTAGGTTTCAGAGCTAGACTTTTTGGCTTTTCTGCCAGCTTGGCTAATGATGCCATCTGTTGGCACAAAGGTTCAGCTACAACCGGAGTAATGTCAGATTTTGCCGTCTATCATACTTATCGAAATTTAATTTTTACCTTATACAAAAATTTACCAACTAAACTTTGGTGGCAATATAGTCTGCTAATTTTAATGGGGCAAGCTATAATTAAAATCAATTCAATAAAACGCCATCAGTTAAAAGTTTACATTTCTGCAATCTATAACGCTTTAAAAGATTTAAAAAAATATAAAAATAAAAGATTTTATATTCAATCTAAAAAAATAGCTGATATCAGACCGTTTATTACAAAAAAAATTATTGATTCTGACTATCTTACTCAAAAGAATCTGTAAAAATAAATTAATCTCTTTTTATTTGCCAAATATAAACTTGTCCTATCTGCATTTGAGGTTCACCAAAAATTCGCAAATTATCTTCCCAAACTTTATCTGACATCCAACGCTTTTCTGTCATATACCAACATTCGTTAGCTTGAGTTACTGCAAAGGCTTTAGCCATCCAATCTTCGGCCAATGGTTTGCGAATTAAACCTTCAAATATTTTTACTCTTTCTGGCTGAGCATATTCTAAGTAGACAGGAAAACCTCCGGCAATAATTTCCCGACCTGAAACATATTCCAATCCCAATAATGGCCAAGTGTTAGCTACAACACAATAATTATTTTTTTTATCAATTCTTTCCCAAACATATTGAGCAGCGATCACTTCATCTTTGGTGACCACCTCTAAAACTGGGCCTGAACTATAAGTAGAAGTGGCCAACAAGGAAATAAATATTATTAAACTGTATACTTTAATAAAATTATCTGTCTTTGGCAAAAAATCTTCTAGTAAATAAAAAATTCCTAAACCAATTAAAAATAACCAAAAAAAAGTAATAGTTAAATCCAATCGTCTAGCTAAAATATGATTTCCGTCCATAAAATACCAGGAAAAAATATAACTAAACAATAAAACTGCAAATGATAATAGAATAAATAAAGCAAACTTTTTTTCTGGTAATTTTCTTATTTTTTGTATGCCCAATAATGTCAACAACCATACTAAGCTGGTAAAAAATAATGGCAGTAATCTTAAGCTAAAAAGTGAAGCCTGGCTCTGCGTTTGTCTGGTTTGATTATAAAGCCAGTTACCCTGATCAATATGAGTTGGTCTAGGAATAAAAGCAACTATACCGGTCAAGTTTCCAAAAGCATCAGCGGTGAGAGAAAAAATTTTAGCTGGATTTGTAATGCCAGACTGCAAAGAACCGTAACCCATCAATATTTCCATCGCCGGAATTACTAAACAGGCTAAAAATATAATGATAGTTAATAAAGCTCGACGCCAGGTATTATTTTTTATTTCTCCCCATATCAAAAAACCGACTGCTAGTACTGACATGATTATAAAATACAAAACATAGCCAAAATACATTAAAAAAGTAAAAATAATCGCTAAATTTCTGACTTTTTTACTGTTAGTTTGCAAATAGTATAACCATAAATATAATACTGCTAGAAAAAATATCATCCCCAATGAAACCGGTAAAGTGACAGCTCCAAAAACTTGCCAAGTATAAAATATTGTCGGTAACCAAGCTATTAACAATTTAAACTTAGTTGATTGATATACAAAGCCAGCCAGCTGGTATAAAAGTAAAGGAATAAAAAAAGACCATAAAATAAAAATCAACCAGTAATCAATCCAAAAAATATCTATTGCTAAAAAATCACTTAGCAACAAAGTCAATCCCCATTGATTGCCATAAGAAGTTTTATTACCAGCAAACAATACTTCTGGGACCTGCCAAGGACCTAAAGTCATTAGACGTAGAGGCTCGCCTATTAAACTGGGAGTATAAACTTGGCCAGTTTTTAAAAATTTTTCCGAGGCTAAATGACGCCATTTATCACCACCAAAGCCAGTTTCATAAATTATTGGCAAATAAGCATGTAAAAAATAAGAATGCAATATTATCAACAAAATAATAAAGCCAGTTTTTAACTTAGAAAATATTAAAATACCAACTGTAAAAGTGACAAATAAAAATATATATACATATATTTTGGGAATTACCTGCCAAGGAGTAATCAAATAATCACCGGTTCGCGCGGATAATAGAAGTAATATTCCGCCAATTAAGAAAAGGGGTAATAAATATGTTAAATAAAAAGGTGGCCTAACAGTAATACCTCTACTAGTATCATCTTTACTGGTTACTGGCAACCAATCTAAATTTTTACTTACAAAAAAAATAACTACGCCAACAATTAAAATTGAAACATAGGCAAATAAAATATGATACTTGTAAAAATTTACAAATAACGCAACCGCAAAACTAAGTAAATAAATTAAGGTCAAGTAACCAAAAACCAATGATCGAAATTTGTCTAATTGTAACAATCTATTGGCGTATAAACCAGCATAATAACCGGCTAAAACAAAAAAAATTGTAAATAAAATAATATTTATTAGAAAATTATTTTGCCAAAATAAATTTATACCCAAAAACAAAAAATTTAACCAAAAGATAATATTTACATCTTTGCGTTTAATTTTTATTTGAGGTAAAAAAAACTTAAACATAATAAATTTCTCGTAGTTCTTTTATTATTTTTGGCCAGCGATAAACATTTTGAACAATCTGACTGGCTTGTTGACCATATTTTTTTTGTTTTTCTTCATCATTTAAAAACATGTTTATTTTAACTACCAAATCATCAACATTTCCAGCTTCAACTAATATTCCAGATTCATTTTCTCTAACTACTCCCCTAACCCCTGGTAAATTGCTGGCAATAACCGGCAATCCACAGGCCATCGCTTCAACTAAAACCAAACCAAACGCTTCGGTTTTATCAATACTCGGCAAACAAAAAATATAAGAATTTTGATACATTTTAACTAATTCAAAATCTGTCTGTGCTCCAGTAAAAATAACCTTTTCCTTGATACCTAATTTTTCTGCTAAATTTTTATATAGAGGCAGTAATTCTCCCTCACCAACAATTGTTAACTGCCAATTGTCTACCGGTAATCGAGCGCAAGCCATGATTAGTTTATCAACACCTTTAAAATAATGATTACGATCAAGACCGCCAACAAATAAAATATTTTTTACAGAATATTTTTTTTCTGGTAAAGGAATAAAAATATCATCAGCAGCAAAAGGTAAAGCAATAAACTTTTCTTTATGATTAAAATAATATTTTTTTATTTCGCTGTGTGCAATATAATCTAAAGAGGAAACCAAAATAACATCGGCCATTTTTAAAATAAAAGGCAAAAATAATTTTTGATATAACCAAAAAAATTTTCCCAACCAACCCTTTCCTACTAAATCATGATGATAAAATAAAAACAGCTTTTTATTTTTATTTATAAATCTCCAAAAACTAGTAACTTCAGCTAAACCAAAAGCAGGATAATGAAGTTGCACTATATCAAATTTATCTAAACGCCATAATAATTGAGGGCAAAAACCTGCCTTGCCCCAACGCGGCCAAGCTGATAAATAATGGCAAGGAAAATTATATTTTTGCTTTAAACCATAGTCAATGGTAAAGACCTCAACTTTTTCCTTTAAATCGCTTAGACCCTTAGCATAATGCCAAGCAACCTGACCAATACCACCACGATAAGGAGGAAAAACAGCGGTTACTTGAGCTATTTTCATATGATTACCATTTAACAATAAGTTTTAAAAACACAAAATAAAATTTAGCTAAAGGATTATATAAATAATTTATAAATGGACTCTGCAAAGCTTCAAAATCAAGCTTATCAGTCATCAAATTTAAAATTTTACTATCACTTAACATACGAAATTTATTTTGTTTAAATCTTTTTATCAATATTTGCGGGATCATTAATAAAAAACCAACCCAAGAAAATAATTTATATTTAGTCCAACCGGTGAAAATTGCATAAAGTAACATAGCTATTTCCGTAAAAATTAAAAAGGGCAGCAATAAAACTAAGGTTAAAAATTTATAATGAGTAAAAACTACTGCCAAACGATTTCGTTCTGCATAATAAAATTTTTTGGTACCAAAAGAAAAAGTATATTTATGAAAAGCTTTTGACAGGGGAGCTAAATAAATTTCATAACCAGCCAATCTTGCCCGCCAACTAAAATCAACATCTTCATGATACATAAAAAAATTTTCATCAAAATATCCGATCTTATCAATAACCTGTTTTTTTATTAATAAACTACTACCCGATGCTGACACAATAGGTTTAGGTTCTAAGTAACGACTACTTAAATTTTTAAAACCTCCTGACCAAGAAAAACCGGCAAAATGTAACGGATTACCCACAGTATTAACTCTATACTTTTCATTAAAAAAAAGTACTTTAGACTGGACAATACCTGCCTCGTCTTTTTTTTCCGCTAAATTTACCAGTTCTTTCAACCAATCAATATCCACCTCCATATCAGGATTCAACAAAACAAAAGTATTATATCCCTGTTTCTCAGCCCAAGTAATACCTATATTATTACCTCCAGCATAACCATTATTTTCATTTTCAATAAGAACAACTTGAGGAAAATTTTCTTTTATAATCTCTTGAGTATCATCTGTCGAACCGTTATCTACAACCACTATCTGAAAATTATTTTGATAACTTTGTTTGGCAACGCTTTTTAAACAATCGATTATTTGTAAACGATTATTATAAGTTACAATTATAACAGCCACATTCATCATATTTTATTCTTCTTTTTTTTCAATATTATCCCTAAGAGATAAATGTCTGGTGATCTTGGTAATATTTTGTTCCAGATTGTCGATTTTAACTAAGAGGCGAAATAATATATAAAAAATTAATGGGATTGAAATATAAACTATAAGATCAACACCCCGACCTGATGCTAAACCCAATTTACCTGCAACTAAATCAGTAGTTTTGGGCAATAAAACTGATATACCAGCTGCCAACCAAAATAAGCTCCAACCTAACCATTCCCGCCTACTAATTTCGCGATTATGCCAACGTGTCCAGATTCGGTGAATTACAAAAATAATTAACAATAATAAAATGTATTGAATTATATTCATAGCTAACGTATTAATTTACCAATTAATAAATCTCGTAATATTTTCAAACCACCGCCGATTGATTGACCATATTCATAATATTTAATAGTAACGGGAACTTCTCGATATTTTAAATGATATTTTTTAATTTTTTCAACTATTTCTGTATTATGAGCCATCCGATCTTGGGTAATTATAATTTTTTTTGCTGCCTGAGCAGACAGCGCACGAAATCCGTTGTGAACATCAGACAACCATAACCTAGTAAAAAAATAATTTATAACTTTGGCTAAAGGATGGATAATATATTTTTTAGACAAAGGCATTTCACCTTTAGAACTTAAAAATCTGCTGCCCAATGTAATATCAATTTTTTCGTTAATTATCGGATCAACCATATTTTTTATATCACTAGCCAACATTTGACCATCAGCATCAAAATGAACTATCACTTCAGCCCCCTGTTTTAAAGCAAAATCATTTCCGGTTTGTAAAGCTGCTCCCATACCGCGATTAACCACGTGCTGCAAAACTTTCACTTGATTTTTTTTGGCGAGTTCAAAAGTTCCATCGGTTGATCCGTCATCAACAACGACTATATTTTCGTATCCGTGATTTTTCAAATCAGTAATAACTTTAGTAATATGATCTGCCTCATTGAATGCGGGTATAACAATATATATTTTCATAAAAATTAATTTTTAAACCAATTAACTGTCTCAATTAAACCCTTAGTTAAATCATACTGCGGTTGCCAAAAAAAATCTTTTTTGGCTTTTTGATAAGATAAAGCATTTCTCATTACTTCACCGGGTTGAGCTGGACTAAAAATAGCTTCAATATTTGTTCCACATAAAGATTGCTGCAATTTTAATAGTTCAGCAATACTGGTGGGAATGCCTGTGCCAATATTATAAATGCCAAAAACTGGAAATTGGCTTACTTGCCATAAAGCATTCACCACATCCTTTACATAGACAAAATCTCTAGTTTGTTTTCCCCCGCCATTTAAATGTGGCTGTTTATTATTTTTTAATGTATTAAAAAAAATTGCCACCACTCCAGCTTCACCCAATGGATCTTGCCTGGGACCATAAACATTTGCCAATCTTAAACTAACAAAGGGAAAATTATTTGTGTTTTGAAAAATCTCTAAATACTGATCGATGGTATACTTAGCTAAACCGTAAGGCGACAAAGGTTTTACTTTAGAATTTTCAGTAAAGGGCAAATTTTCATTTTCATCATAAATGGCCCCACCACTGGATACAAAAATAAATTTCTTTATCTGATATTTCAGAGATAGTTTTATCAAATTTAATGAACCTAAAATATTGATTTGAGCATCAATGTCAGGATTTTTAACAGAATATCTGACATCTTTCTGAGCAGCTAAATGATAAACAACATCGGGTTTAAATTTATTGAAAATTTTTTCTATATTTTTTTTATCTACTATATCGATTTTAAAAAAATCAACCTGCTTAGATAAATTATCTTTTCTGCCGGTAGAAAGATTATCAATGACAGCTACTTTATTTTTTTTATTTATCAATTCGTCAACCAAATGCGAACCAATAAAACCTGCGCCACCGGTTACTAAAATATTCATATACTATGATACATTTAAAATATATTTAAAAAAAATCCACTCATAAAAAATTGAAATATTCAATGGACTATATTCCCAACAAACCTTGTTGGGCTTTCATATATTCAATTGTTTTACTTAAACCTGATTTTAAATCAACCAATGGGAACCAACCTAAAATTTCTTTGGCTTTAGTTATATCAGGCAAACCATGTTTTAAAATATATTGTGGTGACTCACGGTAAACAATTTGTGAATTTGATTCAGTTAATTCTTTGATGATACGAGCTGCTTCTTCAACCATAATTTCTTTAGGGTGCCCCATATTTACTACAATATTACCTTCAGCAACCATGGCTTTCAATAAACCATCTATCAAGTCAGAAATATACATAAACGAAGTAGTAACACCTTCTTCACCATAAATTACAAGCTCTTCACCTGCTAAAGCAGACCGAATTATATCGGGAATCATACGGGCATCATTAAATCTCATACGTGGACCATAAGTTTGGAATATTCTGATAATTTTAGTATTGAGATTATGATATAAACCATAATTATAAGTTAAACTTTCAGCAAAACGTTTACCTTCATTATAAGAACTTCTCGCTCCAATAGTATTTACATATCCCCAATAATCTTCTTTAAAATACTTAATATTTTTTAAGGGTTCGCCGTAAATAGCTGAAGATGATGCTAACAAAAACTTGGCTTTATATTTAACAGCTAACTCCAACATATTTCTAGTCCCATGAGAATTGGTAATAATCGTTTCCAATGGTAGTTCACTATAATCTTTATAGGCAATAGGGCAAGCCAAATGATATATTTCCTGTATGCCTTTGGCGCCAATATGAAAATTTTTTAATTCTGGTAAAGATTCTAAATCAATTGGTTCAGAAACGTCATGATTGACAAATCTAAAATTTGGTTGCTGTAGTAAAAATTCAATATTACCCCTAGTTCCGCTAATAAAATTGTCTATACAGATCACATTGGCTTTCTGTTTGACCAATTCATCACATAAATGTGATCCAATAAACCCCGCTCCTCCAGTAACAATTATGTTTTTTTCTCCAATCATAGAATGTATTTTAAATTAATAATTTATTAATATTTTAACATAATTTAACCTGCAAAGCAAAAAGCCTACTTTTACTGTCAAGTAGGCTTTTTGCATAATAATTTTTTACTTAAAATATAAGGATATGTTGAATTTCTTCAATAAAATGGAATCTGGTTAAAAGTAATGTTGATACTAGTAAAATAACCCCTAAGGTTTGTAATATTACCTTACTGTGTTGAATATGAGGTTTGACTAAAATATTTATCAGTAACATTACCAATAAAACAACTAAAAATACCAACAATGCATAACGACTAAAAATAACTACATATTCAACTAAGCTTTTCTGGGTTGATTCTTCGATACTAGATACTAAAACGGCTTGATCAGAAATATCAACTTGTTCAGGAATCATTATTTCCGCAACCAACTGTTGAGGAACAGGAGCTTGTAATTCTTCATTCACTTTTTCTGGTTCTGGAATAGATTCGGGTATAATATTTTCCTCTTTATTTTGTTTGACTTCTTCTTCTGGTTTTAACGCTGTTTCTGAAATTTGCTTGTTTATTTCTTCTTGGCTAACTACCGTTGGAGTTGTATTAGTAACTACTGGCTGTTCAACAGATGCAATCGGTGCAGTAACTAAAATATCTTGGTTGTTGGTAGTTGGTGTTGTAGCAGCTGCGACTGATGTATCTACAGCCGCCTGAGCAACTGGCACTATTGGTGATAACTCTTTCTGAGCGCCAAAAAATTCTACCAAAACTATTGTATCTCGATCATTTATTTTACCTACTGCCACACCCACTCCCATATCTTTATATTTTGGATTCATGATATTTTTCCAATGTGTGGGAGACTGTTGAAAGGCGCTATGAGCAATCTTGGCCGAAGAAAAATCCATGGCCAAATTTTCTCCCATGTAGAGAAAATAATAATCGCCTTTATTTATCCATTCCCAAGGTTGTTTACCATCAGGTCCAATATGAGCAAAATAGTTATTTTTTATCATATCTTCAGCTTTAGCCTGAGCGGCTCTGGTAAGTTCAGTATTCCAACTTAGTTCATTGATATTTTCAGCCTTACGTGAATTATTGGTCAATTCAAATATTTCTTGGGAAATTTTTTGTGATAAAACGGCTGGACTAGGGTATGTAAAAAATAAAAAGCCAACTGTCAACAATTTTATTAATATTAAAATAACGGCATAAAATTTGAGTAACCGCGTAGACAGACCGTGAGGTTGATGGTCGTTACGAGATGAAGGAATAAAAAAATCTTGTAAATAATTTTTAATACGGGTTCTCATAGATGCCATTTTTTCCGGAATATATTTACACTCTTCATTTAAAATTAAAGCAAAACGGTTAATTGGTTGCTTAACTTTTTTTTGAATTTTTTTTCTTTGCGGATATAATAATAATCCAATGCCAAATAATACACACAACCATTGCCAACTTTTACTTCTTTTCTTTTTGACTAATTTTTTATTATCTTTATCCATGTCTATATATATTATAGCAAATTATTTGTAAACATATAAGTATAGCAAAAAAAATGGATTTTGTCAATCCTGCTGTAAAATTGATAAAAAATTTTAATTTTATATTAAAAATTAATAAATATCCTCTTTTTTCTCCCTCACATAACCCATCCATTCTTCAATTGAATCAACTATAACTTTGAAAGGGGCTTCAATTATAAAATCGAAAAATACTACAAAAAAATTTATTTTATTTAATTTGTCGGACAGCCAGCGTCCGGCTTCTAAAATTGGTAAAGAAAAAAAATCTTTAATAAAAGTAAATAAATTCTCTTTTTTTTCTATAATATGTAATTCTCTGGCTGATTGTGATATGCGAATGGAAAAAAATGATACTAAACTTAAAAAAAAGATAAAAATAATCATGCTAGCTAAATTAAAACCCAGTTTATCCAAACCATATATGATTAAACTGAAAGTAAAGAAAAATATAATGCTATAAATTATTTTGAATGTTCTAGTCATCAGCACCGAACGTTTAAGTGGTTTTTTTATTTTTCTAATCACATTTCTTTCTTCAAACTGGTAAGAAATTTCTTTGATACCTTGAACAATTTTATCGGTATTTTTAATACCTGGCACTCTAATGAATAAACCAATTACAAACATTAACAAGGGCGGAAACATTACATTGATCGCAATTGTCATGTAGTTAATATTTTTCTCTAGCATTAAGTCTAACGGAAATTCTAATAAAACAGCCAATATCATTTTGGTAATAAAAAGGTAAATAATACTTCTGATTATACTCCGAGTGAGTTTAGCGCGCGAAATCTTATATCTTTTCTTGGCTGCTTGACGTATTTTTTCTTCCAATAAAGCTGGCTGTTTCCAAATTTCCAAAGCCTGATTTGGATACTCACTAATGATATCCCTGATGACCAGAAATAAGACATTATACTTACGTAAAATTCTGATGTATAAATTATTTAACGGATGTTCTAGTTGTCTTTTTATTTTCAAAATAATATCAGATATATTTTGGGCTATCAATATTAATTCTTTTTCTTGAGCCTGTTGCCAATGCGGTACATATAACTGCCACAAATAAAACCCAATTCTTGCCTGATCGGCTTTAATCAGTGATTTCAAAATAGCAATATATAACTGAATTTTTTTATCTAAATCACTATATCGGTTATCAGTAACTACCACATCTTTTTTGACAACCTGATACATACACTCAACCAAAGCATTATCTCTATCTTTATTGACTAATAAATCATCAATTTCTATGGCTAACTGTGGTAACAAAAAATTGAAAATTTCTACCTTTTCTTCTTTTTCCTTATAACTGCCAATATAATTATTTAAAATAATAAAACGATCAATTATTTTTTCAGTCTCAATTATAACTGACTCATTCAGCTGATCATTCGGCAAATAACCAGATCTAATCAAATCATACACTAGCGGTTTAGCAATTATTTCCCCTTTACGATTATGTAAGGTCATTGTTCTTTTCAAATTGCGTAAAATAGCTCGTTCACGCAATAAATGTTCATCTGCATAATCAACTGCATTTCTCAATTTTTCATAAAATAAAGATATTTTGGATACAACATTGTTTAATTTAACCCGAGAATCCTCCGGTGGTAACTGAACTTGGGCTGTACGTTCAAAAACCCTAATTAACTCCAATAGGGGTAAAAATAAAGTATAAACTTTTTTATCTAAATCATTGGCCATAATTAGTTTAATTTTATCTTATTTTAGAAAAAAAATCAATATAAAAGCACCTTTTTTTTAAGGTGCTTTTTTATTATTTTTATTTTTAGGATTAGAAGGACATTTTGCTTCGTGTGATTCTGCTCCACCTTTTATCCTTTTTTACAAAAAGAACAAACACTACAACATGGAACAAAATGTTTAATATCAAAACCGGATCGATGACAATCACAATCACAAATTTCTAAATCTTTCAATCCTTCATTAAGATTATTTATTTTTGACATTTCTCCCTCCTTTTTGAATCCAATAATGACTTAATTTAGCAATTAATTTTTCATAACCTACCAAGGAATGATTAGCTTTGGTAAAAATTTTAATTTGACTTCTGGGATGATTAATATATTTATCAAACCAGTTGGCAATTTGTTTGGCTGGACGATCTTGATATTGATCTTGTCCAGCTAAAATAATCAACAATGGTTGTTTTACTTTCAATAAAGTATAAGGCTTTTTATCTGGGGTAATATAAGAAAAAATTTCTTCAGGACTATTTGATGTATATAAACTTAAAAACCTTTGGGCATCAACATAACCAGGCCATAAATTTAAAGGCAAAATATTGTGACCCCTGCCTGTCCTGATCATTTGCCGCGCAATACTGGCAACTTTCTTTAATTTCTTTTTTCCATATTCCTGGACAGCGGATGCATAATCACTTATCGGACAAAGCAAAATTGCTCCTTGAACCTTTTCTTTAAATTTTCCTTTAGCTAAATAATAAACTGATTTCTGACATCCAGTAGAATGACCGATTAGATAAATGTTCTTTATTTTTCTGGATAGCAAAAATTTGACTGCCCCAGCTATATCATCTTTAGATTCGGTAAAAACTTCATGAGCACTACCCCCATTGATGGAGTAATAACCTTTCATAGTACGTTTATCTATCTTTTGTATTTTTGCAACCTTATCATGCCCCCTGGTATTTAAACTTAAAACTGAGAAATGGGAACCAGCTAACCAAGCTAACAAATCCAATTTAGAAAATACATTACCACCTAAACCGGGGATAAAGATAAAACCCACCTTAGCTTGAATAGGGCCAAACCAAAGACCATTTAAAACAATCTTTTTCGGGGTGATTATGTCAACGATCTCACATTTTTTTCGTGAATTAATTTGCATATTTGTCCTCCTTTTTATTATATAATTTTAAATAACTTTTCCAATATCTTGACATAATACTATTTATTTGGCAATAAATAAAAGCGACTCAATTTGAGTCGCTTTGTTTTTTATTTTTTGAAGAAATAATAGTTATCAGATAACATGGTGATCCGGAAATAATTGCCGCTGCGGCTTTGTTATAATTTTTTAAATGAATAACTTCCTTTAAAGATACTTCTTTTGTATCTATGAATTTTTCGCCACCAAATTCAGTTCCACCTTTAGTATCATCTAGTATGGCCTTTTTATTTTTACCAATAAATATATATTGGTCCCCGTTTTCTGCTATAAATTTAATATGCGTCATTTCTACTCCTTTTTTTGTTAAAAAAAATTAATTTTAAAAATTTATATTTTCAAATATGCTTCAATATTAATCCCGCAAATTTTTGCGGGATTTTTACTATAATACTATATTATAATCTTCATCAAAATCATCATCCAGTTCTAAACATTTTTTATTAATCAATTTTTTATCTTGAGAAAAATCAGTAAAATCTTCTGGCAACAAAATCGTTTCGTCATTTTGAGGACGATATATATTTAATTTTTCAATAACAGATAAAATGAATTGTGCCGGAACTTTCACTTGAACACAGTTTGAGTTTTGGATAATATTGTTTGCTGAAATTAAATCTGCAAAAAAAATTCCTGCTTCAGCCAATATTTCAGCTGAAGTTTTTATCTTTTCCCCGTCCATAAAGATGATTGAAAAATCTTGCTGATGATTTTTTATAAATACATCATAACAATACCGGTGATGGCTAAAAGAAGCCGAACACTTGATTTGCCCGTTTTCCAACTGGCAGCAGGGAGTTTTCCTCTGAATGAAATTATAAACTGTTTCGATCGAGACAGACGGAATTAATTTTTTTTTGTTCATTTAGAACCTCCTGATAAATTGATGAATATTAAATTGTTAAGGTAGAATATTATTTAAATTAAACCAGTATTTTTAATCTGTCAACATTCAAATATATTAAATATTTGAGTTATAACCTTATTATCTTAAAAAAATTTAAGTTTATTAAAACCAATAATCAGAAATAAAATTTTATTGATTAAATTTATTTTTTTTCCGTATTACGAATTCATATAATTTTTCAAATTGGGTTATCACTTGATGCATATCGTGCGTTTTAATAATTTGCAAACTACCTTCAGCCAATCGATCATGTAATTGTTCATTTGTAAAAATTTTTTTAATATAATTTGCCAAAGAAATTTCATCATAAGGCTCAAACAAAAATCCATTAATATCATTGTGCACTAACTCAGGTAAAGCCACGGCATTTGCTGCCAATATAGGCAAAGCATTGGCCATAGCTTCCATAGTAGCAATACTTTGTAATTCAGCAATGCCTGGAGAAATAAAACAATAAGCGGTTGCCAACAAATAAGGAAAATCCTCATCTGGCACAAAGCCTGTGAAGGTAACTTTTCCCGCCACACCTAATTTATTGATAAGTAATTGTAAATTGTTTTGATACATTCCCTGGCCAATTGCTACAAAATGAATCGAAAAATCACTCGGTAACTTAGCTAATGCTTTAATAACTGTATCCAAATTTTTTTCTTTATCAATTCGTCCGGTATACAATAAAATTTTTCCGTTGGGGATATGGTATTTTTTTCGTAAAGCATAATCATCTTCTTTGGGGCTAAATTTGTGCAAATCAATACCGTTGGAAATTACTTTAATTTCCTTACTAAAACCAATACTACGCAATAAATCAGCCGCAGCTTGAGTTGGTACGGTAACTGCATCTAAACGTTGGTAAATTGCCAAAAAATATTGCCAAAATAATCTATTTACTTTTTTTTCTATTGTGGAACCGACATGAAGATAATGAGTTAAATTTTCTGGCATAAAATGATTAGTTCCAATCACGGGGATATTGTTATACCGACCAAAATATGCAGCGGAATGTCCCAAAGAAAAATGATCTTGCACATGAATAATATCAGGTTTAAAATCTTTTAATATTGGCCAAATAGTTAATTGTGAAAAAGGTACTGCCTGCCGAAACTGAATTTTTTTTATAATTGGAATAGATCTTACGCCAAATACCCTCACCCCTTTATGAGTAAAATAACCGCTTTTTATAGACTGTCCGGGCGCTAACACAAGAACTTTATGATGACGATCCTGCAATTCACGAGCCAATCTTTGAGCAAAATACGAGGCACCGTTAACATTTGGATAATAATTATCAGTGGCAATTAATATTTTCATGTGATTTACAACAATTTTTTTGAATTTTTACGAATATATCTTATATATAAAATGATAACGCCTATTAAAAAAAACAGAGCTAAATAATCAAAAAAACTAGCTAATAAATTATAAGCCCGACCAAAATAATAACCCAAAAAAATTAAAAAGGCAGATTTAACAATCGTCGGCAGTAAATTTAACTTTAAAAATTTATTCACAGGAACTTTAGCCATTCCCGCCGCTAACAAAACCAATCCGCCAACACCATGAGTAATTTTACCGATAGCAAAGGTACGGGCAGCATGATCGGAAAAATGTTTTTCCATTTCCAACAATCTTTCCTTGGTAAATCCTAACCACTTTGTCCAACGAATTACATTTTGCTGACGCCCAAATCTGCCAATAAAATAATAAACTAAATCACCCAATAAATCAGCTATAATAACTATTATCAATAACCAACCTAAATGGATAAAACCTAACGATGCAAACCAACCAGCCACAACAGTGGTTATCGGTCCTTCAAATATTATCAATAAAAAAATAACCCAATAACCATATTGAATCCACCAATTATATAAATCCAAAGCAAAACCACTCATTTAATAATTATACTATACTTTTTTACTAAATTAAATTATAAATTAAAAAAAATAAATTGTTATTTATGCTATGCTTATAGTATGTTTAAAACAGTTAAAAAATATATTACGACTACCGATGGCATACTTTTATATTATGAAATTTATTTAACTAATCAAGCTAGCAAACCACAAATACTTTTACTCCATGGGATTGGAGGTGACTTAGATGCCTGGCAATATGTCAATAAAATATTACTAGCAAATAATATCTCAGTTTTAGCTATGGATTTACGTGGTCATGGTTTTTCTACTCATCCCCTAACTAGTTCAGCATATCAAATTGACAATTTAGTAAATGATATTATGGCTATAATGCAAGCTGAAAAAATAGAAAAAATAAACTTAATTGGACACTGCTATGGTGCCGTTGTTGCCAAACACTTTGCCTTGAAATTTCCTTTCCGGTTAAATTCATTAGTTTTAATTTCTAGTACCTATCGCCCGCCAAAATATCTATCTAACCCAATATTATTGAGGCTAGCCAAATATTTAAGTATATTTTTTGCTTGGTTTAGCCCGCCGCCAATATATCCCGGTCATTCTTTTTACCCTCCTGGTAAAATACACAAAGACTACGAAATCTTTGGACTAATACGAACGATACTACGCAATTCCTGGCGCAGTTATCTATTAACCTCTCTAGAAATATTAAAATTAAATATTTTAGATAAATTGGCAAAAATAAACATTCCCACTCTGATTATTGTTGGTAATAAAGACAGTATATTTCCTTTGGAAATATCTCAAGATATAAATAAAAAGATTTCAAATTCTAAGCTGATAATAATCCCCGACGGATTGCATAATGTTGTTTTAAATAATTCCAATGAAGTAGCAGAAGAAATACTTAAATTTATAAAATAAAAAACACCAATAAACATTGGTGAAAAATCGTGGCTGGGGGACGTGGACTCGAACCACGATTGACGGCTCCAAAGGCCGCTGTCCTACCATTAGACGATCCCCCAATAAACTAGTGGCTAAAACTTAGAATTTACAATAAAGAATAAATGATATTTATTGTCCTTTACCTAAAATAGTGTAATAAAAAAAAGTATTTTGGTCAACCTTTCTGACTGTTTTTAATTATCTTTTTTATAAATGGCATAGCATCTCTGGCTGCGCGCCGACCGGTTTCAATTATCTGTGGCAACTTACTAAAATCATATCGGCCTATCTTGTATAAGTTTATAACCCTGTTGACGTAAAATACTGACTGGTAAAAGTTCATAAAGAGCACCATCTATTAAAATTTTATTATTTTTTTTCAAAGGGACAAAAACACCCGGAATCACCATGGCCGCCTGAACTGCTTCTCTTATTAAACCGGATTGAATATAAATTTCTTTTTTTTCCGTTAAATCACAGGTTTGAATAAAAAGTTTTAAATCTAAATCAGCGAAATCAAAATCTGCAAATAAATCATATAGTAAAGAAATTATTTTATCATTAGAAAATATTGCTTCTCTATCTGGTCGAATAACAAAAATATCACTTGGGTTTTTCAAGGCTAAAATTATTTCCGTTAGTTTTCCCAATTTACCAGTTGCATAAGCAGCCGCAACCAAAGCACCAGAAGAAGAACCAGACAGAGCTGCCAACTTTATATTATGTTGATTAAATTCCTGTAAAACACCGATGCTAGCGATTGCTCGCAAAAACCCCCCACTTAGAGCCAAAGCAATTTTAGATACGGAAATATTTTTTTCCATAAAAAGATGCAATATCGTATATCATCTGCCAACGTCTGATTATTCCCACCCGCCAACCAAATTTTTTTTCTTTGATTACATGTTTTATCCCAGTTAAAACAACCCGCTTTACTGTCCAATTTGATTGTCTAGCAATATAAGACAAGATTGATTCTAAACGAAATTTACTTAATGAACCAATCGGAATTGCCAAAATATCTTCTCGTCTAACCAATCTAAGACCGGTGTAGGTAAAAAAATAGCGATTCAAGAAAAACAACCACCCCCACCATCTATTGGAACGTAAAATCCCAAGTACCATACGATAATTTTCACTATAATCCGTCAATAATTTTATATGATCGGCATTTAAGCCGACCAAATCGCCATCAACCAATATAATACAATCTGTAACGGCAGCCTTCACTCCAGATAATACTGACTGATCTTTACCCAAATTTTTATTATGACGAATGATAGTAATAGGTAAATTTTTTATCAGTTCATAAGTTTTGTCAGTGGAAGCATCGTCAACAACAATCAGTCGGTCAAGACCGGGGAAATTTAAAATAGAGTGCACAAGATTAACAATAGTCTTCTCTTCATTATAAACAGGGATAACGACTGTAAACATAATAATTTAATTCTTAATATAGCGCCTAACAGCCAACCAAGAGCTAAATATGCTTATAAAACTGGCTCCCAATAATTGTAAGCTAACTATTTTGAAAAAATTGGTATTAAAATAGTTTACTAAATTCAAAGTGCTGGAACCGAAAAACTTATCCAAAAATGGTTGTGCAGCACCAGCTATAGGATAAATGGCTACTGTGGTGACTAACACCGAAACTAAAGCATAAATTATTCCTTCAACAAAAAATGGCCATTCAATAAAAGCTTTACTGGCACCTACTAAACGCATAATTCCCAATTCGTTACGATAAGTATAAATAGCAATTCTAATGGTATTGAAAGTGACTAAAACGGCAATCAAGAGAAATAAAATACTTAAAAATAAACCAATTTTGTTGATGGTAGCGCTGATTTCGGATATTTTATTTATTATATTATTATAGTCCTGAAAATTCTTTTCTTGGATAAATGGAGACAATTCTTCACTGTTCAAAACTTGTAAAACCAAATCATAATCATTAATTGATTGAGCTTGAATAATCAAAGTGTCACCCAAAGGATTTTCAGCCAATTCATCCAGTGATTCAAGTATAACTGGGTTATCAGCAAATTTGGCACGAAAATTATCCAAGGCTGAATCTTTAGAAATATAAACTACTTCTTTGACGCCAGGAATTTGCTGTAAATTAGTTTGAAACTCCTGGACTACTTCCGGGGTAATTTCAGATTTAAAATAAACCGATACATCTACTTGCTCATGTAAAGAATTTATAGCTTGATTAATAACTAAATTCAAACCCAACAACACCATCACCACAAACAATGACATAGACATTATTGTGGTAGTTACTATTGCCAGCCAAATATTGCGCCAAAAATTTACTAAAGCAAATTTTATAACCCGATAAACTGAAACTAAAAACATTTCGTTTAAGATTTAGGATTTAAGATTTAGGATTTAGAAAACTATCTAAAACCTAAGTCTTATATCCTAACTTATAACATATATTTACCTTCAATTTGATCAGATACAACTGTGCCAGCATCAAAAGTGATAACTCTCTTTTTCAAACCGTTTACGATTTCCCGATCATGAGTGACCAAAATAACTGTAGTGCCAAGTTCGTTTATTTTTTTCAAAATTTCTATAATCCCTTGAGTGTTAATGGCGTCTAAATTTCCAGTTGGCTCATCCGCTATCAAAATCTTTGGTTTATGAACTAAGGCTCTAGCAATCACCACTCTTTGCTGTTCGCCGCCAGAAAGCTGATAAGGAAATCTGTAGTGTTTATCAGCTAAACCCACTACCCGTAAAACCTGAGGCACAACCCGATTAATCCGCTCTGGTGTTTCACCACAAACTTCTAAAGCAAAACTAACATTTTCAAAAACTGTCTTTTTTGGCAAAAGTTTAAAATCCTGCCAAACTACCCCTATTTGCCGCCTCAGTATTGGTAATTCATAAGGTTTGATGTTGGTAATATCCCAATCACCAATCAAAATTTTACCTTTGGTTGGCTTTTCCTCAGCAATTATCAATTTAACCAAAGTAGTTTTACCTGTGCCGGATTGACCAACAATCGATACAAATTCCTTGGCAGCAATTTTAAAACTAACATCACGTAAAGCAAAAACATCGGGCGGATATTTTTTGGTAATATTTTTAAATTCAATCATAAATTAATAATAATTTTCTTCCACTGATACTACAATTACCCCAGCGCTAGGATCAGCTATTTTAGCAAAAGCTACTCGATCTAAATCAATAATTCTTTCCGGATGAACACTACGGTCTGGGCCATAATCATTAACCGCCACAATAACTGACTTGTGATTGGCCAAATTCGTAACTTTTAATTTTGTACCTTTAGCATAATCAGGCGAAGCTGCAAAATCACCACCTTTATAACGATACCAACTAGCTATACCCTTTTCCATTATTTCTTTAGAAAAAACAGCTAAAATCATTTCCCGCTGATGAGTTAGAGTTCTAACCACTCCTTCATTATAGCGAGTAATTGATGGTGATGGTAGCCACGTCATATTAATATTATCCCAATAATAAATATCTTTAACATTCACATTATCTCCAAAATATTTTATATCAATTGGTAAATCTTTTTGAGGAAATTCACCATCAGCAGCATCTATATAAAAATAATAAATTGGCGAAATAAGCTTCAAACCTGGATTTATATTAAAACCAGCCAAATTTAAAGGTTTGATGGTAATTTCAGCAGATTGTTGCAGAGCATCTGGTAAAATATAAAAATTAAAAAAACCGTCAGGAGTTTTTACCGGATAACCTTTTTTGACGGTAGCATTATCTAAATTAATCTTCACTTCAGACAAAACCAAGGAAGTTATATAAATTTTTCCATTTTTAGCAGGTAAAGGAATAATTACTGATTGTTTATTTATTTCATAAGTAGTTGGTAAAAAATTTTCCCCATCGGGGGAATAAACGACTTGCCAATCATTAACCACAAAATCAAAAGGTATTTCTAAAAATACTTTATCAACAATATCTGCATCTAATATTTGCCAAGCATAAATTGGGCTCAGCTGTTTTTCAGTTGTTAGTATTGTTTGATCAATCCAAAAAGCTACCCGTGAAGGTTGGGATAAAGAACCTGCAAAAAAATGTAAACTGGCTTGATTTTCACCTAAACTTACGAGTTGTTCAGTTTTAGATGTGTCAACAAAGCTTAAAATATTAGCGTTAACATTATTTATACGCCCAAAAAATAGCATTAAAAAAATTGTTAAAAATAAGGGTGTAATCTGTTTTTTGCTTGGCATGAATTTTTTTTTAAATTATACTACTTTTAGGTAATAATTTATTGCGAGCGTAGTATAGTGGTAGTACCCTAGCTTCCCAAGCTAGTAGCGGGAGTTCGATTCTCCTCGCTCGCTCCAATTTAATTCAGAAAATTCCAGTAGCGTCAAATTATTATTGTCAGCCGAAGTAGCTCAACTGGCAGAGCAACGGTATCGTAAACCGTAGGTTGTGGGTTCAAATCCCACCTTCGGCTCCAAAAAATTTATTATAAAGATCTTTTAATCGCTATGTAGAATTTAGAGCGATTTTATTTATCCAATAATCGAATTATCTTTTTATCTTGCTTATATTTTTCTAAAATTTCAGCAAACGACATCGGGGCAATCAAAATATGACTGGCTTTAATTTGTACCTCTTTATCATTGGTTGAAGAAACAATCCGATCGTCAACTTTTATAATATGATAACCAAACTGGGTTTTGACTAAATCACTAATTTCCCCTACTTGTAAATTGAAAGCTGCTTGTTCGAATTCTGGAACCATAACTCCCTGATTGAAGTAGCCTAAATCTCCTCCCCTGCTGGCCGAACCAGGATCATCACTAACCCGCGCGGCAATTTCAGCAAATTTTTCTGGCGCCTGTTTGACTTCAGTTAAAATTTGTTGAGCTTCGGTTTGAGCCGCTTGATCATAAGTTGGATCGCTGGATATTTTATTACGCACTTTATCCTCCAAAATATATGGTCCAATTACTCTGGTTTTAAATGTTTGAATATCCCAATGATAAAATTCATATAAATTATCAGCTAGAGCTTCCCTACTGCCGGCTTCGTTTACTATTGAATCAACCTCCATATTAATTTCTTCGGGGGTAACTGAGACATCATATTTTTTGGCTAAATCCTCTATAATTTTCATATTCAACAATCTATCCCAAACAATATTTTTAAGTTCACTTTCGGGTGGCACTTCTTTATAATTCCCTTGAGCAACCTGATTAGTATAAAAATATTGTAAAGTATCTATATCATCCCAATAACTTTTTAAACTAATAGGCTTATAATCATAAAAACCAACCGGCAAAGGTAAAATATTTACAATTTTTCGAATAGCGGTCTGATCCCATTTAAAAATATAAATTCCCCCCACCAACAGCAAAAATAAAATTAAAATTGTAAAAAATATACTAGACACTAATACTTTTAAAACTTTTTTCTTAGCCTTTTTATCTTTAACTAAGTCTTGAACATTGTTAATTTTTTGATTGTTTTCAGAATCAATTCCAGTTATTGACTCGGTTTTATTTTTATTATTTTTAAACTCAAATTGATCTTCGGTTTTGCTGATAGTATTAGTTTTCTCCATAGTTTTAATTTTTGGCTTTGATTTAGAAATTTTTTTGTTTACAATTTTTTTATCTGGGAGAAAATCTTTTTTATCATCCGATATTATCGATTTTTTTGTATCGTTATCTTTCTGCTTAGTATCAGCTTCAATAGCTGCTAATACTGATTCCCTAATTTCAGCATACTTTGGATTTACTGAATCAATTTTTTCTTTTGGTTCACTCTCTTTTAAATCTGGCATAAATTTATTTATATTTATTAATTAAAAAAATAATCCACCCACAACTGCCAATTAGTTTTAGGCAAATTTTCTGCAGAAGTATTTTTAGCGGTATTATTTATATTATCAGTATTAGTAGCAACTACCACCACAGTTTCGCCTGGTTTTTTATAGCCAAGTTTGGTTCTTGCTTCGGTTTCTATATACTCATCGGTTTTAAAATATTCAATCAATGCACTCAACTCGGCATTACGATTTTGTAAATTTGTTACTTTTTGTTCTAAATTTTCAATTTCTTTCTGAATTTCTACTTTTCGCATTATTTCCCGAAACAAAGACAAAGAAAAAAGCGCCAATAGTATAAGTACTAATAAAAAAAATAAATTCGAACGAAATAGGCGTTTCAACCAAAAATCATTAGTTCCAGTTTTCATAAACTATATTATAATAGAAAATTAATAATTTTCCAAATTATTTTTCTTCATCTAACCATTCATCCAGGGCAGCTTGTAAATTCTTCTCTCCTAACTCCGTTTTCTTTTTTTCTAAAATTGAAAAAAAACTTTGTAATTTTGGATTTTTTTGCCAGTCGGTAATTGAATCATCTGTTAAATTCTTCTTAATCGATGCTTCTTTTAAATCAACCAATATTTCGTGTATTTGTCTGGGATGTCGGATATAAGTCAACTCCAATACTGCATTAGTCCCAGCGGTTTGTATTGTAATTGTGCCAAAATCAAATAAAAGTGCCCAAACACCTTTTTGAGATAAAGATATGTCTTGAACGTTAATCCAAGGAGCTTCAGAAAGTTGACGGACAAATAATCCCTTTTGATCAAAATCAATAATTCTTTTATTGGTTATAACAACTGCGGTAAAGCGCCAAACAACAATAGTTTTTATTAAACTAAATATACCTAACAAAAAAATTATTAGTAAAATAAAAATACCAATATAACCAAATTTTAAAAAATGAAAAAAATAATACAACGGTCCAAATATTAATACGGCCGACATTAAAACCCAACCAATGTAAACCAAACCAAAAGGACGAACAAATGACACCACTTCTTCATCAACATGTAATTTCTTTTGAAAATATTTCGGAACTTCAATCATAAATTAAAAATAAGCAGCACCAATTGACCATAATACCATCGTAAAAGTAACTATCAAAGATATAACTACCCAAATCAATTTTTGTATATTTTTCTTTTTCATTATCTTTTAAGTAAAGCGATAAATGCCTCGGAAGGAATATCAACTCTCCCTCGGTGTTGCATCTTTCGTTTTCCTCTCTTTTGTTTTTCCAATAATTTTCTTTTTCTCGTCACATCACCACCATACAATTTTGCTGTCACATCTTTGCGTAGGGCTGACAATCTTTCACTAGCAATAATTTTCCCTCCGACTGCTGCTTGGATTTTTACTTCAAACATTTGTCGAGGTAATACTTCCTTCAATGATTTAACGATTTGGCGAGCAATATGATAAGCTTGATCTTCATAAACTAAGGTTGATAAAGCTTCAACTTTTTCTTCAGCCACCAAAATATCAAGCTTAACCAACTCACAAACCTGATAATCAAAAAAATCATAACTTAAACTCGCATAACCGCTAGTGACACTTTTTAGTGTATCATAAAAATCTACTAGCAGTGAAGTCAAAGGTAAAAAATAATATAAAATAGCTTTTTGTTCGTCTAAATATGTTGTATCAATATATTCGCCTCTCTTATCACTGGCCAATTTCATCACACTACCCACATATTTTTTGGGGGTTAAAATTTCCACTTTCATAATCGGCTCAAAAACTTTTTCAATTTTTTCCCGAGCTGGAAATTCCTCTGGTGAATGTATTATTTTTTCTTTATTTTTTTTATCTATTATGCGATAAGCTACCGATGGAGTGGTCACAACAACATCCAACTCATATTCACGTTTTAAACGTTCTTTAAATATTTCTAAATGAAGTAACCCCAAAAAACCACAACGAAAACCAAAGCCCAAAGCCAAAGATGATTCTGGTTCATAAATTAAAGATGCATCATTGAGTTTTAATTTTTCCATCGCATCTCTTAATTCTGAAAAGGCATCGCCTTCTTTGGGATAAATTCCAGCATAAACCATTGGTTTCATTTCTTCATAGCCAGGCAATGGGGAAACTTGACTGCTTAAACTATTAGTTATCGTATCACCTATTTTCGCTTCACCAACTGCTTTCAGTCCGGTAACAATATAACCTATTTCGCCCGCAGAAATTTTATTTTGTTTATTCATATTTGGTGATAAACAACCAACTTCCAATGCTTCAGTTATCACCCCGGTAGCAATAAATTTAATTTTATCATTATTTTTTATTTCTCCATTTTGTAAACGAACATAAGAAACAACCCCGCGATATTCGTCATAAAAAGAATCAAAAACTAAAGCTTGGGTAGGTGAATTTATATCTCCACTGGGCGGTGGAATTCTGGCAATTAATGCATTTAATATTTCTTCTACGCCCTGCCCAGTTTTTCCTGATGCTAAAAGAATATCCTCTGGTCGACAATTCAATAAATTTACAATATCAGACCGTACCGTCCCTACATCCGCAGCTGGTAAATCTATCTTATTTATTACTGGAATAATAACTAATTTTTGTTTTTGCGCTAAATATAAATTGGCCAAAGTTTGTGCTTCTATGCCTTGGGTGGCATCAACCAACAATAAAGCCCCTTCAACTGCTGCTAAACTACGAGACACTTCATAAGCAAAATCAACATGACCAGGAGTATCTATTAAATTTAGTTCATGGCCTTGCCAGTGCATTCTGACTGGCGTAAGTTTGATGGTTATACCTCGTTCACGTTCTAAATCCATTTGATCCAGAATTTGGTCTTTCATTTTTCTTTTATCTACGGTGTTGGTAAATTCCAACAGTCGATCAGCCAAAGTTGATTTACCATGGTCTATATGAGCTATAATACAAAAATTACGTATATGTTTACTGTCCATAAATATATAATCAAAATCAGTTACATTGAAATTTTTCTAATTAACTAATTATCTCAGTTAATTAAGGATTCTCTGGTTTATTATTTTTTTGAAACACTTTTAAATACTTGCTCAAAAACTTACCGATAATTTCAACCTCTTCAAACTTAAATAAAACTGACAGTATTATATAAGCTCCACCACCAATAAACAAGGCAGCTAAGGTTTGCGTAAAAATACCAAAAAAAGTACGCATATTTACCATGGGAGCAACTATATGCATTACTAAATAAGCTAATAATCCGCACAACAAGCTTAAAAAACTTATTTTTAAAGTTGAATAAGCTAACTTTTTATCATCCAAATAGCCAACTTTAAATCTTAAAATCGTAAGTAAAATTATAAAATTTAAAATTGAGGCTATAGAAAAAGCTATTGCGACTCCAAAAATTCCATAATAATTACCCAAAATAATAGCGCCAACCATATTTACCAATACGGAAAATAAACTAATATATACTGGAGTTTTAGTATCTTCAAATGCATAAAATGAACGAGATAGTAACGGGATTAAACTCTGAGCAAATAATGACAAAGAAAAAAATCCCAAAGTTTGAGCCGTCTGGATAGTATCAGTCCAACTAAAGTTACCTGTACCTAAAACCAAACGTACTATCTGTGCTCTAAGTAAAAGTAAAAAAATTGAAAAAGGAATTATCAAATATAATATTCTCCGGAAATTAACACTAAAACTAATCACAAATTTTTCTTGATTTTTTTCCGCAAAAGCTTGGGAAAAAACCGGAAAACAGGCAATGGCGATTGAAACGCCAAAAACGGAAATGGGAAATGACTGTAAATTGTTGGCCAGATTAAAATAAGCAACTGAGCCAGCTGCCAAAGTTGAAGCAATAATAACGGTAACGACTTGATTAACTTGAGCTACTGCCAAACCAAACGTTCTAGGAATCATCAAAGTTATAATTTGTCTAACCGCCGGATGTTTAAATTGATAAGTAAAATTGTAACGCCAACCAGTGGTTAAAACTTCTGGTATTTGTACTAATAAATGTAAAAACGATCCCAATACCACTCCCCAAGCAAGCCCAATCGGACCAAGCCATCTGGTAAAAAATAAGATGCCAAAAATTATTCCCAGATTATAAAAAATTGGAGCTAAAGAAAAAGTTAAAAACTTTTTATAAGAATTTAAAATTCCCGACAAAACATTGGATACAGTAAAAAAAAGTATTGCCAAAAACATTACTCTGGTAAAACTTACAGTTAAAGTAAATTTATCTCCGCTAAAACCTGGGACTACCAGATGAGTAAACCACGGAGCAAATATTATAAAAACTATGGTTAAAAGAGAAATAACAACCAACAATAAATTTAAAAGAGAGTTGGCAATTTGATTGGCTTCTTCTTTGTTTTTTTGTAAATATTTTACAAATACTGGAATAAATGCCGAAGCCAATGCACCTAACACTAAAGTATTAAAGACTAAATCTGGCAATTTAAAAGCGGCATAATAAATATCCAAAAAATCAATCTTAGCACCAGAAAAATTGGCCGCCAATATTCTGTCTCTAAGTAATCCGACAATTTTGGCAAATACAGAAAAAAAGGCAATCAAGATTGCCCCGCCCGTAGTGGTGTTATTCAATTTAAACCAAATTTTATTAAACATTATAAAAGTATTTTAACATAAAATTTTAATTTTTTAAAATTAAAAACATATCAATAAAAATATAAAAAGCACATAGAATGTGCTTTTTATATTGGCTCACTAATCTGGGGCTTGGTTCTAGAATTGCATGGTCGGCTGTGAGGAGAGAGTTTTTCCCGCAAAGCGGGACAACCGACTAGCCTCGAACCAAGCACCCAGATTACTGAGGGCGAATGTCAGCCTTAAATACACCTACAATATTGTAGTATATTCTTAAGGGCGCCACACTCGTCATCAGTATTTTATTTTAAAATTTTTTGCAAGGATTTAATTGGTTTTTTTAGTTTACCTTGCTGCTTCTCCTCAGTTTTGGGCATGAAACAGACAACAGTAAGTTCACGCCCAGAACCAAGTAGAAGCATGTGGGAGTAATTATTTGGGAGCGAGCCTGCAATCGGTCTAAAAAATATTTTGTACCGAGCAAGTCACTCTCTCCCCAAACAACTACTCCCAAATAAGAAAATATGAATTCTGAGGGAAACGTTTGAGTGATCCCGCGATCGCGGGATATCAAACGAACAAATTGTCTAGCACATACCCAGTTTAAAACCGGATAAAAAGGGCTAGGCCAATTTGCCCATAAACTTGAAAAAATATTTCCAAGTTTTCCCTCCAAATTCATACTTCCTTAAATATTTTCAAAAAACTCTCCTTGAACCGAATCTGGAGAGATATACATTTTATTATTTTACTCTCTCCAATTCTCTAAACATTTCATTATACACCCAAAATAAAATTTTGTCAAGATTAAATACATAAAATTAGCTAATATTAGCTAAAATTATAAAATAAAAATTACCGATAAAAATCCGCAATTTTATAAAAAAGTGGTCCAAATAATTACCGACTGAAAATTATACCCCAAATCTGGTCGGATATAACTGTATTCTGATAGTACACCCGATTATCTCTGCGGGCAGTATTGTCTTTCAATAAATTACTTACTGAAACATTCCAAGAATTGGGAAATATTATTTCATGAGAAAAACTATAAGGTGGCTGGCCCGACTGTTTTTGTAATAACAAAGTGTGCATTGCAACTTCATTTTCTTCACCTTCACTTAGCCCCAGGTTGTTGAGAAAGTTATTAACTATAGAAATAAAATAATTATCCTGGTTTGTTTTTTTAAAATCAACTTTATTTGGTAAAATATACGTCAATGATACTTCCTTTTGTTCGCCCGGAGTCAAACTTAACCAATTACCAAATACCGTCTTGTTGAATTCATCAGTAATTCTGGTTTTTGTTTCCAAATCAATTATTTCGTTGGTTTCAATTTTTTTCAAAAAATCATCCTCACTATATCCTGCCTCGGGGTCATTAAACTCAGCTGGATCAGGCGGGTTAAAACCGGTAGCAGATATCAGTTTGCTACCTAATGGAACATAAACGCGAATATAATCACGATAAGTATGACCGGTAAATAAATCAGTACTATCACCATTATGTTGTTTAATAATTTTTAACGTATTGATAATTTCTCCGTTGCTATTAATATTACTGGTTAGTAAAACTTGGCTACTAATCACTTGATCGGTTTTGCCACCACCAATATTAGTATCAACAATAGCTAAATAATCATGATCAGCGGACTGAACTTGCCCGCCAAACCCAAAATGTAAAATCTCACTCTGTAAATTGTCTTGTTGGTGGTAAAGTTGAATATCTCTGACTTGCAACGCTTTATAAAGTAAAGAAAAAGTGCTAAAAAAATCTTGAGGAGGTAAATTTTCTAAACGTTGCAAAATAATAGGCATTAAACTAGCAATAATTTTTTTCGGCTGATTTAGTTCGCGATCATAATTTATTTCTACTTCAGATTGCAATTCAGCAATCACATTGTCTGCAGTTAAAACTAAATTAAATTCTTTCAACTCTATTGGTCCAGTAATCGCTAAAATTTTTGGTAAAATTTGTGAATTCACTGCAATTACGCCATCAACTGTTGGACCGCCCGACTTTTCGTAAAACCAAATTATTTTTTTAGCGCTAGTAGGAAAATCAAAAAACCAATTACTATCTTGTAATTGCCAGTTGGCATTGAGCAAGCGTAAAGGCTCTGGGGCAGCTAACAATATTTTTAAATTGCCTTGCAAATCATAAACTCCACCAGGAGGTAAATAAAAATTTTGTATCTCGCCATTTTTAATATCTACTTCAGCAATTGAACCAATAAAACCACCAGTGGGGCGTAATTCGTTGCTATTTTGAAAAACCAATAAATAACGTTGGGGTTCATTGGCTCCCAACCAATCGCTGGCAAACATACTAACTGCAGCAGCATTTTTAAAAACATCTTTTGCTTGGGGTAAAATATTATTCAATTGGACAAATTGTTCTCGATAACCGTCTGGCAAACTATCAACATCAACTTTGGCTAATAAATCCTCAATTTCTTGCAAAGTGGCAAAAGAATTATTTAAACCTAATTGCAGGGCTTGTAAAATTTCGATGTTATTTGAGCTATGTGTTTGCAAATCAGAAAATAAATTGGATAAATTGATGCCTAGTTCAGCCATTTTGTTCCCCGCGGCCATAACATACAATCCACTACTTACTTCTTGACCAAAACTAGGAATAATTTTTGCTAAAGATATTAAAAATGATGGATATTTTTCCAAAATTTTATTTACTGAATGCAAATTAGATTGGGCTTCAGAAAATCTATTGTTGGCAGTAGAAAAATCAAGTTGTTCAAATGCAGCAAAGCCTTGCTGAAAATCATCATAAATCGAACTGGTAGCACCCAATACCATCTCTCGTTGCGATCGTAAATTATGATAATATGTATAACCTTGCAATGGAATTACTAAAACTAAAGCTATGAGCACAAAAACCTTCAGAGAAACTAGAATATCTGTTGACATTAATCCGGGTTGTTTTTTCGATGAAGCTAATAAATAATCATTTGTTTGAATATTGTCAGTTGTCTGAGCTGCCAGTTGAAGGATTTCTTCGGTTTTATTTTCCCCCCACCGAGAAAATGATTCAATAATATACTGATAAGCAGATCCGATGGCAGCGCCGACTCGTAGCCAAAATCTTTTTATAAAATTCGGCTTCTGATTTTTCTGATTTTTAAATAAATCTCTTTGATACTTGTAATCATTTAATTCAGGAGTAATAAAATTTGTTTTGACTTTTTGAAATTTTTGATCCCACTGAGCAATTTTTTCTTCCCAAGTAAGTTTTGGAGGTAAATGTGATAAAGCACGTTCGGTGTAAAAATTTCTATTTTTTAAATCAACAATATGAGGAGATGTTTTTTGTTGAGATACTTTATTAATATGTATTGTTTGTTGAATTCCATTATTTAATTCACTATTTTTGCCATTACCCAACGAAATACCATCTTGAGGCTTTTTAACTAAACTATCCATCGACCCAATCTCACTGGTGATAGAGGTATTTTCTGGCCATAACTTATCCGAATCCGGTGATTTGATAGTTTGTATAGTTTGTTTATATACTTGGACATTATCTTCAGAAAATAAAAAAATATCGCTATCTTTTTTGCTTGATAGAATAACAGATTTCTTTTTACTAACTTTCAACCTTTGCTTCCCCAAACTTTCCGCTCGCTTTATTTTTTTAGCTTGATTTTGTTTAACTTTAGTAACTTTTTTTGCTTGAATTTTGGACTTTTTGTTTGAGGAAAGTTGCTGCAATTTTCGTTTTATCTTTTTTATTTTTTTACTCATTGGAAAAATATTTAGACATAAAAATTATACAACAAAATTTGTTATTTACCAAATCGTTTATATAACTGAGCGGTTTCTGTGGCCATTTTAATCCAAGAATATTTTTGTAAAAGCATTTTGCCTTTTGATCTAAGATTTTCTCCAAGGACTTTATCAGTAATAATTTTGTTTAAACAAGCACTAATTTCTTCCTCTTGACTGGGATTAAAAAACAGAGCTGCTTCACCTAATACCTCTGGTAAACAACTACTGTTACTACTAATTACTGGGCAATTATATTGCATTGCCTCTAAAGGTGGTAAGCCAAAACCTTCAATCAACGAAGGAAAAATAAAAGCAATCGCCTGACTATACAAGTAGGCTAATTCCCTATCACTGACCGGACCGATAAAAATTATTTTGTTTTTATTTTTATACTTTTCTCGTAAGCGAGAATAAAAATAATCCTGACGGCCAACCAAAACCAAATAATAATGATCTGATTTGTTAAATTTTAAAAAACCATTTATCATTCGTTCTAAATTTTTATGAGGATAAGCCGCTCCTACATACAAAAAAAATTTACCAGGAATTAAACGTTTATCAAAATCATCAGTTAATATTTGCGCGGGCTGTGATTCAACAGCTTCATAAATAACGTAACAATTTTCTTTTTTAATCTTTAAATGTTTAACCACATCTGAGCGGGTGTATTGTGACGGACAAATTATACCTTTTGCCTTGCGAGCCGTAAAATTCACCATAAATCTAGCCAGACATATCTTTATTTTATAAATATATTTATTTTTGGTAGTACTGCGATCATCAGTATAATGTGTCATTATTAAATCATGTAAAGTGATAATATATTTTCTACCATAAATAATCGGCACATTAAAATGAGTAAAATGCACCAAATCAAAATTATAAAAATACAAAATAAAAGGCCACAATAATTGTTCCCGCCAAGAATACCACGGAATATTTACTTTTATTTTATGAAAATTTTTTGCTGTAATGGAAAATAATTCATAATTTTCTGGCAATAAAAAAATATAATATTGATTAGTGGTATCAATATTTTGTAAATGATATAATAATTTTTCAATATAACGACCAATACCTCGATTTTTTTGTGCCCCATAAAGACGAGCGTCAATGCCGATTTTCATAATTGTGAAAATAATTCTTTCATTTGTAAAGCAGTTTTTTGCCAAGTAAAATTTTGTACTTGCTTTTGACCACGTTTTATCAATTCGGTTTGCCAACTTGTATTTTTCAATACCTCAGCTATAGCGCTGGCAATATCATTAATATCAAAAGGATTTATTAAAACCGCCGCCCGACCAACAATTTCTGGCAATGAAGTTGTCTGACTGGTAATAACCGGACAGGCATACTGCATGGCCTCCAGAGGAGGAAAACCAAAACCTTCGTAATATGATGGAAAAACAAAAATTTTTGCTTTTTTATATAAAACTGACTTTTGTTCTTCATTGACATAACCCAAATATCTGATTTGAGGATTTTTTTTACTAACATTTAATACTAAACGGCTATAACCATAGTGCCAACCGCTCCCGCCAGCAATAATTAAATTTAATCCAGGAAAATCTTTATAAATTTTATTAAAAGCCAATATTAAATTTAAAACATTCTTTCTTGGTTCAATATTACCCAAATATAAAATATAATCTTCGGGCAAAGATAAATTTTTAGCATAATAATCAATCTGTTCTTCAGTTAATTTTTTTAAATTTACTCCAGAATGAATAACAACGATTTTTTTTTCATCTATTTGCGGATAAAAACGTAATAAATCACTTTTGGTATATTCACTGACGGCTATTATTTTATCGGCCTGTAAAAATTTTTTTGTTAATTGCAATGCTTGATGCCAAATCTTTCCTTTCAAAGAATAAAATTCAGGAAATACCAACCAAGACAGATCATGACAGGTATAAACTTTTTTAACTTGATTAGATAAACTGATAAAATTGTTACCTGGAACCCAATAGGCATCAGGTGAATCAAGCCACTTATCAAAATAAGGACGATTAAACAAAAAAGTGCTCAGACTGATTAATTTACTTGGATAATTGGTAATCAACTTAAATATGTTGGGCGATTTTAAATTTGGCCAATGTTGGGGCTTAAAAAAACTATTGACATGTAAAATAAATTTATCGTGAGGAGATATTTCTGCCCACGAGCTTAATAAATTACTGGTATAAAAACTTACCCCAGAATAATTTTTTTCTAAAAAACATCTGGCATCAATTCCGATTTTCATAACCACGGGAATAATTATAAAATTTTTCCCATTCTTTTTCTACAATATTTTGCAAAGAAATCCGAAACTGTTGGGAATCAAATTTTTGGGCGTGAGCTCTAATAACTTGAGGATCAAATTGTTTTTCATCAAAACGAATTACTGCATCGGCCAATGCTTCCCAACTTTGTTCCTCAAAAAAAGTTCCGGTTATTTCATCCACTATACTTTCTACGGCTCCTCCCGAACGATAAGCAATTACGGGACGACCAGCTGCCATAGCTTCTACAGCAGTAATACCAAAATCTTCTTCTTGTGGATTTATAAAAGCTCTGGCTCTTGCATAATACTTATTTCTTAATTCGTCTGACACCGCTCCCAAAAATTCTATATTAGGTTTAGCCAGCTTGCGTAAGCGTTCAGCTTCCTCTCCGACTCCGATTATTTTTAAAGGTAATCCTAATTTATTGAAAGCACGAACAGCAATATCAACTCGTTTATAAGGCCGCAAACGAGAAACGATTAAAAAATATTTATCAATTTCTTTACTTATACTAAATTGTGATGTTTCTACCGGCGGATATAACACTTGCGCTTCCCGTCGATAATATTTTTTTATTCTGCGAGCAACAAACTGCGAATTAGCTAAAAAAATATCAACCCGCTGAGCAGCATTGTAATCACACATGCGTAAATAAGTAAGCAAAGGAGGTAATAATTTTTTTACTAACCAAGGCTGATGTAACTCTTCAGTATAACTGTGTGTATCAGACCATAAATATCTAGTAGGAGTATGACAATAACAAATATGTAAAGCTTCGGGGTTAACAATAACACTTTTAGCCAGTCCCGAGACCGATGATAATACAACATCGTATTGTGATAAATTAAATTGTTCAAAGGCTGCTGGCATTAAAGGTAAATACCACTTAAAATGTTTGCGGCTGGCCGGTAATTTTTTTATAAAAGATTCAATAATCTGGCTATCTTTAAACCATTTGCCCATTTTTTTCTCATCATAAATCAAAGTGTATATTGGACTTTGTGGCCAAATTGCACGCATATTAAGTAAAACGCGCTCTGCCCCGCCAAATTGATTTAAATGATCATGAATTAAAGCAATTTTCATGTTTAAGCAACTCCTTGTTTTTTAATTACCACCCAAAAGGTTTTAAAAATTATTTGTAAATCATTTTTTAACGACCAATTTTCAATATAATATAAATCCAATTTTACTTCTTCAGAAAATGATAAATTTGATCGGCCAGATATCTGAGCTAAGCCGGTCATACCTGGTTTTATCGAAAGTAATTTTTTTTGGTGTTGTTGATACTTATTAACCTCTTCTGGTTCATGTGGTCTAGGGCCAACTAAACTCATTTCGCCGCGAAGAACATTGATTAGCTGCGGTAATTCGTCCAAACTAGAACGACGTAAAAATTTACCAAATCTAGTAATACGGCTGTCATTTTCATTTTTAAATAACGGTCCGTCAGAACGCAAATTTTGTTTGGCTAAATCAGGCTTTAAATTGCCATCTTTATCATATTTAAGTAAATGGGCATCTTTTATCATCGAACGAAACTTATACATCATAAATACTTTACCCTCTTTACCGACACGACGTAATTTAACTATCGCTGGACCATAAGAATCTAATACAATCAATAAAGACAAAATCAAACCGAGGGGAAAAATTAAAATTATAAAAACTAAACTAAAAATAATATCAAACAATCTTTTATAAATTCTACCCCAACCATCCAACGAAGTTTTTTTAATTTCAATCAAAGGCATGCCGGCGATAGAATGAACTTCAACGTTATGTGACTGAGCATCAAATATATCTGCAACATATTGAAAACCAAGATGATGACTATGACAAAAGTTTAATATATCAGACCTAATTTCTTTGGATAAATTACTATCAGATAAAATTACCTCATCGATATTTTTTTCAGCTAAAATTTGTAATAATCGTTCGGGAGAAAAATCATTTAATCTTTCTAATATACGGTAACCTAATTCCGGTTGTCGATACAAAGTAGCCGCCAAATTATCACTGGAACTATCATTACCTATTAAAACAATATTAGTCACTCCGCGATTGTGAATTAATAAACGTCGGCGTATAAATCTCAAAATAATCCTTGCCAGACTGACATAAAATATTGCCAACAACCAGCCGGCTAAAATTATAAAACGAGAATCAAAAAATTCACGCTGCCAAAAAATATAAACAATTATTATCATCAATCCGGTTGAACAGGCAAAAATAATTTTTGTTAACTCATCAATTAAGCGTTTATGTATATTTATAGTATAAAGTCCTTGAAGCGCAAAAACCAATAACCAAATTAAACCTATAAAAAAAACAACTCGCAAATATTGATAATAGTCTAAATCAAAAATAATTGGTCTTATAGCTTGCACCCAATCGGCATAACGTAACCAATAAGCGCTAATCCCAGCACAAACTAACATAATATAATCTACCGGTACAGAAATAACCGCGAATGTAAGTTCTAATTTTTTCATTGATTATTTAAATATTATATAAATAAATCTTATCTAATTTTAGCATTATTTTCAAGTTAAATCTTGACATCTGCTTAATTTATATATATATTTGTATACGCTAAATAAATTAGATAGTCGCTCAGCTTATATTAGCTGGGAGGAAAGTCCGAACACCACAGCGGCCCGACTTTTTCGGGTGGTTAATCGGTAACGCCGACCGACTTTATTGGTGACAATAAAGTCAGGACAAGTGCAACAGAAAGTATTCCTTTCCGCTTTTGCGGAATAAGGGTGAAATCGTAAATTAACTAATTTACGCGTTCCCATAGTGATATGGGAAAAGAGGCAAACTCTAACCGGTGCAATACCAAATAGGTTCTGCTCTAAAAGCAGACGGGTTGGTAGCTAGATTTTAGTGGTAACACTAAAACCAGATAGATGACTATCGTTCCGCCTAACGGCGGAAAACAGAATTCGGCTTATAGATTTATTTAGCAATTTTATCAAAAGCCCTGCCTTTACAGGCGGGGTTTTTGTTTTAAAGCTTGATCTATTGCTTGATTTACCAACTTATCTGCCAATTTATTTTTTTCTCTGGGTATATAATTATATTTTATATTTTTAAATTCTTGACTTATATTCCAAATTTTAACAAACATTTTAGCCAGTTCAGAATTTTTTATTTTAAATTTTTGATTCAACTGATTAACTACTAATTCGCTATCTAAATATAAATTCAATTCATGAAAACCTAAATCTTTAGCTTTGTTTAAAGCCTGCCAAACCGCTTGATACTCGGCTTGATTGTTAGTTGTTTCACCAATATACAAACCAATACTGGATATGATATTATTTTTTTCATCATAAATAACATAACCAATTCCGGCAGGTCCCGGATTGCCCCGCGCTCCACCATCTGTAAAAATTATTCCTTTCTTATTTTGTTTCATTTATTTTTAAATCAATTATTTTCAACTGTAACTCTTTATTGCCGTTCCACTGATTTACACCAGCTTCGTAAACAATATCGATTTTATCACCCATTTTTAAATTTCCCCAATTTTTTCCTAAACCAAAACCAATTGTCTTGCGAACCAATCCCATCTCATCACCTACCAAAAGTCGCAAATGTTTTTGCTCTTCGCCGACAAACTCAATACCCAAAACTTGTACCTGATAAGTTACAAAACGAGGTACAGGATTATCTTCGCCAAATGGTTCAAATTTCTGCAAATCATCAACTAAAGACCAGTCAATATCTGACAACTTAACCACAGCATCTATGTTTAAATATGGCTTAAATTGATCAATATCAATATCTTTATTTGCCTCTTTTATACTAGACACAAAGTTTTCTAAATCATTATTATTTTGCAGGGTAAAACCACAAGCACCCTCATGACCACCAAATCTGGCTAAATATTTTTTCTGCTTTTCCAGCGCAGCAATTATACTAAAATCGGCCAATGATCTACCTGATCCCATAATTTTCCCTTGATTTAAAGTCATGATCAAAGTCGGACGTCGATATAATTCAGTTATTCTACCCGCCACCAAACCAACCAAACCTAAATCCCAATTAGGCGAATAAGCGGTTAAAATACAGTCACCTTGATAAAATTGTGGTTCAATTTGTTGTTTTGCTTCCTTGACAAACTGTTCGGTTAAAGCTTGACGTTTGGCATTGGTCGCCTGAAGTTCAATCGCTAAATTTTTTGCCTGGTCTGAATTTGTTTCGTTCAATAAAGCATAGGCCTGATTAGCATGATCAATACGACCAGCGGCATTTAATCTTGGACCAATAATAAAACCAATCTGCCAAGTATCTATAATATTTTTAATCCCAGCTATATTAAATAATTCTTTAAGTCCCACTCTTCTAGTTTTATTCAAAACCAACAAACCGTATTTTACCAAAGTATGATTTTCGCCCTGTAAAGGCATTACATCAGTAACTGTTGCAATAGCAACTAGGTCGAGCAACCATTTTTCCCATCCACTGGGAAATTGTGGAGAATAATTATTTCTCTGTCCATAAATTATTAAACCCTGCACTAATTTAAAAGCCATACCTACCCCAGCTAAATAAGGAAAAGGGTAATTATCATCAGGATTTGAGCAATTTAAAAAAGCCAACGGTCTTACTCTATCTGTCGGAACATGATGATGATCAGTAATTATGACATCAATTCCAGCAGCTCCTAAGGTTTCTACTTCACTGATATTAGTAGTTCCACAGTCAACAGTAATCAACAGATCAACTTTTTTTTCAATAAATTCTTTAACCGCATCTTGATTTAAACCGTAACCTTCAATTTCTCTATGTGGAATGTAAACTTCAACCGGCAACTTAACAAATTTAAACCATTCTACCAATAGCGTAGTTGAACAGACACCATCTGCATCATAATCTCCATAAATCAAAACTTTTTCCTGATTTCTTACTGCTCGCCAAATACGTTGACAAGCTATTTCCATCTCTTTAAATAAAAAAGGATCAAATAAATCCTGAGAATAGTCTGGATATAAAAATTCATCAATTTTTTCTTGAGTATCCAGTTTGCGATTGAATAACAATTGTCTAATTATCGGATTTATTTCGGGAAATTTATTGGCCAAAAAATCTGGTGCTGCGGGTTGTATGAACCAAAACTTTTCATTATTAGTTTCTGCCATTGTTTAATATAAAATATTATTTTTTATCTTCAATATTTTCCACTTTAATTTCTTCTTTCAATCGATTGACAGTCCGGCTAATTTGTAGAGTTAAAACTACCACAATCACTGTGACCACCACCGCGTAACCAAATTTAGCCCATAAATCTGATTGGGTGCCAAATATTTTTTTAAATAAATCTTGGATAAAAGTATTCCAAGCAAGCGCCGCAACCAACCCTAGTCCAGCAGTAACCAATTGTGATAATTTTTCTAAAATTTCAAGTTGTAATTTTTTTGCTTTATTTTTTAATTCATCCATAAATTTTTTGGTTAATATTCTTTTGACAAATATATATGGGATTATTATCTGAAGCTAAATAATCACCGCCATATTTTACTGCTGTGATGGTAAAAAACTTATGCAATAAATTTTCCCAATCAGCCTGTCGGGGGTATGTCATTACCACATCAAAGAACGGATAATAAAATTCTTGCCATTCAGCAAAAGTCATTTGCCCATTATGATAAGCAGCGGTTACTTCATCACGATAAAATTTACCCAAATCAATTTGAAAGGTCTTTTCATTGTAGGTTGATATAGTACTATACATTTCTAACTCCAATAAAAAACTAAATTTATGTTGTGGCAAAGCAGCAAAATCAGACATAATCTGTTTTACTGATCTAATTTTTCTTTCCGGTTTGTAAATATTGATTCTACAAATAAAATTGGCGTTATTTTTCATTACTTGTGCCACTTTATATAATACCAATGTGTAATCAAGCCATTCAGTCAAACTGTTCAATCCCCAATCACTTAAAACCAAGTCATAACTATTTGGTTCAAAATCAATATCCTGCCAATTCATTATTATCACCTTTTCTTTTTTTTCTCCGGTGAATGTCAACAGTTCGTTCATAGCTATAATCGCTATGGGATTATTAGCCACTACTGTTGTATTATACTGATGTTCAGCAAGTAAATCACGTAATTCCGGGCAATCCCCAAGTAATAAAGCCTTCTTACTAAAAGGCTCCCCTTTAAAAGTTTGTAAGGCTAAATCATAAATCAACAAATCACCTGGCGATGGTCGTAACGGCGGTTCGTAGGTTTGCCACAATTTTGCATTTTCCTGCCAAGCTTCTTTATTTTTAAATTGTCCATTTTCAAGCATAAGTTTAATCTAACTCAATCAAATTATATCAATTTTATATTAAAAAATCACCCCAGTATTATCTTGGGGTGTTTTTTGGGAAAAAACTTTCAAAATGAGCAACAAATCTGGCATAACCATGACAATATAAACAATAATGCCTAACCAAATCTTTATCAATTAAACCATCTTCAATCATATTTTCACGGTAAGCCAACCACTTGCGGCTAAAAAATAAAATGACTGGTTTTTTAGCGCCCTGTTTTTGATAACGCTTCCAATAATCTAAAGCTAAGGTTAACTCAGCTAAGGTTGACAAACCGCCGTCAAATATAATTAAAGCTTGACTTTGAATCATTTGATATATCTGGTCACCAAAATTTTTGGCAGTATAACTAAGTTCACGATCAGTAATAATTAATTCTCGACTGGTAGTATTGTCATCCTCACTATATAAAGAAATAACTTTATTGTCGGCCAATCTAATTGGTTCGTACATTACTGATTTTTTTACAGATAAACCGCCGGTTATTATATAAAAATTTCTTTTTACTAAATAATTAACAACCTTTTTTAAAAGTTGATAAGATTTCTTGTCCAGTAGTTGCCCTCCAAAAATAGTAACAGCTTTTTCCCTTAAATAAACGAATTGTTCAGTTGTCATTTTTAGCTCCTTTATAAATGTACAAAAAAAACGTTTACCATTTTACTGGTAAACTTAAAAAATGTAAAGACTAAAAGTAAAAACTATTTTAACTTATGGGCTATAACTGTTTCCTCATCAGTAATAAAATTAAAAACTTTTATTTTTTTAACTAATAATTTATTTAAAACCAATTTTCTAAAATCAGCGTTTGCCCCGCCAATAGCTCCAGTAAAAACCAAAGCATCCACTTGATTATCTAATAAAGCCAAAAAACCGCCAATATAAAATTTAACTTCCCTAACGTAGCGGTACAAAACCAATTTGGATTTCATTCTTTGATCTTTACTTTTCCGTGGAGAAAAACCAGGGACTTTAAAACCTCCATCGACCATTATTTGACGAAAATCTGATACGCCGCTCAAAGCCTGCCATCCAGATTCTTTGTTTAAAATATTAAACACTTTGTCAGGACTTAATTTTTTTTCTCTTATTAAATACAATGGAATATTGGCATCAACGTCCCCTGCCCGACTACTCATAGAAAGCCCAGCTAAAGGAGTAAAACCCATTGAAGTTTCAATGGCTTGGCCATTTTTTACAGCCGTAATTGATCCACCTGAACCTAAATGACAAGTAATAAGATTTAATTTTTTCAATGGTTTACCTAACAAAGCAGCTGCCTGTTTAGCTGCATATTCATGGGACAAACCATGAAAACCAAACTGACGAATGCCATATTCTTTAAACAATTTTTCGGGCAAAGAATACAAATAATTTTCTGGTGGCATGTTTTGGTACCACTCAGTATCAAAACACGCGTATTGATCTATTTTGGGAAAATATTTTTGACAAATTTTTATTACTTCTAAATTTATCGGATTGTGCAAAGGAGCTAAACTATTAAATTTGACTAATTGCTTAATTATTTTTGCATTTAATTTAACTGGCTGCCAAAATTTGCCGCCGCCGTGCACCACCCGATGGCCAATTTTTTTTATGGCTGATAAATTATACCCTTGCCAGATTAAAAATAAACAAACTACTTGAACCGCTTCGATATGATTTTTTATCCGCTTAGATAAAATTTCTTGATAATATTTATTACCAATACTAAAACTAATAATATTTTTATCAAGTCCGATACGCTCAATATTACCAGCTATTAACTTACGGTTAGCGGTCTGATTGAATAAAGCGAACTTCAAACTTGAACTCCCAGAATTAAAAACTAAAATCATTTTAAAATTTATAACTTAAAATTTTTTATCACTAAACCTTTATCACCTGTTTTTACGCCAGCGGCATTACCTTCGTCAGTTTCTAAATGTAAGCGAAACCGAAAAGTTGGATGGACCCTAACAACCACCTTATCAAAAATCACCGCTCGTTGGCCTGAAATTTTAACTTTTACTTTTTGTTTATTTTTCAAACCATATTTTTTTGCTTCCTGATCACTTATATGGATATGTCTAAGAGGAACAATTGCTGGAATTTTCACACTACCTTTAGGACCAATAATTTCTAACTTTGGTGCGCCTTTTGTATCGCCAGAAATATGATAAACCGGTTTAATGCCCAAATAAAAACAATCAGTTACTGCCAATTCAATTTGTGATTTTTTTCTTTCTGGCCCGACGATCCGAATTTTTTTAAATTCGTTTTTCGGTCCTTTTAAACCAACGGTTTCCACTGTGGCAAATTGTCCTGTTTGGGAAATACTATTTTTAACTTGTAATTGATATCCCCTGCCAAATAATCTATTAATATCACGGCGTGATAAATGAATATGTCTAGCTGATACTTCTACTATTACTTTGATAGTGTTCATAATTTTAATTCTTTTTTTATTTGTTTACTGGTCAATAAACCATTTTGAGCGCCAATTTCAGTAATGACACTATTGCTATTGATAATTCCAGCTTGCAAAGCCAGTCTAATATCATTATATTTTATAATCCCCCAAACAAAAGCTGAACAAAAACTATCCCCGGCGCCCGTGGTATTTATACCTTTAGTGTTGGGAGCTCTGCGATAATATATTTTTTTACCATCAAAAGCATAAGCGCCGTTCGGTCCGTCAGTAATCACCACCAACTGCGGGCCCCAAGCTTTGATAGTCAGTAATAATTTTTCAATATTGTTAACTTTTTTACCATAAGACAAAACTAATTCTATGGCTTCATCTTTATTGAGATGTAAAATTTCAGTCTGTTTCAAATACCTGCTCAAATATTTGTAACCGCTGGCCAATTGTGTGCCGCCCGGATTCCAAGAAATTTTAATATTATTGGCACTTACCACTTTAAAAATATTTTGTAAATTACTCTTCCAATAATCACCTTGTAAAGAAGTTAAATAAAACCAATTGGTTTTTATTTTTTTTAAATCAGACAGATTTATTTGCATGACATAATTTGCTCCGCGATAAGTAAAAATTACATGCTCCTTGAAAGTACCGGTATTAACAATAAAAGAAAAACTGGAACGATCTTTGGGATAAACTTTTACCAAACTTTGATCAACGCCATTTATTTTTAAATTCTGTATAATTTCCTGACTAACACCATCGCCACCAACAGCTGTAAGTAAGCTGACTTTCAATCCCAATTTAGCTAAAGACACAGCAACATTTTGTCCTCCTCCGCCCATAGTAAAATAAGCGGCTTGTGAAGGAATCTTTGCACCGTACTCAAAAGCAATTAACTTTTGTCTGGTAATATCTTTAGCATTGGGGTTTTTTATTATCACCGATTCATCAGTATAAAACATCAAATCTTCGGTTGACCCGCCAATTACTAAACAATCAAATTTCTTCATAATATAATTATACTATATATTTTACTTAAATAAAAACCAATAAAAAAAGTTAAATTATTTATAAATAAAAAATTCCTGAATCAACTCAGGAATTAGTCGAGAAAACTTTTTCATTAAACATCGTGATTATCTGAAATTTCACGAAATGAAATTTGAGAATTGATAGAATATCAAAATAAGATTTCGCTATCCTTCCAAAAACAAATTTTTGCACTTTTGGTTTTTTTAGACTTCCATAAACAAAAATTTTCTCCATAATAATCTAAGACAAGATTTGTATTAATATAAAAACTTTTCCAAAAGCTCTGGGGAACATATCTTTTACTCTATTTTTTTGAACTTCAAATTTGATTTAACCATTTATTCACATTTTGTGATTCAAAATATGATTTTTCAAGATTGATAAATTTTTCCACCTTTTCTTAATCTGTTCATAATAGCATTTCCTAAACTTTTTTCCTGAATTGATTTTACTATTATTATATCAAACCCTTTTTTATCTGCATCTCTAAAATCTTTAAATAAATTGTGTGCCATGTTTATAGCATTTTTATATATTAATAATTTTATTTTTTTTCCAGAATATTTTTTAAATACCTCTTTAATTTGTGACTTATTTTTTACAATAATAACTTTTGCATTAGGTGAATAATGTTTATATGCCATACCAGGAGATTTTGGTTTTGATACATGCCCTTTACTTTCTCTAACTCTGCCAATGATCTTTTCTATTTGTTTTTTTATAATTTTGCCAGGCCTTAATATTTCAGGAATTTTTTGAGTTAAGTCTAAAACAGTGGATTCGATTCCAATTTTACATTGCCGAGATTTAATAATCCCAGCGATTTTTCCACCAAAATCTTCGTAGACATGTTCAAAACATGTTCCCGAAGGCTTACCAGAAATATTTGCAGATGGTGCAGCTATTGGACAATTAGAATATTTAATTAATGCCAGAGCAGTTTTATTATCAGGCATTCTAATAGCAACAGTTCTAAGCCCTGCGGTGACCTCTTTTGGAACAATTTTTTTCTTTTTCAAAATAATAGTTAATGGCCCTGGCCAAAATTTTTTAATTAATTTTTTAGCTAATGGATTGAGATATGCAATTTCTTCAACTTGTTTTAAATTACAAACATGAATAATTAAAGGATTGTTTGATGGTCTTCCTTTGACAACAAAAATTTTTTTGACTGCTTTCGGATTTAATGCGTTTGCCCCTAATCCATAAACAGTTTCAGTTGGAAAAGCGATTAATTCTCCTTTTTTAATTAGCTCCCCGGCTTGTTTTAATTGTTTTCGATTAAATATTTTGGTTTTCATATTTACTAATCTCATTGACAGCAGATAAAAAAATCAATTGAGATAATTGTAGGGTTTATCCCTTATAATATCAGTTCAGCAAAATATTTTTTTCATATCCACTAAAAAGATAAACATTTCATATCCTGTATTTATAACTACCAACTATATCAGAAAAATGGTCTTCTATTGTTAAATATTTAATAATTCTTATTCGCCGTTGATTGGCAAATTTTATAGTTTTTTTCCGCTGGCTTATAATTTATATTTAAATATAACACATTACACTATTCACACAAATTAAGAAATTAGATATAGCTAAAATTTATTATTTATAATTGAATAATATTGTATTTTATAATATAATCACACGGATGAACAATTTTTGGCAAAAATTAGACAAACCTATTTTAGCTCTAGCACCGATGGCTGGGGTGACGGATATTGCTTTTCGACAAATGTGCAAACATTTTGGCGCGGATGTTATTTATACTGAATTTGCTTCTGCTGATGCTTTGGTCCACAATGCCAAAAAAACTTTGGAAATGATAAAGTTTGACCAATCAGAAAAACCAATAGTCGTGCAAATTTTTGGCAATAAACCTGAAATATTTCAAAAAGCTGGAAAAATTTTGGAAGAATTAGGTTTTGATGGAATTGATATAAATTTTGGTTGTCCGGCTTACAAAGTAGTCAGACACGGTGGTGGCGTGTCTTTAATGAAAGAACCAGCCCGCTGCGCCGAGCTGGTACAAGCTTTGACAGAAAGTGTCAAAATACCAGTTTCTATAAAAATTAGAGCCAGCATCAAAAAAAATTCTTCAGCCAAAAAAATTAAACGCACCAGTGATCATGGATTTATTGAGGGACCATTAATTACTGATCCGACAGACTGTGGACCAAATAGTGATTTGGATGAAGTAACAGCTGTAGACTTAGTTCAACATATTATCAAATTTCCGGTAGCAGCTTTAATGCTGCACGCCCGTAGTTTTGAAAGACCATTTGATGGTGTGCCGAATATTGACATAGTTAAACAAGTCAGAAAAATATGGGATCGTATTCTTTTATATAATGGCGGAGTGACTACTCCCGAAATTGCCCAAGCAATGCTTGTTGAAACTGGCGCTGATGGTGTTGGCATAGCCCGTGGTGCCTGGGGCAAACCTTGGTTGTTTCAACAAACAAAAGATTTTTTAAAAACTGGAAAATATTCTGCTTACTCTGAATCAGAAATAAAAAATTTTATTATGCAACATGCTGATATTGCCTGGCGAGAAAAAGGTCAACGTGGACTGATTGAACTCAGAAAACATTTATCCTGGTATGTTAAGGGTTGGCCTCAAGCCAAACAATTGCGCGATCAACTGGTGAAAATAAATTCAATTGCAGAAATAAAAAAAATACTCAACTAAGAGTATTGTATAATTAATACCTGCCTGCCGGCAGGCAAATATAATTTAAAAAAATATTTAATCTTTCTTTTTTATTTTAAAAATTATCATTATCATAATTGGCGCTAATAACCACCAAAATAACTGCCACTGACCATAAAAAATATCTTTAATAACTGGTGAAAAATTATTTACTGCGACAACTGGCAGATAATTTATTACAATTGCTACAATCAATCCAGTGTGAACAAAACTTAAAAAAACTGATTGTAAAAAACCACTGCCTGAATTATTGCTCAATAAACTTCTAAACAAAGCCCCTCTAGCCAGCAAAAACATAATCAAAACCAATAATCCTAAAAAGGCAACTACTTTGATATCAATTGCATAATCTGCAAAATGGACATTAGCAGCAAATTCATGTCCAACAAACGGAGCGGCATTGACTAAGGCTAAAGAAATATAGATGGCAATAGTGGTTAAAGCTAATCTATCTCTACCTAAACTCATACCATAAACTAAACCGCCAAAAACTATAAATAAAATTACAAACAAATCCCAACTGGGCCTTGTCCAGTCAAAACTATTTAACCAACTATTGAAGTCAATTTGCGCAGCGGTGGTAGTTAATATTGATATCATAATATAATTATAACACCTTTTGCTTTAAAGAATAAAGAATTAATAATAAATTACTAGTTACTAAAATTTAAAATTAATTTAAAATTTATAATTTAAAATTCAAAATTACTAACTTCTTTTCTTCCATTTATTATTATCAATCAAACCAGCAAAATAATCATCTTCGCCTGCCACTGTAATTTCCTCAGTTCCAGGAAAAAATTCTATATTTTTTAAATCAGAAATAATAGCCAAAGGTGTTTGTTCACCCCCTTCTCCCATAACCATAACCGCACTGGCCGCCAGAGCATCAGCTAAATTAACCTGTTCATTTTTAAATTTTCTCCCAAAAATATCTTTTGAGCCTCGATAACTACGCAAAGCTTTAAAACCATAATGAGCAATGGCTATACCAATAGCGCCTCGCCTAAATGGCCGCTTAACAGTATCGGAAATAATAATTCCTAAATCTGTTAAATTATAAGTAGCTTTTAACCACTGGTATATATCTTTAACCCATTTAGCTAAATCAACTGGCCACAAGATAAAATAACCATGACCATTTGATTCGTCTATACCAGAACTGCCAACCACGACACCATATTTTTTAGTTAGAGGAGATTGTTTTAAATTGCCAGTTGCTGTCAGAGGGACTATTGCCTCGGCCTCTTGCAGGATTAATTCTTGCTTTTGTTGTTCTTTCCTACTTTCATCTATTTTTACACATCTGCCTTGGTGAATGCTGACTACTTTCGAAGTAATAACCAATATATCTTGATTTTTGATTGGCAATGAAGATAAAACCGCCAACAAATCATCCTGCGGCGGTTGTAAAATACGAGAATGAACAGGTATTATTTTCATAATTACAAACCGTTTTCTCTTAATTCGGTTAATAACTGTTTCTGTTTACGAGTTAATGTTTTTGGTACATCAACTATGACTTTAACAAAATGATCGCCGCGACCGCGTTTATTCATGTGTGGTATGCCTTGACCGGAAAGTTTAAGCACCGTTCCAGAGGCAATACCAGCCGGAATTTTGAGCTTAACTTGCCCATCAACTGTATTGATTGTCACCTTATCGCCCAGAGCTGCTTGAGAAAAAGTTATCTTTATTTGCTGATGTACATCACTACCGTGACGTTCAAATCTTTTATCAGGCAAAACTCTTAGAGTAATATACAAATCGCCGGGAGTCCCATTTTTAGTCAATACATCACCTTTACCGGCAAATTTCAAAGTTACGCCATCATCGGCTCCGGCTGGAATTTCTACATCTATATTCTCTCGCTTTTTAGATTTACCTGAACCATGACAATTGGAACATTTCTCAATGATAACAGTTCCATCACCATGGCAGGTAGGACAAACTTGAGTTGATCTCACCATGCCAAAAAATGATCTGGTAACCGTATCAATTTGTCCTGCGCCTTGACACTGTTCGCAGGTTTTTACTTTGCTGCCTGGTTTAGCGCCACTACCTTGACAAACCGTACAGATATCATCACGTTCTATAGTAATTGTTTTTTTTGTTCCAAAAACTGCTTCAAAAAAATCAATTGTCAATTCCAATTGTATATCTCGCCCCTTACGACTCCGACGATTTTTTCCACTTTGACGAAAAGAACCGCCAAAAATTCCTGAAAATAAATCTTCAATATCTCCTATATCACCAAAATCAAAATTTACTCCCTGAAAACCTTGGGAAAAATCAAAACCACCCGACTGTTGAGCTCGGGCAAAATCCTGCCAATTCATCCCTCCAGGTCCGGCGCCAGAAAAACTTTGACCAAACTGATCATATTGTTTTCTTTTTTCCGCATTACCCAAAACCTGATAAGCTTCGTTTATTTCTTTGAATTTTTGTTCGTCTCCGCCACCTTTGTCAGGATGATATTGATGTGCTAATTTACGAAACGCTTTTTTTATTTCATCTGCTGAAGCGTCTTTTTTTACACCCAAAATTTCGTAGTAATCCTTGGACATAATTGATTGGTTAGCAATTATTAATTACTAATATTTATTTTATTAATAATTAATAATTATAATATTTTACCCTGTTAAATTTTTACTCTGATCAAAAATCAATTTAACAGGGTAAAATATAAATTATTTTCCACAATCGCAACCTTCGCAACCACACTTTTCTTCATCTGGATTGTTGTATTTTATCATAATAAAATTTTAATAATTATTTATGTGCTTAGTGTTATGTGTTACATGCTACGTGTCTCGTGTATCTAGCCATTAAATCCCAATTTTTGTTCGTTTTTTGGTGGTTGGGCTTCTGCAATTTTACCGAATTGTTGTTCATATTTTTTTAGATTATCTAATAAAGCAGCGGCTATTCTTTTCATATGACCCGGACTTAAAAAAATTCTAGCTACGGCTATACCTTGAGGGGGTACTAAATTCATAAAATCTAAAATAAATTCTTCTTTAGTGTGCCCAACCTGGAGAGCATTAGCATAAACACCTTTCAATACTGTGTCATCAATTTTAATTTGCATTGTTTGTTGTTGATTTTGATTGTCCATAAATTTTTTTATTAGTTACCTGCAGTGAGTTATAAGCCTGCACCCCAGGTTTAATTAATTATTAGTCTAACCTTTGGTTTAATTCTTATCAAATTCAGCTTCTTGGGTGCCAGGATTTGAATCTTTATCATCACCTGATTTTGCTTGATCTGAATTTGTTTGACCAGACTGGGAAGCATTTTGGGCAGAATACATCGCCTGACCAATTTTCTGGGCAGTTTGATTCATTTCATCAATGGCTTGCTTGATAGCATTGAAATCTTCCCCATCTTTAACTTTCTTCAAGTTGTCTAACTTTTCTGTTACTTCTTTTTTAATGTCTTCGGGTATTTTACCTTCATTTTCTTTCAAGATCTTTTCGGTGCTAAAAATAATTGATTCAGCGCCATTTTTAATTTCAATCAAATCTTGTTTTTTCTTATCTTCCTCCGCATGAATTTCGGCTTCTTTTTTCATCCGTTCAATTTCTTCTTTAGATAAACCCGAAGAAGCTGTAATAGTAATTTTTTGCTCTTTGTTAGTAGCTTTATCTACAGCTTTAACATTTAGTATACCATTGGCATCAATATCAAAAGTAACCTCTATTTGTGGTATCCCTCTGGGAGCCGGCGGAATTCCTGATAAGATAAATCTGCCTAGCGACTTATTATCTTGCGCCATCGGACGTTCGCCTTGTAAAACATGGATCTCTACTGAAGTTTGATTATCAGCAGCGGTAGAAAAAATCTGCGATTTGGAAGTTGGTATTGTGGTATTACGTTCAATCAATTTGGTCATAACACCGCCTAAAGTTTCAATTCCCAAAGAAAGCGGCGTTACGTCAAGTAACAAAACATCCTTAACTTCTCCCTGTAATACTCCGGCTTGAACGGCAGCACCGATAGCCACTACTTCATCAGGATTTACCGACATATTGGGTTTTTTCCCAAAAAATTCTTCTACCTTTTTTTGAACATAAGGCATTCTGGTCATACCCCCAACCAACACGACTTCATTGATATCTGATTTATCAATTCCAGCATCAGCTAAAGCCTTTTTTACTGGCTCCATGGTTTTTTCAACCAAATCAGCTACCAATTCTTCCAATTTAGTTCTGGTCATTTTCATTACCAAGTGTTTTGGACCATCAGGCCCTTGAGTAATAAATGGCTGATTTATTTCTGTTTCCATAGCGGTAGAGAGTTCAATCTTAGCTTTTTCTGCAGATTCTTTTACTCGCTGTAAAGCTAAAGAATCACCGCTCAAATCAATACCTTGATCTTTTTTAAATTCAGCCAATATCCAATCAATAATTCTCTGATCAAAATCATCACCACCCAACTGGGTATCACCATTGGTAGCTTTGACTTCAACGGTATCTGCTGACACATCCAAAATAGAAATATCAAAAGTCCCGCCACCCAAATCATAAACCGCAATTTTTTGATCTTTCTTTTTATCAAAACCGTAAGCTAAAGCTGCGGCAGTTGGTTCGTTGATAATCCGTCTAACTTTAAGACCAGCTATTTCTCCAGCATCCTTGGTGGCTTGCCGTTGCGAATCATCAAAATAAGCCGGCACCGTAATTACTGCTTCTTCAATTTTTTCTCCCAATTTACTTTCAGCATCGGCTTTTAATTTCTGTAAAATCATTGCCGAAATTTCTTGCGGCGAATATTCCTTATCACCCATTACAATTTTACAACCTTCAGTTTTTGCATCTTTAACAATTGTAAATGGCAAAGTTTTCATTGCTGTTTGAACCTCGGGATCAGAAAACTTACGACCAATTAAACGTTTTACTGAATAAACTGTATTTTTTGGATTAGTGATTGCTTGCCTTTTGGCAGCTTGCCCCACTATCCTTTCGTTGTTTTTTGATATTGCTACAACTGAAGGTGTAGTTCGATTGCCTTCTTTATTTTCCAAAATCTTCGGTTGTCCACCTTCAATTACAGCCATAGCGCTATTGGTGGTACCTAGATCAATTCCTAAAATTCTACTCATAAATTATATTAATTTAATTATTATACTTTAATTTCTAAATAACCTTTATCAGTTAACATTTTTATGGCCAACACATCATCCGCAGTGATCGGAGATAAATTAGCCGTCTGCTTGACTTCATCTCTAGTCAAATCAGTCAAAACTCCTAGTCCCACCAAACCTTGTGGCAGCCAGGAAACCTTAGCAATTAAACCCACTCCACAGCTGCCACAGGTGGTATAAACCATCATCTGGTTGTTGTGCAAACTAATAATTTCAACATCATCATTGACTAAAATCCGACCGCACAAAGGGCAATGATGATTTAATTTTCTTGGTAGTGAGGAAAGTGGTAATTCCATTATTTTGTTTTGATAGTAATCTTTTTTGGTTTGGCTTTTTCTTCTTTAGGAATTGTGACCTTTAAAATACCATCTTTATATTCAGCTTCAGCTTTATCACCATTTACACTAGTGGGCAATGCTATACTTCTGTAAAAACTACCATAACGCACTTCTTGACGGTAATAATTTTTTTCATCAACTTCAGTCTTGTGTTCACGTTTCCCTTGAATGGTTAACACATCATTTTCTACCGAAATGGTAACGTCATTGATATTTACCCCCGGTAATGGGGTCTCAATATATACATTATCATTATCCTGATAAACATCAACTGCTGGCACAAACGACCTGACGTTTTGATAACCCGGCCATTCTTGCAGCATTTTTTCAAATTCTTCAAAAGGATCTTGCCATGGTGTCCATTTTACTATAGCCATATATTTTCTCCTCTTTTTTCTTGTTTAGATTACTGACTAACCCAAACAAGAAAAATTAATTATTAATTAAAAATTATTTATTAACTTGATTATTTTTATTTTCATCTTGGTGAGCTGGTAATGTATTTACCACTACCCGAGGGTGGATTATAACCTGACCATCATATTCATAACCAGCTGATTTTTCGGCCACAATTTCATCCACTGCAACTTTTTCATCCCAAACTGTTTCCACTGCTTCATGCTTATTGTAATCGAATTTTTCACCTACAGTTTTCATTTTTTTAACGCCATTTTTATCCAACCAATCTTCTATCTGTCTTTGAGTATGAATAAAACCTTGCACCCAATCCGCCTCTAACAAATCTTGAGGTATGTGTTTTATGGCGGTAACCAAATTCTGCCAATAAGGCAAAAATTCTACAAATAGCTCGCCTCTAACAATTTGCCTTAACTTACTTATCATTTCATCTGTCTCTCTCTTCAAATTGATATAATCAGCTTTAGCTCTCTGCCAACCAGCTAAATATTCTTGATTTTGTCTGGTTAAATCAGCGGCAGATAAATCATCTGATTTTTCATCAGTTTTGAGCTCAACTGATTTATCGACAATTTCGTCTTTTTTATCATCATTAATTGAATCTATTTTTTTTGTCATTTATTTATTAATTAAGTTTCTAGAATAATTAATTAAAGAATAATTTTGTTGATAATCCATCCGCATCGGACCTAAAATTCCCAATAACCCTTCGCCAGCTGGATTGGAAAACTTTGTCAAAAAAACGGAACATTCATTACTAAACGGATTTTCCTCACCAATCTTTACTGATAAATCTTCGATGTAAGGAAAAATTTTACTCACCACTTCGTCCAAATGATCAACTAAATAACCCATCGCTCGCACTAAATCAACAGCTGTAAATTCCGGCTGATTAAATAAATTTGCCAGTCCAGTATAATAAAAATATTTTTCCGAAAAACCAACCAATACAGCATGTTGAGAAATATCAGCTAATACTTTGGCTAAATTTTTAAAAGACTGGTTATAATCATGCTTATTTTTTTGCCAAGCAGCCTCTACCAACTGTTGATCGTGTTTATTTAATAATTTTTCCTTATCAACAAAATTATCAAAATAATACTTATAACCTGCTGCTGTAGGTACTCGACCAGCTGAAGTATGAGGTTGAAAAATCAAACCTTTATCTTCCAAAGCTGACATTTCATTACGAATTGTGGCCGAAGATACATTTAAACTATCAGTCAACAATTTAGAACTAATCGGTTGAACATTAGAAACATAGTTTTCCACAATCTCTTTAAATATTTGATTTTGTCGGTTAGTAAGCATTTTTGCCTAAAATTACTTATTTTTTACCACCCTAATAACATTATAGATAAATTAGCACTCTCCTGTCAAGAGTGCTAAAAACTAATAATTTACCCTCAATTTATGATTCTTATCAAGCTAACTACCTCCGTAAAGCCTCAATGGGATCAAGTTCAGCAGCTTTTTTGGCTGGATAAATACCAAAAATTAAGCCAACACTAACGGCAAAACCAACGGCCAAAGCAATCGCCCACAGTGGTATAGTAAAAACAAAATCAATTGCCAAATATTTTGCTAACCAACTAAATAACTGGGTCAAGATAATGCCAATTATTATTCCCACGATACCCCCTAAAAGAGTGACAAAGACTGACTCCCACAAAAATTGCCATAAGATATTACTTTTGGTTGCACCCACACTTTTACGTAGTCCAATTTCAAAAGTACGCTCGGCAACTGAAACATACATTATATTCATTATCCCTACCCCACCCACAATCAAACTAATACTGGCAATTGCAATCAACAATAGCTGGACTCCACCCAAGATTACATTGAGCATATCCTGCATCTCTTCTTGAGTAGTAACGGCAAAATCATCTTTTTTGGGATCACTGATATCATGACGTTCCCGCAATAAATCTTCAATTTGAGCTTTGGTTAAATCATCTTTAGATATATCTTTCATGGTAGCTAAAAAATACATCACGTGATCTATACCCATAACTTTTTTTTGTAAAGTATAAAGCGGCATCACTACCATATCATCCATATTGAAAAATAATGAAGAGCCTCTTGGTTTAAAAACTCCGATCACTTCATATTTTAAATTGCCAATTTTAATCTGTTTTCCCAAAGCTTCATCATCACCAAATAAAGTTTTCTTAAGATCTGAACCTAAAACTACTACCTGAGACTGGGAACGGTTTTCTTCGTTGGTAAAAAATCGTCCATAATCAATTCGCGCTTGATCAATCTCTATAAAATCTGGTGTAACTCCATAAATAGTAACTATTTTATTTTCATTGCGATAAGATGCTACCCCTTGTCCTAAAACCGCAGAATAAACCTTATCAATATTGTCCAATTTTCTTACAGCTTCAGCATCACTATCTTTCATAGTGGTGATGGTAATACCCATAGCCATACCAGCGGCATTATCGGCTGATTGCTGATTGGTCGAAGGAACCTTTACCTCCGCTTGAATAATGTTATTACCAAAAGAATTAACTTCGTTATAAACAAAACCCTTCAAAGCTTCACCGGCTGACAAAATAACAATTACTGAAGAAATACCAATAATCACTCCCAACATAGTCAAAAATGACCTGATGCGGTTGGCCCGCATGGCTGCATAGGCTTGTTTTACTGGTAATAATAAATTCATAAAATATTATTCATAACGCAAGGCCTCGATCGGATCAAGACTGGCAGCTTTTTTGGCTGGATAATACCCAAAAATTAATCCGATCAATAAAGCAATGGAACAAGATAAAATAATTGAAAATGGAGTTATAACAAAATCCCATTTATAATCCAACTGATTAGCAACCACGGCAATTAAAAAAGAAATAATACTGCCTGCCAAAATGCCAATAATAGCCCCCAACAAAGTTAAAATCATTGCTTCTACTAAAAACTGAGTGATAATATCTTTGGTTTTGGCTCCCAAGCTTTTTCGCAAACCAATTTCTTGAATACGTTCATTTACGGCAATCAACATAATATTCATAATGCCCACTCCACCAACCAATAAACTTATCCCAGCAATCGCTGCCAAAAAGAAAGCTAAAGCTGAAGTTAAAGTTGATAATAAATCCAAAGCTTGGGTAGCGCTGCGAACCGAAAAATCATCCACCTCGCTGGAAGTTAAATTGTGCTGCTCACGTAATACCTGCCTGATTTGTTCCAATACATCATCAATTACTACATTTTTGGCTACCCGTACCCGAGCAAAAGCCAAATGATCAACACCCAACATAATTTTTTGGGCAGTTTGCAAAGGTATAAAAACTTGAGTATCTTGGTTTAAAAATCCCGCCGTACCTCGCGGAGGCATAACTCCAATAACAGTAAAAGATTCTTTTCTAATTTTTATTTTTTTACCTATTGCCGGATCGCCATGAAATAATTCATCATAAACCTTACTGCCCAAAACCGCTACTCTAACCAGTGAATTATCTTCTTCCTTAGTAAAAAATCTGCCTGACTCAACTTGAACATTTTCTACAACTGTATAAGTTGCTTCAACACCCATAAACGCCGCGTCAAATTTTTGATTTTCATAAGTGATGGTATCTTGGCCGCGTATATAACCACTAGCAGCAATAACCCCCGGTACCTGTTTCTCAACTTCTCTAATATCATTATTTTTTAGAGTGGTTATAGTTATTCCCATTGCCGCTGCTGGCGGACCATCTTCATCACTTGCTCCGGGCAAAATACCAATCAAATCCGAGCCGATTGCTGAAATTTGACTATACAACAAACTTTCTGCACCTTTACCAACTGAAATAATTATTATTACCGCAGCAATACCAATAATAATTCCCAACATCGTTAAAAAAGATCGGTTACGGTTAGCCGACAAAGCCCGCAAAGAAATTTGGGCGTGATCAAATATATTCATAAAATTACTTCATTAACCCAGCTTGCTCACTAGCAATCAATCTATCAGTAACCGGTTCATCACTCTCCAATAAACCATCTTTGATATGCAAAATTCTTTTGGCATGCTGAGAAGTATATTTCTCATGAGTAACCAAAATAATAGTCCTGCCCTGATCATTTAAATTTTGTAAAATTGACATCACTTGTTGCCCGGACTTTGAATCCAAATTACCAGTTGGTTCATCGGCAAAAACAACTGCTGGTTCATTTACCAATGCCCGCGCAATAGCTACTCTTTGTTTTTCTCCGCCAGAAATTTGATTGGGATAATAATCAAGCCGATGCGATAAACCAACTTGTTCCAAAGCTTTTTTTGCTGCCTCATCTTTATTTTTTCTGGAACTATATAAAAGTGGTAATTTTACATTGTCTAGCACTGACAATTTGGGCAATAAATGAAACGCTTGAAAAACAAAACCAATTTCCTGATTGCGCATTTGGGCAAGTTGGTCGTCATTCAGTATGGAAACATCTTTATCTTTATAAAAATATTGGCCACTGGAAGCTTTGTCCAAAAATCCTAAAATGTGCATCAAAGTAGATTTACCACTACCGGATGGGCCCATAATTGCCACAAACTCACCCTCTGCAATTTCAAAACTGACACCATGTAGAACTTTGGTGACAACCTCGCCAGTTTGAAATTCACGCTTAATATCTTTGATTCTGATCAAAGGCATGTTTATTTTGCCTCTTGTTTAAAAGTGATTACCTCTTCCCCTTCATTTAAACCACTGACAATTTCAATTACCCCACCATCACCGCGCAAACCAGTTTCCACAGTTTTTCGGACAACTTCATTATTGTTTTGTAAAACCTCTACATATTTGCCACCGTTTTCTTTGACAGCGCGTGCAGGTATATACAATGCATTATCTACACTGGCAGTAGCAATATCAATGTTGGCTGTCATACCGGGTTTTATCTCTTCCTTTGCTTCATCAAAGGTAACTTTAACCTTATAATACACCACATCAGAAATTCTGGTTTCGGCTGGATCAATCATTGTTACATGACCAATAAATTCTTGTTCACCAAAAGCATCCAAAGTTATATGAGCCATTTGCCCTAAAGCAATTTTGGCTATATCTGATTCCGGGATATCAACTTCTATTTCCAGTCCAGAATTTCCTAATAAAGAAAAAACTGGTTTAGTTAAATCAACTTTTTCCCCTACCTCATAATTTACTCTAGTGATAGTACCATCAACCGGGGCTTTAATGAGCATTTGATCGAGGGCTACTTGTGCCCGTTGTAAAGCAGCTCTACTTTGGGCAACTCTGGCTCTTTGTAAATCAATATCTTCACTACGCGCTGGTGATAAAAGTTGTTCATGCTGAGCCTTGGCTAAATCCCACGCCCCTTTGGCACTATTTACCGCACCTTCGGCAGTTGCCACTTGTGAATCTTTACTGGCTAAAAATGAATTTAAATTATTTTGAGCAGTAGCCACTGCGGCTTGAGCACTTTCCCAATTACTTCTGGCAGTTTGCACCCCACTAATACTGGCACTAATGGTTGCTTGATCAGTTCTAATATTAGCTTTATCAGTATCAATTTCAGTCTGAGTATAATCAGTGCTAGCAGGTGTATTTATCAATACTTCATAAATATCAGATAAAGCCTCTGATACATCCAATAATCCACTGATTGATTCTTGTAAAGCTGTGGCAATATCATTATCAGCCAAAGATATTTTGGCAGTATTTAATTTTTGTTTTGCCGCAGCAATATTATTGGCAGCTTGATTTCTAGATATTTCGGCTGTTGTTTTGGTATAAATATTTTTAGCTCCCAAGGTATATTTAGCGTCATCACGATCTAAGATTTCTTTGATCCTGTTTACAGCAATTTCCCCATCAAATAACTCGTTGGTCATACTAGCTAAAGCGGCATCGCGAGCATTGGTCAATGAAACTTGGCTGGTTTGTAAACTGTTTTCATACTGTTTTTCATCAGCCGCCAATTTTATTTTCAAATTATTCAAATCATTCAATCGATTTTGATAATTAATTTCAGCATTTTTTAAACTCTCGGCGCTAATTTTTATTTCCACGCTTGAAGCTCCTGCAATCAATTTATTCAATTGAGCTTCACTGGCCTGTAAATTGGCCAGAGCTTCAGCTACGGCGTTTTGTTGGGCTTGAGCTGATAATTCGGCTAAAATCTGACCCCTGGTTACCTGTTCACCTTTGACAACATTAATCTTGGCAATTGTCCCCATAGATTCAAAATTTAAATTAATCTCACTAGCACCCTTGACCGATCCGGTAACTGATACGGTTTGTTCTATAGTTCCTCTTTTTACTTTTTCTGTGGTATAAACTGGACCGGGTTTTGGTTTAAAAATTAAATAACTTCCTCCACCAACCAATAAAACAATTATCACCCAAAAAATCTTTGATTTTAAAAACTTCATAATTTATATTTAGTTAATTCAATTCAATGACTATAACATAAATTTACAAAATAATCAAATGTAAAAAAATCTATTATCATCTGGTGTCATCTTGGTTGTCATCCTGATTTTATTTCAAGATCTAATTTAAGATGCACAAACAAGATACAAAAAATTTTTAAATTATAAAAAAAATACTAAACACGAAACACTCAATCCTAAATAAATTTAAAATTATCAATTCAAATTTTCAAAACGGATATCTTTTATTTTGTTTTGAATTTGATAAATTTGAATTTAGATATTATTTAGAATTTAGTATTTATGCTTAATACTTTATATTATTTAAAACTTTCAACTTTATAAACTTTTAACTTTTAACCTAATCAGTGATTTAAACATCTGCCAACTGGTTTTGATAAATTGTATTGGCGAAGTTGAAATTGTTGATGCTTTTTTTTCCCGCCACACCACAGAAATTTCTTTAATAACTTTATTCAGTTTTTGGCAGTAATACAAAATTTCTACATCAATAGCCATATCATCAATTTTTAATCTTGGCAAAATTTCTTCAACCACGCCCCTTTTAAACAACTTCCCGCCACACTGAGTATCTGCCACTTTCAACCTAAACAAAATTTTGACTAAATAACGAAACAACAATGAGGCCAATACTCGTAAATTTGAATCTCGGTCAGTCAAAACTGAATCTGGTAAATACCGCGAGGCAATAGTCAAATCAGCTTTAGAAATATTTTTTACCAATTTATTAAATTCGGAAGGTTCCAAAGAATTATCGGCATCTACAAAACCAATCAAATTTTCGGTGGGATAATTTTCCAAAGCATATTTTAAACCAGCTCTAATTGCTTTACCTTTACTATTACCTATAAATTTTTCCAATAAAAAATAGTCTATTTTCCCCTGATATTTAGTTTGATAACTTTTAATGACACTTTCGGTATTGTCAGTCCCCGGGGTTATCACCACTACTATTTTTAAATTATCAAACCAATCTAAATAAGCCTGCAAAGTAGGTCCAATTCTGTATTCTTCATTTTTCGCTGGGATAACTAAGATCATAAATAACTAATTACTAATTATTAATAACTAATGAATTTTCTAATTAACAAATTTTAAACTTTCATTTGTCATCCCGAACTTGTTTATCTTTGTCATCCCGAACTTGTTTCGGGATCTCGTTGTAGATGCTGAACCAAGTTCAGTATAACAAGGTATTATTAATTGATTAATTAAATAGTAATTAGTTATTAGTAATTAATAATTGACTTTAATTATATGCTCACTTAAACGCCCAAAATTTGGAGCCAAAAAAATTAATAAACACACTAAATAACAGGGCTAAAATTTTACTAGCCAAATCCCACCAACCAAAAATTGATACTCCAACAAACATAGTCAATTGGATTGTAAGTAACGCTAAAACACTGATAATAAAAAATTTACTATACTGAAAAATTTTACGCCGATTGTCATTTTGAAAAGTCCAGTTTTTGTTGGCCCAAAAACTAAATAAATTGGCGGATAAAAATGCCAAAAAATTAGCTTGTAAATAATGGTGACTAAAAAAAGTTAAACCTCTGGTTAAAACGACATAAACTGTAAAATCAATTGTGGTGTTGAAAATTCCGACTGTCACAAAACGTAAAAATTGGGGTAAAAGCGCAAAACGACGCAATCCCGGCAAAGCCGTAAAAAAATTTATCAAACGATTGAATACCGAAAATAAAATTTTTTGTAAATTTGAAGATAGTCGATTGACATCAGACATAAACTATCTACCTAAAATTTGCAAATTAACTCCACCAATAAAAGCTGGGGGAAAAACGACCAATTCTTTGCTTAGTTGATAATTGGAATTAAATATCCGCACATTTGGACTTGACCCTTTTTGCAAAGCCACGAGCACTTCATTTTTACCGTCTCCGGTCATGTCCCCAACTGCAACTTTTAGTCCAGTTCGATTTTCTGGTTCGTATGCAAACCACTGGGCTTGAACTTTACCCTGCCAGTTAAACACCCGTGTGTGCGGACCACCGCCCGGTCCAGGAGTGGTAACTATTTCTTTATTTATATCACCAGACAAATTACCAACAGCCACATTTACCCCGCCCCGAAACTTGGCATCATAAGCAAACCACTGCTGTTTAATTTGACCTTGGCGATTAAATATACGAACATGCGGACCGCCCCCAAAACCTGCTCCAGTCACAATATCTGCTTGCGAGTCGCCATCAACATCGCCAACCGCCAGACTGGCGCCACCTGTAAAATTATCCGCATAAGCTAAAAACTTAAAACGCATATGTCCGGTAAAATCAAAAATTTTTACCAAAGTTTCCATACCACTGGCGGGAGCAACTATAATTTCTGCTAAACCGTCATTATCAATATCACCGGCAGCCACATTTACCCCGCCCCTAAATTTTTCATCATAAGCAAACCACTGGGCTAAAACATTGCCTTGATGATCGAAGATTCTGATATGAGGTCCACCGCCCGCGCCAGGCGCAGTAATTATATCTTTTTTACCATCACCATTAACATCGCCGGCAGCCACATTTACCCCGCCCCTAAATTTTTCATCATAAGCAAACCACTGGGCTAAAACATTGCCTTGCCAGTCAAAAATTCTTACATGCGGACTGCCGCCGGGTCCTGCGCCCACTACCAACCAATCCTGGCTAATAGGCTGGCTAGTACCAGACAAAGTGGCCTTAGCCGCTCCCAAAGCTTTACCAAAATCAACTAAACCACTCCCCAATTTACCTTTATAATTTGGATTCAAAAAATCAACATCACTGGCAGTATTTAAAATAATATTGCGTATCTGAATATTGGTTAAACTGGGATTTACTGATTTAATCAACGCCGCCAAAGCAGATACCAAAGGTGTGGCTACTGAAGTTCCAGAAAAACCAGCTTTATAATAATGATTAAAACCAGGAAAAGACTCATGATAAGCAACCGTAGAATAAAAATTTACTCCCGGCGCTGATACGTCACTACAACGACTGCCAAAATTGGAAAAACTGGCCAGACGACTATAACGATCAAGAGCTACTACCCCTAATACCATATTATCTTCACCATCGTTACAGACTGGATAAGCTGGATAAATATCCATGTTTTGACCTAAACCCACTTCATTGCCAGCTGCCGCTACAATCACAATACCTGCTTGCCATGCCCGGGAAATTGCATCCTGCAAGGCCTGACTATAACTATGCCCCACCACTGATAAATTGATCACATCAACTTTTTTACTAATAGCATAATCAATTGCCCGCACTAAAGTCAGTGAATCTCCCATGCCAGAACTATCTAAAACTTTCAACGGCATAATTTTAATCTGCCAAGCCGCGCCAGTTATACCGATACCATTGTTCCCTCTGGCTCCTAAAATACCAGCAACGATTGTTCCGTGATTTACTCCTAATTCAGTAAAATTTATAAAACTTGGTTTAACATCGTTATTGTCATCAACAAAATTCCATCCATAAAAATCATCAACTTTGCCATTGCCGTCATTGTCTATGAGATCAAATGGTTTTTCATGAACATTGACCCAAATATTGTGTTTCAAATCAAGATTATCAATATCCACACCACTATCCAAAACTGCCACAACAATTTCTGGTCGTCCAGTAGAAATATCCCACCCAGCTTGCGCCTGCACTTGGCCTAAATAATACTGTTGAATAAAATCCGGGTCATTGGGAGTGGTGACAGCGGCAGAAAATTTAAAATTTGGTTCTACGTATTCAATTTGTGAATTTAAATTATAATTAGCCAACAAATATTCTGTATCAATACCCTGAGCAGCTGATAGTTTATAAAGTTTATCGCTGTGTTTCATTTTTACTATAACTTCGGAAGTACTTGATTTGTTTATTTCAACTGCACTGGCCTTGGTCCGTATAACAAAAAAATTCATCACGCCCAACGTGACTATCAACCCAAGAAAAATATGTAAAGTTTTTTTCATCAAATGATTAATTTAGTAAGATTATTATACAATATTTTAATTTTAAATAAAAATATAAAATTTAAAATTATAAATTATTCTATAATTCTTTATTTTTTTATAATTTATAATTTAAAATTTATAATTTCTAATGTCCTCCTCCTTTTAAAACCATACTTACGGTTTTGAGTAAGATGGTGAGATCCAAAAACAGAGACCGATTTTTTATATAATAGAGATCCAATTGTAATTTTTCCAAAGCTCCAGCCACATCAGATGAGTATTTAAAATTGACTTGTGCCCAACCTGTAAGTCCGGGTTTAACCAATAAACGTTGTTTATAATAAGGAATTTCTTGTTCAAGTTGACTAATAAATTCAGGCCGCTCAGGCCGCGGGCCAACAAAACTCATATCTCCCCATAAGATATTAAATAATTGCGGAAGTTCATCCAAACGGATTTTGCGGAAAAATTTTCCCACTCTAGTCACCCGGACATCTCCCGGTATTGCCCACTCAGCGCCTTTTTTTTCGGCATCTTGAACCATAGATCTGATTTTCACAATTACAAACGGCTTGCCCAATTTTCCTAATCGCACTTGAGTATAGAAAAATGGACCCGGCGAATCAATTTTTACCGCCAAATAAAGTAAAGGATAAAAAGGTAAAGTCAAAACCAATCCCAATAAACTCAAAACTATATCTATCAACCTTTTAATTTTATCAAAAGCCAGCTTATCTCTTTCGGTCAAATTTTCCAAAAACCAAACTTTGGAAATCACTGACAAAGGAATTTTTTTTACCAATTGTTCGTAAAATTTAGTCAAAGTAAACATTTCTACCCGTGATGATAAGCTGTCATACAAAGCATCGGTCAAAGCTTGAGTTTGATACAGATCGTCAGAAATTACCAAAGTGGAAATTCCCAAACTATTTAATTTATCTTTATACTCAAAAAACTTCTCCGGAGTGATTATAGCCGCCACCTGATAACCCCACTGCGGATGGTTATTGAGCTGGGTGGCCAGCTCAATGCTTTGAGTATGTTCGCCGATTAATAATATTTTCCTTTGCGGTTGAGAAATTAAAGCATTGAAAATTAGTCTCCATAAAAACAAAAATATAGTAGCCAATAGTAAAGTCAGGGCTAAATTGGTTTTGGGGGAAATTCCTAAAGACGGCCACAGATAAAAAACCGCCATACCAACAAGACCAGCCAGTGATATTATAAGTAGCAACTGAATAAAAAATTGCGCCTGATTGCGAGCCCGCCGCAAATCATAAAAACCGCTGATATAAAAAATTATTACCCACAACCAAAAAATCAGAGTAAATGGAACAAAGTGCAGCCACCAAGCGGAAAAAAACTGTTCCCGATAACGAATAAACAAAGCCAAAGCTAAGCTTGAGTAAAGTAGTAAAACATCACCCAAGAGCAAAAACCAATTTCTTGTTTTTAACCAAAAGTTTCCCATAAATTATATTTTTATTCTATATTTTGGATGTTAAAAAAGCAAACCTTGAAATTAATTTTAAATTTTAAATTATCAATTATAAATGAATTATAGAATTTTAAAATTAAATAATTAATAAATTAACTTAAAATTTACATTTTATAATTTATAATTTGGGTATTTTTGACTCATTTTGGTCTCTATTGACACCCAATGACACCTAAATTATAATAAAAATATAAATTAATTACTAATAACGAATTTCTAATTACTAATCAATGATTAAATTTTTAATTAAACAATTAAAAATTCATTAGTTATTAATAAATAGTAATTAATCATTATTCTTAATTCCTAGTTTTTATTCAACATAAAATATTATGACTGAACCAAAACCAAACAAAACTGAAGAAATACTCCCCCACGCCGTCTATACCACAGGTGAGGCAGAAAAAATCTTAAAAATTTCCAACAGCACAATGAAACGGTTGATCAAACGCGGGATACTTAAAGCCAACAAAATCGGCAAACAATACCGGATTTTGGGATTAGAGTTGTTGCGATTAGTTTCGCCGGAACTAGAAAAAAAAGCCGTAGATAAATATTTGAAACTGAAAATGAAAGCAATTGAAGTGATGAAAGATTGGGACAAGTAAGTTAAAAGTAGAAAGTAAAAAGTTTATAAAGTATTTTACTTTCTAACTTTACAAACTTTCAACTTTATAAAATTTCTAACTCTTTCAATGTTATCAACCACTTACAAAAGAATTCTAGACCTCAAACAATACTTTTACCATGAAGGGTTTAAAAAGTATTTCAAAAATACCGGATGGCTTTTTATGGCTAGATTTATAAATCTAGTTTTTGCTTTTTTTGTCACGGCATATGTAGCTAGATACCTTGGACCTGCCAATTACGGCTTGCTTAGTTATGCCATAAGTTTTGTCAGCTTATTTGTTTTTATAGTAAATCTCGGCATAGATCATATTTTATTCAGAAATTTAATTTCAGAACTTGACAAAAAAGATCAACACCTAGGAACTTCATTTATTTTAAGATTAACTGGTGCAATAGTTGCCTTTATTACTGTATCAATTATTTCTTTTCAAACCAATGGTGATGATATAACAAATATTCTTATTTTGATAATAGCTTTTTCTTTTATTTTTCAACCTTTCAATGTTTTAAATTATTTTTTTCAGTCACGAGTCCAATCAAAATACGCTTCTCTGGCAACCATTGGAGTTACTATATTATTATCATTTATTAAAATTGGTATTGTCCTACTGGATAAAGGAATAATTTATTTTGCATTTATATCTGTATTGGAAACATTTTTTTATGCAATATTTTATTTATTTTTTTACAAAAAACTTGGATTCAGTATTTTCAACTGGAAATTTGATAAACAAATTGCAAAAAATTTAATGAAGGATTCATGGCCGCTTATTTTTTCAACTGTCTTTACTCTTATATATTCTCGTATTGACCAAGTAATGATTATGCACTATTTCAACCAAACTGCAGTTGGATTATATGACGCAGCAGTTCGTATTGCTGAAATTTGGTATTTGGTACCAGGAATTATTGTGTCATCAGTATTTCCTGCCCTAGTAAATGCCAAGAAACAAAACGAATCACTATACAGAAAAAGATTGATTGATTTATTTATTTTAATTTTTATATTAGGTTTAGGATTTTCTTTGTCTATTTCCCTACTAGCATATTTTATAATGTATATAATTTTTGGTGTTGCTTTTATCACTGCTACTTCAATTCTACAAATATATGTTTGGGGTGGAATAGGTTATACACTGTTTTTTGCAGTTAATCAATTTCTGGTTACAGAAAATTACACTAAAATAATATTTTTTAGTACACTTATTAGTATGGTAGTCAATGTATTTTTAAATGTTATCCTTATAAAATCTATTGGCCTAAACGGTGCTGCTTGGGCTACATTAACATCATATACCTTATTGCCTATTTCAATACTTTTATTTAAAAAAGTAAGATATAAATTATTATTAAATTATGAATAAAGAATTTTTCCAAAATAAAAAAATAGTTATAACTGGCGGAAATGGTTTTTTTGGTAAACACATACACGAAAAATTAAAATTAACTGAAGCAAAAATATTTATACCAGACAGAAAAACTGGTCTTGATTTTAGACGTTATGAAGATTGTTTAAATTACTTCAAAGAAACAAAACCTGATATTGTCATCAATTGTGCTGCCAATCAAGGCGGTATTGGTTTTCACAAAGGCCGACAAGCAGAATTGTATATGGACAATTTACTAATGGGTAATTTTTTACTTAAAGCAGCTTATGAAACGGGCGTAAAAAAATTTGTAAACATTGTCGCTGGCTGCTCCTATCCCGGTTATACAGAAAAAGAAGAACTAAAAGAAGATGAATACTGGGATGGTGAAATTCACGATTCTATTTATAGCTATGGTTTTGCCAGAAAAACATCGGTTATTTATGGTAAAGCACTTTTCCAACAGTATGGATTTAAATCTATTCATTTAATCTTGGCAAATATGTATGGTCCCGGAGAACATTTTAATCCCGAACAAAGTAAGGCCTTAGCTGCTATGATTAAAAAAATATATGAAGCTAAAAGAGACAATCTGCCTTATATAGAAATTTGGGGTAGCGGCAAACCTATACGCGATTGGTTATATGTTAAAGATGGGGCTGAAGCGATACTGCGAGCAACAGAAATATACAATGACATTTCTCCGCTCAATATTGGATCTGGCTTTGGCATATCGGTTACAGATTTAGCCACAACTATAAAAAAAATAATTGGTTACGAAGGTGAATTTAAATACAATCTAGAAAAACCAGACGGCGCTATGAAAAAAATATTTAGTACAAAAAAAATGGAAAAAGAACTTAATTGGCTGCCCACAACCTCTTTAGAACAAGGAATTAAAGAAACTATAGATTGGTTTGATAAAAATTATGAATATGCAATTAAACATTAAAAAAATAGCAATTATCGGTGCCAATGGCATGCTAGGTAACGACCTTTACGATTATCTATCACAAACATTTGATGTAACTGGAATCACTAGAGAAAATTATCAGAAATTTATAGGTAACAATTTTGATGTTTTGATAAATGCCAATGGCAATAGTCGCAGATTTTGGGCAAATCAAAACCCAAAAGAAGATTATATTGCTTCTGTGCAATCTGTCATAAATAGTTTAGAGGATTTTAAATTTAATCATTATATATTTATCTCTTCTTCAGATGTTTATCCCGACCATGGTAATCCTCAAAAAAATACAGAATTGACCATTATAGATGAAAAAAAATTAGAGCCTTATGGCTTGCACAAATATCAAGCAGAAAACTATATAAATAAACTCCCTTCTTATTTAATTTTACGCTGCAGCGCCATGCTGGGGAAAAAATTGAAAAAAGGCATAATATATGATTTAAAAAATAAACAAGAACTTTTTGTTACTAAGGATTCTTATATTCAATTTATAACAACCTTTGCTATTGCAGAAATAATTGAATATATGATTTTAAATAACATAAAAAATGAGATATACAATTGCGGAGGTATTGGACATATAGAAGTAGAAGAAATTGCTGCAATTTTAAACGAACCGTTAGTCATAAAAGCAAACGCACAAAAACAAGAATACGAAATGAATGTAAATAAACTACACACAATTTATCCTTTAAAAAATTCACAAGAATATTTGGAAGAATATTTACAACTAAACATTTAGAATAATTATATGACAAAAAAATTTAACCATATTCTTATCACGGGTGGAGCTGGTTATGTAGGTACTCCCCTCACAGAAATGCTATTACAACAAGGTTACAAAGTAACTATCCTTGATACTTTACGTTGGGGTCCGCAAAGTATTATGCATTTTTTTGGTAATCCAAATTTTACTTTTATTAAAGGTGATGTAAGAAGCAAGGAAAATGTCACCCAAGCTCTAAATGGAATAGACGCTATTATTCATCTGGCGGCAATTGTTGGTTATCCCGCCTGCCGCAAAGAACCAGAACTGTCACGAGACATAAATGTAAATGGTACAAAAAATTTAGTTGATTGTGTAAATAAAAAAATTCCTATACTTTTTGCTTCTACTGGTAGTACATACGGAAAACTGATTGAAAAATACTGCACGGAAACAACACCGTTAAATCCTTTAAGTAACTACGCGGAACAAAAAGTAGAAGCAGAAAATATTATAAAAACCAATGAACAGTTTGTTATTTATCGCTTTGCTACGGCTTTTGGCATCTCTCCTAGAATGAGATTTGATCTATTGCCAAATGATTTCACCTACAAAGCTGTAAAAGAAAAAACTCTAATTGTCTATGAAAAACATTTTATGCGTACATTTATTCATGTACGTGACATGGGGAAAGCATTTATATTTGCTTTAGAAAATTATGAAAAAATGAACGGTGAGGTTTACAATGTCGGTGATAATAAAATGAATTATAGTAAAGAACAAATTTGTTTAATGATTAAAGAAAAGGTTGATTATTATTTACACTTTGCTGATGTTGGTCACGATTTAGATCAGCGTGATTATATGGTTTCTTATGACAAAATACACAATTTAGGTTTTCACAATACTATATCTATGGAACAAGGCATTGATGAACTAATCAAAATTTGTGAAATTATAAATATAGAAAATCCTTATTATAATGCTTAAATATATGACTCCCCTAGTAAGTACCATCACCCCCTGTTTTAGAATGAAACGTTACCTTAAACTTTTTCTTGAGGAACTTCCTAAACAAACTTATTTTGACAAGTTGGAAATTGTTCTTGATCACAATGAACCAGATGAAGAAGAAATTTCTTGGGTAAAAGAATTCCAATCTAAATATCCAGGAAAACTAAAACATATAATTACTACTCCTGTAGAACCTATTGGCACTTCTATGAATCACTGTATCAGAGAAGCTAGCGGTAAATACGTAACTATCTGGAATGTTGATGATCTGAGAACACCTGACTCTATAGAACAACAAGCTGAACTTATGGAAAATAATCCCGACATAGATATAGTCTATGGTGATTTTTTGATTGTCCGATCGTTTGGATCTAAAAAAGGCAAATTAGTTTCCCATAAGAATTTTCCAAGTTCATACCTGACAACTGCTATGATACTTGGGCCATTTTTTATGTTTAAAAAATCTTTATGTGAAAAAGCTGGTTATTTTGATGAACAGTTAAAACAAGGGCCTGATTTTGACTTAGCTTTACGTCTAGCACTCAATGGTAAAGCAGTTATGGCACCTGGTTTACTTGGTTATTATCTTGATGAAGGAAAAGGAGCAAGTACCAAACCAGACTCTCTCCGACCAGTGGAAAATGTTGTTATATTTTCTCGTTATGGTTTATATAATAAAATAGATAAATTTTTATACCCCCAAGCAACTCGATATAATATTCCTTACTTGTTACAACAAAATCAATGGATGCATGTAAGTAATTTTGTTCCCAATTATGAACAACTGATGAAAGATAGATATAATCAGTATTTTCTTCGTGGTAAAAACCTACTTAATATAAAAATAAGAAAATGGTGGATAAATTTTAAATTTTTTATAAAAAAATTAATTATTTATAAATGAAAATAATTGCCCTTCTTCCAGTAAAAAACGAGTCTTGGATACTTCCTACCTATTTATCATCAATGAAAAAAATAGCTGATGAGATAATTGCAATTGACGACGGTTCAACTGACAATTCAAAACAAATATTATGTGATGCTGGTGCTTTTGTATATGAAAATAAGGAAAAATTAAAAAGTGGATGGCCAGAATACTCTATAAGACAAAATTTATTAAAATTGGGGCGTGAGCATGGTGGAACACATTTTATATGCTTAGATGCTGATGAAGTTTTATCTGCCAATTTTTTAAAAAACGGAAAAGATATTATAAAAAAATTGCGGCCAGGTCAAAAAATTTCTATGCAATGGATTTATCTTTGGAAAAATCATTTACAATATCTAGATGACAAGAGATCACTATTTAAAGATAATTTTAAAGATTTTATTTTTTTTGATAAACCGGGGATGCAGCACGAATATAATTTTATGCACGTTGGAAGAACACCAGGTGAAAATAAACAAGAAAACATAATTAAAATAAATAATAATCAAGGCGTATGTCTACATTTTACATCTGTTAACTGGAAAAATCTAATGCTAAAACAAGCATGGGTAAGATGTTCTGACCTTATAGAAAAACAAGAAAGTTATGCTAAAATAAATAATCGATACTATAATCCAGCTGAAAAAAAACAATTTCATCTTTCAGATACACCTGCTGAATGGTTAGAAGGGATTGATCTTCCAAAAAATGTTGAAAAATTGCCACTTGATTGGCACTTACCAGCACTCTTAAAATTTTTTGATTTATACGGCATAGAATTTTTTGAACCTCTTGAAATTTGGGATATAAAAGAGTTAGAAAATGAATTTATAAAAAGAACAGGAAGAAAACCAAAATCATCAAAGTTACATATCTATTTACAACCCATAATAAAAATTAAAAGGAAGATAAATAAAATTTTTTCAATATGAAGAATAAAAAATTAATTAAAAATATTTGTGTAACTGGAGGTGCTGGATATATTGGCGCTCATTTTGTAAATAAACTAAATCTAACTAAAAAATTTTATATATATGTATTAGACAATTTTCAGCAAGGTAAAAAAAATATAATCAAAGACAAAAACATTAATTATTATAATATTGATTTGAAAAACAAAAATAAATTAAATAAATTCTTTAAATCAAAAAAAGTAGATCTGGTTGCACATTTTGCTGCTCTAGCTAGTGTACCTGATTCAGTAAAAAATCCTGCTGACTATTATGCAAACAATATTATAGGGGGGTTAAATTTATTAGAAGCGATGATAAAAAATAATATTAATAAAATAATATTTTCATCTTCAGCGGCTATTTACGGAGAACCAAAAACAAAATTTATCAAAGAAAATCATCCAAAAAATCCAACTAATCCCTATGGGTATACTAAATTAGTTTTTGAAAATTTTTTAATCGATTATAATAAAGCTTACGGATTAAATTCAATTTCGTTTAGATATTTTTGTGCGTCAGGAGTTGATGAATCACAAACTATAGGCGAATATCATAATCCGGAAAATCATATTATACCTGTATTAATTGAAACTGCCTTAGGATTAAGAAAAAAATTTTATGTTTATGGACATAACTTTCCTACCAAAGATGGTACGGGTATTAGAGATTATATACATGTAAATGATTTGGCTGAAGCACATATTTTAGCGATAAAAAAATTACAAACAAAAAATATATGTGAATTTTATAACTTAGGCATCAACAAAGGTTATAGTGTATTAGATTTAATAAAAACAACAGAAAAAATTACCGGCCTAAAAATTAAATACGAATTTGTTAATCGTAGACCAGGAGACCCTTCACAACTAATTGCCGACTCATCTTTAGCATATAAAAAATTGGGATGGCAACCAAAATACAGAAAAATAGAACAAATTATTAAAACCACCTTTGATTATAAATTAAAAAACACAACATGAAAGCTTTGATACTAGCTGCTGGCTTAGGTACTAGATTACGACCACTTACTAACAAAGTGCCAAAACCATTGATAAAAGTCGGAAATAAACCATTATTGGAACATACTTTAACTTATCTAAATAAGTATGGTTTTGATAAATTCCTAATAAATTCTCATTATTTGTCAAATAAAATTAAAAAATTTGCAAGTAATTATGAAAAAAAACATACTGATATAAAAATAAAAGTAACTTACGAACCCACACTTCTAGGCAGCGGAGGCACTCTGCTTAAAAATAAAAACTACTTTGTCAAAGAAAAAACTTTTTTAGTTTACTACGGAGATAATCTTACTAATGTTAATATTAAAAAAGTATTGAACTTTCATAGACAAAAAAATGGGGTAGCAACCATTGTCAGTTATTATGAAAAAAATCCTGAAAGCAAGGGAATAATAGAGTTTGACCGAAATAAAAAAATTAAGTTACTCAAAGAAAAACCTAAACCAGAAGAAATAAAAAGCCACTACGCCAACGCCGGTATTTATGTCTTTAACAATCAAGTATTTTCTTTTTTAAAAAATTATAAAAAATACCCAATTGATTTTGCAAAAGATATTTTACCTATACTAATAAAAAAAACAAATGTTTATATATATATTATGAACGATTATTTTATTGATATTGGTACCATAGATTCATACAATCAAGCTAAGAAAAAAATTAATAAATTATTTAAAATATTATGATAATAACCAGAGCTTCATTGCGAATAAGTTTCGTTGGCGGAGGTACAGATCTACCTAAATTTTATCATCAATATCCAGGAAGAGTTATATCAACCACTATAGATAAATATGTCTATATTGCTTTAAATAAAAATGTTTTTAACAAAGATTTTATTTTAAAATATAGTTTAACAGAAATAGTTCGGTCCCCAAATGAAATAAAAAATACTCGTTTTCGGGCTGCTATACAAGAGTATTATAAAAATTCTGATAAACCTTTAGAAATAAGCAGTATTGCTGACTTACCAAGTAAAACTGGTTTAGGATCTTCTTCTAGTTTTAGTTGTGCTCTGATCAAAGCAATTTACGCTTTGCAAGGAGAAAATGCTAGTAAAGAAAAAATTGCTAAAGAAGCCAGCCGTTTAGAAATTGAAATTTTAAAAGAACCAATTGGAAAACAAGATCAATACGCTGCTGCTTATGGTGGATTAAATATAATTCAATTCAACCCAGATGAATCTGTGAACGTGGAACCTGTATTAATGGATTTCAAACAACTTAATAACTTCAACTCACATTTATCATTATTTTACACAGGCATGACTAGAAATGCCTCAGATGTACTAGCCAAACAACAACAAAAATTGCCAAATCAATTAGAAACTTACAAAAAAATGTCAGACTCAGTATATGACTTCAAAAAATATCTTTTAAAATCTGACTACAAAAAAATTGCTGAAATGCTACATGAAAGCTGGCTCAGAAAAAAAAGTTTATCCGAAAATATCTCCAACTCACAAATAGATAAAATTTATCAATTTGCTCTTAAAAATGGAGCTTGGGGCGGTAAAATACTAGGAGCTGGCAATGGCGGATGTTTACTATTTATATCTGAACCAAATAAAAAAAATGAACTTAAAAAAAATCTAGAAAACTTTACTAAATCACTAGGGTTATATGAATTCGAAGAAATTCCATTTAGATTTACCCAATCGGGAACTGACATTTTATTCAATAATTCATAAAAATATGGATAAATATATTGAAAATTTTATAAAAAAAACAGAAGTAGCAATAAAAAAAATATCTAATCAAGAAATAGCCAAAGCTATACATATAATTGAAGAAACATATGAACGCGACGGCAGAATATATATATTTGGCAATGGTGGCTCATTGGCACTAGCAACACATTGGGTTAGTGATTTCAATAAAACTGTTTTTAGTCACAACTTAGAAAAAAATATAAAACGCTTTCAAGCTATTAGAATACCAACCACGGAAGAAGAACTTACTGCTTGGGCAAATGACGTTGGTTATGATATGGTTTTTGCTGGACCTTTAAAAAATTATCTCAAAGAAACAGATTGTGTTATAGCAATTAGCAGCTCTGGAAATTCAGAAAATATTATCAAAGCCGTCGACTTATGCAAGAAAAACAATATTCCAGTTATTGGTCTAACTGGTTTTGATGGTGGAAGACTATACAAAATAGCCGATGCAAAACTACACATACCTACCGATAAAGGAGAATATGGTGTAGTTGAAAGCGCACACGGATTATTACTACACTTACTAACCAACTATTTTAAAGATTATTTTGATGCTAAATAATAAAATAAAAATTGCTTTTATTGACAGGAATATAGTGATAAATAAAAATTCTAAACCTCATGAATATATCACTAAATTAAATGATTTTAAATTCAACAAAGGAATTTTTGAACTGCTTGTCATGCTTATTCAAAAAAGATACAAAATTACTATAATTACAAACAAACGCGGTATAGCCAGAGGAATTTTAACTGGAAAAAACTTTAAACTATATATGCCTTTATGTTGAAAAAAGTTAAAAAGAAAAACGATATACTGGATATATTTTACTACCCATACAATAAAAATTAATGTAATTGCCGAAAATCAAAACAACTTATACAAGCAAGTAAAAATATAACATTGATCTCAAACAATCAATCTTAATAAGCGATCCCCCTAAAGACGTGAAAATGGTGATAAAATGTGATATAAAAAATAATTATCTTATTATAAATTATTAAACAAGGCAAACATTATTTTATTAAAAAATTTAATTTATAAAATATGGACCAAAGAATGTTAGATATACTTACTCTATTAGAAGACGCTCCTCTTGATAAAATAAATACTGTACTTGATATAGGCGTAGGCGACGGTGAAATATCCCTTTGGTTTGCAAACAAAGGTAAAAAGGTAACAGCAACTGGTATCGAAATAGATTCCTATAATATTAACAAAAAAAAATTTACTGAGAATAATATATCAATTATTGACTGCTATGTTGAAAAAATGCCTTTCCCAGATAAATCTTTTGATGCTGTTGTACTTAGTCATGTGTTGGAACATTGTCTAGATGTAGGTATTGTATTACAAGAGATAAAAAGAGTATTGAAAAATGATGGTTATTTACTTATATTTGTACCCCCATATTCAAATTATGTTATTTCTGGTCATGCGACAACAGGTTGGAATGTTGGACAACTAATCTATGTATTGTTACTTAACGGCTTCAATGTAAAAACAGGAAAATTCATTCAATATGGTTATAATGTCGCTGCTATCGTCCAGAATGGCAATTTTTTATTACCTCAATTAAGAAGGGATGGCGGTGATATTCGAACCCTCTATGAAGCAGGTCTTCTACCTCAACAAATAAATTTCAATGACGAAAATCATGATGGATTTAAAGGAGATATTTTAAATATAAATTGGGATAGAAAAATAAGAATAAATAAAAAACAGAAAATAGTAAAATTAGTAATAAAAGTATTACCATATAAAATACTTAAAAAAATTATACCTTTTTTCAAAAGAATGCTAGATTTTTTAAACTTACATATAAAATAACCCAAACAATAAAGATGGATAAAACAAAAAAAATAAAAATCGCTTTTGTTAAATCAGGAGGTCTTTCAATTGGAGGAACAGAAAAATTTTTACAAACTATTGCTGCCAACTTATCAAAAGATAAATTTGCGGTAGATTACTACTATTCTGATAAAACACAAGTATTATACTCTGATTTAAATTATCTTGACACCGACCCAGAGAGAATAAAATTTATGAAGGAACATGGGGTAAATTTAATTAAATTCAATATTGGCAGTATTGATCTCTCTACTTATACACATAAATGGATTAATACGGATTTTTGGCAAATTTTTGACGAAAAAAAGTATGACATAATTCAAACTGGAAAACCAGGTAGGATGGAATACCCCTTCAATAAAATTAAAAATACTCCCATAGTAGACTCAATTCATTTAAACGCAGGCGCTGACAATCAATATAATATTTCAAGAGTTATGCATATAACTGACTATATGGCTAAACAATGGATAAAAAAGGGTGGTGACAAAAAAAGAATTGTTCGTGTTTCATTGCCCATAGAAATACCTAATAAAGAATATGGAGACTATAAGCATGAATTAAATATTAAAGACAAATTTATTTTTGGCTTTCACCAAAGACCTGATGATAAAATTTTTTCCTCTATTCCTCTGGATGCATATAAAAAAATTGAAAAAGAAAACAATTATTTTATTATACTAGGAGGTTCAGATAGATACAGAAAACAAGCAGAGGAACTGAAAATAAAAAATATATATTTCTTACCACCAACTGGTGATAAAGATAAAATATTTAAATTTTTAAATACTCTAAATGTTTTTGCTCATGGTAGGAAAGATGGTGAAAACAACTCGCAAGCAATTGCAGAAGCAATGCATTTTGGTAAACCAATAATCAGCCATTTTTCCGAGATAAATAATGGTCACATTGAAACAATTGGAAATGCTGGCATTGTGGTAAAAACTGCAAATGAATATGCTGAGGAAATGAAAAAATTACAATACAACAAAGAGTATTATACAATGAGGTCCATCAATGCTAAAAAAAACTTTTTAAATAATTATGATCTTAAAAATCAAATAAAAAAAATAGAAAATATTTATTTTGACGTTATAGAAAATCCTTTCCCAAATAAAATAAGAAGATTTTTCTACTCTCTCCACTATACTCAAACTATTAGACCTATTTTAGGAACAATTTATTTTTTCTTTAAATTTAAAAAATATAGAATAAAATTATGATAAAAAAGATTTATAACTATATCTTAGCAGGATTAGAATTAATAAGAGTAAAAAAATATAATTTACTTTTTAATAAAATTATCAAGTTATTCAAACTGCTAGTATATGGTTTAATTTATGACATCAAGAAAAAAAATATAATAGATGCAAAAATTCAAGTACTTACAGAAAACCCAGTAGCTTATGAATCTCCCGATCATATTGTTCCTACCGGAACAAAAAACGATAATAACACAAATAAAATATTTGTAATAAAAATAAATAATATTTTGGAAAAAAAATTTCCTAACCAAATTTTAAGTATACTTGATCTTGGATGTGCAGGTGGTAGTATGGTCAACGATTTTGTAAATATAGGATACCTTGCTGTAGGTCTTGAAGGCTCTGACTTTTCATTAAAACATAAACGCGCCAGCTGGGAAAAATTATCAAATAAAAATTTATTTACTTGTGATATTGTAAAAGATTATCAAATATACATTAATGGCAAAACACATCTTTTTCACTGCATTACGGCATGGGAGGTAATGGAACATATTAATAAAAAAGATCTTTATAATACTTTTAAAATGATTAATAAACATTTAATTAAGGGGGGGTACTTTATTTTTTCTACAACACATACTTCTGATATCAGAAATGGTATTGAATTACATCAGACACAAATGAATACTAATCAATGGATTAATTGGATAAAAATTAATTTTCCTAATCTACAACAAACTTATGACCTTAAATTAAATAAAGAAGAATTTGTGCGCCAAGGAACAAATAAAACTATTTGTTTAATTAAAACTTAAAAAATGACTCTCACACTACTCACTAAACCACCCTTCTCCCCAATTGATTATATAAAGGAAACCTTGAGGCCAGCGCGAGGACCGCAAATGGTGGCTATAAGTTTGCAAAAAGGATTGGCTGAGTTGGGTTATAAATATGTATTGAATCCAAAATATCCTACTGATACAGTAGCGGTTTTGCAAAATCACAAAGCCCTACGCTATGCTATAAAGCAAAAACAACAAGGTAAAATAAAAACTTTACTTGCTGGTCCAAATATTGTAGTAACTCCAAAAGAAGCAAATGCTATCTATGAACATCCTTTGATTGATAAAATAATATTACCTAGTGAATGGACTAAAAATTTTTATTCCTCCCTGTCCCCTATTATCAAAGATAAAATATATATTTGGCCAGCTGGGGTTGACGACCCAGGAGAGCCAACACCTTTAGCTCAAAGAGACACAATTTTAGTTTATCAAAAAAATTCACCAGACGATTTATTAAATCGTCTGGTTGAAAGTGTAAAGTTAAAAAATTATAAAGTAGATATAATTAAATACGGGAAATACAAACAAGCTAATTATTTTACTAAATTAAACAAAACTAAACTGGCAATATTCCTGACCCAATCAGAAAGCCAAGGCATTGCCCAGCAAGAAGCGTGGATGCGAGATGTCCCCACACTGGTTTGGAACCAAGGTAAAATACAATACAAAGAACATATAATAACTGATACTAAATTATCAAGCCCTTATCTAACAAATGAATGTGGTAAATTCTTTAGCTCATTAAATGATTTTATCGATAAACTAAATGAAATGTTAAACAATCTAACTAACTTTACTCCACGACAATACGCGTTAACTAATTTTACTAATAAAAAAAGTGCTAGTATATTTTTAGATATAATTAATACTAAATAAATGCCAACTACTATAGATAAAAATAATTTAAAATTCAAAATATTACATCGTTATGAGTTATATAAATTGAACAATAATCGGTTAAAAAGACTAATCAAAGACCCGATACGAACAGGCATTTTTTATATTATGGCTCTACTCGCCTACATAAAACCTTATCGCGTTTATAAAAAAACACTTTGGGGACAAAAGATGACCTACTACCTACCAGAAGCAAATGCTTTACAGTATTACGGATTTTTTGAAGCCAATTTAACCAATTTTTTGATTAATTTTCTAAAACCAGGTTATACATTTTTGGATATAGGTGCTCATGTTGGCTACTATTCAATGCTAGCCTCACACTTGGTTGAATCGCAAGGTAAAGTATATGCTTTAGAACCAACACCAAGGACATTTTATTCTTTGCAACTAAACAGCCAACTAGCAAAAAACAAAAACATTTATCATTTCAATCTAGCTGCACTGGATAAAAAAACCTCAATCGATTTTTTGGATTATGGACCAAAATATAGTGCTTTCAATACTTTTAAAAATCGTCAAGAAAATAATTATGCTTTTCTGCACAAAGAAGAAAAACATATTACTGTACCGACTACAGATATTGATAACTTTTGTCAAGAAAATAAAATTACCCCTGATTTTATAAAAATCGATGCGGAAGGTGCTGAATATAAAATATTACAAGGAATGAAACAGATATTAGCTTCAAAAAATCGCCCATTAATTAGTATTGAAATAACCTTTGAAAAAGAGTGGGAAAAAAATAAAAACACCTCTATTGCTATATTGAGGGAAAATAATTACCAAATTTTTGAAGCTGACCTGAATGGCAATTTAAAAAATCCTAAATTTATTCCTGATATATCAAATTACGATAATCTAATTGCCGTACCTAAAGAAAAAATTTTTCTGTTAAAAGAGTTGATAAAATGAAAAAGTATGATTGAAGAAGTAAGATTTATGATTTAAATAATTGTCATTCCGAACTTGTTTCGGAATCTAAAATAGATCCTGAAATAAATTCAGGATTACATAAACAAACGAATCAGGGTGACAAAGATAAATAAATCAGAGTGACGTGACAAGCAAGTCAGAATGATAATAAAATATAAATGTCATTACGAACTTGTTTCGGAATCTAAAATAGATCCTGAAATAAATTCAGGATGACACGTCTGGATGACAAAAAAATAAATAATTAAATGATAATCATCAAACTAAAAGGGGGCCTAGGCAATCAACTATTCCAATACGGATTTGGCAGACTTTTGACTACACAAAGAAATGAACAACTAAAATTGGATATTTCAGCTTTGGGGAAAGGCAAAGACACTAAACGTGACTTTGATTTGTCTAAATTCAACATCCAAGCAGATATTGCCACCCCAGATGAGCTAAAAAAATATACTCCCCCACCATATGCCAGATTTATCAAACAAAAACTTTTCCGGCAATTTAATATTGGCTATATCCCCTCTTTGCTTTCTAGTAAAAGACATTATTTTGAAGGTTATTTCCAATCCTATAAATACCTAGATCCAATCCGAGATAAATTACTTACTGAAATCACTTTAAAAAAACCGCTGGATAATTATTACCAAAATATCAGTAACCAAATAATATCTAATCAATCAGTAGCAGTTCATATCCGACGCGGAGATTTTGCTTATAACCAAAAAATTAAATCAATTCATCAGACAATAGATATAAATTATTATCAGCAAGCTTTGGATTTAATAAAGAATAAACTTAGCAATCCGGTTTATTTTGTTTTTTCTGATGATATTGCTTGGGCACAAAAAAATTTAATTACCGATAAACCAACCATTTATGTAGCAGCTGAAAAAAACAGTGATTCTGCCCAAGAACTGATATTGATGAGTCAATGTCAACACCAAATAATTGCCAACAGCACTTTTTCTTGGTGGGCGGCTTACATAAATCAAAATCAAAACAAAATTGTCATTGCTCCCAAAAAATGGAACAATAAATATCAGCAGCACTATCGCGACTTACTACCTAAAGATTGGCAAACTATATGATTTATGAAGTATGATATTTATGATTTATGAAAATCATTCTTAAATCCTAAATCTTAAATCCTAAATCTTTTTGAATGATTCCAAAAGTATCCATCATCACCCTTACCCACCAAGGACGGGAAAAATTCCTTCCCGAGATGATTCAATCTGTATTAAACCAAACCGTCACTGATTGGGAATTGATCGTGGTGGATAATGGTGACTATGAAACTACTGCCAAAATAATTGGCGAATTGGCAGCAGACGACAAAAGATTTGTGTATATAAAAAATGTAAATGATCCTGGGATTAGCGCCGCCCGCAATCAAGGATTAAAAGCAGCGCGAGGTGAATTTTTGGCAATTCTTGATAGTGATGACTTATGGGCAGATAAAGAAAAATTGAAAAAACAAATTGAATATTTAAATACTCATACAGATTGTGCGGTGGTAGGCACTGGCGTAATTGTAATTGATACCGAAGGTAAAGAAATAAGCAGATACCAAAATCCCACAGATTCTAAACAAATCAAAAAAACAATTCTTTACAAAAACCCCCTAGCCCATTCCAGTGTTTTGATGCGAACGGCAGGAATTGCCCACTTAAAAGGTTATGATGAATCTTTACCTTTTTTGGAAGATTATGATCTATGGTTACGTATGGCCGTGATGTGGAAAATAGCAAATTTACCAGATTATTTTACAAAATATCGGAAACACGAAACCAACGTGACCAAAAAAAAATTACTTGCTATGATGAAAATGAATATTAGATTGGTGGTAAAATACCGACGAGATTATCCTGGATTTTTGGGGGCATATGCGCGAAGAACAGCGAGATACTTGGTTAAAAAATTAATAATTAGTAAATAAGATTTATGATTTAAGATTTATGAATAATTCAGAAAACAATAAAATAAAATCTTTTACTGATTTAAAAGTTTGGCAGGAAGGACATAAACTAGTCATATTAATATTTTCTATAACCAAAAATTTTCCTAAAGAAGAAACTTATTCATTGGTTGATCAGATGAGAAGGTCATCTAGCTCCGTAACCAGTAATATCGCTGAAGGATTTGGTAGACAAGGTTATAAAGATAAACTACGTTTTTATTATCAAGCCCAAGGTTCTCTAACTGAATTGAAAGACCAAATATTGATTGCTAAAGATGTTGGTTATTTAAATGAAACAAATTTAAAATCGTTAGTAGAACAAGCAAATGTTACACATGCTCTACTGCAAGGGTTTCTAACAAAAACAAAAGAATTCTTAAATCATACCTCATAAATCATAAGTCTTTTTTTGCTATGCAAAAAATTCTCTATCTAATCACTTTACCCGAAGCGGGCGGCGCCCAAGCTTATGTTTTGGATTTGGCCACTCATTTGCAAACTGAATTTGATATTTCTGTTGCCTCGGGAGGTATCAACACTGATTGGCTGCCTTTGAAACTAAAAGATGCCGGCATACCTTGGTATGAGCTAAAATATGTAAAACGTTCAATTTTACCTCATTATGACCTGGCGGCAATTTTTGCAATCAGAAAACTGATCAAAAAACTAAACCCTGATATCATCCACTTAAACAGTAGTAAAATTAGCATTTTGGGATCCCTAGCGGCTTGGGGTTTAAATAAAAAAGTTATCTACACTGCCCACGGTTGGGTGTTTTTGGAACCATTGTCTGATATTGCGAAAAAAATTTATTTGTGGGCAGAAAAGCTTTCTGCCAAATATAAAAACAAAGTTATTTGCGTATCCGAATACGATCGTTCAGCCGCCAGACTCAACAAATTCCCTATGGATAAAATTGTTACTATCCACAACGGTATTGATATAAATAATTCAGACAATCTTTCCCAACAATCAGCCCGAGAAAAACTGGCGAATTTTACCTCCAACATAGCAATTACAACAAACAATTATATCATCGGCTCAATAGCCAACCTCTACCCCACCAAAAACCTCCCGGCACTTATTACTGCTGCCGAACAAATTGTTAAAACAAACTCTGACACAATTTTTACCATTATCGGCGAGGGGCCAGAAAAAAATTATTTACAAGACATGATTAAACAAAAAAAATTAACTAACAAAGTATTTTTGTTAGGCAGTATTCAAGGAGCTAAAAAATTTATTTCCGCTTTCAATGTTTTTGTTTTACCATCAGTCAAGGAAGGTTTACCTTATACTTTATTGGAAGCAATGGCTCAAGGACTGCCAATTGTTGCTACCCGGGTAGGAGGTATTTTTGAAATGCTGGAATTTTATCCGCAAACCCACTATCGGTTGGTAGAGTCAAATGATACCAATGCCTTGATTCAAGCTATCTCTGAACTTATAAATCAAACTCCTCTAGAACAAAAACAACTTGATCGAGTGAGAAAACAAATTGACATAGCCAACATGATAAATAAAACTAAGGAAATATACTTCAATTAATTATTAATTACTAATTTATAATTACTAATGAGTTTCTAATTAATTAATTTTTAAATTAAATCATTGATTAGTTACTAGTTATTAATCATTAGTAATTTCAGGCCTTGGTCTGTTTTTTTGTATCAAAAAACGCCGTGCTGCAGCGCGGCGTTCCTCTCCCCTAAGAGTTATAAACAAAACTAATCAATAAAATCGAAATAACTTTTTCGCTAAAATTATACCAAATATTAACTACCTTGAATAATAACTTTTCCACAGGGTAAAATTAGTAGTATTTTTAATAAACTTATAGATATTATTATTAATTTTAATTTTCCATTTATTAGTATCTCACCCTGGACTTATCTACTTTTGTCACTCTGAACTTATCTTTGTCACCCTGAACTTGTTTCATGGTCTATTTTTAGATGCTGAACCAAGTTCAGCATGACAAAGATTTTAACTTTACAAATTTTAATTCTTGTTAAACCCGCCACTGATGGTGCGGTACAATTCAACAAGATAAACTTTTAACTAATTTTCCTCCTTTCTAGTATTATTTATCTTTATTTTTATTATAAAAACATTCTTCTAGATGACAAGTGGATAACTTTTTGGTCAATTATTAATTACTAATTACGAATAACTAATCAATGTTTTAATTTAATAAATTAATTAATTAGTAATTCATTAGTAATTAGAAATTAGTTATTAGTAATTATTGATCCCTCTCTCCTTCCAACTGCTTCTTATAACTCTCAATATCTTGGGCAGCAGATGGAAAGGCGATTTTTAATTCATTTAATAGCGCTATAGCCTCATCCAACCTACCTTGAGCGCGTAAAACTGCTACTAGTCCGGCATAATTTTGTAAATTGTTAGGATCTTGGCTAATGATTTTGTCCCGCAAAATTCGCTCAGCGCGGTCGTATAAACCAACATTATAATAAAACTCTGACAACTGCTGCCAGTCGGCAAATCCCAAATCAAATTTAACTTCATATTCATCAGCTAGACGAGTAAAATTTTCTTGATCGCGGACGGCGGCATAATAATTCATGAGATTCAAATAAACTGAAGGTTTGTTTTGCGTTTTGGCAAATGCAGTTTTCGCATATTGACCGGCCTTATCTAAATTGTTCATCCCCAAATAAGCCTGTACCAAAGTAAAATAAAGTTCCAATCGATCCGGCGAATCAACAATATGCGGTTCCAATAAATCAACGGTTTTTTGTAAATAAGTTCCATCAATCACAGCGTAGTTGAGATAAGTATTTGCCAGCAGCATACGAAATTGAATATCAGCTGGATCTTTTTCTAAATGAGATAAGGCATAACGCCGATTAACATCAAATACTTTTTTTCTGAACTCTGCAGTTTGTTTTTGATCGCGCGCAATTTGTGAAGCAAAATTGTTCAATTGTAACATTATTTCTCTGCTACCATAAGTGTTCATATCTATAGCTTGCTGGAAAAGTTCCAAAGATTTAGCGGGATCTGCTTGCGTATAACGGAAAGCTTCAATAGCAGTCAAATTGGCTCGAGCGGGTTTGATCACAATAAAATAATTACTAAATACAACCAAAACTACTGCCAAACCCAATATCGGCATCATTAGTGACTGCACACTTGCCGGCAAAGTCCAAACTTCATTTTTCTGCCGCTTATACAACCAAGCCGACATAGCTAATGTCACCAACAACGGCAAATATGTATTCAATGAATCAAACACAAATAAATTTTGGAAAAAATAAGCCGAAATCAAACCAATTAATAACACACTCAAAAAATAATCATCTCTTCTTGCCTGCCACAGATAATATACTGCTGATCCTAACAGTGCTAAATAAAATAGCAACGCCAAAGGACCGCCCAAATTTAGATAGTCAAAAATTACACTGTGGGCTCGATCAAACCACTGCTCATGCAATTCGGGATTGTAGTATTTATTGAAACCATAACGATAATTTTCCGGCCCATAACCAAGCAATGGTCTGTCAGTATAAGCATGCCAAGAAGTGACATAAGTATTGATACGATCAATGGTAGTCAAATCTTTCAAATTGATATTGGCAATACGGTGAAAAGTAGAATAATTTTTTAGCCATTCAGAATTGCGCTGTGAATACAAAAATAATCCTGACAAAGGAATCAACAACAACCCAATAGCTATGCCGACTTTTAAATTTTTACTGGCGTGTTTGAAATACATCACCCCCATCACTCCCAAACCAAAAATAAAACCCAAAAAAGGGCCTCTGGTGCCAGTAGTATACATCATATAGGTAAAAAATATTATGCCCAAAGCATAAATCACTTGGCGCCACTTAACCCTATCTAAATAAAGTAAAATCCCAGAAAAAAATACATGGAACAACAAATACCCGCCAAAATAGGCCGGATTGCCAATGGTTGAGGCAATGCGGGGAGCATCATTGGGCAAAATCCAAGCATTACTAACTCCGGCCCGCTGTAAAAGTCCGTAAATAGACAAAATCAAAGCCACTACCAGTGACGAACGCAAAAGCCACAACCACTCTTCTCTGGTTTGAAAAAATTGTATCAGTAACCACAAAAAAACAAGTAAATGAAAAAATAAAACTATCCCGTCCATCCGTTCATAATTGCTCCAAAAACTGTTGTATGGATTTACCCCAAACACCCCGGCAATAACTTCAATCAAAAACAAACCTGCAAAAGAATACAATACATAATTTTTCTTGCCATAAATCTGACCTTGCCGCCACAAATACCAGATTGCCAATACCAATAAAACTGTGACTATCACACGAAATGAAGCGTTTTTGAGATGAATATAAGGAAACAAAAATTTGCCACTGATCAGGATGGGGACAAACAGCACTGCTGCCAGACCTATTTGGATGATTCGTTTTAAGGTGTTTTGGGACATTTGATTTAGAAATTATAAATTATAAAGTTTAAATTATAAATTATTTAATTTTTACAAGTTCTTATAATCTTACAAAATATTAAAGTAAGTTCATGTGCTTCTTGCCATAGTATTTTTATTGGCGCTTTCCTATCAGAGTGCAAAATAGCTATCATTCTGAGCCAATGTTTTGTTTCTCTGGTTTCTTTTTTACATATACTTATTTTGTGTTTCAAGTCTTTTTTTGACTCTGCACCTGATGCCTCCATATAGTTAGCACCTATAGAAGTTGCTGATTTTATAAGCTGCTGAACAATTGACTGATTTTTTAATGTTATTTTTATTTCTTTTAAAAATTTTAATACATCTTCACCAAACTTAGCTGTCCTTTCTTCAAGGTCAAAATTAGCACTCTCTCTCCTCATATATTTTAATTAAAAATTAAAAATTGATTTAAAATTTATAATTTAAAATTTAAAATTAATTAGTCTTTTTTTCAAGTTCTTCTACTCTCTCTTTGACTGCTTGGTTTTCAGGATAAGCTTTCAACACTTCTTTCCAGTACAGCAAGGCTTGGGGTAAGTTTTTTTCTACTGTTTCTAAATAATTGGCAAAAGCTTTGAGCATTTCAGGATGATTGTTGGTTGCTTCCAAAGCTTTCAGATACACTTCTTTGGCCTTGTCTGGTTGAGTAGAATGTTTTACATAAAGATCAGCCAACTTCATATAAGCAATCAATTCTTGTGGTTTTTTGGCAATAGAAGTAGTGTAAGCTTTGGCCGCCTCCAAATACTGATGCATATCTTCATACAAAACACCAAGATTGTGATAGATAAGCTCATCATCAGGAAATTTGGCTATCATATCAAGATATGCTTGTTCTGCTTCTTCATATTTTCCTAAAGCCCGCAAAGTATTGGCAACTCCCATATAACCTTGATAAGGACTGCCCATCTCTTTATTTTCTTCATCAATTATATATTGTTTGGCGGCAGCTAAATCTGCTTCAAACCTAGCCTTGATTTCTGCGGGTGGTAAAACGTCTGGTGCCAATTTTTTTTCTTCATTTTTAAAATATTGTGACAATTCTTCATCTCCCAACAATACATCGCCATTGGTTGGCTTTTCACTGATCTGCGGAGTTTTATCTTTAGTATTGCTGTAAACCAAAAAAGAAACTACTGCCAAAATGGCAATAATTATCACCAAATACCAAGCGCGGTTTTTGTTTGTATTTTCACTTATTGGTGGGTTGGTTGGGATATTTTCTGTTTGGTTTTCCATATTTATTATAATTAAAAATTATTATTTAAGTAAAAAATCAAAAATAAAAACTCAAAACTACAACTTAAAACTTAAAACTATTTTTTATTTTTGAATTGTATTTTTGCATTTTAAGTTTTGACTTTTGATTTAATACACAAACTTACCTTCCTTACACTGTTAATTTTATAATCATGACTTATCCAATAAGGTTATTTTATGGTTAAAAAACTATAAAAATTATAACAAAAACTTATAAAAAATACTAATTAAAAACAGGGGCTAGGATATAGGAACTAGGATATAGTAATAATTTTATCTACCATATACCCTTTCTCCTATATCCTAAATCCTACCCAAAAACAATCCACCCCCTGCCATAGGAACAGGGGGTGGAAGTTTGGAAGTACTAAACTTCTGATAATACAATCAACTAAAAAATATTATTTCTGTAGAGTTTGTTTATCAGATGGTAAAGTCTTCACATATAGACCACTAGCCCAATCAGCAGAACCTGTT
>DYGA01000002.1 GCA_020724865.1 Candidatus Paceibacter sp. | reverse complement strand
CCAGGCTTGAGGCGAGTCAAGTCCAGCCAGGCCTGCTGCCACCGAGTTCTTGTTTGCGCCTTCTTGAAGTAAGCGCTCTAATTCATTTAAAATTTTTTGTTCGGTTAGGAATTTTGTTTCTTTTTGTTCCACATCTCCTGCTTCAACTATAAATTTATTTAATTTTTCATCCCAAATAATCTGTTTGCCTTTAGCATTAATTTCTTGAATTAATTTTTTTTCTGCTTCTTGTGTTTGTATTTTAAAAGTAATAGAGAGCGGTTTATATCTTGCCTCTGTAAATTGTTTTAAAATTTTATCATCATCAATTTTATACTTATCTATTATTTTTTGAATAATAATTTCTGGTAAATAATCACCGAATTCAAGTTTATGCATTTCCTCTGGATTTAAAATTTTACGCAAATTTTCCAAGGCTATCTGTCTCAGGCTTTCTTTGCCTTTTTTGATATTTTCTAAATAATCATCAAAGCCTTTGAATTTATATTTTTCCTGCAACAATTTATCGCTTCGGAAAATATCTCTGGCTTGTTTGGTTAAACTTTTTTCTTGGGTTTGGGCTAAATACTTAACAACCAAACGCATAACATCGGTGGGGTAATAATTTTTTTCCAAAGCCAATTGGATTTGCTCCAATGCGTCTTCGCCCAATATTTCTCCCGGCGATCTAGGATCAATTTCTGCCGACGCTGGGGCTATATTTTTAGTTTTTAAAAATTGACTATACCAATTATCTACTTTATTTAATAAAGTTTTGACTTTATGATCTTGTATTTTTTCTGTTTTTAAAAAAATCTGATCATTGCCTGCGGCTAAATCCTCATCATATTTTTTATATATTGCTGCAAGTTCTGCCACCGCTTCTTTATCGGCCTGACTTTGGGCTGAAAATTTGGCTTCTTGGATTATCTGTTCGGCCAAAGCTTTATGTTTTAAATAAAACTTCGGATTTTTGATTACGTCAAAATAATCTTTATTGGTAAAATTAGACCGCTCAGCCAATTGCAAACCGTCGCTAGTAGAATGCTCAAATACCCTACCAATTATCAATTTTTTTGTTTCCTGATCAGTTTCCAGATTTTCTATTTCCTCCAACAATTCTCGATTTTTTGCAATAATATCTACTAAATCATGGCTAGATTTGTCTTTTACACTTTCTTGATTAAATAATCCTCCTATGTCTTCAGGTTTTAGTGGTGATTTTCTTAAATATTCCATACATGAATTAATTTTATATTATATATAATCATATTATTTCGCTTGGGAAAATTCACAAATCTTATTGAAATCACAAAATTTACATAAATGCGGACTGGGGGTAGGACTAAAGTCACTATGTTTAATTTTATCTATAGTTTCAATAATTTTTTCCTTTATCTCCGCTAAATCTTGGTCGGTGCCTAAAAAGGAAAGTTTTTTACCCTCTTCAATATAATAATAAGTCAATTTACCTACCTTCTCTTGCAAATGCTGATTGGCAGCCAGCTGATAAATCAATAGCTGACGTTTGTTGTCTGCTTCCAATTTTTCTTTGGCACTGCCAGTTTTATAGTCAATTATTTCTAAACTGCCGTCCGTCAATCTATCAACCCGATCAATAGCTCCAGTTAAAACAAATTCGCCCACTTGCAATTTAAACCTATTTTCCAATCTCTCAGGGATTATTTTTTCTTTAACCCAATCTTGATAAAATTTTTCCAAAGCCGCTTTGCCTTTTTTCTTATACTGTTCCTGTTGTTGCTTAGAATCATACCAATCATCAATCCATGCTTGTTCATATATTTTCAACAAATCATCTAGTGTCGGAAATTTATTATTTTGACTATCTGATTTTTTAAATAAATCTGTCTGTTTTAAAGCTACACTAGATTTTACCAATTCAAAAAACCTCTGCAAAGTCTGATGGATTGTGCTACCAAAACTAAAAGTATATTTCCCTTTGACTGGAATACGTAATATATAAGCAAACTTATACTGTAAAGGACAAGTTAAAAATGAACTAATCTGACTATAAGAAAATACTTTGGGAAGAAATAAATTATTTGATTTAACTACCGTATTGGCAATAATTTGTTTTTTAGGTTTGATTGTTATTTTTTCAGCTTCTTTTTTCATTGTTTGACCGGTATCTTTAATCATCCCCAACTCATACAAAAACTGACTGGGTTTTTTTTCGCGCAAACCACCATAATCTTTAGCTCCAGATAAAAATAATCCATTTTTAGCTCGAGTAATAGCCACATACAACAACCGCCTTTCTTCTTGTAAATGAGCATCGCCTTCGGGTAATATATCTTTAATTAATTTTTCAGGCAGTTCAATCGGTTCTTTTCTTTCAATTGTCGGAAAGCGCTTATCAACTAAATTGGGAATAAAAACATATTTAAATTCCAAGCCCTTAGCGCCATGAATTGTCATAATACTAACCGCTTCAGGACCAACATCAAACTGCCAGGATAAACTGCCTTGCTCACCTGCTTCCAGCTCCAATTCCAATTCTGCCAAAAAATCACTAACTTTATTATCAGCTAAATTACGCTCAAAATCTCTAGCTTTTTTTAAAAATTGATTTAAATAACCGATGACACTTTGCGCTTTATTTGGCTCAAGTTTTGATAAGTATTGACTATATCCTGTATCTTCCAAAAAGGACATAATCACCTTGGTTACTGGCTTATCTTTAGCTAGTTTAGTGTGCTTTTCTAACCAACTGATTAATTTATTTACTTCCTTAATGGTTTCTGGATTGACATTTTTGACTGCGGAAATATTACGTAAAGTTTCAAACAAAGACCAGGCTTTACGACTAGCCCAATAATTTAAATTTATTATTTGTTGTTCACTGATATTTAAAATCGGTAAATTGAGGATACGATAAAGCGAAGGTGATTCACGATAATCATCAAGCAACCGCAAATAATTGATAATATCCAAAATAACCGGTTTAAAATATAATCCTCGTGATGCTAAAAATTGAAAAGGTATCTGCCGACTTTCTAATTCTTGAATAAATTCACTGGCGCTATCATTGGCCCGCACCAATATGGCAAAATCAGCCCAAGTGGATTCTTTGTCTTTTTCCTTTAAAATCATTATATTGTCAACCACTTTTTCTACTTCTTGTTCCAGTGAATCATAAAAATCAAAACTAATCATACTGGCTGGCTGATTTTGAGCAATTAGTTTTTTGGATAATTTCTGATTATTAGTAGAAAGCCTAACTTCCAATCTGTCGGGATTATTTAGTTGAATAAAATTGTAAGCTAAATCTAAAATTTCCTGTCCACTACGATAATTGGCTTGTAAAAATATTTCTCGGCAGTTCGGAAAATCTTTTTTAAAATTTAAAATATTGGAAACTGACGCGCCGCGAAATTTATAAATAGATTGGTCATCATCCCCAACCACAGTAATATTATTATTAGGTTTAGCTAATAGTTTAATCAATTCATATTGCGCCCAATTGGTATCCTGAAATTCATCAACTAAAATATATTTAAATTGTTGCTGATATTTTTTGAGAATTTGCGCTCTGGTTTTAAATAACTTTAAAGTATAATTGATTAAATCACCAAAATCCAAAGAATTATTATCAAGTAATATTTGCTGATAGGTATAATAGGCATTGGCTACTTCATTTAATCTACTAATTTCCTGCTCATCAACTTCACTTCCCACCGAAAAATTTAATTTAGGTTTTTCAATGGGTTTTGCCTTTTGCCTTTTACCTTTGGCCTTGCCCTTTGACCCTTCCATATCGTCAAGATTAATTTTTAATTCTTCGGCATAATTTAAATAATCATCAGGATAAATTTCTTCATCTTTACACCTGGAAAAATGCTGAAGCAAAGCATGAATAAACTTAGTGGGATTTCCTAAAGGACGATAATAATCCAAAGCAAATTTATCTAAATTTTTTTTAATCAATAGCCAACCTTGAGTTTGATCAAGTAATTTAAAATTTGTCGGCAGACCTATATCTAGCGCATGCAAACGTAAGATTCTTTCACAAAACGCGTGAAACGTAGAAACCCACAAATCCACGTAACCATAAGGCAGAGCCTTGTCAATCCTTTCTTCCATTTCTCCAGCGGCTTTTTCCGTAAAAGTCAAAGCTAAAACTTGATCAGTGGCTATTTTTTTTTCTTGAATCAACCAGTTTATCCGTTGGGTAATAACAGTGGTTTTGCCAGTACCAGCTCCAGCCACGATCAGTAACGGCCCATCACCATAAGTTACTGCCTGCTTTTGTTGTTCATTTAAGGTATTTAGATTGATATCCATAAATTTAATTTTACCATTCCAAGTAAGGATTGACAAAATATAATTTTTATGATTTTATTATAATAATATTCATTAAAAAAATAAAATAAAAGGAGTCCAAGATGGCCATCAATTTAAGTAAACCAGCTAATCAAATTTGGTGTTTGGGTTTTTTGCTTTGTCTCATAACTACCTGCTTTTATTTTTTTATTCTCGGTTACGAAACATTTCCTTCAATTCATACCCCTTACAATACAATCACTATCATTATTGACTACTGGTTTTTTTCTATTCCTATAGTTCTTGTGGGAATAACATTTTTTATTCGTTATTATAAAAAAATACATAAAAAATATAAATCTAGCCAAAAAGAATATTTAGCAATTATTTCTACTATGCTGTTGTTGGCAATATTTCCCACAATAATTATCAGCGCCGCAATTCTAGAGATAACATCAAGTTATCTTGCTTTTTTACCCGCTGCCATAATAATTGCCTGCTTAATAATAATTAATATTTTAAAACACTTTAAACAAACCTCGTTTTAATTAACGAGGTTTTCTTATTTATTTTGTTTAAAACAGGATTGACAAAATCACAAAAATGTGATATCATTAGTAGTTAGTGTTATTTAAAAACAAATAAAAAAAGGAAATAAAAAAGATGTTGTATTAACTTTGATAATTATTTTTGGATTTATTAGTCTGATTTACATCGGTTCTCTTATCGGAAAACCGCTGCCAACTAAAAATAAAAAATAAGTTTTAGCCCGCCAAACTTGGTGGGCTTTTTTAAAAAATAAAAATTTTATAAACATATTAAATTTTAGTTACAATAATAAATATATGTATAATTATTGCCCATGACTTTTAAACAACTAATAGCTGATACATTTGGTATTCTAATAAGTTGGTTTATATTTCCCTTAATCCTTTTTGTCAGCGTCTTAATTTTTCTGCCTAAAATAAAACAACCCCACTTAAACTAAGTGGGGATTTTTTCTTTTTTAAAAAAATCACAACCAATGACATTCATCATTTGCGCCAATAATAATGGTTTTAATTTCAAATTTAAAATTTGGATAACTTTGAGCGATTAGATCAACGACTTTTTTGTTATTTACATGATGAATAGATAATTCATTTTCTAAATCTGTAAAATTATAACCATACAAATTATAAGCTCCGCAGTTAGTATGATCAATTAAGATAATTTTTTTAGGGTTATGTAATTTTATATAATTTCCAATTCTTTCTAAATATATATCTTTGGATTTAGGATCTAAAAAAGACAGAATTGGATTTTCATGTTTGATAGTATCAAATTTACCCCACAAATTATTTTGTTCTAACCAATCATGGTAAAATTTTTGAATCCGCGGATCTGTACAAATAATATGAATATTTTCTACATCTTGATGAGACATACTTTCTCCTTTTTTTTATTTATTAATGTTCATTAATTTATTATAAACTTAGGACTTTATAAATTATATTAAATGTTTGGATTCTGACGTCTGATACGTTTATACTTATTACCAACTTTCAAACGAGCCAATTCTCTTTCTAAATTAGCTGCCAAAGCAACATAGTCAACATTTTCGGCGCGCTTTTCTTTTAATAATTTTTCTGCTTTAGCCTTGGCTTCCTCAACTGCTGCCAAATCAATTTCGTGAGCTAATTCTGCGGTATCAGAAAGAATTACTACTTTGTCCTTACGAACTTCAATAAATCCACCGGAAACTGCCATCAACTCTTCTTCATTGCCAATTTTTACGCGTAACTCTCCCGGTACCAATAAAGAAATCAATGGAATGTGATCAGGTAAAACTGTAATCTCTCCGGTTGAGGTCGGAATGGTAATACTATCAACTTCTGCTTTATATACAACTCTTTCCGGGGTTACTATTTCAAAGTTAATTTTTTTCATAATCTTAGTAACTGATATAAAATGATAATGATTGTTATTTAGTTACTTGTTCAATGCCACCCTTCATATAAAATGCTTGTTCAGGATAACTATCATACTCACCAGCCAAAATTGCCTTAAAAGCTTTGATAGTTTCTTTAAGTGGTACATATTGACCGGGCACATTGGTAAATGTTTCGGCCACGAAAAATGGCTGAGACAAAAATCTTTGTATTTTTCGAGCACGACTAACTATCAGTTTATCTTCATCGGAAAGTTCTTCCATACCTAAAATCGCGATTATATCCTGTAAATCTTTATAGCGTTGTAATATTTTTTGTACATTTCTGGCAACCTGATAATGTTCCTCACCGACTATCAAAGGATCAAGAATAGTAGAAGTAGAATCCAAAGGATCAACCGCCGGATAAATACCAAGTTCAGAAAGGGAACGAGAAAGCACTACTGTGGAATCTAAATGAGAAAAAGTTGTAGCTGGGGCTGGATCAGTCAAATCGTCAGCTGGTACATACACAGCTTGCACTGAGGTAATGGAACCGTCTTTGGTAGAAGTAATCCGTTCTTGTAATTCTCCCATCTCAGTAGCTAATGTTGGCTGGTAACCTACTGCTGAAGGAATACGCCCTAAAAGGGCTGATACCTCACTACCAGCTTGCGTAAAACGAAAAATATTATCAATAAACAATAAAACATCCTGTTTCTCTTCGTCACGGAAATATTCAGCCATAGCCAAACCTGTTAAAGCAACGCGAGCTCTAGCTCCTGGTGGTTCGTTCATCTGACCGAAAACTAAAGCGGTTTTATCCAAAACTCCCGATTCTTTCATTTCATGATACAAATCATTACCTTCACGAGTTCGTTCGCCGACTCCAGCAAAAACTGAAAAACCACCGTGTTCTTGGGCGATGCTGCGGATAAGTTCAGTAATAACTACTGTTTTACCAACACCCGCACCACCAAATAATCCAACTTTGCCACCTTTCACAATTGGACAAATTAAATCAATTACTTTAATACCTGTTTCCAGTACCTCAGCTTTGGTTGATTGTTGAAAAAATTTTGGTGCTGGCCGATGAATGGGGTAAGTTTTTTTGGTAATAATTGGTTTACCTTCATCTAATGGTTCGCCTAATAAATTACACATTCTCCCCAAGGTTTCTTTACCGACCGGAACAGAAATTGGTTTACCAGTGTTGATTACCTCTAAACCTCTGGCTAAGCCGTCAGTAGAATCCATGGAAACTGTGCGCACTATTCCTCCTTCCAATTGTTGCTGCACTTCCAAAACAATTTTCTTTCTCTCGTTATTTACGGAAATTTCTACTTCCAAAGCAGTATAAATTTCTGGTAAATCTTCGGTAAAGGCCACATCTACGACCGGACCGATGACTTGAGTTATTTTGCCTTTATGTGCCATATGTTTTTAAAAAATATTTAATTAATAAAATTTATAAAATTATTCCACTGCGGCCCGACCAGCTGAAATGTCTGCTAATTCAGTAGTAATGTTTTGTTGACGGGCGCGATTGTAAGTTATGGTTAAATCATTAATCATATCTAAAGCAGCATCAGAAGCATTACGCATGGCCATCATTCTAGCACTATGTTCAGAAGCATTAGATTCTAATAAAGCTTGATAAATTTGTAATTCTACTAAACGATTTAACATCTGTTCCAAAACTATATCAGGTGATGGTTCAAATATATATTCATTTTTTTCAACAGCTACTTGATTGGTCAATTCAGCACTTTTATCATTTTTACCAACAAAACCTAATTCATCATCTTGCCGATCTATGGGCAATAATTTGCGAATTCGTGGTTCTTGAACTATAGCCGATTTATAGTCCGTATAAGCCATTACAATTTTGTCATATTTTCCTGATATGTAGTCTTGAATAGCCATTTGTGCTAAGGGAGAAACTTCACTCACCCTGGTAGCTACATCAAATTTAGTAAATTCGGCTATCACTTTATGACCATGACGAAACATTATATCCTTACCGCGATTACCCATCAAAAAAATCTCTGCCTCAATATCAATATTCTGATCCCTATGACGATTGATATAATTGGCTACTAATTCCACGATTTCTCGGTTAAAACTTCCACACAAACCACGATTAGAAGCAATTAAAATTATTCCTACCTTTTTAATATTCTCTCTTTTTTGTAATAAAGGATGTTTACTGCTATCAGTTTTATCTGATAAATCTTTGACAATTTCCCAGGCAGCGGTAGCATAACTTCTTGTCTGCAACACCGCTTTAACTGCTCGTCGCATTTTGGCACCAGCCACCAATTCCATCGCTTTGGTAATTTTACGAGTATTGGAAACTGATCGAATTCTTCTTTTTATTTCTCTAGTTGCTAAGGGCATAAAAATAAAAGTCAAATTAATTTTTTACTGTCTGACTCTCAACAGCTGTAACATTAAAATTGGACATTTTTTTAAAATCTTCTATAGCTTGACGTAGTTGCTGATCAATTTCTTGGGTAATTTCTCCAGTTTGAACAATGGCATTCAACAATTTACTGTGCGCACTATTCATATATGAATGAAAAGCATTTTCAAATTCTTTAATTTTTTCAACCGATATATCATCAAGAAAACCATTAACAGCAGCAAATAAAATTGCTACTTGATTGGCTACCGGCATTGGCTCGTATTGACCTTGTTTTAAAATTTCAGTCAATCTTTTTCCGCGTTCAATTTGATTCCTAGTAACCTCATCTAAATCTGAACCAAATTGGGCAAAAGCTGCTAATTCTCGATATTGAGCTAAATCTAATCTCAACTTACCAGCAACTTGCTTCATAGCTTTAATTTGAGCGGCGCTACCAACGCGAGAAACCGACAAGCCAACGTTTAATGCTGGCCTGATCCCCTGATAAAATAAATCTGATTCCAAAAATATTTGTCCGTCAGTTATTGAAATTACATTGGTTGGTATATATGCAGAAATATCACCAGCTTGAGTTTCAATAATTGGTAAAGCCGTCAAAGATCCACCGCCGTAATTTTTATTTAATTTAGCTGCCCGTTCCAGTAAACGTGAATGAAGATAAAACACATCACCCGGATAAGCTTCTCGACCTGGTGGTCTCTTTAACAATAATGATATCTGACGATAAGCCCAAGCATGTTTTGACAAATCATCATAAACAACCAAAACATCCTTACCCTGATCCATAAAATATTCACCCATAGCACAGCCAGCATAGGGAGCAATAAATGACAAAGAAGCCGGATCAGACGCGCCCGCCAAAACTACGATGGTATGATTCATAGCCCCATATTTTTCTAAGTCAGCTACAATCCTAGCAATTTTTGATTCTTTTTGACCGATGGCTACATAAATGCAGATCACTCCTTTATCTTTCTGGTTGATAATTGTATCAATAGCCAAAGCAGTTTTTCCAGTTTGTCGATCGCCAATAATTAATTCTCGCTGACCCCGACCAATCGGAATCATTGAATCAATTGATTTAATACCTGTTTGTAGTGGTGTGCTTACTTTCTGACGCGTAATAACACGCGGAGCTATTTTTTCTACGGGATAATAATTTTCAATTTTAATATCACCCTTATTATCAAGCGGCTGACCCAAAGGATCTACCACTCTACCAATCAATTGCTCTCCTACAGGCACAGCTAAAATTCTACCTGTGCTTTTTACGATATCACCCTCTTTAATACTTTCTGATTCGCCCAAAACTATAGCCCCAACAGTATCATTTTCCAAATTCAACGCTACGCCATATTTACCACCTGAAAATTCAATCATTTCCGAAGCCATAACATCAGACAACCCAGATATTCTAGCTATACCGTCACCTATTTCTTCCACGGTACCGACTTTTTCTTTGCTAGCAGAACTTTTAAAATCAATTATCTGCTTTTTTAATTGTTCAATAATATAATCTTTATTCGCCATAAAATTATTTTATTATTATATAATTTATTAACATTTTAATTTTTCTGCCATTAGTGCTAATTGTTTTTTGATGCTACCATCTATCCGGATATCATCATATTCAATTGTTACTCCGCCAATCAAATCTGGTTGTAACTTTTCAATAATTTTAATTTGACAATGCAAAATTTTTTCCAAATGATTGATAATATCTTTTTGCAATGCCTGATCAAGCGGTTGAGTTAAACTTAATTTAACCTTTTTAACATTTGCTTTCTCGTCTGCATAAAGTTCAAAATATTTTATAATTTTATCAGCTTTAGCCAGCATTTTGTGTCGGGCCAATAAATTTACAAAAGAAATTAACAAAGCTTCATGTTGAGAAGGACTTGCATCCTGTAACACTTCATATAAACTAATGGCATACTTTTTTGGAGCAATTTGCTTCATAAGATACTAAACCTTTTCTATCATTGATTTAATAATTTTTTTATTATCCTCGTTGGAAATATTTTTTTCCAAAATTTTACTACTAACAGCAATAACTAAATCTGCCACTTCTGATTTTATATCTCGCAACATTTGTTCTCTTTCCGTTATTAAACTTGCTTTGGTTTGAGCTACGATTTTTTCCATCTCCACTTTCAATTCATTCATTTTTTTAGCACGCAATACTTCCGCTTCTTTTTGAGCTTGGGCAATGATTTGTTGCGACTCTTTCTTGGCTTGCAAAATTGTTTCCATTTTGGTTCTATCTGCTTCAACCAATTTCTGCTCGATTTCCTTGGCCTGATCTAAACTTCTGGCTATTTCAGCACTTCGTTTATCCATAGTTTGTCGTAATGGTTTCAAAGCAAACTTCCATAAAACGCCTAAGACAATAAAAAAATTAACTAACTGTGCCAATAATAATTTCCAATCAATATAAAATGTTTTTACTAATTCTTCCATAAATTAATTTTATTTAAAAAATAATTTTTTAATTACGAAAGACTGAACGATCAATCTTTCGTCGATAAAAAACTATTTTATACTAAAAGCGATTACTAAAGCATAAATAGCGATAGCTTCAGCAAAGGCTGCTGCCAGTAACATCGGAACTAAAATTTTACCAGCCGATTCTGGATTACGACCAATTGATTCCATAGCTTTGGAACCAATCTTGCCAATGGCAATGGCCGGAGCAATACCCCCAACAGCGATAGCTAAAGCCTTAGCAATTAATGTTAAATCCATATTTTTCCCTTTCTTATTTATTTTCTACTCGACTTATTTTTTTTAGTTTAGAGTCGGTGAAAATAAATAAATTAATTATCAATAATTATTTAAAAAAAACTAATGTTCCTCAGCTGTCGAAGCAATCGTAAAATACACCAAAGTCAACATAGCAAATATCAAAGCCTGAATTATACCCACAACTATTTCCAAAAATATAAAAGGAATCGGGACAGCAAAAGCAAAAATTGCTGCCATCGAAGCTAATAACACCTCTCCTGCAAAAACATTACCAAATAACCTAAAAGATAATGAGGCGACTTTGGCCACCTCTCCAATTATTTCTACCAAGCCAACAAAAAACTTAATGGGATTGACAATGGCAATTGCTGGGTCCTTTATTATCCGTCCGGGTATTTCCAACAGAGCTTTGATGTTAATAAACTTGTTTAAAAAATTCCAACCACCGACTGTCAAAATTCCAAAAAAATTAGCTGCGATTACTGAAAAAATAGCCAAAGCCAAGGTGGTATTTAGATCGGCTGTTGCTCCACGAAACCAAGGAACAAATACACTATGTCCATGACTAGTTTCAATAAAACCAATTGATCCGACACCCGGTATCAGACCTAACCAATTATTAAGTAAAATAAAAATAAAAATAGTAAAAACAAAAGGAAATATTTTTTTTGATTTATTACTGTCATGGGTCACTGAATCCATCATTTCTATGGTTTTTTCTACAATTATTTCAAAAATATTTTGTATTCCTTGAGGGATTTTCTTTATGCTTTTACCTAAAACCACAGCTATAATCACTAAAATAATTACTACCGACCAAGAGGTCAGTAAAGAATTGGTAACAGTAAAACTTCCCACTTGAAAAATTGGTTCGGCATACAAAGTAATTTCATGGCTTACGTGTTTATTATCACTCGTCTGCTCAATCAACCCCTGATGATTTTCCGCATCGCCAAGCAAAACTGCTTCTCCGGTTTGATTAATTTGATTGTTTTCTGTATTTTCAATCATTAATATGATTTTAACTGTCTTTATTTTTATGATTTTTTCTATTTTTTATTTCTTGCTCTGCGGCCTTTATAAAACGATCAGCAATTTTTATAATGCCATAAATTGAAACAAAAAAAGCTACGGCAGTAAAACCAAGGAAAAACCACGGATAAGTATCATACTTATTATCAAAAAAACGTCCAACATATAAAGCTAAAATAATTGGGCCTACTATCCAACCAGTAACTTCAGCAAATACTGACAAACCTGGTCCCCACCATGGATTATTTTTATCTGACTTATCCATATTTAATTTGCATTAAAAAAAGAACAAAAAACTAATAAATTAAGCAAAAAATTAATATAGGTTAAGTGTTAATAATAACCTACTGAAAAACAATTATAATAAAAATGGAATAATTATTCAAGGGTTTTAATTTTTTTTACCTTATATTAGCCAAAAAATAAGTTATTATTTACTTGAAAATTTTTTATATGTAATACAAATATGATACAATTAGCTCTATATGAATGAAATAATTAAAGTTTTTCTAAGCGCTCTTACTCCGATTGGTGAATTAAGAGTGGCTATTCCGTTGGGACTAGCCGCTTTTAAACTACCCTGGTGGCAAGTATATATAGTATCAGTGATTGGCAACATGCTACCACCTTTATTCATTTTATGGTCACTGCCAAAAATCTCTGCTTGGTTAAATAAAAAATCAAAATTATTTAATCGTTTTTTTACTTGGTTAACAATACGAACTAGAAAAAAAACCGAAACTAAAATAAACAAATATGGAGTATTAGGACTTATTATATTTGTAGCCATTCCTCTGCCCAATACTGGCGCTTGGACAGGAGCACTGGCTGCTTGGATTTTTGGACTATCTTTTAGCAAATCAATCTGGTCTATTTTTATTGGTGTCCTAATAGCAGGAATAATTGTTAGTTTACTAACCTTGGGCATAGTGAATCTTCCTTGGTAATACTTATTTTTATTTTTATAAAAAAACCTTCGTCATAACAACGACGAAGGCAATATAAATTGGATAAATTATCTTAAAAAATAAAAGGTAAAAAAAAGCTGTATACCAACCAAACAGATAATAAATATCCAATAATGGTAAACCACATTTTCCAATTTTTTATATTTTCTTGATGCTTTTCTATATACAAAATACTACTTACACCAAGTATTAAAGCGGCAACCATTGCCAGTCCAAATAAAGCAGCCAGATCATGACTAGCCATATGATGACGGGTAATAATGGCAAACATTAAACCAGTTAAGGTAATAAGATATGGTAATCTGTCAAACCATTTATATTTGGAGAATAAAACAAAACATAAGGTTACACCGGTAATTATAATTAAGCTTTGTTTTTCATCGTTAACTAATAGTTTAAGACCGCTCCATTCAAGAAAAATATAAATCAAAGTTACCAGTGAAAAAATAAAAAGTTGTCTTAGGTTTAATTCTACCCAAGAATGAAAATGTTTATCCATACACACCTCTGATTGTTTGATAATTTGTTAATTAACTAGAACACAAATTATTTTAAACAAAACGGTCAAATTGTCAACAAAAAAATCCCTAACGCCAGTAGGGATTAATCATATTTATATAAATATTAATCTTCAATTTTTGGCTTTTCTAATTCTAATAATTCTATATTAGATTCTTTACCAGTGATTCTCATCACATCTTTATCTACCTTTTTAAACTCCTTATAGCCAATATTGTAAGTATTTACGACCGTTCCCAGTTGAGTGCCAATTTTTTTCATATAGTCATTGTAATTGATAAGATGTTTCTGCAAAGCTTCAACATTTTTTCTAATATCTTTAGCTGATTCTTCGATTTGGAGCGCTCGTAAACCTTGTAATACTGTCTGTAAATAAGCTAAAAATGAAGTGGGTGAAACAATAATTACATGTTTATCTTTAAAGGCATACTCAATTAAATCTTGAGTTGATACTTGTACAGCGCCAACTTTGTTTATCAGTAAATCATAATAAATAGCTTCAGAAGGAATAAACATAAAAGCAAAATCCATAGTCCCTTCGGTTGGTTTGATATATTTGGCAGTTTCATCAATCCGATTTTTAAGATCTTGCTTAAAAGCTTTTTCTAATTTTTCTTTTTCCGTATCATCAATTGCCCCTAAAATTCTTTCATAATTTTCTAAAGAGAATTTACTATCAATAGGAATTATTTTATCCTTCACAAATACCACCGCGTCAACTATTGACCCATCTGCAAAACTATATTGCATTTGATAACTTTTGGGCGGTAAAACATTTTTTAAAACTGTTTCTAAATAAAATTCACCTAAAACTCCACGCTGTTTGGGGTTTTTTAAAATATCTTGCAAATTTTTCAGCTGATCAGCAAAATTTACTACTTGTCGGTTGGTATCGTCCAGTTTAGTTAACTTTTCAGTAACATTTTGAATAATTTTTGATGATTCGGCAAACTGATTTTGAAACATTTTTGTTGACTCGCCCAATTTACTATCTAAAGTTTTATTTATCTCATTAATCTGATTTTGCAACATTAAAAGTGATTGGTCTTGAAAAGTATCTTTTTTTTGTTTGACCAGCAACCAAAACATAATAGCAAATCCCGTGATAATTAAAATTATAATGATTATTAAATCTCCGGACATAAGTTATATTTTAAATAAATTTCTGGCTGTATTGGTAGTTACTTCAGCAACTTGATTATAACTTACACCTTTTAATTCGGCAATTTTTTCAGCCACATATTTTACATATTTTGGTTCGTTTCTTTGGCCACGAAATGGTTCGGGTGATAAGTAGGGTGCGTCTGTTTCAACCATAATTTTTTCTAAAGGTAATGCTTTGACAATCTGATGTAAATCACGAGCATTTTTAAAAGTCACTATTCCGGTAAAACTTATCAATAAACCACGTTCAATAAATTGTTGAGCCTGTTGTAATGAGCCGCCATAACAATGCACTACCCCATTATAATAACCAACTTGATCCAATATGATCATTACATCATCATAAGCATCAAATGTTCCTTTGCTGGGACGGGTATGAATGATAATCGGTTTATTATATTCTTGAGCTAACCTAATACCATTTATAAACACTTCTTTTTGTTGTTCCTTAACTTCTTCCGGCTTTTTATCAGATGGCAAATGAAAATAATCTAACCCCATTTCACCGATACCGACGGTTTGAGGTTGGTTTAATAATTTTTTATATTCATCAATATTGAATTGTTCAGCTCGAGATTTAAAATGAATGTCTTGTTCAAACTCATCCACCTCCATTTCATTTAAATGAATAGGATGCAAACCAACTGCGGCATAAACGCCTGGCTGGTATTTACTGGCAATTTCCACCGCCCGTATAGAGGTAGAAAGCTGACTACCAATATTAATCAACCAAATATTTTCATTGAGACTATTTTGTATCACTTGTTCATAGTCATCTTTGTAGGCGGAAAAATTTACATGGCAATGAGTATCTATTAACATTCTAAATATTTATCAATACTTTCATTTTGGTTAATGCCTCGGGGATAAGCGGCGTCAAAATTTCGGCAAATTTCAACAGTTGTCTGGCAATTTCCGAACTTTCTATTTTCATTAGTAAAGCTTCATTGAAAGGAAAACGAACAATAAAATACACAATTAAACCTACAATTAAACTTCCCTCCAATAAACCAAAAATGGCTCCGGCAAATTTATTTATCAATTTTGTAAACGGAACAAACCGCAACAGATTAAAAGCTTTATCCAAAATATATGTCAATAACTTAAACAACTTACCTATCACAACGAACAAAAAAACAAATATAAAAAACTTGGCCAACATATCATTGCCAAAAAACAACCATTGCCAGCTGGCAGCGATGGGCACATAATAACGACTGGCAAAAAATATCCCAACTAAAAATCCGAGAAAACCTCCCAAAGTACGAATAAAACCAGATTTAAATCCAGACCATGTATAATATGCGATGATAATTAAAAATAAAATTTCTAACCAATTCATAAAAAAATAATTAATCTTTTAATCTAGGAAAAAGTGGCTCAGCTTTGACAATTGGAGTAGCGGAAAATATTTCTTCAATCTTAGCTGCGGTTTGAGGTAAATATGGTTTTAAATAATCGCCAATCTTTCTCACAGAAACAGCCACTAATGATAAAACATTTTTTATTTTTTTTATATCATCTTCGCTGCCTGTTTTAATCAAATGCCAAGGCTTTGCATCATCAATAGCTTTATTTAGTTGATCTACAATATTTTTAATTTCAGTTAGTGCCTGATCATACTGGAAATTTTCTGTATATTCGTCAATTCGTGACCAGTTAAAATCATCAACCACCGCCCGATCAATCTGCCCAGCTAAATAACTGGCGATCATATTGGTAGTACGAGATATTAAATTACCTAAACCATTAGTTAAATCTGAATTATAAATTTCTTTAAACCTCTTTTCAGAAAAATCTCCATCACCAGTAGCAGGAATTTCTTTCAATAAATAATAGCGTAAAGGATCAACATTGTATCTTTCTACTAAAGCTAGAGGATCTATTACATTACCAAGAGATTTAGACATTTTTTTACCATCAACAGTTATATAACCATGAACAAATAAACGGTTTGGTAATTTTAATCCCGCAGCTAACAACATAGCCGGCCAAATAGCTGCATGAAATCGCAAAATACCCTTACCAATAAAATGAGTTATGTGTCCGTTTTGCCAAAAATTTTGATATTTTTCGCTATTTTCAGCATATCCTAATGCTGATATATAATTGGTTAGAGCATCACACCAAACATACATTACTTGGTCTGGATCATTGGGTACTGGCACGCCCCAATTCAATTTTTTTCTAGGACGAGAAAAACTCACTCGATCAAATCCGGCTTGCAAAATATTTAATATTTCATTGGCACGACTTTTTGGAATAATTTCCAAGTCACCGCTGGTAATTTTTTCAATAATAATCTGCGTATATTTACCAAGATTAAAAAAATAATTTTCTTCGTGCAACAATTCCGGCTCACGATTATGATCTGGACATTTTCCATCGACCAAATCTTTTGGTAATTTAAATTCTTCACAACCAACACAATACAAACCTTCATAAGTATCTTTAAATAAATCACCTTTCTGCATTAGTTGCTGCCACATTTTAACTACTGCTGGCCAATGCCTTTTTTGGTCAGTAGTTCTTATAAAATCATCATTGGAAATATTATAAACTTCAACTAGTTTTTTAAATTTAACTGCGTTTTGATCAACAAAATCTTGCGGATCCATACCAAGTTTTCTAGCACTTTCAAAATTTTTAGTACCATGTTCATCGGTACCAGTTAAAAACCACACTTTCTGATTCCGACCACGCCAATATCTGGCAAAAACATCAGCCTGAACTTTTTCTAAAGCATGCCCTAAATGCGGTTGAGCATTCACATAATCTATAGCTGTGGTAATATAAATATATTTATCTTTTGACATATTTATTTAAAATTAGCTGGAGCAAATACAATTACAAATTCTCCTTTAACTTTATCATTTTTTAATTTAACTAAAATTTCATGCGGATAGCCACGATATAGACATTCAAACTTTTTTGTTAACTCTCTGCCCAGCATAAGTTTACGTTTTGGCATTAAAAGATCAATTTCATTTAAAAACTTTTCGATTCTATAAACAGATTCATAACAAACCACCGTAATATTTTGTTCAGCTATTTGTTTGAGATAAGTTTGTCTACCTTTCTTATTGGGTACAAAACCTAGAAACAAAAAACTGTCAGTTGGAAATCCGCTAACAGACAAAGCTGCTAAAATCGCGGACGGACCAGGTAGTGGTATGATTTTTAAATTATCATCAAATTCTTTAACTAAAGTTTCTACCAATTTTCCGCCCGGATCAGATATACCTGGGGTGCCTGCGTCTGATAAATAAGCAATGCTTTGATCTGCTTTTAATAACTCTTTTATTTTTTCTATAACACGCTCGCCAGAATGCTGGTGGTAACTGAAAAGCGGTTTACTTATCTGATAATGTTCTAACAATCTTTTAGTAACTCTGGTATCCTCGCAAACTATAAAATCAACGATTTTTAAAATATTTAATGCCCGAATTGTTATATCTTCTAAATTACCAATGGGCGTAGCAATAACATATAAATTCATAATTACTATTTACTTAACTTTTCATCACCTTTATATTGCCAAGGATAATCCATAAAATCTTTCAAAAAAATACTCAAAATAATTGCTACTGGTATGGAAATAATCGCCCCTACTGGACCGCCGATTTTAGCACCAATTAAAATTGACAAAATTACAATTACTGGATTCAAACCTACCGCTTTTGACATAATCTTTGGCGTCAAAAAACTATTTTCCATTTGTTGAATAATAAAATAAAGTAAAATAGTAAATATGCCCGTCCAAGGTGAAATCGTAAAACCAATTAACACTCCGGGCAATGCGCCCAAAAAAGGACCAACGTAAGGAATAATTTCGGTAATGGCGGAAATCAAAGCTAATACAAAAGCATATTTTATACCTAAAATTTTCAAACCAATATAAACTAGCAAACCAACGGCAAAACTTAAAATAATTTGCCCCCGTAGCCAGTGACCCATACGCAATGAAATACGGTCCATCAATTCAATTAAATAATTTTGATATTTTTTAGGACTAATTGAAGTAATAAATTTTTTTGTATTACCTTCTTCAATAATCATATAAAAAGTCATAACCAAAACGGAAAATAAAGATATAACCGTGCCAAAAAATCCACCGACAAAAGTCAATATGCTACCGGAACTTTGTCCTAAATTGGTTTGCCAGCCTGACAATGCGAGTTTTATATTATCAATAATCTCATAACCAACAGCAGTAGATCTGACATTAGTCAGCCATTGCGTAAATTGATTTATAAAACTGGGTAAATTTTTTATTAACTCGTTGCTTTGTTCCAAAACTACCGGCACCATCAAACCAATTGCCAAAGAAAAAATACTCAACATAATAATATAAATTCCTAAAATACTAATTGATCTAGGAATTTTTTTGGTTTGCAACCAGTCTACCCAAGGATCAAATGCTGCCGCTAAAACTAAAGATATTAATAACAAAAATAATATATCCCGCACTATCCAAACAAAGCCCAAAATCAACAATACCATAACAACTTTAAAAAAGGTCAAAGTTGATACTGTCACCGTAATTGGTTGTTTATTTTCTCCATTCATATAATTAAAATTAAAAACTAATATATTTATTTAAATTTCTTTTATCAGCTATTTGCCCGATAATGGCTAAATTCAATTTTTGTTTATTAATTACCTGTTTTAAAGCTTGATTTATATCTGTTAAATTTATTTTCTCTAAACGATCTAAATATTGTTCAGGAGTTTCAATTTTTTGGCCACTTAACCAACGATCAGCATACCACTGAGCAACCTGAGAACTATCTTCCAAAGCTAAAACTGTTTTGCCTCTGATGAAATCTTTGGCTTTGTTAAACTCACTTTTGGTTATTCCTTGGGCTTTAATTTTTTTATACTCCTTAATAATAAGACCGACAGCTTGTTCTAATCTATTTTTATCTAAACCTGCATATACTACAAAACTACCAGTATCATGATAGGTGTTTACCCGAGAACGCACATAATAACACAATCCCTGTCTCTCTCTAATATTAATAAATAATCTTGAACTCATATTTCCTCCAAAAGCTATGTTAGCAATTTTTAGAGGCAAGACAACGGGGCTACGATGATTAATATTGGCAGTAAAACCAAGCGCTAAATGAATTTGTTCTGTCTGTTTATCTTTTACTAAAATTTTTGCTTTTTTTTGTTGTATTTTAATTTTTTTAAATTTACTTTCAGTTCCTTTTTTTGTATGCCTAAATAATTTTTCAATATATTCTTGCGCCGCCAATTGATCAACCTTACCAGCAATTACTACTAACATATTGCTGGCTGTATAATAACGTTCAATAAAATTTATAAAATCTTTTCGGGTGAAAGAATTAACTGTTTCCTTAGTACCAGCAATATTTCTACCCAACTGGCTAGCTGGATAAGCACAAGCATCAAACTCATCTTCCAACATCATCATCGGTGCGTCTTCATACATATTTATCTCTTCAACTATCACTCCCTTTTCTCGAGCAATTTCTTGTTCAGAAAATAAAGAATTATTTAACATATCCGCCAGTATATCTAGTGATAAAGATAAATGTCTAGCGTCTGCTTTAATATAATAACCAGTATATTCTTTACCAGTAAATGCATTGTAATCAGCACCAATACTATCTAACTCTCGGGAAATTAATAAAGTTGAGGGCCTACGCTTTGTCCCTTTAAACATTAGATGTTCTGTAAAATGAGCAATGCCATTATATTTATTTGGCTCAAAACGTGAACCAACCTTAACCGCTATCAATACTGTTGCGGCTTTGGTACCTAATTGAGGGCTAATAATAGCTGTTAAACCATTATTATATTTATAACTATAAAACATTAATTAAACTTAAGCTTAAAAAAATTATCCAAATCTTTGATTGCCACTCTTTCTTGTTGCATACTATCTCGATCTCTAACTGTAACTGCTTGGTCAGTAATTGTATCAAAATCAATTGTCAAACAATAAGGCGTACCGATCTCATCTTGACGACGATAACGTCGCCCAATAGAACCAGTTTCATCATACTGGACAGCGTAATTATTACCTAAATCTTGAGCAATTTTTTTGGCCATAACCACTAAAGACTCCTTTTTTGCCAAAGGCAAAATAGCTATTTTAACCGGCGCTAATTCATAAGGTAAACTTAAAACCACTTCTAATTCTTTGGTGGCTTCTGTTGTGGTTGTTCTACCGCCAATAATTTCTGTATAAGCTTCTAATAAAACTACCAAAACAGAACGATCAACCCCTAGTGATGGTTCAATTATATGAGGAATATATTTTTCTTTGGTCAGTGGATCAGTATATTCAAGACTTTGACCGCTAAATTTTTGGTGTTGTTTTAAATCATAATCAGTTCGATAAGCTAAACCGTATAATTCTTTACGTCCAAACGGATAATCGTATTCAAAATCTATTGTACGCTGAGAATAAAATGCCCTTTCACTTTCAGGAATTTCCTGAAGGTGTAAATTACTATCTTTAATGCCTAAAAATTTACACCAACCTTTCATAATTTCCAACCATTCATTAAAATATTTTTCCCACTCCCGAGGATGAACAAAATATTCTACTTCCATTTGTTCAAATTCACGCGTACGGAAAATGAAATTTTCTACTGTTATTTCGTTACGAAAAGCTTTGCCAATTTGTCCTATACCAAAAGGTACGCGCAAACGCATACTATCAACAACATTTTTAAAATTTACAAATATACCGCCCGCAGTCTCAGGCCTAAGATATACTTTGGCCGCATCTTCTTGCAAGGGGCCCATAAATGTCTGAAACATCAAATTGAATTGTCTGACTTCAGTAAGTTCACCACCACAATCAGGACATTGATAGTCAGAAACAAAAAAAGGTTTTTCTTTGTCATAACCAGGACTTTTTGCATTGGCAGGTAATAAATGATCAGCTCTAAATCTTTTTTTACATTTTTTACAATCTACCAATGGGTCAGTAAAATTTTTAACATGACCTGATGCTTCCCAAACCTTGGGATGCATAATAATCGCTGCATCTAAACCAACCATATCCAGTTTACTTTGAACAAAACGTTTCCACCAAGCGCGTTTGATATTATTTTTTAACTCAACCCCTAAAGGACCATAATCATAAGCCGCTTGAATACCACCGTATATATCTGAAGAAGGAAAAATAAAACCACGGCGTTTTAGTAAAGCCACTAATTTTTCCATCTTATTTTGATTGATTTGTTTTGATTTTTTTTCCATAAATCTAACTAATTATAATAAGATTTCGGTTTTTTAGCAAATTATTTATATAAAAACTAGCCACTGATATGTGGCTAGACCTTTGGACCTAATTTTAGTTGGTTCCAATGAAAATATTTTTTTATCTCGGTAGGTAATAAATTGTAATTTGTTTGTACTAAAAGCCAGGCGCAAGCTTTTTTATACCAAAGATTAAATTGTCTCTGTCTTATATAACTTCGTAAGTGTTTAAAAAATTTATTAACCAATTTTCTTTCCCCGGATAAACCAAATTCACATGCTATAAAAAAATTTTTTTGATCATCCTTTCTATTTTGTTCGTAGATCAAATCTTGATAGTTCATAAAATAAATAATGTCTAAGTTGGTTATTTTTGTCTGCAACAAACCTCTTCTAGTCAATCTGTATTGTGGTACCAAATCTAATACTCGACGTAATCCATATTTATCAGGCTCTTTAGAAATTTCATCTAAAAAATAGGTTATTATAACATGCAAAAATATGGCTAAAATATTTTTTTCGTGATGACTGTCAATTATTTTATTTGGGGGAAAATTTATAATTTTTTTTAAATCAAACGAAGAAAAAATTTTTCTGACGTAATCTTCTTTTATTTTCATGACTAGTCCTCCTTTTATAGTGACGAAAAATTTAAAAATTAATTTTTATATACAATTGATAAATATCTTCCTTGGAAAAAACTTTACTTAAAGTTTTGCTAATTTTACATTTTTTTAAAGTGCAATAGTAAAACTATTTTATTTTAAAAATGAATTTTTTACCACTTTATTTTTGCTAAATTACCATAAAGATTTATTTAGGTCAATAAAAAGTCCCGAAATAAATTCGGGACGATAAATTAATTTACACCGGGATAATACCCTGTTTTTCTGTTAAATCTGAAACTACAATATTTATAATTTTGTAATCAAAAATATCTTCCACATAAACTTTGCCTGAGACTATAATCTGTTTCCCACATAAACTTTGCAATCTAACTACTTCTTCTTTTTGATTACAAGTTAACACCTGTATAATATTGACTATTTCTTCGCCTTTACTTGCTTTACCAATAAATTTATAACCGGAAATTTTTCCTTTACTAATTATTTCAGTAATAGTCACTTGCTGTAAAAAAAATATTTCCCTTATCACTGAATTATTTTGATCAACTATTTTTTTTGGCAAATGGGTAGCATCAATATTATGCATTTTTACTTTTTTATTGGGAACATAAACGTCTGGTATTACTTTTATTTTTTCGTACATCTGCTCCCTTTTATAGTCGTTTGCATAGTACATTGCTCGATCAAATTGGGAAAATAATAGATGCCAAACTTTACCCGGATTATCGCGACCAACTCTGCCTTCGGCATTGGCCAAAAAATTTGGTGTATTTGGCTGTCCGTAGAAAATTAAATTTTGCAAATTTTTTAAGTGCAAACCTTCGCTGCCAACAGATGAAATTTGTAAAATTCCATCTTGACGATTATTAAATTCATGTCTGATTTTTTTTCTATCTTTGGCGCGCTGTAAATTGACATGAGTTTTCCCGATTAAATGATTATTTTCGTTACCCCAACTTGTTAAATAAAAACTTGCTACTTGTAACATCTCAATTGACGAATGATAAATAGCAGTTTGCTGGGTAGAAAAAATTTCTTGCAGTTCCTTGAGCCGTAATAACTTTGGATGTAGTTTTGCAGGTTTTTTTAATTCCTGATTCCAACCGCAGTAATGTTTAACATCTAAATAAAGTTGTTTATTTTCTTTGGCTAATCTTATATTTGACTTATTCCCGCCTTGATTTAATCTGTCATAATAAGAAAAAAACATTTCAAATGAATTTTGGAAAATTTGTCTCATCAAATGCAACATTTTTTGCACACAAGCAAAATTGTGCAAGGCTTTTAAACCTAATAAATTATCAACTTTCCTTAACTCATCTATTTTACGAAGTATGTCTTTAGTATCTTTTTGTGACAATAATTTAAACCTAGAGGGGACTGTTTCTTCTAAACCTGCTTGATAAAAATTATCGACTAATTCGCTATAATACATTCCCGTTCGATCAAACATTTGTTTCCAAGTTTGTTGCCACCAATCATCCAAAGGTATTTCTACTATAATTCTTTCCATGGGTTGTTGCCACGCCAATTGTTCGGCGTGAGAAGTTGTCCACCAGCCACCATCTAAACACAAAGCCTTAGCTGACTGCTCACGATCGGAAATTGTCCCGGGCACGGCAGTTTGGGCAATTATTTTAGCATGATGATGACAACGGGCAGTAATATCTGTATAGGGAAATTTTTTTATTCCGTGATGAGCTTCATCTATGATTATTAATTGAAAATAATCAGACGAAATAACATTTCTGGCTAAATCATTAGCTACGTTGTGAGGGGTAGAAATATAAACCCGACAATTATCATTTTGCCACCACTGTTGTCTTTTAGTCTTTCCTACTCCGGCCAATTGAACAATTTCTTCTTCAGAAAAATTGTAAAAATTATTGAAATCTTGGAAGATTTGAATATTAAGTTCCTCGGTGGGAGCTGTAACCAAAATTTTTTTATAACCAAGACTGAGATAGTAATCAACTAATAGTAGATCAATTATGGTTTTACCAAAAGAAGTTAAACAAACAAAACCATAATTTTTTTCATCTTGAGTTAACCAATGAACAATTTTTTCCTGCGTGCTGCGAGTTTCTAAGTTTTTTAAGCGCTGGGAAAAACTTATTGTAAACATATCAGGAGTTCCAGCTGCTAGAGCTTGGCGATATTTGGTTCTTCTGGACATCTTTATTCTCCTTTTAAATTTTTAAATTACAAAAATTAATTTAATATTTTATAACAAGTTACTAAATAAAGTCAACTAAAACTATGCTATAATAAATATATGAAAAATAAAGGATTTTCTCTAATTGAATTATTGATTACTATCGCCATTATCGGTGTAATTGGCACCATAGCGTTTGTAAGTTTAAATGGTGTCAGAGAAAAAGCCAGAGACACAAAACGAAAAAATGATATTGCTCAAATTGGTAGATTTTTAGCTTTATCGTGTTATGAGCCGAACGGCGGCACTGGAACCTATGACCTGGCAGACTTGTTAGAAGAAATAAAAGTAAAATTTCCGCAAGCACAGAATTTTTTAGCTAAAGCACCTCGTGATCCTAAAATCGGCACTGACGATCAAACTTATTATTTTTATCAATATCAATCATCTGACAAAAAATGCGTTCTCTACGCTAATCTTGAAAATCAAGATGAACCAATTACTTTGATCAACCTATCAGCGCCCACACCCGGAGGCGGATCTGGAGTTTTGCAAGCAACCAGCAATGGTCCAAATAATACACCAATATACTTCCAATACTCAAACTAAAAAAGCTGTATTTATACAAACAGTTTTTAGTTTATATATTTTCTGCCTTTTATTTTGTCTGGCAAGTAATCGTCCTGATCATATTTTTCATAACCTTGTCCATATTTCATTTTTTTCATCAATTTAGTTGGCGCATTTCTAATTTTCAATGGAATTGGTAAATTGCCAAATTTCTTAACATCTTGCATGGCTAACATCAAACCGTCATAAGCCCGTCTATCTTTTTTACAAGTAGCTAAATAAACTGCGCCATGAGCTAAATTAATGGCACATTCAGGCAATCCAATTGTTTCCACTGCCCGAAAAACTTCATTGGCTACCACCAGAGCAGTTGGCTGAGATAAACCAATATCTTCACTGGCAAAAATTACCATCCGCCGGGCAATAAATTTTGGATCTTCGCCAGCATCTATCATGCGAGCAAGATAGTACAATGCCGCATTAGGTTGTGAGGCTCGCAAACTTTTTATAAAAGCACTAATCGTATTGTAATGTTCTTCTCCTTGTTTATCATAACGCAAAAATTTTGACTGCAAAGTATTTTTTAAATTTTCTAAGGTAATATTTTTATACAACTTTACTGTATTTTCAATCATAGTTATTGCCTGTCGAGCATCACCATTGGCCATGCTAATCAACCAAGCTAATTCTTTTTTGGCCAATTTATATCCAGTACGACTGATAATTTTAGTCATATCTTTATCACTTAATTCATTTAAAACAAACACCCGACAACGAGAAAGCAACGGAGCAATAACTTCAAAGCTTGGATTTTCAGTAGTGGCACCAATCAAAGTCAATTGCCCATTCTCAACATAAGGCAATAAAAAATCTTGTTGCGATTTATTGAAACGATGAATTTCATCTAAGAATAAAACTTTAGATTTTGTAGTTGAGTTATCTTTAATAATTTTTTTAATATCTTCTTTGCCAGCTGATACTGCTGATAACTCATATAATTTAGCGTCTAATGCTTTTACATAAATACGTGCTAAGGTTGTTTTTCCAGATCCTGGTGGTCCCCAAAGAATAAAAGAAAATAAATGTTTTTTATTTATAGCCACGCGAAGAGGTTTATTTTCTCCTACCAAATGTTCTTGTCCGCAAAATTCTTCGATGTTTTGTGGTCTAATTTTATCTGCCAATGGTTGCATACCTATATTGTACCTATGCTTAAAAAGAAAAAAAAGTGGCACAGAGAATTCTGTGCCTTAAAATTTTAAATAGCTTAAACTTTTCCCTCTCCTAAAAGAAGAGCTTGAGCTAATTTAAGCTCTTTTTCTGAAATTTTATAACCTAATAATTCAGCAATATTTGCCAATTTATAAATTAATTCTTTGCCCTTTTTCAAGGTATCATACATTTCTCCTTCTTCTGTTTTTTGCACTGCTACTTGGCGCACGTCAGCAGCAATAAGATAAATTAAATTATTAAACGTATAAACAGTCAATGGCTGATGGAAATAATTTTTCCAAGTGCTTTCAGGTATATTGGAAAAATGCATATAACCAGCTAATATATCAGCCGGTAATTTTTCCATTAAATTTGCTATTTTTAACATTATTTTCTCCTAAATTTTTATTATTAAATAACTATTAACTATAAATACTTACAAATATAAATTGAATTGTCAATGACACAATTAAAATAAAATGATATAATATAAACAATGAAAAAAACTTTAGAAAAAAATAAAAAACTCAAAGTTGGCTGGTTTACTTTCAGCTGTTGTGAAGATAGCACCGTACTTTTTACTGAACTCTTAAATGAACATTGGCAAGACTGGTTACCCTATTTAGACTTCAAACATGCCAAAGTATTAAAATCAAAAAATAGTTTAACCGATATGGATGTAGTTTTTGTGGAGGGCGCCATTGCCTCTGAAGAAAAAGCCAAGGAATTAAAAAAAATTAGAGCCAAGGCCAAAGTATTGGTTGCTGTTGGCGCTTGTGCCGTTACCGGCATGCCTTCAGCTCAACGCAATGAATTTCCAGAAGAACTTAGAAAATCAATAGATTTCTTATTGGAAAAATTCAACTATGGTGAAAAAGTAAGGAGATTGGACGAAATAGTAAAAGTTGACGCTAAAGTTCCTGGTTGTCCTATGAATGAACAAAAATTTATTGAATTAATCGAACAAATGTTTAAAAAATTTAATATCAAATAAATGCATCTTATAGATTTTGATTTAAATATCAATGAAATTACCAAGGTCGAAGGATCAGCCGGACTTGATGTCAAAGTAACTAATGGTAAAGTCGAGTATGTAAAATTTAAAGTTCAAGATTATAAAAGGTTTTATACTCAAGCTATTAAAGGTAAACCAATCACAGCTGTACCTCAATTATTATCCAGAATTTGTGGTACTTGTAGTATTGCCCATCTAATCGCCAGTATTGAAGCGGTAGAAAAAACATTAAACTATGAACCTTCTTTACAAACGAAAATACTTCGTACATTAACTTATCATGGATTAATAATTAGAGATCATGCCTTACATCTCTATGTCTTTGTTTTGCCAGATTTATTTAAAAAAGATTCCTTATTGGAGTTTGACGAAAATGATAAATTACAACATCAACTATTACACGATACCTTTGCCGTAAAAAGTGCCGGAAATAACCTAACCAAATATACCGCGGGACGTAGTGTTCACGCGCCGTTTCCTGTTCCCGGTGGATTTTTAAAAATTCCCGACAACAATGAAAAAAAGACTATAATAGAAGAAATGGAAAAAGTTAGACCGGCAGTTTTAAGATTAATTGAATTATTTTTAAATTCACCCGACCAACTTGTCAGACCAACAAATTATGCTGCTTTAAAAAATGACGATTATTCTTATTTAGAAGGAAAAATTTGCGATATGAATGGCGTGATTGCTGAGGAAACTGAATTTCGCAATCATCTTGAACATGTAGTCCTACCCTATTCCCAAGCTTCAGCTTACACTTTTGCTGGGCAACCATATCGAGTTGGCGCGCTAGCTAGAATAAATCTTAACCAACAAGCCTTAAACTCCCGAACAAAAAAAGATTGTCTGCAAGCTTTGAAGGTATTTCCATCACACAATGCCTATCATAATAATCTAGCTCAAGCTATTGAAATATTAAATTCTATTGACGATACAATCGAAATACTTAAAAATAATAATTTTAAACCAGCTAAACCCGATAAACTTGAACTACGAGCAGCTACAGGCGTAGGAGTTGTGGAAGCTCCTCGAGGAACTTTATACCACAAATTAACTATTGATGATAAAGGTATAGTAACCGAAGGTGAAGTTATTGTACCCACGGGACAAAATCAAATTACTATAGAGTTAGATATAGCCGAATATATACAAAAAAATCTTGATCGTCCAAAAGATGAGCTAGCCTTGACTTGCGAAAAAATTATTAGAGCATATGACCCTTGTATGAGTTGCGCTTCTCATTTTTTGGAAATCAATTGGTTATAATATTGGCTACCCGGCTAGCAATTTTTTCTACATTTCCATAAGAAGGTACGCCAACAATTTTAATCTCTAGATTAGGATATATTTTCTTTATAAGCTTTAGTTCGGTTGCTAAATCATAATCATGTAAAGTCATTCTTTTTGCATCTTTAATTTGCTCTAAATCAGTTATCAATTTAACTTCGGAAATATTTTTTACAACATCAATTATCCACCAGACTGATTCATTTGGTGGCATTATTTGTTCTTGAGGATCTTGATGAATAAATTCCGCCCGTGGTAATAAACGTTGTAAATGTGGAATCAAACGAAAAGCCAAAGAATCTTGAGGTAAATTGGGATTTCCAAATACAGATATTGTCATTTTTGAAATTTAATTTTTCCCATTTCTATATCTTGAGGATTTATAATTGGCTTAACCTGCTGTGGATGTAAAATATTATCAACCACATCTTGTTGAAAAATACTTTGGTCTGAAAAATCAATAACAATATTTTTAACGATTGTTTGTTTTATCCAGTCTACAATATGGGTATTATTAATTTGTTTCTGATAAATAATATTGGCTAATTTATTTTTTTTATTATCACGATCTACTACTACCCCAAAATGATGAAAAACAAAATCATTGATATTAATATCTAAGGTTTCAGGAATTATAACTTTTTTAAAAATAATTTTTCCCCAAGGTAATTTACTTTCTAACCAAGCAAATTTTTTTTTAGAAAAAAATACTATTTTTTTTACCCGAGAATAATTAAGTAAATGTGCTAAAGCATAATGGGGATTATTTTTTAAATCAATCTTATTATTATGAATGTCGACTGCATGTTCAACGGCAAAACATTGTAAAATATCCATTTTGTTTAAATGTAATATTTTTTTTTGTTGAGCATATTTAGCCAAAGTCGCCGGGGCAGCGGTAATAATGTGTTGACCTAAATCAAATAATCTTATATTTTCACCTGGCAAACTAAATAAATCAATATCAGATTGACAATCAGGATTTAAAAACAAATAACTCAATAACCGCAACGATTCGCGATCTAGTGTAATTTTATTATAATCAGAAAAAGTATTTTGTCTTATTTTTTGTAAAATATCAACTGTGTTGACGGACATTTCTTTCTTGAACTAAATATTTATTGCCTAATAAATAACTACTAAAAAAGATGATGAACAAACCGATAATTTGCCCTAAACTCAGAGCCGTACGAAAAAAACCTAAATTCAATAAAGCCGTTATCGGAACAGCTAAAGTTAAAATAGTTGCCGCCACATAAGCGGGAACATATTTTAAGCCATGATAAAAAGTATAAACATAACCAAATAACAAAACTGATGTAATTATTACCCATCGCCACTCAATAAAACCTAAGTTAAACAGCTGAGTAACTCCGCCCTGCCAAAATAAATATAACCATATCATAATTCCTCCCAACAACATACGAGCTAAAGCCACAATATTCGCTGATAATTCAGCTAATAATTTTTTAGATATAATAATTTCCACTGACCAAAACAAAGTAGCCAATAAAATCAACCAATCACCATAACTAAAATTAAATAATTTTATTTTTAAAAATAAAATTAAACCAAGTATCATAATAACCAATGACACAATTGATCTAGTAGACAATTTTTCTTTAAGGAAAAAAATACCCAAAATTGCTACATATAAAAACAAAGTCTTGTGTATAAAACTAGCCTGCAAACTACCGGTCAACTTTAAACCTTGAAAAAAAAGTACAAATGGAATACTACCGCCAAATATACCTACCAAGATTAATTTTTTCCATTGCTGCTTGGTAATATTTTTTATTGACGTCCAATCTCTGTTAACTAAAATCAGTAAAACAAATAAACTGCCAACAAAAATATTTTTTAAACCTGTAAATAAAGTGGCATCTATATTGTTGACTCCATACTTATTTAAAAAAATAGAAAAACCACTGATTAATGCAGTAATAATAACCAACAAAATTCCTTTATAATATTTAGACATATTTTTTTATTAATTATTTTTATTATATAAATTATCGTTGTTAGGCACTTTTGCTACAGCAAATTTTTCGGCAACAAATAACATATCATCAACTTTGCAATCTTCGGACATTAAACTTAAATCAACCCAGTTCCCATCAGCCAATTTTGCTCTTTTTCCTTCTATAGCTATAACTTTTTTAGGAATTTGAAAACACATAACAATAGAAATCAAATATTAAATCAATGAATTTTAAATATATTGCTGAGCTTTCTTAACGGTTATTTTTCCCCCAACATCAAAAACAACTATATCACGACGACTAATTTTTCCTGACAATAAATATTTAGCTAAAGCATCATCTATTTGCTCTTGGATTACTCGTCGCATTGGCCTAGCACCAAACAACGGGTCAAATCCGGCATTAGCCAATTCCTGTAAGGCAGCTGGAGTTATTTCAAAATTAATTCCTTTCTGAAGTAAGCGTTGCTGAGATTTCTTGATCATCAATACGGCGATAGCTCTAATATGTTCTTGACTCAAAGGTGTAAAGACGACAATATTATCAAAACGGTTCAAAAATTCTGGACGGAATACTTCTTTTAATTTTTCTACCAATAACCTTTCTTTAATAGTTGCCACGTTGGTTCCTATTCGCAATTGATCTTGAATAAATTGTGAGCCAGCATTTGACGTTGCAATAATAATTATATTGGTAAAATCTATAACCTGACCTGACCAGTCGGTTAAACGACCATCATCCATTACCTGTAAAAATAAATTTAAAATATCGGGATGAGCTTTTTCAATTTCGTCAAGCAATAAAACTGCAAAAGGGTTTTGTTTTACACCTTCAGTCAACAAACCTCCTTGAGGATTTTTTTCGGTACCAATTAAACGACCTATTGAATCTTTATTTTGATATTCAGACATATCAAGTCTAATTAAATCATTGGTACTGCCAAAATAAGTCAAAGCAACAGTTTTTGCCAATTCAGTTTTACCAACCCCAGTGGGGCCTAAAAATAACAAATTGACAATTGGTCTTTTTTCATCTCTCAACTCGGTTCGAGCCCGCCGTAAAGCTGAAGCTACCGCTTTAACTGCTTCTGATTGATTGATAATATACTGATGAATTTCTTCTTCTAAATTTAGAAGTTTACTTGATTCATCTTGGGTAATTTTAGTTAAAGGTATATTTATTTTTTGTGAAATTAAACTGGCAACATCTTCACTGGTAATTAAACTTTTCTCTCCTTTTTGTTTTAATACATAAACCGCTACTTCTTCTAAAATCTTAATAGCTTTTTCTGGTAAATAATAATCGTGCATAAAACGATTGGACAACTCAATAGCTTTGTTCAATGCTCCTAAAGAAAAAAATACTTTATATTTATATTCATAATAATTTACCTTGGCTATCAATACTGACATAGTTTGTTCTCTATTAGTTTCCTTTATATCTATCTTTTGCAGTTTACTGCCCAACGCTTTACCGGCAATACTCATTCGATAATCATTAGGATTAGAAGTAGTCAAAACCAAAAATCTGTCATCACCTATTAAATCAGCCATCACTTCAGATAAATCAAGTCCCTCGCCGCTTTGGGTGTTAATACCATAAATATCATGAATATTTTCTATAACCAAAACAACATTGCCAGCCCTAACCATTTCATGGTGAATACGTAAAATTCTTTCTTCCAATATGCCGGGAGATTTTGCACCAGCAACCAATCTAGGTAATGATAAAGAAACCATCCGTTTATCCTTTAAATTATTTGGCACATCTTCAGTAACCATTAATTGAGCAATACCTTCGATTATTGTAGTTCTGCCTACGCCAGGCAAACCAACTAAAACTACACTATTGCTGCCCGCTTCAATTACGCGAAAAATTTCCTCAATTTCTTGTTCTCGAGCCACACAAATTTCTAAGTTGCCATACTTTGCCGCCAAGGTTAAATCATAACCAAACCTATCTAAATACGGCGTGGCTACAGCGGTCATTGATTTATTCATAGAATTTCCCGGTTTATAACGGGCCAATTTACGTTGTCGTTGATATATCTCATATAAACGGTCGTTGACAATTATCCAATCAATAACTTGGTTTAACTGATCAAAACTAATTGACAAATCACTAAATAAATCTTGAATCTTATCATCACTCATAAATAAAGCTTCCAAAATATTAGCAACACCAACCAATGATTGTTTACGTTTAGCTGCTAAAAAATAACTTTTAAATAAAATATCATAAACTTCTATACTTACTGAAGGCGAGCCTTCATAACCGGCAGATTTAATCATAATATTTTTAACTCGCAATAAAACATCATCACGACTAACACCTAATCTAGCTAACACTCCAATTAATTTTTTACTTTCTAAAATTGAAAAAAGTAAACTCCAACTGTTAACCTGAGATTGCTTAAAATTTTTTGCAACTTGCCAAGATCTCTCTATTACCAACAAAGTATCAACACTAAAACTTAACTTAAGATCAATTAACTCTTTAGATTGTTGATCTACAAATTTCTCATCAATTTGTTTTACAGTTAAGACCGTCTGTTTATTTTTTTGAGAAGCTAAACGAAAAATTAAATAAGTTAAAGCCAAACAAGCAACCCAGAAAACAAATAATTCACTACTAAATAAAAATTCTAAAGAGAACTGCCAATTAAACTGCCAAAGTAGAATAATAAATCTGGCTAATCCATGTAATAAAATCAAACTTAAAAAAATATTTAAAGTATAGTTAAAATAATTGTTAATTTTATTTTGCCAAACTCCAGTGGCATCAATCCGTTTATGCCAATAAAAAATCAAAGAACCAAACTGATAACGTGCTCCCCGATCAGTTAACTCCACTTTTAGATTTAATAAATCTGGAAAATGTAAGCTCATGTAAAAAGTAATAAACGAATCAACATAAATAATGCGATGGGAATAACCATAATCCATAGAATCATCGCTAGACTAAGCACAAATGCCCAAAAAATAAAAAACATAAACCGCCAAGCGATGATTAAGGTACGGAAAAAAAATGACAATATCCTGCCCTGCCAATCAGTCTGGGCATACATCGGTTTAAACCAATTTTTCAATAAAATATCAAGTGCTTGTCTATGCCAAGCAGACTTTATGTTGTTAGTAAAAAAATGAAAAAAATCAACCAAACCAGGTCCATACCACCAAATCGGCCAATAACCTAAATTGGTGGCCAAATCCCAAGTAAATAATTTGAACGTATTAAAAAAAAGCTGCAACATACAGTTTTATTATAACATTTTATTTAATTTTTAAAAAATCAAATCTGAGAAGTAAAAATATGTTTTCTAAGCTGAATCATTAACTGTAAATAAAATTCCAAATTATTTAAAGTGGCCAATCTTAAAGCAGTCGGCTCCCCACTTTTATATAAATGGTAAAGATATGCTTTAGATAGTGATTGTAAATCTTTTTGCTTTGTCTTGGGATTTAACAATGAAAAATCTTTACTAAATTTTTTATTACTTATATTGATGGTTGTATAAAAATCTTTTTTATTTAAATTTGTATGCCGCCAAATATATAGACGACCGTGCCTAGCTTCTCGGGTAGGAATAACACAATCAAACATATCAACCCCTCTTTGCACAGCGGCAATAATATTTTCTGGACGACCAACACCCATTAAGTATCTTGGTTTATTTTCAGGTAAATAAGGCATCAATTCATCTAATACTTGGTACATTTGTTTGACAGTTTCACCAACCGCCAAACCACCAATAGCATAGCCAGCAAAATCTAATTTTACTAACTCTTGAGCACAATATTTTCGTAAATCAGAAAATACACTACCCTGAACTATACCAAATACCAAAGGACTATTTGATTTTGTATAATTTTTATTAATCCATTTTTTTGCTTGCCTAGCCCAGGCTAAAGTTAAAACAACATCTTTTTTTGCCTGTTCATAAGTTGCCGGATTGGGAGTACATACATCCAACACCATTTGTATATCACTATCAATAATTTTTTGAATTTGTAAAGCTTTAACGGGTGTTAAAACTTGTTGACTGCCGTCATGATGAGATTTAAAAATTACTTTATTTCTCTCAATTTTAACCAAATTATTTTTTTGTTGTTTATTTCCGGCTAAAGAAAATACCTGATACCCTCCCGAATCAGTCAGTATCGGTTTTGACCAGTTCATAAATTTATGTAAACCTCCAACTTTTTGCAAAATGTGCCAACCTGGCCGTAAAAATAAATGATAAGTATTAGCCAACAAAATTTGTGTGCCTAATTTTTCCATATCAGAACTGGTTAGAGTTTTTATTACTCCTTGAGTGGCAACGGGCATAAAAAAAGGTGTTTTTATCTTACCCCGTCCAGTCGTTAATATTCCAAATCTAGCTTGACTTTTTTTAGATTTTCTATAAAGTTTATACATCTTGTAAATTAAAAAGGAAATAAAAAATGAAAAAAATCTTTACTATCTTACAAACTGGCTTAACGCTATTTGACAAATTATCTCAAAAAATTTTAGGCCCCTTGTTAAAAAAATTTCCTAATTGGTTAACACCAAATATATTGAGCGGCTCTCGTATTATTTTACTTGGTCTAATATTATATGTCTATATAAAATTACAGGATATTTTACTTTATAATTTTTTGATTATAATAGCCGGACTGACCGACTACTTAGATGGCCTTCTGGCTCGAGTAAAAAATATGGTGACGGATTTAGGAAAAATAATGGATCGTTCAATTGATAAAGTTTTTACTATACCAATTCTTATACTTTTTTTAAATTTTGAAAATTATTTTTCTTATTTAACTGTCTGTTACATCATCATTGACACTATAGCTCTAGTTAATACTCTGCATGCAGCTCTATATTTAAAAAAACTTACTCCCAGTAACGTTATTGGTAAAATTAAATTTATTCTAATTTTTTTAGCTTTACTACTCTATCCTCACAATAATCAATATCTTGTAGAACTACTATTAATATTGCCAGCAACAATTATGGCGATTTGGTCTTTATTAAATCACCAATGGCGTCAAACAACAACCGTATAAACGGTTGTTTTTTTATTCAACTACTTGCCCTTTATTTGTATCATACATTGCTCCAGTTAAGTTGGTATCAAGAGCTGGATATATAATTTGACTAGTTTGTTCTTGACTTATAAATTTTACGGTTTGAGCATTGAGTAATGTTTTAACTTTACCAATATCGCTGTTTTGCGGTATTAAACCTACATAAAAACGAGCTGTGACTAAACCATCTGCTTCAGTTAAAGAATCTATTTGCCAAAGTAGCAGTCGATTTACCGAATCATAATTTAATACGCCCTTAGACACCGTTTGTTGGTTTTCCCATGTTACATCATCTGGTAAATACGCAGAAACTTCAATTTGTTTATAGTCATTTTTAGTTTGTAAAGTTAGATCAATAGGAAAAACTGTTTTTTTACCAACTTGTGGTGGCAACGGGCCACTACCCACCGGAATACCTTCATCATCTCGATACCAAGCATAATTAAAAACTTTTAAAGCAGATTTTATTTGTGCAGACTGAACCGGCGTCGAAAAACTTAAATCATTTTTTTCTTTTTCACCCACACGACCAACCGTTACCTGAGCAAATGTTCTAAAATTGTTTGATAAATTAGTTATACTACTTTTAATATTTAGTTCGTAATTAATTTTCAATTCTTTACCTTTTTCTAATTTTTGCAATTCTACATAATTATTTCCATCCAATACAATTTGACCAATATTGGTAATAGTTGGCTCAACAACAGTTTTTAAAGTAGTCCAATCAACCATCTCTGGGTCAACCTGTAATATAACTTTTAGATCAGCTAGATCAAGTCCGGAAGTATTTTGTAAAATCACTTCATAATTCAACTTTTGGCCAGGAGTAATTTCAACCAAAGTAGATTGGTTATTGATGGTCATTTGCACAGCTAATTCTTCACCTAAAATTACAATACTTTTTTCCAACTCTTGTAAAATTTTACCTTCCGGTTCGCCACTACTGATTTCCAACTTAAACTTTTCCAAACCAACAGCTGCAGCAGAAAATTTACCTTTAAAATTAAAATTTATTTCCTGATTATTAAAATAATTCCTAATTGGCCAAACGTATGCTTTACCCTCTGCAGTATCAACTATTTCTGCAATTTCAGGACGGGGGTTCGTCATAGTAAAATTTTTACTTGTAATTAAGCGTAATTTAATATTGGACATTTCTTGTCCACTAATATTACTTATTCGCCAAGCCATATCTTGCTCAACTTCTGGTAAAATTGCTTCAGGCAATTCCCAATTTATAGCAAACTGTGAATGTCCCAATTTCACCACATAAACAATTGAATTAATAAAATCTGAACTAAAATTTGCTGGTTGATAAACTGCATCAACTTTAAACTCTTTAGCGCTGTTTTCCTCACCATAAAGCTGGGCGTTTATTTTTATTTCTCCGCTTTCGCCTTTTTTCAATTCTCCTAACTGCCAACTGGTATTAAGTAAATTATCAGCTACTGGTTCAGTAGATTTAAGTTTTAAACCATCAGGATAACGGATTGATATATTTAATTTTTTAAAATCAACCGAACTGGTATTTTTATAACTAATTGTCCAAGTAGATTCTTGACCAATAGCAACCGCATCCGGACCAGTTAATAACAATTCTATATCATCACGATTATTTGGCGCTCCTCCAAAACGAAAAGCGCTAAACAACAATGTAGCCGAAGCTAACAACAAAAATACAATAACTAACCAAAAAATACTGTTATTGACTGTTTTTTTTGTATGTCTTTTTGCCGTAGGATGAAATTTACTTTTTTTATATTGACTAGTTTTATTCATATTTATATCATTTTTGACCATTGCTTTATTTTCCGCTGGAAAAATTTTATCTTTTACATAAATATCTTCAATTACCTCCGTAGTCGGAGCAAGCTTTTTGTCAGATTGCGGTTTAATTCTTCGTAATAATCGACGGGACTTTTTTTTACTTATTTCCCGCCATGACTTTATTTCCATAAGTATATATTTTTTCTAAATAACTAAGACTATTAATTTTTTTCTCTATAGTATTTTCAGTGTAATTAATCAATATGTTAGCCAATTCTAAGTTTTCTTGTTTTGTGATTCTAAAACGATAAATATCAGATAAAGCAGCCCAAAAATTTCCTTTAAATATATAACGTAATATTTTCCAAACATTTAAAGATAGTGGTAAATCCGAAGTTTGAAAATATTTTTTACTAACAACCCCACCTTCAGTGACAGAAAAAAAACAATTTTCTGCTACTAATTTTTGACCACTCCGAACACATTCATCAAACTGGGGTTTAAAACCAATCAAGGATAAAAACTGCCAAATCACTAAATAAACAATTAATTTATTACGAACTGAATAAGGTTTTAAATTATGTTGTAAAAATTTAGCCCAACCTGTTAAAAGATCATACACCTCATATTCAATATTATCTGGCACTGTTGCGAAACTAACCACCTCAAGCATTGCTTGCCATAATAATAACAGTTCCAAATTTTGACGAATTAAGATATGACTATCTATAATATCCCCACCCGCAATGTGTATTTGATTTTTTCCTGGCGCCAACATTAATTTTACCTCATTGCCAACTTCTAAGATGCCACGCAATTTTGCTTCTGATTTTCTAGCGCCTTTAGCCTTAGCATTTATCTTCCCTTTTTCTTGAGTAAAAGCGGTGACCAACAGATCGCTCTCACCTTTAGGATTGTGATCTAAAATAATCGCCTGTAAAATGACTGTCATATTTTTTCTATACCCAACCAAATTTTTTCGTCCGTAAAATTAATCTCTTTTGACGATAGATTATCCTTGTGCTGAAATATTATTTTGGCGCTCAAAGTATTTTTAGAAATAACTTCTTTTTCTTCGGTAATTAAATTCTGTAAATTATCGGCTGTAGTAATGTACAATATAATCTTATCAGTAATAGTAAGTCCGGCCTGTTTACGTAAATTATTTACACTCCGTATTAACTCTCTAACCAAACCAGCTTTAGCTAAATTATCATCAATGACGGTGTTTAATTTAATTTCATTTGCACCTAAAATTACCTTTATAACGTTTACCTCTTGTCGCAAAATTTCTATAAATTGCTCGGGCAAATCTTTCTGTTTAATATGTAATTCTGATAAAGGTTGTCTAACTTTTATTTTAGCATCAGCTCGCAAAGCTAAAGCCCGAGTAACTATTTCTCTCACTTCATTCATGGTCTGTAATAATGCCAATTCGGCAGATGTTTTTTCTTTTTTTTCCGGCCAAGCTGATAAATGAACCGATAGAGCAAAATCACTTTTTTTGTCTGGATAATCTTTTATTAATTCTTGATAAATTTTTTCAGCTAAAAAAGGAGTAAAGGGCGCTAAAATTTTAGTAAGCTCCAACAATACATAACCTAAAGTTTTAACTGCTTGCGCTTGGGTAGTTCCGCCGGCTTTAAAGCGTTCACGACTTCGTCTTAAGTACCAAGTTGATAAATCATTAATAAAATCTGCAATAGATCTAGCAGCGGAAGTTATATCATAATTATCCAAATAATCGGTGACAACTCTGACTAAATCTTTGAGATAAGCTAAAATCCACTGATCTAAAATATCCTCTGCTGGTTCAGTGGGGAACTCTTTAACCGCTGGTTTATACAAATTGTAAAAACTAAATACGTTCCACAAAATTAACCAATTTTTTTTCAAAACATCTTCAACTTGTTGCGGATCAAAATTTTTAGGTTCTCCGGGTTGATTGATAGTGTAAAAATGCCAACGTAAAGCATCAGCACCATAGCTATCCATGATTTGCCATGGATCAACGATATTGCCTTTACTTTTTGACATCTTTTTACCGTACTTATCATTGATGTGCCCTAAACAGATTACGTTTTGATAAGGAGTTCCTTGATCAAGTAAAGTAGCAACGGCCAGTAAAGTATAAAACCATCCCCGAGTCTGATCAATTGCCTCACAGATAAAATTTGCCGGATACCATTTTCTATCATCAATTAAGTCTTTATTTTCAAATGGATAATGGATCTGAGCAAACGGCATAGCTCCGGAATCAAACCAACAGTCAAGCACAGCTGTCTCTCGTATCATTTCTCCACCACAATGCTCACATTTAATTTTAATTTCATCAACCATGGGACGATGAGCATCAATAATTTTTTGTCCGCTCAATTGTTCTAACTCAGCAAACGAACCAATTACTTTTATATTATTACAATCTTTTTGAATTTTAATATCAGTATTTTTATTTTTTCCCGCCTGACAACGCCAAATTGGCAATGGCGTTCCCCAATATCTTTCGCGAGAAATCGCCCAATCTTTAACACCATCTAACCACTCACCAAAACGACCAAATTTAATATGCCCGGGTATCCAATTGATATTCTCATTATTAGCTTTTAACTTTTCCCGCAACTCCGACATTTTAATAAACCAAGAATCTTTAGCATAATAAAGAAGTGGTGTGTCACAGCGCCAACAAAAAGGATAATCATGCTTATACGATTCTTGTCTAAAAAGTAATTTTTGCTCTTGTAAATAATTGATAATAATTTTTTCTGTCTCACTATCCTTAACAAATTTATCTTGTAAAGTGTGTAAAATCTTAAATTTTGTATTTAAAATTTTGAATGCAAAATTTCCGTTTTCATTTACCGTATGTACCTTGGGTAGTCCCACCGCTTCACCTAAATTGTAATCATCTTCACCATACATCACCGCTGTATGCACCACACCCGTACCATCTTCAGTAGTCACGAAATCAGCTGGATAAACCTTAAAGGCATTTTCATAATTTTCTACAGATTCTAAAATAGCACCTGGAAATAATGGCTCATATTCAAGGCCAACTAACTCACTACCTTTAATAATACCCTCCTTAACATATTCTTTTCCATTTTTTGCTAAAACTTTGTCAAGTAAATCCTCCGCTAATATATACCTATATAATTTATTATCCTTTCCGGTAATTGGTGCCCTGCCGTTATTTATTAAATTTTTTACATCACTACTCTGCCAACCTTCACCAATTATACTAACAATGGCATAATTCACTTTTTCACTAATCGCCAAAGCTACATTTCCCGGCAAAGTCCAGGGAGTTGTGGTCCAAGACAATATATAATCACCTTCCTTAACCTTATCATTTCCCTTACTCACTTTGAATTTTATGTAAACAGATTCGTCTTTTACTTCGCGGTAACCTTGCGCCACTTCATGACTGGAAAGGGCAGTACCACAACGCGGACAATGAGGCACTACTTTATAACCTTGGTACAGTAATTTTTTATCATAAACCTGTTTTATAATCCACCACAAAGTTTCTATATAATTATTATCATAAGTCACATAAGGATTATCCATATCAATCCAAAAACCCATCCGCCGCGTTAATTTTTCCCACTCTTCTTTGTATTGCCAAACTGACTGTTTGCATTTAGTATTAAAATATTCTATAGATTCAGGAACCGATTTTTGTAATGATTCAATCTGAGGTTTTCCGGATATACCCAATTCCTTTTCAACTTGTAATTCCACTGGCAATCCGTGAGTATCCCAACCAGCTTTTCTGGTCACATGATAACCCTGCATAGTTTTATAACGGGGAATCAAATCTTTAAAAGCCCTTGCCAAAACATGATGAATACCTGGTTTACCATTGGCAGTCGGCGGACCCTCATAAAATACAAACTCACCTTGAGGTGAATTTTTCTTTAACGATTTATCAAATATTTTCTCTCTTTCCCAAAAATCTAATATTTCTCTTTCTAATTCAGGAAAACTTATCTGAGTCATATTTAAATTTTATATAAAATAATAATATAGAATGGTTAAATTATAATGAAAAAATAATCTAAAGTCAATTTAATAAATCTAATTAATTTTTTTTAAAAAAAATAAAACCCGCTCTCTAGCGGGTTTTATCTAAAAAATATTTATTTCCTAAAATAGTAATACTCTACTGTTGTGAATTCTTATAATTGGTTATGGCTTCAACTACTCGACTGTCAGCTTTCAAATCTTCAATAAACAATACATGAGCTCCATTTATTCTCATTTCATCTTTAGGCCCATGCAGTTCATTGCCTAATTTTACTAAAGATAATTCATTTTGGACTGGAGCTTGTTGTTGATCACCAGAAGTTTGTAATGGTTGGGTTACTTGTAAATAATAAATATCCCGCAAAATGACTGATTTACTACTCTCTTTCACTACCTTACCAAAATAAACTTGGCCATTGGTTAAAAATACCGCTTGCCAATTATTGTTACCACCAGACAACCCTAAAATATTGAAACGGCTGTATTTAGAAATAAAGTACAAACCTAAAACAATAATTAACGCAATTACTATAACCACAACAACCCATTTAACAAAACTGCCGCCAGAACTAGCTGGCTTTTGGAAAGTAGCATCCTCTCCTGCTTTAGTTATGTTTGATTCCATAATTTCTAAGTCCTTTCCTTTAAAATTAATTATTATAATTTATTATTTTTATTTTGACTTATTTAAATATACACAAATTTACCGAAAAAAGCAAATATTTTTTTACACAATATTTATTTCTTGCCATTCATCATTGAGTGTAGATTTTTCAAAAAATTTAGCAAATTCTACTTTTTCATCAGCGGCATAAATATATTCTTCCTTTACCCCGCTGCCTATACGTCTACTATAAAAAGTTTTTTTATCCAAAACTTTTGGTTTAATATGAAACTCAGCCCTCATTTCTTTATCCCCATTTTTCCATTCAATAAATTTAACGACTGCGCCAGGAATATCTGTGGTTTCTTGCCCTTCAGCTTGGACGGCAAATTTATCTTTTATCATCTGGACAAAATTTAACCATTTTGACTCATTCATAATTACATTTTAGCAACGGTTTTTATATTAAGCAAATTAAGTCCGCTACTAATAATATTGGCAGCTGCTTTAATTATCATTAATCTTTGTTTTCTTATTGTATCTTCAGCTTTTAAAACAGGAACATTTTGATAATAATTATTTATCAAACTGGCCAATTGAAATAAATATTCAGCCAAATAATTAACTTGCTGTTTCTCATAATATTGCCAAACTGCCAATGGCCACTGACAAATTTTTCTAACCAACTTTTTTTCTTGTTCAGAAAAAATAAACTTATCTAATTTAGTAATTTTTCCTTTGGCCAAAATGCGTTTTAATCTAACATAAGTATATAAAAGATAAGGACCGGTATTGCCCTCCAAACTCAAGGAAGCTTGGGGATCAAAAGTTATGGTAGATTTAGGATTAGTTTTTAAAAACCAATATTTAATAGCAGCTATAGCTATAGTTTGAGCAATTTTTTTTCTTTCTATTACTGTCAATTTCGGTTGTCGTTTTTTTACTTCTATCTCTGCCTGAGTGGTAAGTTCAGAAATTAAATCATCGGCATCAACTACAGTTCCTTCGCGCGATTTCATCTTTCCCTCCGGCAATAAAACATGTCCATAGGGAAAATGCTGACATTTTGTTTGCCAGCTATAACCAAAAATAGACAGAATTTTAAATAACACCTTAAAATGATATATCTGTTCATCGCCCACTACATATATCATTTTAGTAAAATTATAATCTGAAAATCTTTTGACGGCCAAATACAAATCTTGAGTAATATAAACAGTCGTGCCATCAGCCCGTAATAAAATTTTTTCACCGCTATCTCGTCCGCCTAATCCATAGGGACTTAAATCAACTACTACGGCGCCTTGGGAATTGCGTTTAACTAACCCGCGTTTTTCAGCTTGGACAATTATTTCCCTGCCTTTATTATAAAGCTTACTTTCATAATAAACTTTATCAAATTTTGAACCATATAATTTATAAGTTATTTTCCAACCAGCATAAACCCAAGAATTCATTTTTTTCCATAAGGCAATTATCTTTTTATCCTTATTTTCCCAAGCCTGTAATAAATTTCTAGCTTCAGAAATTAGTTCAGGATGATCCTTTTCTGCCTGATTGTATTTAACATATAAATCACCAACAAATTTATCCCCTTTAATACCAAGCTTTTTTGGCGTTGTATTTTTCCCCCATTTTAAATAAGCCAATAAACTTTTCATAATATGAATGCCACGATCATTAATAACTTCAGTTTTTATTACTTGAAAACCAAAAAATTCATATATTTTTGCGAGACTCATTCCCAAAGCATCATTGCGCAAATGACCCAGATGCAAAGGTTTGTTGGTGTTGGGCGACGAATACTCAATAACAATTTTTTTATTTTTACCAATATTTATCTTACCAAAATTTTTAGTATGGACGGCTTGATTGAAAATTTTATTCAAATACTGGTCAGACAAAAAGAAATTTATAAACCCTTGGCCAGCTAATTTAATTTCAATATTATTTTTTTTCAACCAACTAACTTGTGATAATTTGGCAATTAAATCTAAAGCAACTAATTTTGGATCTTTGTTTTTTTGTTTAGCAATTATCAAAGCAACGTTTGTGCTTAAATCGCCAAATTCTGTCGTTGGCGGAACTTCTAAAACAAACAGGTCCTGGCCCGCCAAACGACTAATTTCTTTTTTCAATTGTAAGTATAAATCCATCATCTTAATTTTATAGTAATGATTTTAAATAAAATCAGCAAGTTAATAGAGTTTGTTTGCTACAAAATTTGTTATACAATAAAGTTATGGAAATATTAACCAACAAACAGGCTTTATTTAACTATCTACCTTTACAAAAAATAGAGGCGGGCTTGGTTTTAACTGGTCCGGAAGTAAAATCTGTGAAAATGAAAAGAATTGATTTTAAGGGAAGTTACATTACCATTAAAGACAACCAAGCTTGGCTGGTAGGCTTGCATATTGCCCCCTATCAACCGGCTGCCAGTGTCCAAAAAAACTATGAACCAAAAAGACAAAGAAAATTGCTTTTAACCAAAAAAGAAATAAATTTAATCAGGGGCCAACTAAGTAATAAAGGATTGACAGTTGTGCCTTTACGACTATATACTACCAGAGGTCTAGTTAAAATTGAATTGGCAATTGTCAAAGGGAAAAAACAGTTTGACAAAAAAGCTGCTATCAAAAAAAGAGATACCGAACGTGATATCAGACGCACTTTGAAAGAATACTAAATTAATTACTAATAACAAATGATTAATTACTAATCAATGATTTAATTTATTAATTAGTTAATTATAAATTAATTAAATATTAGAAATTAGTAATTAGTAATTTTATTTGGGGATGTTATTTATTCGCTAAGAAAGTAGCAACGTGTGTTCAAGCCGAGCGGCAACTCGTTAAACTACCATTACAATAAGTGCCAATACACTTATGAGCAAAATTAGGAACGCATTTGCGCAGCCTAACTTTGCACTTGCTGTTGCCTAATTCAGGTCACAGCCATCGCTGAAATTTTGCTCCAAAATTTCATAAGCGGTGTCATAACTGGAGCTTGAACGCCGATTTGCTGACAATCGTCGTTTGCAATATTGTTCAGCGCCACCAAAAAGTTTTGGCCTGATTTAATCTTTTTGGTTTACCAATCAGGCTAAGCTTGTAAATCACACGTTAAAGCTTTCTTACCACGTGGGTGCAAAGCCCACCATCTCCACCATTCTTCGCACTAGCAAAAAATAATAAATGTTAATTTTTTTCTGTCACCCTGAACTTGTTTCAGGGTCTCATGAGATGCTGAAACAAGTTCAGCATGACATCTATTTAAATTTAGATTTATTTAAAAATTAAAAACTACAACCTACCTACCGACAGGCAGGAATTAAAAATTGTTTATATACTTAATACCCTGGTCACAAACATTTAAATTTAATATAATATACTTATAATTATTAATCCTTAAACCTATTCAAAAATTTAGAATAAACCAACAAATAGATTTACCTGAAGTTCGTTTAATCGGTACTAACGGTGAACAACTTGGCGTAGTATCCACACAGGAAGCATTGCGCCAAGCCAGAGAAGCGGGACTTGATCTGGTTGAAGTATCTCCCAAAGCTGAACCGCCAGTTTGTCGTATATTAGATTATGGCCAATGGATTTATAATCAAAATAAACTCCAACAAAAAGCCAAAGTTAAAAGCCGTAAATCAGAAATCAAGGGGGTAAGATTGACCTACAATATGGGTAATCACGATCTAGAAGTTAGAGCCAATCAAGCCATAAAATTCTTAACCCAAGGTGATAGGGTTAAAACTGAAATTATTCTCAAAGGCAGACAAAAAGCTCATCCGGAAAAAGTAAAAGAAATCATGCTAAAATTTCAAGAAAAGCTGGGTGCAAATATAAGGGTTGACCAAGAACCATTGCGTGAAGGCAATAAATTTACCGCCCTTTATTCTCTAAAAAAATAGGGATAAATTGCTTGACACCATTTATTTAATTGGTTAATATAAAACTTGTCCCACTATTTTGGGTGGGATTTATTCATAAAAAAGAATCAAATGGCAAAACTCAAAACACACAAAACAACTAGTAAAAGAATTCGTGTCACAAAAAATAAAAAACTAATGCAAAGAACTGCTGGTCAGGACCATTTTAATTCCCGTGAACCAAGTAAGGTAACTCGCAATAAAAGACGCGATAAAAAAGTAGCTAAGGTAAATGAAAAAAATATCCGCACTCTCTTGCCTTATCACTAATCTATCCCCCTTATCCTAAATCCTATATTCTAATTTTAAAAATATGTCCAGAGTAAAAAGAGGCACAACTCATACCAAAAAAAGAAGAAAGCTTAGAAAAGCTGTTAAAGGTTATAAATGGAGCCGTAAATCCACGATTCGTTTGGCTAAAACCGCAGTAGTTAAAGCTGGTGCCCATGCCCTAAGAGATAGACGGGCCAAAAAAAGAGTTAACCGCGGTTTGTGGTTGATTAGACTAAATGCAGCTGTAAGAGAGCGTGGAACTAGTTATTCTAAATTTATTGGCATAATGAAGAAAAAGAATATTGAACTTGACCGCAAAGTTTTGTCAGAACTGGCCATGAATCATCCGCAAATTTTTGATCAAATCTTTAAACAAGTAATGGTTGAATAATTTTTTTAAAAACAGAGAGTATAAAACCCGCCACACGGCGGGTTTTAAAATAAAATATAAACAATTTTTAATTTTGTAATTTTATAAATAATTTTTAATTTTTTTTAATGTTTAAAAATTTATAATTAACTACCACCTATATCCTAAATCCTCTATCCTATTCATCAACTTTCAACTACTCCCCCACAATCTAACTCTATTTTCTGTACGCCTGTTACTGTAGTTCAAATTAAGTCCGCGTAAATTTATGGGCTGAATATTTTTCTTATTTCGTTTCCAAGTAAAAATATTTTTTTTGGGTGCAGACATAAAATTATTAGTTAATAAACAAAAAAGCAGTACACTTTTAGCGTACTACCCTAACTTTTATGGCCTGCACTTTGTCATGGGAAATTACTTTGATTTTCATATTTTTGTTTTTAATTTTTATTTTTATCTCGATTTAATCGAGAATTTTTTTTATATTTTTTAATCTTATTTTTTTGTTATTTGAAATTTTAGATTTTGAATTTGTTTAGTAATTAGTAATTAATAATTAGTAATTTCTATTTCTATATTTTCATTATACCGCATTTTTTGCTTTTTGTCAAGAAAAAAGGTATAATAATTGTATAATAATAAAATACATTTATGAAAAAATCATTTCTATTATTAATTTTATTTTCCTTTTTTACATTATTGATTGTCAATACTGTTAATGCGCAAAATCCCCCAGTTAATCCACCTGGTAATCCACCAGTCAATAATAATAATAATGTAACTTTAACTAATCCCCTTACCAGTGATGATCCTGCAGTTATTATTGGAAATATAATTAAAGGTATTCTAGGACTTACCGGGGTAATTGCTTTAGCTGCTTTTGTCGCTGGCGGGGTAATTTGGATGACGTCTGGAGGTAATCCTGAACGAGTGAAAAAAGGCAGAGATATTTTAGTTTGGGCAGTTATTGGTTTGTTTATTGTCTTTTCCAGTTATAGTATCCTGCGCTACGTATTTGATGTCTTGTCGTAATTTTAATTCTTTAATTCTTAAACCCGCCAAAACAGGCGGGTTTTTTATTTATAAAGAACTATACCATGCCTGTGGGATTGACTTTTTCTTAAAAATATGCTATAGTGGACTGTTATAGATTTAATTTATAGTGAACTTTAACAATAAAACAATCAACAGATTTACTCCCAACAATTAGGTTAGTTAGTTGGTTTAGATTAGGATATTTATTTCTTTATTTAAACCAACTAACTAACAACAAATAAATAAAATAAAGGAGTAAATCATGTCAATCTTTGGAAATTTCTTCAATAAACTGAAAAATGTTTTTGGAGGAGAGCTGGTAGGTACTGCAGCTGGTACCGTTAGCGGTAAATTAATTAGTGAATTAATTAACGTACCCGCAAAAAAAATCACTGAAATTGCCCTTGACAAAATGTTTCAAGTGCCACCTCGGGCGGAACTACAAAAAGTTCTTTTGGGATTAAATGATACCCAAAGAACATTTTGGGAAAAAAGGTTTGAGGAAGCAAAAAATAAAGAAAAATACCCCAACTTACCTTCAGAAAATGAAGTGGTAACAGCATGGTGTAAACCATTGCTGTTAAAAAAAATCAAAATCCTCTTAAAGAAAAGTGATGGTACCCCTATTTTAAATAAAGGCGTACCAGTATATACAGAAAACGACTCAGATTTAGTAAGTGATGATGATTTGCGTAAACATATCTACGGAAAAATTGCTGATATAGGTGAGAAAGAGTTTTGGACCTGGACTGACCTCCTTATCCACGATAAGTGGGGTCAAATATTTCAAATTTGGGGAAAAAAATTTTTAGACCCAATTAAAAAACATCTTCTAAAAACAATTGATCAAATTGATAAATACTTAGATGAAATTAATTCGGATTATAACAACAGATCGTCTGAGGTTACAAATGAAGTCAACGACTTCAGAAATCAAATAAAAAACAGAAATTTAAACTTTTAAATTCAGGAGGAAAAAATGTTTTTATTAATTTTAATTTTAATTACACTAATTGGAGTGTTTTGGGGATATTACTGGCTTATTAGGCAAACTTCAGTCACTGCTAATGCACTGACTCAGCAACTAGCAGACGGAGTTCTTGAACTATCTGATGGCATCCAAACGACAGTTCATAATTTAACTCAGAGAACTATCAGACTATTAGCAATTGTTGGCTTACCTATTACTGAAATTGTCAGACTTGAGGGTATGACTATAAATAGATTACATGCAATATTAGTAGACGTGCTTAATAATGTCGAACGTGTGGTTAGAAATCTAGCAGTTGCTTTTTCAATTTGGTTAGGAGTCATAGTTGTTTGCACCTTAGTTGGATATTTAGTCGGTGATTGGTTATTTGTAACCAGTGTTATCATTTCTATGATAATATTATTCTTTGTTACAACAACATATGATCCGATAATTGCTGGCCTTGCTAGCAAATACAAAATCAGAAGGTCTATTAGACCAATTTCATTGGTTTATGGACTTTCAGGAATAATGTTCCTATGGTGGTTGGCCTTTCATGGAAATATGTTCTATGAAATATACTTATATATCCTAGGCATATATATACTGGTAATATTGGCTTTTGGTTTTTCGTCATATTACTGGATAAAAATCACAAATACAGCAGGTTGGGTTATAAAGTTTACTATGGTAATTCTTTTAGTTATTTCTGTTATAAGAATAACTAATGAAAGAATCTACCTGAATTTAGGTAATCTGATTAAGAATAATTCTGAAAAGTTTGCCGATGATATATCAGAGGCAAACGCAGGTAAAAGGTTAAATTTATTTGAAGTTACATCAACAACACCTGTTGTAACTGAAATCACTGACAAAGGTATAACCTTTGGTAGTACCAATACTGATTCTGGCCAAGTTATTTTGGCCTTTAAACCAGGAGATAAAGTTTCAGTAGTCAGTGAAGATGTCACGTTTGTCGGCAATGAAGGGTTTGTCAAAGTGATGACCCAAAACCATTATGGTTATTTTGTTGACGGCCCTGTATACGTGCCTGTTAGATTCATTCAAAAATATTCGTTTCAGGAAAAAAACGTCATTAAAAAAAACCATGATGATGTTATATCTACGGTAAAGCAAGATACATTGAGGTATAATTTTCAAGACGGAACGCTTTACCAAATTATAACGGAATCAGGCAAACCTTTCCTCCAAGCGAATGGAGAAAAATGGGAGTTATGGCAATCCGGGCAAATGTTCAAAAAAGTTTATCCCCAAGACATAGTCAAGGGGACAATTGACGGAGATAAATTCTTCGTCAAAGTGAAATAAAAAAATATTGCTTAACTAGCCGCTAGTGTATAATCACTAGCGGTTTTTTATTGCTTGACAAAAACTAAATACTGTTGTAATTTAATATATCTTTTTGAAATTTAACAAAAAAATAAGGAGTAAAAAATGAATAAATTAAATATCGGTTTGTCTGGTTGGAGTAAAAAATTTTTGAATAATAAAAAAATATTTTATTCAACCTCTGCTGTATTGCTACTGCTGTTTGGCTATTTTGTTGTATATAAATGGGTGGTTTATCCTCTATTTTTTGAGACTAAAGAAAAATTGGAAATTTTACAAAAAGCACATCAGCAAGTGGCTGATTCATTGAAAATTTTTCAAAACCAAACAGAACAAAACTTTACTGATATTGTCAGTAGCTTAAATATCTTGAGTCAAAATGACTCTGCAGTTGTTCAAAAATTGGACTCAGCCTTCAAACGTATTGAGAAACACGAAAAATTAATTAGAGATAACAATTTTTTTGTTGCCCAAGCACTTTATTCTCTAATAGGACTTGATGAAGCAACTAGTAAACAAAAAGCAAATTATGCTAAGTATACTTGCATCAATATCCTGGGAAAAGACCTGAGTCTTTTTAAAAAATATCAAAAACCTATAGTAGAGAAATCAGATTGCGATGAATCGATTAAAGTAAATATTAGCGAAATGCCGAAAACCAACATCAGTACATCTGAAATCAAAAAATTGAAAATTACAGTCAAACCATTAAAATAAATTTTACCCGTACCTAAGTACGGGTTTTAATTTTATATTAAATTATTGATAAGCGCCCTAACCTTTTAGCAAAATACCGTATCCACTATCCAAACAAGTAACACAAACCATCAATCACATAAGAAACAAAACAAATACCCCGTTGATTTTTAAAACTGGTGTTTTGTTTTGATAGTGCACTTAATTCAACAAAAATATATTTATAAAAAGTAAAAAAACTGCAAACTATATATCTATTAGGGTAATTTTTTGTTTATTTCAATTTCCGCCTGTTTGGCAAATTCAATTAGTTTATTGATATTATCCAAGGAAAACTTTCTAGGTTTATTATCCTTGATACATAAAACCCCTACCGGCAGACGAGTATTATTTTCCCGCAACGCCACACCAGCATAAAAACGGATGTAGGGTTTACCTTTAACATAAGGATTATCAAAAAATCTTGGGTCCTGCCAAGTGTCTTCAACTACAAAAACATAATCAGCGTACATAGCATGACCACAAAAAGATATGTCTCTAGGCCCTTCACGGACATCAAGTCCCCAACACGATTTATACCATTCTCGTTGACCGTCAATTATGGAAATGGTAGAAATAGGCACTTTAAATTTTTCACAAACCGCCTTAGTAATTACATCAAATCTTTCTTCTGGCTGAGTATCTAAAATAGCCAAAGAGTGAACTGCGGCTAATCTGACTTGTTCATTCATTTGAATAGGGGCAGTAATCATATTTAAAGCTTAGACTTAAATTATAATAAACGCAAAAGTGATTCAATATTTTTTTCCATTTCATCTTCTCCAATTTTTACAATCTCCACTCCGATTTCCTCACGAAAATAACTTCGCCAGCTAGAAAATCCAACGGCAGGAAAAGTCGGAGCTAAAATTATATCAGAATTTTGTAGAGAATATTTAGCTAAATAATGGCGCATGATATCTAAACTTCGATTGGCTACTTTTTTAAATGAATAATCATCAAATTCTATGGGACGATATTTTTCATAATTATCTAAATTTACACTTATTACAATGTCCGCGCCCATTTGTCTTACTAAATCATCTGGCACGGGATTACTAGAACCACCATCTATTAATAGTTGATCGCCAATATTTACTGGTTTAAATAAAGTAGGAATAGACATGCTGGCCCTAACGGCTTTGGCTAAATTGCCCTGATTTAAAACTACTGACTGACCAGTGATTAAATCAGTAGCAACAGCTGCTACTGGAATTTTTGTATCAGAAAAATTTGCTCCTTTAAACCACTCATTTAACAATTTTTCTAATTTATCCCCCTTAATCAAACCACCTTGTAAAGCAGGTTCTAAAAAAACATAAAATTTATCCCGTCGTTTATTGACTGTATAATCCTCCAATTTAGCAACATCTTGAAATAAACCAAAAAAACACGCCACCCAAGCGCCTATACTAGATCCCGCTATAAAGTCAATTGGGATTTTATATTTGAGTAATGTTTTAATAACCCCCACATGAGCCAAACCCTTAACACCGCCACTACCCAATGCTAAACCAACTTTTTTGTTTGTCTGTATGGTCATAATAAATTTCTATATCACTAGGCAATGAAGGTTATGAAGTTGAATCCAAAATTACTCTAAAGACAAATGTGCTAAGCGCATAAGCAATAATAATTATCAAAAGACCAATCACGCCCGCAACAATAGTTTTTCTAGCTGTCTCTCCCCGATCCGTACCATAACCACTGGCTGCTCCCACTACCCCATAAATTATTATCAATACCATTAACAATCCTAAAATTCCCAAAGCAATATTGATAATTCGGGCAATTGTTTCTCTGATATCTCTGGTACCCAGACCAATCGCTGAACCATAACCTAAACCAAAATCAACCTGAGCCAAAGCAGCCAAAGGCACTAAGATCAAACCCAAAATAGAAATTGATAAAAATTGTTTAGTTATTTTCATAATCTAATTATACCAAAATCAATTAACTTTTACGATATCCCCTCCCTGCCATCCAAAAATTTATTATATTTATCAAAAATTAAATAAATAATAATAATATCCAAAATAGTTAAACCAACTAATACTAAAGAATGACTGTGAAAAATTCTAAAAATTTGATAACCAACCATAAAAACCATTAAATAACCTGTTACCGGGTAAGCCCATGGTTTATTCTTTAATAACATACTCATTAAAAATATTTTTAACAATCCGTTTATAAATAAATAAATTGCAATAAAATTTTGAGTAGATAAAGATAAAATATTAAGCCAAGAAAAAAATTTGTTTATAAAAAAATCATTCGGATCTTCGGTTAACTCATGCTGAAATAACCAATAGACAAATTTTAGTACACTTTCTTTTTTGACAAAATAAACCGTTAGTCCCGCCAAGACACCTAAAATGCCATCAAATAATTTTAAAAACACAATGTAATCAAATATATTTTTATTCAAATTTAATTTCATTAGATTTAGCTGATTTTATTTTTTTATTTTGTAAATGTCTTCGTGATAAACTAGTTACAATTTAAAATTTCAAAAACGGCAAGCACTAATTTTTAAACTGCAAAAAATAATTTAATTTTTCCAATAATTTTATGAATATGTTGACTTATAGTTTATGATTTATTATCTCAAAAAACTACACTAATTATTTTAACAATTTCTGAATTATTTCATTCCTTTGTGACATACTTAAAGCATGTAGGACTACTATGATTTGATTATTCTTTTTTAATACTACCGTGCGTTGCGCCTCTACTAAAAATCCAGTCTTTGCAGCCTCGGGCGAAAAAGTTTGTAAACTGTAATTACGATCAGTTATTTTAACCTGCCTAATCTGACCAGTCGCATCAGTAACTGGGGCAATATAATCCTTTATGGCACTAGCTGAGGTTATGTCACTTTTACTAAAAGCTACATAACCTAACTGAGCCATTTGTTTAGCAGTAGTGACATTGTGAGCATCAAGACCGGTCATATCAAAAAATTTGGTTTTTGTTAAGCCTAAATCTTTAGCTTTTTGATTCATAGCCGCAATGAATTCAGTTCGTGACAGACCAGAATTATCTACCAAAGCCACAGTCGCTTGATTGGAGGAGGCAATCAACATTGCCAGCCATAAATCATAAAATGTTAATTTATCTCCGACATGTAAATCGACCTCACTGGTAATATCTGAACCAACTAAACTTTTTGGATAATCAAGTTCATCTTGAGTAATAGTAATACTTTTTTGCCAATTAGGATTGGTATCAAGTAAAACTAAAGCGGTCATCAATTTTGTCAAACTGGCCATTGGCAATACAACGTCAGCATTGTACCCTTGGTTAAAATCTGTACCATCATAACTTACATAAGCTACATCCTGAAAAGTAGTATCATGAATTAGCTGTTGATTATTGACTTTTATTTGCCGTAAATTATCATTAGTTATTCCTAAACCAAAATTACGCATAATATTAAAAGCCGCTTCCCTAGTTGGTAAATAATACCGCATACCATCAACCGGATTTACATACCAAGCCTCGCCGCGACTTTCCACTTGCAACAAAATCCGCCCTTTTAATCTCTGGATTAATTTTTTATCACCTAATTCGCCCTTTTTAGTTGGAATCTTGGCTAAATCACGATTAGTTATACCCAATCCCAATGAACGCATGATATTAAATGCTTCATCACCATCACGCAGATAATATCTGGTTTGACTAACTGGATCCACATACCAAGCTCGTCCGTAACTCTCTACCTGTAATAAAATCCTACCCGACAACCGACCAGCCAAATCATCAACGGCTTTTATCTGATGCAACGGTAAAAAAGTAATTACTATAAATAAATAAAATATTTTTTTCATCAAAATTAATTATAACATAATTAATAAAGCTTATTTACAAACTATTAACTGGTCTTGATTTATTATTAATAATAATTTATTATAATTATGCTGTTTTGGCAGCAATTTTTTAAATAACTGGGGTCGTAGTTCAGTTGGTTAGAACGCCTGCCTGTCACGCAGGAGGTCGAGGGTTCGAGTCCCTTCGGCCCCGCCATAAAAAAACACCTGATAATATCAGATGTTTTTTTATATGCATTTAAATTAAGTTATAATTTATTTTTTAATATAATTATTTTTTTAAAATAAATTATCATAACCAATAATATTACCAAACTACTGAAAATAATTGGCCAACGTATGCCAAACAACATAAAAGCCGGATCTAAACGAATAAACTCCAAAGCTAAACGTAAAGCTGAATAAAGTCCCAAATAGACTAAGGTAATCTGACCTGTAAACCTTTTCTGTTTAAGAAACCAAAATAATAAAATAAATATCAGTAAAGCACCGATTGATTCATACAAAAAAGTCGGATGAAAATGAGTAAATTGAACATATTCTGACAAACGATTGTCTACGGCAATTGGTATTCCCCAAGGCAAATTAGTTGGCAGACCATATAACTCTTGATTAAAATAGTTTCCCCACCGGCCAATAGCTTGCCCTAAAGGTAAAACAAATGTTATAGCATCAGTCAATTTCCACAGCGAAATTTTCCATTTTTTACTGAAAAACCACAAAACTATCAACCCTCCAAGCCACGCACCATGAATTGCCAGACCACCTTGCCAGACTTTCACCATTTGACCTGGATGAGAAAAATAAAAAGTGGGTTCAACTAGTAAAACTTCATATATTCTTGCTCCCAAAATTCCGCCTACCACCAACCAAAACAATAAATCCCATATCTGGTTTCGATTTAGAGAAAAAACCTCAGCTTTTTTTAATAAAACAAAAAATGACCCTAAAATACTAACTAACATCAATAAACCATACCAATGTACTTGTACAAAACCAAAATCAAACAAAATTGGCGATGGGTTATAAGAGTGAAGCCAAGAAAACATCTTTGATAATTATTAATTATAAATTATAAATTTTAAATAATTATTTTATAATTTATAATTGAAAATTTAAAATTAATTTTGTTCTCCGAGGGCAGCAGAAATAATGTCACCCAATTGATTCCAATTTTGCACGACTTGCCCATTGACAAAAAAAGTTGGAGTGGCATTTACCTGACGACTACTGGCTTCAGCCATATCAGCTCGAACAACATCGTTTTTTGCTCTTGAATCTAAACAAGCTTTGAAAGTATCTTTATTTAAACCTAAACCTTCAGCATAAGATACCAATTCGCTCGGAGAAAAATTTGGCTGATTTATAAACAATAAATCATGATATTCCCAAAATTTACCCTGATCATTGGCACATTCGGAAGCCAGTGCCGCCCGAAAAGCCTGCGGATGAATAGTTGTCAAAGGAAAATGCTTAAATTCAAATCTTATTTGGTCACCAAATTCATTGATTACCCGTTTGACTGTATCTTGGGCAGATTTACAAGCTGGACATTGAAAATCAGAAAATTCTTCAACTACAACTTTAGCCTCACTACTACCTTTAACAGGTCTAGGCGAATTAACATTCTCATAAGTTGGAGCACTACCCATACTTAACCAAATTCCAATTGCACCAATTGTAATAACTACTCCGGCAATTATAAAAAATAAATTTGTTTTATTGGACATATTTTTAAAATAAATTATAAATTATAAATTACAAATTTTTATGTTGTTTTATAATTTAAAATTTATAATTTATAATTATTATTACTATAACATATCCGGATCTTGCCCTTGAGCGCGTATACTGCAAGCTTCAACGACGGGCAATTTAAATTTTTGTGCAATATCTCTAACAATATCATCAGCGCTACCTGGATTTAAATAAATTTTTTTAACTGGATAATCAACCAATGACTGTAAAATACCAATAGTTAAATAAGGTGGTAAATAAATACTTATTTCTTCCACTTTTTCAGGTAAATCTTCCAAATCACCATAGCAATCCAATCCACCTATTTTGGAAGCATGTGGATTTACAGGATAAACTTTATAACCACTATTTAAAAAGGCTTTAATAGCTTTGTGAGAATACTTTTTCTCATCTCTTGACGCGCCAATGATGGCAATAGTTTTTTGGGGCATTATTTTGGTAGTAAATAATTATATATCTCAAGTACTGCTTTAGCACCTTCGCCAGCAGCAATTATAATTTGTTTTTGGGGAACGCTAGACACGTCGCCAGCAGCAAAAATCCCCGGCACTGAGGTGCGATTTCTTTCGTCAATAATAATCTCTTTTTTGGCATTTAATTTAACCAAATTCGCAAACGGCGCACTATTTGGTTCATAACCTATTTCTTCAAAAACACCGTCAACCGCAATCCATTCTTCTTGTAAAGTTTTTTTATTTTTTATTTTAATTTTTTCCAATTTACCAGTACCCGACATGGCTAATGTTTCCGTATTGTTTTTTATTATAACATTTTTTAACTTTGCAATTTCTTCTGCCAAAGTTGTCTCTCCTCGAAAATTTTCATTAATATTTATTAAATAAATAGTTTTAGCAATTTTGGTTAAATATAGTACTGCTTCCATAGCACTATTTCCTCCGCCAATTACCGCAATTATTTTATTTTGATAAAGCGGCCCATCGCAAGTAGCACAAAACGTGACCCCCCGTCCAATCAACTCTTTTTCACCTGGTATATTTAAATGGCGAGGCTTAGCACCAGTGGCAATTAACACCGCTCGTGCTCTAAATATTTTTTGACTTTGAGTCGTCACTAAAAATTCTTTACCTTCTGGCTCTATTTTTACCACGGGATCGTTCTCCAATAACTCCAAGTCAAACAAAGAATTTTCATCATCTATTTTCTTAACATGTGCATAAAATTTTTGTGCCAACTCATAACCAGACATAAACTCATAGCCTAAATAATTTTCTACTTCGGCTGACCAATTAGTCTGTCCGCCAATATCTTTGGTAATTACCAAGGTATCAAGTTTACGCCGTGACGAATAAACTGCTGCACTTAAACCAGCCGGCCCGGCCCCCGCAATAATTAAATCTAGTGTTCTAGATTGTAAACTATCTAAAGATGGATGTGTTTTATCGTTTGACATATATTTTAATTTAAATTTAAACCTAACTCTTTGAAACCTTTAGCAAAAATTTTTATGGCTTTCTCGGCTTCATTATTTTTTAATTTATAAGAACTTTCATGAACTAGACGGTTGCGTAATAAATGGGCTGACCAAACTTGCCGCAATGCAGGATATCGACTTTGAATAATTTTCAATCTTTCACCAAAAGAAGAACCGCCTATACCTCTATGTTTTAATAATTTATCAAATAAATTATCAGCCGCAATTACCGCTTGTCTTTGAGCAAACTCATCTTTACTTTTAGCTAACATTTTAATTTTTTCCCATTCACTCTGCCAACTAGCGATATCCAACTCGTCATAAGAGTTTTCTTTTTTCAATATATAAACTACTATTCCTAGCAAAATTATAAAAAATATACCACCTAAAATGAATATCATAAATTTGGCTGGTTAATTGGTTCTCTGAGCTCTTCAATGACTAAACCAATATTGAATAATGTACTTTCACTAAATCTTGGCCCTATTAATTGGACACCAACTGGCAGATTTTCCACCATACCTGCTGGCACTGATAATCCAGGCAATCCTGCTAAATTAGCCGATACCGTATAAATATCTGATAAATACATCTGCAACGGGTCGCTAATTTTATCCCCCAATTTAAAAGGTATAGTTGGTGTGGTGGGTGTTAATAAAACATCTACTGTAGTAAAAATCTTGGTAAAATCTTGATAAATTTTTGTTCTGACTTTTTGGGCTTGTAAATAATAATCATCAACATAACCGGCTGATAAAACATAGGTTCCAATCAAAATGCGCCGCCTAACTTCAGCGCCAAAACCCTGACCTCGCGTATGAGCATAATAAGCAAATAAATTTTTTTGTTCTTTACCTCTTGAACCAAAACGTAAGCCGTCAAATTTGGCCAAATTGGAACTGACTTCAGCCGGCATAATAATATAATAAACTGGCAAAGCATATTCAGTTAAAGGTAAACTGACATCAATAATTTCTGCCCCTTGGTTTGCTAATTGCCTTACCAATTTCATAATAATTGACTTTATTTTTTCATCTAAACCTTTGATAAAATATTCCTGGGGTAATCCAACTTTTAAACCCTTAACATTAGCTGATAATTCAGCATGATAATTTTTAATTTTTTTGTCTTGGGTGGTAGCATCATTAGCATCATGACCGGCAATAATAGATAAAACGGCCGCAGATTCAGCTACAGTTTTAGTAAACGGACCAATACAATCAAGTGACGAAGCCATGGCAATTAAACCATAACGTGAAACCAAACCATAAGTTGGTTTAAGTCCTACGACTCCACAAAAAGCAGCCGGTTGTCTGATTGAACCTCCGGTATCAGTGCCTAAAGAGTAAACCACTTCACTAGCTGCTACTGCAGCGGCGCTTCCCCCTGATGAACCACCGGGAACACGAGTTAAATCATAAGGATTTTTTGTCGGATAAAAAGCCGAATTTTCGGTACTTGAACCCATAGCAAATTCATCACAATTATTTTTTCCAACCATAACCATACCTTGATCTTTAAGCCGAGCAACAACCGTAGCATCATACACAGCCTGATATTTATCCAAAATTTTTGAACCGGCTGTAGTCCTTAAACCCTTAGTCATTAACACATCTTTTACGCCTACTGGCAGACCAGCTAAAAGAGAAATTTCTTGTTTTTGCTTTATTTGTTCATCAATATTTTTGGCTTGTTGTAATGCGTGTTCAAAATCCAAAGTTAAAAAAGCTTGAATTTCTTTATCCAATTTTTCTATTCGCTTTTTATATAAAGTCAAAATTTCTACGGCACTTACCTCTTTTTTTACCAATTTGTCATGCCAAGAAAAAATTGTTTCAGTTTGGATATTCATGAAAATATTTTAGGAATTTTTAATAAACTATCTTTTTTTTCTGGCATAGCTGATATTAAGTTATCTCTATCTGGAAAAACTTTAATTTCATCATCACGAAAATTTGTTTGCTCAGCTAAATAAAAACTGGGAATGATGTCGGAAGTATCAATTTTTTGTAATATTGAAACAAAATTTAAAATATCAGCCACCTGATGCTGAAATGATATTATTTCTTCTGAGGATAAACTTATCCGGGAAAGTCTGGCTAAATGCTCAATTTGTTTTTTATCAATCATAATATTATTTTAACAAATAACCAAAAAAAGCCAACCTATAGGCTAAAAGATAAAAATATAAAATATCACAGTTAAATCCAAAACGGACTTGACATATTTTTTTGATAAGCTAATATAAAAAAACTAGCTCTTTAAACGCGGCAGGGCGTAATCTTCAGTAGGGATGATGAATCCTTATAAGATTGGCAACATACCCCCACCCATGCCAGCCCTGCCCTTTTTTAAAAAAATTAAAATAAAGCTGTCAACCAGACAGCTTTTTAATTTTAAACTGTAAATTTTAAACTAATACTAAATTATTTAATCTTAATTAAAATTTCTTGCTGACCTTCCGTTGCCTGAAGTGAAAAATTGCCAAAAAGAGAACAGAATATACCTCTCTCAACTAAACGCAGCGAATTTTAAGAAGCGCACGAGCAGATTGGCAATTTTACCTGAACAACAGAGCTGATCGGAAGTTTTGACTATCCCGCGACCGCGGGACTGCAAAAAGTAAAAATAAAAATATTTTTTTATTTAATCAAATCCAAAAACTCTTTTTCATTTAATATTTTAACTCCCAATTTTTTTGCCTGAGCGTATTTAGATCCTGGCTCAGAACCTACTACCACATAGTCAGTTTGCCTACTAACACTAGAACTAACCCGACCACCAAATCGTCGGATATATTCTTTGGCTTGGTCACGGGTTAGACTTGATAACGTGCCAGTTAAAACAAAATTCTTACCAAAAAACTTATTTTGTTTAGATTTTTTGGCCACACTAATTACTACCCCTGCGGCTAATAATTTCTCAATTAATTTAATATTTTTCGGCTGCTGAAAATAATCATAAATACTTTTGGCTACTACTGGACCAATATCATTTATCTCAGCTAATTTTTCTTGACTAGCTTTTCTCAAATTTTCTAAACTAGAAAAATTTTCTGCCAAAGCAATGGCAGTTTGCTCGCCCACATGTCTAATACCTAAAGCATAAATAAAACGGGCTAAACTAATTTTTTTAGCTTGATTTATACTGGCAATTAAATTACTAGCGGCTTTTTCCGCAAATCTATCCAAAGGTTCTAAATCACCTTTAGTTAAAGCAAAAATATCTGCCGCATCTTCGATTAAACCTTCTTCAATCAATTGATCAATAATCTTTGGTCCCAATCCGACGATATTAAAAGCATTTTTTGATACAAAATGGTATAACTGTTCCCGCTGCATAGCAAAACAACTTTTGTTGCTACAATAAAAATTTACTTCTGATTCGGGTTTAACTACGGGCGAATTACAAACTGGGCACCGTTTAGGAACTTTGATATTTTTTTCTTTACCTGTTCTTAAATTTTTTATCACCTGAACTACTTCCGGAATAATATCACCAGCTTTTTGAATAATTACTGTATCGCCAATTTTTATGCCTAATCTTTCAATTTCAGCAAAATTATGTAAAGTCGCTCGTGATACTATTGTTCCCGCAACAGTTACAGGTCGTAAAACTGCCACTGGCGTTAAAACACCTGTGCGACCTACTTGAACAATAACATTTTCTACAATTGTCGTAACTTGTTCTGCGGGAAATTTTAAAGCCAATATACCTCGAGGCGCTTTACCAGTAAAACCCAATTGATTAAAAACGGCTAAGTTGTTAACCATTACCACTACCCCATCAATCCAGTAAGGTAATTTATTTCTTATTTTCTTTAATTCATTAAACCAGGCAAATACTTCATCTAAATCTTTGCATAGTTTTAAATAATCACCCGCCCGGAAACCAATTTGTTTTAATTTTTCATGCACAGCTTGATGGCTATCTAAACCTAAATCAGTAACAATATCATAAGCCATAAATTTCAACTCTCTTTTAGCAGTCAATCTTGGATCTAATTGCCTGATTGATCCGGCCGCCGCATTCCGAGGATTAGCAAAGGTTTTTTCTCCTTGTTTTGACAACTCTTTATTCAACTTGTCAAAAACATTTTTGGTCATATAAACCTCACCTCTAATTTCTACTACCTGGGGGAGTTGATTTTTTTCATCATGTAAGCGCAAGGGAATTGATTCAATGGTCCGTATATTCATAGTAACATCTTCACCTACCAATCCGTCTCCTCTGGTGGCTGCTCTCACCAGTTTATTATTCTCATAACGCAAAGAAACTGCCAAGCCGTCAATTTTTGGTTCACAAAAAAAATCTAAATTAGCCTGAGTTAATTTACTTATTCTCTCAAACCAGTCATCTAAATCTTGTCTACTGAAGGCATCATTGATAGACAACATTGGCTTGTCATGTTTAACTTTTTTAAATTTAGCCAAAGGACTACCGCCTACCCGTTGGGTGGGAGAATCTTCGGTAATAAATTCCGGATACTGCTTTTCCAAATTTTCCAACTCATTTTTTAAACTATCTAAAGCGCCATCTGATATCTCTGGGGCATCTAATACATGATATAAATAGCGGTGATGTTCAATCTCCGCGCGTAATTTAGCAATTCTGTCTTTAGCTTGATTTTTATCCATAATTAAAATATCTGCTTTAGCAAACTATTTTCCGAAAATAAAACAAAATCAAACATAGCTGAAGAAGGATTAACAACCGGAAACTGCACCCGCATGCCTTGTTTTATACCATTCCAAGTGCCAGTAAAATTAGCAACCTTGATATAATCTCTTAGATCCAACTCATTGACAGCGTTGTCACTTTGATAAAACTTTACCCGGACATTTTCCACATCATCAAACAATGACCGCAATCTAATAATATAACCGTAAGCGCCATTAAGCTCATTAATAGTAATATCATCACAAAAAGGCCGATCAATATTATCCGGAGAACATTTATAGACTCTTTTCATAATTTCTTTAGCATCATTGTAATTTATACTCAGCGCGGCTGGCCAACCTAAAATAGATACTTCTAACCATGGTTCTATGCCATTTTGTATATTAGCATCTTGCCAATAAATTCTCATTGATTCTGCGTTTGATCTTTTACTGGGATCGTCTGGCAAATATAAAGGAATTTGCTCTACCTGCATTTGAGGTAAAACAAAACTAACTTGAGACACGCCTTGAGCTGTACTCATACTACAACTCCAACCAATTGTACTGGTCTCACTACAAGTAGGGTTAGCAAAAAGTTGGGCATTACTTGGACATAAAGCCCCACACTGTGATGTATCACGCCAATCAAACAACAATTTTTCTGCACCAGATTCGGCCGCATAATAAGCAACTATCGCCTGATCCAATTGACGAGACTGCCTTAATTCACTGACTACAATACTACCTAAGGTAAAACCTCCGATAACTAGTCCTGACATAATTAGTAAGGCTAAAAGTAATATTGTACCCTGCTGATTGGTTTTTGTTTGTTTATAACACATAACTAAGCGCTGGTTATATAAATCTAAATAAATCATAAACTAAAATCTTTTATACACTCGCGATGATACAGTGGTTTGTAAATTTTGTATATTTTTTTCTGCTTGTTTACTGGTAATATTTTCTGAAGATAAGATGATAGTTACTCTAGGAGTACTACTGGCTGCATATTGATTGCCGACAATGGTATAAGGATCAGCTTCTGGATAAATATAAAATTCAGATTTCAATATATTTACTCCTCTGGGAGTAATACTAGCCCAAGCCGAATCATTTTGCTTTACAGCTAAACAACTAGCAGTTCCTGGTTCACAAATTGCCGGCGATGAAGTTGTCATAAAAACCAAACGATTACCAGCCACATCAATTAAAGGCAAATAACCTAAAGCCGGTGAAAAATCTGCCGGATCTATGGCGGTATAATCAATCAGATTCATCCTTATTTCGCGAGCTAAAACCTCCATAACGAATCTGGCATCAGCTTGAATTCTGGTTTCTCCTACCAATTTATTTTGAGTCTTTTGGGAGAGTAGATAAATATCAGTCAAAGCAATCAAAGCCACGCCAAACAGCGCTAAACCTACCACTATCTCCATTAGGGTAAAACCGGTTTGATTTTTTTTACTAATAAGCATCATGCCAATTATATAAATTTTCTTCTAAACGATATGTTTTGGTTTGACCTTTTTCTTGCCACTGGACATTACTTATCACTTTGATACCCACCGCTTCCCAAGCGGCATAATTTTGACAATTGCCGTCGACCGCCTCAATGTTATTACGATCATTTTTAAACTGACACAAAATAACTCTCACCTCCACATTGCGCCAGTAAGGTGTTGGGGTACCGTTTGTATGATTATAAATACCGTCAGCATCTATATATAATCTGCCTTCAGTTATACCATTTTTTGTCAAATCAAGACTCCAACGTTTAGTGGCTTTATCAAAATTTATATTACCATCATAATCTGTAGTATTACTGGTAGTATTTTTAAGCCCCTGTATCCAAGTTTTTCCTTGCAGCCAATTTTCGTCGCGTATATTTCTTATTACTTCAATTCCTTCTCGGGCTAAATTGGCAGCAACTATTTGGTTGAAAGAAGTTTCGTTACTACGCAAATTAGAATAAGTCAAAGTGATCGTACCTGCAATACCGGTAGTTATAATAGCAATCGCCACAATTACTTCCATTAAACCTTGGCCTAATAAATTTTTCTTATTTTTTATCATTTAATTAATTATATCAGTAGTGGTAATTTTCCCTGAAATCCAGTTTATTTCAATATTGATACTTTGACCAGTTGGCAAATATTTTAAATTTACCCAACCCGGGTTGTAATCCCCACAAGCACCAGTTTCCCAAGCGCTCAATGGTTGAACACCATTGAAAAATATCTGGCCCGCTGGCACGGTAAAAACTATATCCATATTATTAGCCCAAATTTTACCCGAACAGTTCAAAGTTTCCGGATCATTCATTGCCGAAATTATAAATTTATTGGGTAAAGTAATAGTTTGTACAGCTTCACCAGCATTATACATAAAATTATAATTAGGACTACCAGCAGTTTCAGCAAAAATTATGTATTGGGGGCTACTACTGACAAAATGTATGCCCCAATGATCAGGTATAGTACCATTTGCTAAAGGCAAAGCCACTAAAGCATTATTTTGTACCCGCCTAATATCATTAGCTACTTCCAATGCTTTAAGTCTCAACTCGCTAGTTTGATTGCCCTGACGCAAGTTGGCCATAGTGATAGATAAAATTATCAAAAAAATCCCCGTTGCTACCAGCAATTCTGGTAAAGTAAAAGCTTGTCTATTTTTAGAATTAAAATATTTCATAATTGACCCAGATACCATTTTATAATTATATCCCCCCACAACAAGGCAATAAAAGTACCTATGGTCAAAAACGTACCAAAAGGTATGTGTTCGCCCCAGCGCTTCTTTTTTAATAATACCATAACTATCGCCACTCCAGCCCCGATCACATAAGCAAGTAGTAATGCCACCAATACTTGTGGCCAACCCAACAACAAGCCCATCAATACCCCAAGCCTAATGTCCCCGCCGCCAATCCATTTGCCTTGGGAAACCAAAAATTGCAGTAAAAAAAACCCACCACCAACCAATCCAGCCAGCAAAATATTCAACAAACGTCCAAAAGAAAAATCAAGCACCAACTGCCACACCAAAGCTAAAACCATAGCCGGAACAGTAATTTTATCCAAAATCAAATAATACTTAAAATCATACAGAAAAATAATCAATAACCAAACCGTAAATATGAATAAACCGCTGATATGCACCACATCCACATAACTGACTGGTAAAATTTGCGGAGTTATAATTTTTGTTTGATAGATTAAAACAAACAAGCAGCCAGTAACAATCTCAACCAGAGGATATTGCCAAGAAATTTTTTGCTGGCATTTGGTACATTTGCCCCGTTGCCACAAAAAACTTACTATCGGAATAAGTTCATACCAAGCTAAAATACTTTTGCATTTGGGACAATGTGACCGGGAAAATACAAAACTAAAATTATTTTTAAGCCGATAAACCAGAGCATTGATAAAACTGCCCAGCAAAGTACCAAAAATAAAAATCAATAATGTAGTCATCTAACTAATTATAACATTTTTACCTGATTTATTAAAAACTACCCCGACGGATAGTCGGGGTAGTAGTAAATAGTTGTAAAATTAATTCAAATCTATTGAATACCGGCTGGAGTAGCTGTTCTAACTCCGTCTGGCAATTGTCCAGTGGCTCCACCTAAACAAAATGTTATTGTATAAGTTGCGGAACTTGATGCTGCATAAACATATCTATTATTGCCTGTTGCACCACCTGTACAATTACCATCAGCTGGAGTTGGCGCTTGCGGATTTACACCCATATAAGTTGACCAAGCTGGGTTACCTGCAGTTGGAGATGGCATTACATCACCACCTGAACCTGTAACAGTTGTAGTAGGATAACCATTATTATCATTATAAAATAACTCTAAAGCAGTTTGAACTTGTTTAATATCAGAAACTCTTTTGGCGTCACGAGATTTAGCTCTAGCGTTGTTTAGGGATACTACCGCTAAAGTTGACAATAAACCAATTATAGCAATAACCACCAAAAGTTCAATTAAAGTAAAACCTTTTTTATTCATAAATTTTCACCTGCCTTTCTAGTTGTGAAAATGACTTTTGCTACAGGACAAACCACGGTGGCAAAAATCATTTTTTTTTAATTTATTTTTTAAAAATATTCATAATTTAATATCCGACCTTTTAACTGTAATTAATTATAGCACATTTTCAAAAAAACTACAAGCAATCATTTATTTAAAAAATATTCTAACTTAAATATTTTTGTCTGAAAAATTTTTTAAAAACTACTAGCCAACTGATACATTGGCATTATGATAGCAGCCACCATAAGCCCAACTCCCACGCCCATCAATACCATTATCAAAGGTTCAATTAGACTAACCATATTGGCCACTAAATTTTCTATTTCCCGAGCGTAAAAATCGGTAATTTTAAACAAAATTTGTTCTAATCTTCCAGTTTGTTCTCCCACTGACATCATTTGCGAAACCATCGGAGGCACTTCTTTACTTTTTAAAAACAAAGTCGCCACACTGTTACCATCTTCCACTTCTTTGATAGTTTGTTTAATCAAAGTCCTATAGAGGTCGTTGCCAACCACATCTGCCACCACCTCAAGAGCTGTAGTCAAGGGCACTCCACCAACAATCAAAGTTGATAAAGATCTGGTCATCCGCACCAGATAAATACGTTGCCAAAGTTTGCCAAAAATAGGTACTTTCAACTTTAACCGATCATACAAAATTTTACCGGGTCCTTTTCTGGTCAATTTAAATAAAGTAAAAAACCCGCCGCCGACAACTCCAATCAATATATACCAATAATTTTTCATAAAATCAGACACGGCTATCAAAATTCTGGTGGTAAATGGCAATTCGGCTCCAGATTCAGCAATAATTCCCGTAAGTTTTGGCACTACAAATATCATCATTACTATTGCCACTACCACTAAACCACTTAAAATAAAAGCCGGATAAATCATGGCGCCTTTTATTTTTGAAGTTAAATCATAATCTTTTTCTTGTTGATCAGCTAAATAATTTAATACTTCATCCAATTTACCACTAGTTTCACCGGATCTGACCATCGCCACATAAAAATCTGAAAATACTTTGCGATATCTGCCTAAAGCTTGGGAAAGTTTCGCGCCACCATCAACTTCATCTGCCACTTCAGAAATAATTACTTTCAGCCTAGGATTATTGGTCTGATTGACTAAAATTTTTAAAGCTTGGACAATCGGCACTGAAGCTGAAGCCATCACAGCCAGTTGCCGGGAAAAAACAACTATATCTTTATTTTTGATACGATTTAAAAACGGCAAATCAATATTTAAAGAACTTTTTTCTTTTTCTACTAATGACAAAATTATCAATCCACGATCAACTAAGATTGATGACGCTACGTTTTCTGAAGGTGCATCAACAGAACCTTGTACAATTTCACCACGGGAATTTCTGGCTCGATATTGAAAAAAAGGCATAAACTATGATCTTAATATCCGTTTTAAATTTTCCGGATCATTTACTTCCTGCAAAGCTACACTTTGATCGATTTGTCCAGATCTAACAAGTTCTGCAATATAACGATCCATGGAAATCATTCCTTGTTCGCGTGAAGTCAATAAAATACTGGAAAGCTGTGCTAATTTATTTTCTTTGATAGCAGCTGCTATTACTGGGCTAGAAAAGACAATCTCCATTGCCAATACCAAGCCCCCACCAATACTGGGAAGCAGTTTTTGAATAATTGCTCCCCGAAAAACTTTGGACAATAAATATCTTGAATGTTCACGATTTTCTTGCGGACAATCTTCAATTATTTTATGTAAAAGCTGACCAATACTATTTCCCTCTAAAGGCATAAACACTAAAACCCCACTATTGGCAATTTCCAAAAGTCGATACATTATCCGTGGGCTATTAACACGAGTCACCATCAGTACATCCACATCCTCTTCCCTTATTTCCAAAGCTTCTAGCCATGATTCAACGTCACTACCAACTTCTTTTTGTTGAATTAAACTTTTATTACTTATTAAAACATGTTCAATGGGTTGTTCCAAAGTTAAAATATTTCTACGTTGGGTACGATTGATACTTTCAATAAATCCAACCATGGTGGTTGTTTTACCCGCTCGATAAGGTCCGCCTATCAACACCAGACCGCTTCTTTCCTGAGTCAATTTTTCTACACTTTTCGGAAATCCCAGTTCAGATAAAGGTTTTACAACTACGGGAATATAGTGAAAAACTATTGAGGGAAAACCTTTTTGGTAAAAAACATCTACACGAAAACGCGCCCGATCGCCAAAATCATAAGCAAAAATAATCTCTCGTCGACTCCCTAACAACTGTTTTTGTTCTTCAGTGAGTAGTATATCAATTACGCCTTGAATAAAATCATTGGTTATTACCTCTTCTTCTGACAATTCTATCAATTCTTCATGTAATCTCATCATGGGTCGAGAACCTACCACCAAATGCAAATCAGAACCCTGCCGCTCAGCTAGGATAGTTAAAATTCTATTTAAGGTTATATTTAAAGTTGTCTGCATTAATTTTTACTTATATAACTTTTTATCTTTTGGACTAATTCTTCAGGATCAGTGTTTATTTTAACAAAATAATCTTTAACAATGTCAGGTATAGTATTGTTTTCTTGAGCGGTCGTTCGATCATAATTGGAAAGTATCACACAAATTGGTTTGGGCATTGGACTTACGGCTATCATTTCCAGCAAATCCCATCCTGACAATTCTGGAATATTGAGATCAACTACTACGGCTTGAGGATGATATTTTTCTAAATTTCGCAATGCTGTCATGCCGTCGCGAGCGGAATAAACAATAAAATCAGCATCGCCAAATTTTTTGGCATACAAGGATAATAAATACTGATCATCTTCAACTATCATTACGGTGGGTTTGGCTGACATATTATTCTTTGGATACTCTTAAGACTTCTTCCATGGTAGTTTTACCTTGTAACACCTTTATCACACCATCCTGTTGCATATTGGGCAGACCCTGCTCAATAAATACCTGTTCAATTTCCTCCAATTTGCCGTTTTCTAAAACTTTTTTCAAGTCGTCGTTCATTGACAAAACTTCTACAATCGCCAGTCGTCCTTGATAACCAGAATCACCACAACGCGGACAACCGCGACCACGATAAAACTTATAATCTTCACGATGTATCATATCCTGCAAATCTTTTGGCAAATGTATAGGATTTACTTCAACAATAGTTTTTTTCACCTGATCGATGATTTTTTCCGGTATATCATTTACCTCTTCTTTGCAAAATTCACAAATTTTTCGTACCAGCCTTTGCGCAATTACTACATTTAGGGTGGAAGCTAATAAAAATGGTTCAATATGCATATCAATTAACCGCGGAATTGCTCCTATAGCATCATTGGTATGTAAGGTGGATAATACCATATGACCAGTCAAAGCAGCGTGGATAGCTAATTCAGCAGTTTCATTGTCACGGACCTCTCCCACCATAATAATATCAGGATCTTGCCGAAGGGCAGCCCGTAAACCATTGGCAAAAGTATAACCAACTTCTGTATTTACCTGAGATTGGTTTATACCATCTAAATAATACTCAATCGGATCCTCAAGGGTAAGAATATTTACTCCTTCTTTATTGAGTAAATTTAACACTGCATAAAGAGTTGTGGATTTACCACTACCGGTTGGACCAGTAACCAAAAACATACCAGTTGACTTGTCTATATTTTCATTTAATATTTCCAACCCCTTTCCCCAAAATCCAAGTTCTTCCAAAGTAATAACCTTGTTACTAACATCTAAAATTCTCAATACCACTTTTTCTGAGTTGAAAAGTGGTAAAAAAGAAATACGTAAATCAACTTTTTTCCCACCAATTTCTATTCTGATACGACCATCTTGAGGCACTCTGGTTTCATCGATTTTTAAATTGGAAATAACTTTTAAACGGCTAATCAAAGAATTATGTAAATGCTTTGGTAGTCGCAAAGATGTATGCAAAACGCCATCAATACGATATCTTACCCTAGTGCCATCTTCAGCCGGTTCTATGTGAATATCAGAAGCATTGCCTTCAACTGCATGTTTTAAAATCGATTCTACCATTTTGGATACTGGGGCTGATTTAATAACTTCTTCAAAATCTTTTTCTTCTTCAGCCTCTTTTTCTTCAGCAATCTTTTTCTGATATCTATCTTCAACAATATCTAAGGCTTTCTTAACTTCTGTTTTTAAAGATTCGTAATTTTTGACTGTGTGTTTGAAAGCGGTTTTAGTAATAACAAAATATTCTACCCGATAATTATTTTTACGAGCTAAAAATTCTACTGCTTCTATAGCTTTAAAATCGCCCGGATCAACAATTCCTACCTTTAAATGTTTGGTATTTTTATCAAACTCAAAAGGAACCAATTGATAATTTTGCGCTAAATCTTTGGGAATAATATTTAATATATCATTGGAAACTTTTTGATTGTATAAATCAATATACGGTAAATTGAAAAATTCACCTTGAGCTTTGGCAATTGCTTCCTCACTAATACCCATAGCTTTAGCTACCTCTTCAAAATCTTTGCCTTGCGCAATTTGCGCTTTAAAATCAGCCAGCTGTTCACTTTTTAGCTGGTTATTTTTAACTAAAATTTCTATTAAATTTTCAGAAAATCTGGTTGAGGTCATACTTATCTAATAGGTATAAATGGGTTAGCCCGACTTTTGGCTTTAGTATTGGGGACATAATCACGCGAATCAATCAACTCTTGGAAACGTTGATCTTGTTCCAAACCTTGATCAAAAATTTGTTTACTCGGCAATTTCTGAGTTTCAATTTGACTGCTGGGCGCATTTTGGGAAAAAATTTCCGTAAGATTGGTTTCATTCCCCCCCTGACCGAATAAATACCAAAAGGTTATTACTGCCACCACCAGCAAAATTGAAAGCATTATAATATTTTTCCTTTTTTGTTTATTCATTGCTTTGTAAATAATAAGTTCGAGCTAAAAAACTAAAAGTGGCTAAAGTCGGTGAAAAGGTGATATGCTGAATATCAAATAATCTAATATTTTTTTCAATTGCCCCGACTAATTGTTTAAAATAAGGATAACTGTCATTACCGACCTTACCCATAAAATCAGCTGTGACTTCAGCTATTCTTAGATCTTTAGGAGTCACTATATCTTCAGTGATAAACAAAGTGGTTAAATCCCTGTCCCCCAATTCACTAACAGAGGCATTTAATAAAACTGAATCATTGGCTTTAGCTAAACCAGACAAATGCGTAAAAATTATTGGTGCTTCATTGGCTGTAGGTAAAAGTTCATTGATTTTGGCAAAATGACTGTTAGGTAATTTTTTATAATCAGCAATCAAACTGTTTAATTGTTGTAACTTCTCTTTCCGTTCTTCAAGAATTTTTTGCTGATATTCCAAGGTGAGTTCGGGATTATTCTTATGTTCAGAAATTTTTGGTTGTAAAATAAACAGATAACCCGCTCCGATTAATACAACTGCCAACAATACCGCCACAATATAAATATAACGGGATAAAAGTTTCATGAATATATTATTTTTTTTCTGTTCAATGGGCATAATTAATTATCACGATAAAAAATATTTGTATCCAGCTGCAGATTTACTTGGGAACTAACCGGCATCTTTTTGTAATAATCAAGCACTACGGAGCGTAAATCAAATTCAGTGGTAGAAGTTGCTGTTGAAGTACTTTGAGCGGCTAAACTTAAATTTGATTCGAATGTAGATAATGTGGGGGTACCTACCGATTCCTCGCTATTCTCACTTAAAGAAGCATTATTGATATTTACAGAAATAACCTCTGGTGCTTGTTTAAAAATAAGATACTGATTGGCTAAAGCTTCATAACTTTTAGCTACAATACTCATATTTACAACTCCGTTTTTATCAGCCGTAACATTTAAAAAATAAACATCATCAGCTACATTTTGTTCCAAAAAATTAAATAACTTATCCCAATAAATATGCGAATCCAGTAACAAATTTATATGGTCATAAGTTTGTTGATAACGAATTAAAGCTTTGAGATCGTCTGACTTGGATATAAAATCGTTTTCTGCTTGTTGTATATCTTGCTGTAATTTTTGTATTTTTTTAGCTTCTTGCAATTGTATAAATTGAATAGTTATATAACCAACGCCCAAAATAAAAATGCTAATAATAACCGTATATAATAAAGTAAATAAAATCTTTTTCTGATTTACTTCAGAAACCATCTCTTCTGGTATCAGATTGACCCCAAACTGATCACTATCATCTTTATTGTTTTCAGCTAAATGCAATCCGCGTTGTAATTGCTGATCAATCTTTTCCAACATACTTAAAGGTTTGCCTAAATCAGCTTTAGATTCAAGATTTCCACTGCTGACCTTTGGCTTTTCTGCGAGTGTAGGCGGAGTGGCTAGCTTATCTGCTGCGGGGATTGAGGAAGACAAATTATTACTGACATTACTAGCTCTTTTATCTGTTTGTCTAATATCTTGAGCATATAATTTTTGTAACGGTGTGGTTTGATTAGGTTTACGACCAATTGGAGTATTTAATTTGTTCTTTCTTCTAATCCCTAACCTACCCAAAAATTTTTGCCACCAAGAAATTTCTTCGTAACCAACTGGAGTAGAAATACCACTCGGCGTGGTGTAACGAGTTTGTTCCGAACCATTATCAACATCAACTGATCGAGATGGTTGTTTTGCTCGCATTTTTTCGGGCAATAAATTAATATCTTTTTCTAAATTGCCGTTGTTTGTTTGTGGTTTTTCTTCAAACATAAATATTAATCAATATCCCGCATAGCCAATCCCGTAGCTACTGCCAACCGAGAACCAACCTCATCTAAAACTAATTTTAAATCTTCTGGATAAGCCACGCGAAACCAAGGATCACCGACAAATACATTTAAATTTAACACCTGGGATAAATAATCAGTTAAATTTGGCAAAAAAGCGCTACCACCTACTAAAATCGCTTTTTCCACACTAATAGCCGTTTGACTTTGGTATAAATTAAGTGAATATTTGACTTCATTAATAACTGGATTTAAGGTTCGTTCAATAACTTTAGGTATACCACTGGCCGCGTTGGTTTGGGCAATGCCAATATCTCGCTTAAATTGTTCGGCGCGCCTCCGATCAATATTTAAACTTGTAGCAATCGCTTGAGTTAAAGTAGCTCCACCGACATCTAAGCTTCTATTTAAAATTGGCACTCCATCCTCAACTATACTAATAGCCGTAGTTAATGAACCAATATCAATAATCATAATTGGCAACTTGGATCCAAAAAACAAACTCCTAGCTAAAGCAAATGATTCTGTTTCCAAACTAATCAATTTCAGACCGGCCGCTTTGAAAATTTCTAAATAGCGGGCTACTAAATTTTTTGGAGCAGCTGTTATCAAAACCCGATAATTTTGTTTAATCTCCTGCGATTTTTCTGTTTTTTGTAAATTATTTTCCTTGTTTTCGTTTATATCTGTTTTACTCTGTTCTTTATCATTTTGTTCTTGGTAAGTATCATTTAAATTTCGTAATAATTTCCAATCTAAAATCATCTCTTCTAAAGGCATGGGAACAAATTTTTTTGCCTCCCACTTTACTGCTTGAGCTAAATCACTCTTAGGCATGGGTGGCAAAGATAAAATAGAACTAAATACAGAAAAAGCCGGCAAAGCGGCAACAGCTAAATTGGTAGTCACTCTTGATTTTTCAGTTATTTCCTTCAATAATTCAACCACTCTATTGATTGTTTCTGGGGCATTGGAACGGACAATATCACCGCTACTTTCAACAATCCCATAAGTTATAAGTCTGGCGTGACCTTTGGCATTAGCCAATTCCACTATTTTAATACCAGCTGTACCCAGATCTACACCAAGATAACTTTTAGTTTTTTTGTTAAAAAATGGCATGAAATAATGTTGATATATTTAATAAATTATACCATATTTTTAAATTTTTATGAAATCAATTTGGAGCCACTTCTGACCAAATGGGCAAACCTTTAGCAAAATCCTGTAAACCCGGTGGGGTATTGATAAGTAAACGACCATCATAAATCACCCTTTCAGCTGGATCTTTTAAGACTGTGGCATAATTTCTCTGAAAAACAAAATTTTTAGCCATCATAATTCCATTGACTTGCAAAGGAAAATCTTTGCCCGCGCCGGTATAAATAGTACCGCAATGCTCACTTGGACAATTAACGCCATCTTGGCCGAGCACAATAAAATTACCATCAATTTCTGTAACTTCGGCGTCAATATAAACATCACCAAAAACAATATAAGCAACGGAAGGTAAATTTTTAAAGCTACTTAATAATTCATTCGTATATTTAACATTTCTATTTATATGCAAATCACCGTAAACAACAAAAGTTGTGGCTCCACCAGTAAACTCAACAGACACATCGGTTCTATTTTTGGTAAATTGACAAGTGCTAGAATTGATTGTTTCAACCCATACGCCTTCACCTTTTGCTACATTCCAATTTGAAATCCATGTTGGTGGTGGATATGGATTATAGTGTAACACATCAGTAAGACAAGGAACTCCCTGAAAATTCATGTCAAAAGGTGCGCCGATTGTATATTGGGTACCTCCAGATAAACTATATCTCAATGATACAATTGGTGTGCCATTTACAGTAATATTTTCTGCAACTTTGTTTTTAAAAATATAACCCTTACCAATTTCAAAATAATCAGCTTCAACAGGTGAAGGAGTGTAAGTATAAACATCACCATCAATATTTGTAAATAAATCTTTAATAAGTTGGCCGTCCATCTCTCGTATTACTGGACTTATATAATTCCAATCTGTTGTAAGACTGTAAGTGAAAGAACCAGGAGCAACATCAGCACCTAAAGTTAAATCACCATCAACAACCACTCGATAATTTGGCCTAGAATAAGTTCCAGATATAATCAGATCACCAGTATGAGATTCAAAGTTCCCATATCTATTTTCTTTCGGCTGAACAATACCAGGAATATCCAATCTGCCTAAAACATTAAAAAAATTGGTGCTAGCTTTGGGCAAAGAAATACTGTAAGGAAAATTGGGTATAGTATATTCACCTTGATTAAAAGTAGAACTTTTTTCTTCACTGCTAAAATTTTGAATATTCCCACCTGCCATGATTAAATAAGTAGCATTAAACTTACCACTGGGGGCACTTAAATCAGGGGCAATGTTGGTTTGGGAATAAACATCACCATCAACTGTTTGAATATAAGGCACAGCCACCTGCACGCCAGTTCTTGGACATAATCCTCTTTCAAGAACAGGATTTGGACCTCTATAATCTTCATTAATACACAACCAACCATAACCTGCCATGGGTAAACTTTTATTTAATTCAATATTAGGATCATACCAACCATCAATGCCAATTGCTCCCCAACCTAAACCTCTAATTTCCAAAGTGCTGGTGGAAAACCTTAAACCGTACTCTGAACCATCATCAGTAGTCCTACCCCGTAAAGAAATCCAACCCAACTGACCATCTCCTAAACCACTCCAACCAACAATTTTTGCCCAGCCAGAAATTGGGGCTGGATCTTGGTCAGCTGGATAAGAAACTGTTATCTCTGGAACGCCAGAATCTGGATTAATATTATTTGGCTCCCATTCACCACCTTTCCAGTCATTACAATAATCTTTACCACCACCAGCATTGCAACAACTTTGACCAAAACAAATCCACCCTACTCCTTGACCCCACGCCCAACCAGTAATTTCTCGTGTTTGCAAATCAACCTGTAGACCATAAGGAGCATACCCTAAACCCTTATCACTTACACAAGGTTGATCTATATTTACCTGACAAATATATCCTGCGGAACCGGACGGATAAAAACAATAACAATCATTAAAAGATACCAAACCAAAACCAGATCCAGTAAAACTACCCAATGTCCCGGATAGCAATGGTGACCAGCCCCAACCAGAAATATTGTCACTCAAAGCGCTTTGGGAATCGGGAACAAAAGTAGCCAACATAAAAAACAAAGCAAACACAAAAGTTACAATTATTCCTAACCAAGCAACTAGCGGTGATATTTTATTTTCGCTTTCCTTGACAATCATGATATTTGGACTTACTTAACTTAATTAAAAATAAACTAAACTAATTTAAAATCAATTTAAAAAATTAGCGCCAACTAACAATTGAAACAATCCCTGAATTATTGGGGCAATAATTTGCCACAGAAAGAAAACAAAAAATAAAACCAGTATCATACCATAGCGTTCCATATTGATTTTAAATTGCCACCAAAATTTATTGTCCGGCAAAAGAGCAAATAAAATTTTTGAGCCATCAAGGGGTGGAATGGGAACTAAATTAAATATAGCTAGCAGAATATTTATATAAACAATCAGCGATAAAAAAGCGGTAAAAACAGAAGGTGGTAAAAATCTGATAATCAAACCAAAAACAATGGCAATAAATAAATTTATCGCTGGGCCAGCTGCAGCCACCAGAGCCGGTCCCCATTTACGATTTTTTAAATTAAACGGATTATAAGGAACTGGTTTAGCCCAACCGATTAAAAAATTACCCGGCAAAGGCAAAAACAAAAGTAATAACGGTACAAAAATAGTACCCACGGGATCAATATGAGGGATGGGATTTAATGTTAACCGTCCAGCCAGACGAGCCGTAGGATCACCCTGACGTTCTGCTGCCCAACCGTGCATATATTCATGAATAATCGCGGACACAAAGACGATTATAAAAAAGAAAATACCTGTTACTATATCAATCATTTTTATTTTAAAATTTAAAATATTCTACAATTAGTTCAGCACACTTTTCCGCACTTAAAACTGTATTATCAAGCTTTAAATAATTTTTATCAGCAAAATAATCAACATTCGAACTAAAATCTTTGTCCTTTTCCAATGCTTCTAAACCTTTGATAGTAGCCACTTTTTTCATTTCTTTTCTAGTTTCGCTAGTGACTCTGGCTTTTCGTTCTGATTCGCTGGATTGTAATTCAACAAAATAAACATCAATCTTATTTTTTTTGGATATCTGTAAAATTTTTTTTATAAAATCCATATCGCGCTGATCATTGAAAGCCCAGACAAAAGTCATAATTAAACCCGCAAGGTGTTTTTGTTTGGCGGCGGTTTTGATAATTAACTCTCTAATTCCTTCGTCAGCTTGTCTATACTCATCGGTGCCAAAAAAGAAAAAATCATCCAATAAATCAAATATTTCCTGTTTGTGCAAAATTCTGAATCCGCACTTTTTTGCTAATTCCCTACCAACTGTCAATTTACCTACAGCCGGCGGACCAAAAATAATAACCAATTTCATAAATAATTAAAATAAGATATCATATATTTATTATAACACAAATCAAGCTTTTATGTATCAACCAAATGACAAATTTACTCAAAAAGCTAAATCTCAAGGCTACCGCTCGCGCGCGATATTTAAACTAGAAGAAATAAACAATAAATTTAAACTAATAACTGTTGGGCAAAATGTTCTTGATTTGGGAGCTGCCCCAGGTTCTTGGCTGCAATATTGCGCCAAAATAGTTGGTCCAAGGGGGAAAGTTATTGGTGTTGATATTAGTCCCATAAAAAATTTGCCGCAAAGTAATATCAAAACTATTCAACAAGACATTTTTGCCTTGAATAGTTTAATGGATCAATGGAAAAATAAATTTGACGTAGTTTTGTCTGATGCCGCCCCAGCTACCAGCGGAATAAAAATTGCTGATTCTAGTCGCTCGCTTGCCCTAGTCGAACAAGCACTAAAAATTGCCAATCAAGTACTAAAAAAACAAGGAAATTTTTGTGTCAAAATTTTTATGAGCCCAGAAGCTGAAAAATTTTATCAACAGTTAAAAAAATATTTTTTAAAAACTTATCGCTTCAAACCCCATACCAGCCGTAATAACAGTAAAGAAATTTATTTTATAGGTCTTAAGAAAAAAAATTAATATTCGAGATAAATATTATCAGCTAAAATAGAATTTGTGCCCACAAACTTTACTTCAATTTTTATTTTTTGCCCGATTTGTAAATCAGTTAAGGATACTTCTTGATTATTTTGATTTAAAATTTTTGCTTCTGGCAATAAACCAACGATAATACCATTTTCATCATTATAATTTACCACTAGCGCGCGAGCAGAAACATGAACCTGATCTATGGTGGCGTGAATAAAATATCTTTCTACTTGAGGGATTAGATTAGTTTGCTCAATTTTTTGTTCTCGAGTTTGCTGTGTTTGCCAAATAAAATAAATTAGAGTCAAAATAAGTATAATAGCCAAAGCAATATAAATGGCCAAAAAAATAATATTACGTCTTTGCCCCCGCATGCTCAATTTTTAACTATTTTAATTATTCGTTTGATTATTTTATTATCTTGAAAATAAAATAATCAAAAATTAAGTTAATTTTTATTGATCAACAATAAAAATTATAACTGTAAAGTTAAGCTGATTTTTTTACTAAATCAAAAATATACCACCCCACCAAAAAAGATATTAAGAAAAAACTAGCTCCATAAAGACAAGAAGAATCAAAAATTGAATTCATTAAACCACTACACCCAACCACTGGCTGACCGGCGGCTTGTTTTATTTTCCACCATTCCCACGCTACCACACTCCAAGCAAACAATGTTCCACCAAGTAAAAATATAGTGTGATATAAACGGCCTTTATACTCATGCTTTTTAAACAAATAAATGGCCCAACCCAAAGCTACCACAAAACCTATACCTCCATAAAAACACGCAGTGGTAACTGGGTTGGTATAAACACAATCAGTCACTTTGAAAATTGTGCCTTCATTGGCATAAAAATTTATAAATTCACGAATGATAATATACCAAGCAAACACAGTGCCACAGAGCAAAAGAAATATTTGCCCCACTTTTGCTAATTTCAATTTATTCATATTTTTTCTTAATTATTTTACTTATATTATAGCTGTTTCTAACTAAATTTGAAACTAATAATTAATTATTATTGACAAAAATATAAAAATTAATAATAATAGATAATTATTTCTTTAATAACTTTCCAACTAATTTCAAGGAGCTAAAATGAAAAACAAAAAAATTTTTTGGTTGCCATTATTTATCACAATTTCAATTTTTTCTGCCTATAAATGGCATAAAAAATTTACTACCCCAAAATTCCCCCAACTAGTTGGGGCGCACGAAATTCTGGATGAAATAATTAATTAAAAATTTTAAAAACCCTGATATATATCAGGGTTTTTCTTTTTCCAATTTTTGCGCCGACTTACGATAAAGACAATAATTACAATTCTGGGAAGCTGGGGGTATTTGTTTATTAATTAAACACTGGTAGGAAGCTGTTATTGCTTCATCAACCCAACTATCATCTCCTTGATATGGAATTATTTGAACATCAAAATCCAACCGGCCATCAAAAGCTTGCTTATCTTTTTTACCATTGGCATACACAAAATAACCGGTATCAGACACAGTAAAACCATTTTTTCTAAACAACCACTGATAAATTTCCATTTGTCGTTTGTAAACTTGACGATATTCTGCCTCCAAAGTAATCTCACTTTCGGTGGCAGTCGCTTTATAATCTACAATCATAAGTTCACCCGCTGGATTTATCCAAATATCATCAACCGCTCCATAAATAAGTAAATTTTTTTCTTTGTCTAAATATTGAATACCGGTAAAATTGTGTCGCCACTTATCCATATCAGGATGAGCAAAAGGTACAGCGTCAATATTATAAGCTGCCATCATAGGATGGACCTGATTTTTAGCTCGATGAATATCAAACTCTTTTTTCAGCAAAGCATCAACAGCGTTGTTTAAAGTAAAGGGAAAATTAGCAGGCCGAGATACGCCTAATTTACGATCCAAATAAAAACAACGAGGACATTCCAAAAATAATTCTAACTTAGAACGTGACAACTTAAAAGGTTGCTCGCTAACAATTTGCGATAATTTTGGGGAAGAAAAATTTTTCTTTACCATAAAATTATTAAAATACCTCGCCAAATTGACGAGGTGACGAATTATTCTTCCACAATTAGCTTACCCACCATGCCCATAGCCCGATGTTGTCCCACACTACAATAATACTCAAAAGTACCAACTTTATCTGCCACAAATTCTACGGAAGTACTACCGCCAGTATTGACTTTTTCCGTAGCCGCAGCAAACTCATCAACTACCCAATCATGAAAACCGTCTGTAGAGGTAAATTCTATCCTCACCTTATCGCCTTTTTTAACTCTAATTTCGGGCTGAGAAAAAGAAAAATTTACACCAGTAATATTAAAAATTTTAACTGCATTATTCTGATCCTCGCTTATTAGTTCTTTTTCTTCCTGAATAGTGGAAAAATTGGCAGCTACTATCTGATTATTAACTAACAGGGGCAAATCAGTACCATTGGGATATTCAAATTTACCCACTTCTCCCTCATCTGCGTGAAGAACTGCCCATAAAACTGTACTGGTAGTGCCACTAATAGGAACGGATAAATTTTGAAATAAACCGGGAGTTAAAGCTAAATTCCCCAATACTTCACCGGGCGCTCCACCTTCATCACTATCATAAATTACCAACCAACTGGGCTGAGTAGTATATAAATTATCAACATCTACTACTTCATCAGCAATTGACTGAGCTGACAGTTGGATAAACGGTTGTTGCTCATTGGTTGTAGTAAGGGGTAATATATTATTCTGACCACTATTGGTTGGGATAGGAGTCACTGCATCATCTTTTGGTTGCTGAATAATTATCAAAACAACTACCACTAAAACCAAAACAGCTATGACGGCCACTACAACGTAAGGACTGATACCTTTTTTATTTTTTAGTATATTTAACATATTGCAAATTTTTTAATAATAATAAAAATATTATACTAGCATTATAACAAACAATCAATGTTTATTGGTGCGTTTTTTTAAACTTGCTTGATAACGAAAACTGGCCGGAGTGCGATAAGCCGGACGGCCCAGACGCTTACCTATTTTGGCGTAATTTTTCATTTTTTTTCTTTTTTAAAAAATAAAAAATAATAAACACCCCATAAATCAACAACAATAATAACCAGTTAGAAACAAATACCCAAGGTGTACTCCAAGCAATACCGTTAATATAATAATTTTTTATCGGCCAGAGAAAAGGTGTGGGGAAAAAATCAGTGCTATGGGAAAAAATATCAAAAAATATATGTAAAGGCCATGCTAATAAAGGCCAGAAAACTTTTTTCTTCAATAAATAAATAAATAAAATCACCGCGCTAGCAACAACCAGACTATGAGTAAGATTATATAATACATGAACATAATTAGGAATTGCGCTCATTGGTGGAACGCCAGCTGACCAATTAACCCCCTGTTCAATACCTAACCAGACAAGGACTGTAAAAATACCAAAAGAAAATAAATCCGGAGCCATGCCGAAAAACAATGCTAAAAAATAATAACTTTTTTTTCTTTGACCAAAAGCGATGCCACCCCACAATCCATGAGAAATAATATCCATGATTAATTATTTTTAAATTTTACTGGTAACCTATACTCCGCGCCATGTTCGGGCAAACCTGAAGGGTTAGCTTTTTCAAAAATCAATTCTCCCTGATCAACATCATTCGGCATATTAAAATCAAGAGTAGCAATAAAAGGAACATATCCTTCGGTCATCCAATCACTCTGAGCCTGGGCTTGAGTATTGCCCAATATTAAACCGTGTACTGTGGTCAACTGAATGGGAAAAGTTGCTTCAAAGAACCAATTTCCCCGAGCTTGACCAGATATGATCAAAGGACTAGTAACTTCACTCTCAAGCGTGGGAGACGTAATAACAATATCATTGACCATACTATTTGCTTCTTCACCACAACCAGTAACTGGTTGAGGCGTTTCAGGATTTCCGTGTTTTATCCAAGTTCCATTTTCACAAATCCAAGTATCTTCAGGACCAGAAAAACGCCACCACAATAAACTGCTGATAAACAAAATTAGTATAATAATAAAAAATAAATAATTTTTTTTCATTTAATAACTTTAATAATTAATATTTTTAAGACATGTATTAAATTGCTCAACTTGTTGATTATAAATTTGAATTTGTTGTTTTAAATTTTCTGCTTGCTGCTTATAAATAGCCACTAAATTATTATACTCTTCGACCAGCCGGTTATAATCATCTATTTGCTGACGAGTGGCATTGGCTGCAGGGCGATTAACATTTAGTGCTGTCAGTTTTGTTTCCAACTCATTTTCTTTGGCTTGCAGAGATATTTTCTCCTGCTCTATCTGGTTTTTTAAACTTTCACTGACTGCTGGACAATCAGAAGCGGGACGACCAAATTCCTGTACCGCTATCCAAGTCATTTCTCCTGCAAATTCAGTATAAACTACTGCTACACCTATTTCCGTATAATTTTTACTTAATATATTTTCCCTGTGTCCTGGGCTAGCCAACCAAGCATTGACTAAATCAGCTTCATCGCTATATCCACCCAGTGCTAAATTCTCTCCAATAGCAATAAATTTATAACCCACACTATCAATAACATCTCTAGCGCTTACTCCTTGAGGAGAAACATGATCAAAATATTGATTTTTTACCATATCTGACAATTTGTTTTGTGCAGCCTGCTGTAACAAGTTATTCTCTTTTAAAGGAGGTAATTGATATTGCAGTCGGGCCTGATTGGTATAAAAAATAATCTTACTATCAACTAATTCGTTGGTCTTATTTTTTAAATCAGTTTTCAATGGCGGTGGGGTTTTTAAAACTTCTACCATTGGCATAACCGAAGATTCTACTTCGGTTACAATATTTTGTAAAACATCCACCGAATTATGCTGCCAATTCATTATTTCGTTGTCACCTGGTTCTGACTGCCAAATTATTTTGATTTTATTATTTTGCCACCAGCCTAGTAAAAAAATAAAGACAACAAACAATATTAACCAAATAAAATTTCTAATTTTAAACATAATTTATTATTCTGTGGTCACACCGTCAAAATGTTCTTCAACTGCAGCGTCAGCTTTGGTAACATGAACCACATCATGTCTATGCTCAGGTGGTGAGTATAAGGTATAAAGCTTCATTGCTGTATCACCGGTATTGATTATATTGTGTTTCATGCCGGCTGGAATAACTATAGCAAAATCATCAGCAATGTCGTGAGTAACCCCGTCAAGGACTGCTTGACCTTTGCCAGCTTCGATTCTGATAAACTGATCCAAATTATGAATTTCTTCGCCAATATCTTCACCTGGTTTTAAGCTCATTACCACTAGTTGGCTATTTTTCGCAGTGTAAAGTACTTTTCTAAAATTTTCATTGTTTTTTGTTTCTGTTTCAATATTTACTACATAACCCTTCATAATTTTATTTAATTAATAATTAGGTTTATTTTTAGTATAACACAATGACAATTTTATCCCAAGAAAATAATACACGATGAAGATGAGGATAAAAAAAATTGCATCCGCAAAAAATTTTATTAGTTAGAATTGATTTGATTACTGGCGATGATCCAAATTATTCCCCTTACGAAAAAGTTATAAAAAGACCATCTTTTTAAAAAACTTTTTAAAAATCTGAAAGCTCCGAAAAATTTCGGCGCTTTTTTATAATTTAAAAATAAATTTTTAAGAAAAAAATTATTTATTTCTTAATTTATAGGTAGCCAAAGTAATAATTATCCCGCCTAATATAGTTGCCCCCATAAAAATATAAATGATTAATTCTTTAAAAAATCTTTCGGGAAAGATTTGCACCAACAAACTGTTGGCTGGAAAAATAAAATTGCCTTGGGGGAAAAATATATTATGAAAATATAAAAAATTTACAGTAAAATCAATTAAAATCAACAAAGCCAAAATAAATAAAAAAATCATAGAAAAAACTGCTCCTCCTCTAAACAATCTATAAAATACTTCCGGGGAACCTAAAAATTTGAAAAATATGTAAAGTATCAGCAAAATAATAAATACTAAAATTAAAGTATAAAACCCCTTACGAACCAATTGGGCGACATCATTCATATGATCAATTTCATTTTCAGAAAATATTTCTGGCAACTGACCACGATTGGTTAAAAAATTTAAAGTTTGTATAGTTAAATCTGTTAATTGGTCACTGCCCAATGTTTCAATATTTTTTGTATTTAGGACTGTTTGAACAATAATTGACTGCTGCCATAATAAAATATAAATCGGTAATAATAGAATAAAAATTGTTGTGGCCAAAAAAATAACTAAACGTAAAACAATTTTCATATATTTAAAATATTTTTAATAAATACTAAAAATAAGAGGTGTCCGGGATAAAAAGCATAAAAAGCATATTTGAATTTTTTACCGATTTGACCATTGTAAAATTTTAAAGTTAACAACGGTACCAATGAAAAAAATTGGATAAAAATTTGCGGATCAAATAAATTAAATTGGGTGATTATATAATATTTTAGTACAAAAAATATATTGAGAATTATTTGAAAAAAAATCAAACCATAAATATTTTTATTTTTTAAATACAAATAAAAAGATATGGGAAACAAAACGCCATACCAACCATAATCAACTTTTATAAATTCGCCTAATCCGGCAACCAATAAAACTAACAGCCAAGATAATAATTTATTTTTTGATTTTTCATATAAAAATATAGCTACCAATCCTAAAAATAAGGTAACAAAAATATTTAGTATATTTCCAGGAAATGCTAAATAAAATATTGGTTGAGAAATAAGAGCAAAAACCAATAAACGACCTAAATATTTATAAATATTTTTAGTGTGGGTAAAACCAACCGCCAGTAAATAAGCAAATAGAGGAAAGCTAAATCGACCAACTATTCTAAAGATAATAAAATCTGGAAAAAATAAAGCGCCAATATGATCTACCAACATAAATAAACAAGCGGCGATTTTTAGATGAAAAGAATTCATTTCAAAAATTATTTATTACCAGATATAAATTGCTGATTATTCTAATAGTAATCTTTATTGATTAGATGAATAATTGCCATATGAACTGCCTGAGCTGAATATTTTTTCCGATCAATCACTCCCCTGGTTAAAATTCCTATCATTCCTCCTTCCTCACGAAATTTTCTTTCTTTGGCAAAACCTAAATCCAAAGCTAAATCAGTTATTTCTTTTTTTTCTGAAAAAATTCTTTCAATCATTTTTTTCGGATACTCAAAACAACTGGAAAGACCTAAATGGAATTCTTTTCCATCATAAATCGCGCAAGCCGTTGTGTCCATATAATCACTTTTGGTATAAGGAACAAGGAAAATTCCTGACTCCAAACCAATGCCAAAATCTACGTCCAATTGCTCATAAACAGCCCGGGCTCTATTTTTAGCGCCCCTAATCGTCTCCTCCAAACCAATTGGTTGATTACTAACGCCAGAATCAACATTACAACTGACTATTTTGGCTTTTTTATATTCATCATAATTAGAAAAAGCCTCGGTAACCGCGGCAATCTTGCTTTTATTTTGAGTTCCCACACCAACTTTCATAAAACAAGCTTAATTAATTATAGAAATAATATAAAATAATTGGTCGGGGTAGCCGGACTTGAACCGGCGACCTCATGCACCCCATGCATGCGCGCTAGCCAACTGCGCTATACCCCGATAAATTAATTATAAATTATAAATTATAATTTAGAAACAATATAACTTGTCAAGCAAAAAAAATAATGCTATTTATTAATTATATGAACTCCAAATTAATCAAAGCCTTTAACTGGATTTTTACTTTTTTGTTGGTAATTTCTATTATACCTTTTATTACCTATCAAGGAGATATGAAATTACTAATTTTGATAGTGATGTTGGTAGCTATTGTCGCTAGCACAATCTCTTATATTCCCTATCGTCAAAAAGGTGAAGAAGACATTGCCTATCTTACAAGTTATATATCCCACTTAGTAATAATTGTGGTGATGTTCTTACTAGCCTTATGGGAATTGAACAATCTTGGTTTTATAAACGTTTGGTTTTTTGTTTTATTGCTAACGGTGGCTTTGGCTAGACCGGTTATTTATTTACTAATCAAAGCTTTCAAAAAGTAGTCTATATAAATTTTACATTTAAACTCTCTTTTGGAAAAAGAGTTTTTTTATTATGAAAAACTAAAGAGGCCATCCATCTCGGATGACCTCTCCAGCCTATGTAGGGCGCACATTAGGATAATCCTAGTACCGCTTCCCTGAAATCAGGTGGGTTTCCGCAGGAACAGATTATCTGAAAAAATATCTAGAAATTCTCATCAAACCTGTCCGATATAAGAATCCCTTGAAGCATTGATTGTAGAAAGACGTAACTAGGATTCCCTCTCCGTGCATATTTATTATAGCACAATTTAAAATTAGTAAAAAGTACCTTCTCAGATAGCTAAAAATAGCAAAAAACGCCTGTTTGGCGGCTAGTTGTGGATATCTTACTTTGAAATACTAATCTAATTCATCACTAGCATAAACCCAATTCCAATCATCTTTACGATAATCAAATAATTCATCTGGTTTAAAAAATCTGGCGATCTCTTTTTCCGCTGTTTCTAGACTATCTGAAGCATGAACGATATTGTTTGAAGTTGACATAGAAAAATCACCACGAATTGAACCGGAATCTGCTATCCGACCTTTGGTCGGACCTACTATCAATCTTACTGTATCAATTACTTCTATGCCTTCCAAGACTAAAAAAACTACTGGCGAGGATTTCATAAATTTTTTCAAATCATTGAAAAATGGCTTATCCATATGATGGGCATAATGTTGATCTAATAAATCATCTGACAAATAACCCATTTTCATTCCAGCAATTTTTAAACCTTTTTCCTCAAATCTAGTAATAATTCTGCCTAATAAATTTCTTTGTAAGGCATCCGGTTTTACGATAATTAATGTTCGTTGGAGTTTGTTCATAAATTATTTTAAATATTCAGCAACTTTATCAACTAATTGAGCCGGGGTCAAATTAGCTTTAACCAAATAATCCAAAGCTCCCAATTTTTTTCCTTTAGTTACATCTTCATCCTGTCCTAAATTGGTCAACATAATTATTTTTATATTCGCTGTGGTTTTATCAGCTTTTAATTCTTTGAGCACCATGAAACCATCTTTTTTGGGTAAAATAATATCCAATAAAATTATATCTGGCTTCTCTTTTTTCGCCTTTTCAATCCCTTCTGAACCATCATTGGCTACCAAAACTTCATAGCCTTCATTCTCAAATTTTGTTTGATACATTTGAGCTAAAGATTCTTCATCTTCAACAATTAAAACTTTCTTTGGTTTAGACATATAAATATTAATAATTACTTTGATTATAACAAAAAGTTTATTTTATTTCAATATTTTGTCCATTAGTCACAATCCTAATAGTACCCATCTCGTCAGTGCGTAAAATATTGATATGCCTACTTAACAAACGTTGTAAAACAATATAGTGAGGGTGGCCATAATTATTATCTTTACCGGCTGATATCACAACATATTGCGGCTTAACAGCATCTAAAAAACTTTGGTGAGTTGACGTTTTTGAACCATGATGTCCGGTTTTCATCACTTCGGCCGATAAATCATTGCCTGAATTGACTAATATCAACTCCTGTTCAATTGGTAAATCACCGGTTAATAAAAAATCAATTGTCTGAAAACTAAATTTAATAGCTAAAGAAGATTCATTTGTATCAACAAAAGTACGATTAGATAAATCTTCCAACGGATAAAGTACCGCTAAATTTAAACCGCCATAAATAAATCTTTGTCCAGCTTGGGCAATAACTATTTCTGCTCCGCTCAATCTTATATACTCTTGCCAAATTTTATAAGCAGCTAAATCATCAGAAATGCCAGTAAATAAAACTCTTTTAATTTTATATCGCTTAACAACTTCAACTAAACCATTAATATGATCACTGTCAGGGTGAGTAAGAATTAATAAATCTATAGTTCTTTCATAAAAAGGTAAAGCTTTGCCTAATTCATATAAAACAGATAAGTTAGGGCCACCATCAACTAAAATTACTTCACGACTATCAGTATAAAACAAAGTAGCATCGCCCTGTCCCACATCTAAAAAATAAACATCAACCTGAGAACGATTGCTTTTAAAATTGGGCCACCAATTTAAAATCTCCTTGAGCAATAAAAATGCTGCGATCAATAAAACTAAGCCAACTATAATACTAAACCAAAACCTTCGTTTTTCTTTGAACATAAAAAATAAAAATTGATATTAATATATAAATAAACACTACCAAAAGTAAATTTGGCTTAATCATCAATAACGAAGCAAACGGCAACTTACTAAAAAATCCAGTTACTAAAATTATATAATGTAAACCAAAATAACTTAGCCAAGCAAGAAGTTGTCCCAAAGGAAATAAAATCAAACTAATTAAAACAGCCAAAAAACCAATCGCCATAACTAAAGGAATAACAAATAATATTAAAACATTCACTACTAAAGCAACAAAAGAAAAACGTCCAAATTGATAAATTATCAACGGCGTAGTCATAATAATTGCCGCCAAAGTTGCAATAACGGACTCTCTGATGCCCAATTTAATAGGTAAAAAAGTGCCAAATTTTTCCAACCAAGGTGTTAAATAAATCAAACCAATGGTAGCAAGAAACGACAACTGAAAACCCACATCTGCCAACAAAATATAAGGATTGATAGCACACATCAAAGTTGCCGAAGTGATCAAAAGTATACCTGGTTTTACTCCGCCTCCCCAACGATATGCTACTAATACTAAAATACCCATAATCCCCGCTCTGACCACTGAAGCTGGGTAACCAGTTAAAAAAATAAATAAAATTATAATAAAAACAACCAACCAAAAAGCTTTTTTTCGATGTAACCCCAACCAAGGTGCAATAAAAAAAACAATTAACCCCAATACAGTTATATTGTAACCAGACAAGGCCACTATGTGCGTAGTACCGGTTATATTAAACTGTTCCAATACTACAGCGGGAATGGCGCGTTTTGCTCCCCACAATAAACCATTTAAAAATGAGGCTTCAGGTTCAGGTAAAAGTTTATTAACTTGATCAATAAGTTTAAGTTTTATTTTTAATAACCAAGAATAAAAACTATCTGTCTGTCCAACATGGATTATTTGCGGATAATACATCACCGCGACAATGCCAAATCTTTCCAAATAAGCGGCATAATCAAAATCAGGAAAAATAACTGGTGGTTTCAACTCGCCTCTAATTTTTAAAATATCGCCATACTGATAGCTAGGATATAAGGTTGTGGTAATTAATATTTTCCCTGTTGAATTATGGTTATTATTTTCTTCGACATTTGGTTTCAATGTAAGCAACTGCCGATCAGTTCTGACATCAACTTCACTAACTATTTGGCCAACTAATTCTATTTTTTCAGCGAAAACGAAATTTTTGAATTGTTGTTGCTGATTAAAATTAACATACTGCCACCGGCTAAAACCTAAAAATAACCCAATCAGAAAAAAACATAACAATAAAAAATAATTTAAAGCAAAAATCTTATAAAAAATATATGCTACTAAAATAGCTGAATATAACCAGATCAATTCAACTGACCGCCAATAGCCAAATGCTATGGCTAACAAAAAACCACAGCCAAAAGTATATAAATAATAATATGGTTTTAGATTCCTTGCTTTTCTCTCTCCTCTCATAAATTATCTATAGATTTTTTCTGGCCCACAGGGCAGTTTTGGCAATTACTTTGTCCTGATGACGAGCATAATAATTTAACTGTTTTACCAAAGTTCTATCTGCCCAATTACCACAAGCAATTAAAATGTTTCTCATCCATTTTGACCAACCAATTCTTTTAATTGGCGATCGGGCAAAACGAACGTTAAAATCATCTTCAGTCATAAGTATTAACTCTGCCAAAGGCGGGGCAATTAAATCTTTATGAATTTTTAATTGCTTAGCAAATAAATTTTTAGCCCGTTTATTCCAGGGGCAAACCTCTTGGCAGACATCACAACCATAAATCCAATTTTTCATCAACTTTCGCAAAGGTATCGGTATTTCTCCGGAGTGTTCAATGGTTAAATATGATATACAACGGCGAGCATCAAGCTGGTAAGGTTCTACAAAAGCCTGAGTCGGACATTTATCTTGACAACGACGACATTTGCCACAAGTGCCTTGATTATTATTTACCGGGTCAGGACTTAATTTTATATCACAGATAATTTCACCTAAAAAAAAATAAGATCCTAAAGTAGTATTTATTAAAGTGGTATTCTTCCCAAAAAAACCTAACCCTCCATGACTTCCTACTTCTCTTTCTAAAACCGGCCCTGTATCAATGTAGATATGATATTGCCATTTTTTATTGATTAATTGGTCAACTTTTTGAGCTAATTCTTTCAACATCTTAGTCATAATCTTGTGGTAATCATCATACCAAGCATAACGTGCGATTAAACCTCGAGAAGGGTCATTAGCTAATTCGGGTGGTATATCAACTGGTCTATAAAGTAAGCCAACAGTAATCGCACTCACCGCTCTGCCAAATAAATTTTTCCTAGGTTCTAAACGACGATCAAGATTTTCTTTAAACCAATGCATTTGACCATGAAATTCATTTTTTACCCAATTTTTTACCTTTGCTTTATATTGACTTGTCTTTAAGTTGGCTATTCCTACCAAATCAAAACCAACCTCATAAGCTAAATTTTTAATTTTTTGTTCTAATTTCATTGGTAAAATTAAAACAAAACTATTTATTTACTGTGGTAATGAAGATAACTATCTATAAATGAAATCAAGTCACCGTCTAAAACTTTTTCCGGATCTGCCTCTTCATAATCCGTGCGCAGATCTTTAACCATTTTATATGGATGCAATACATAAGACCTGATTTGATTGCCCCAAGCAGCTTCTTTGTGCTCACCCTTTAAATCTTTGATATTAGCTGCGTGTTGTTCATCTTTTAGTTGCTGTAATTTAGCCTGTAAAATTTTCATAGCGGTCATTTTATTTTGCTGTTGCGAACGCTCATTCTGACAAGAGACACTGATACCGGTGGGTAGATGCACAACTCGAACAGCGCTATAAGTCGTATTGACCGATTGTCCTCCCTTGCCAGATGACATAAAAGTATCAATCCGTAAATCTTTTTCATCAATTTTTACCCGTTCAACTTCATTCATTTCCGGCAAAACTTCCACCAAAGCAAAAGACGTGTGTCGAGCATGATCTGCATCAAAAGGCGATAATCGCACCAAACGATGAACTCCTTTTTCTGATTTTAAAAAACCGTAGGCATAATCACCTTTAATTAAAATGGTTATAGATTTAATACCAACTTCACCTCCTCGAGATGCATCAATAATTTCTGTCTGCCAACCTTGCCGTTCACAAAATCGTAAATACATTCTGGACAACATTTCGGCCCAATCTTGAGCGTCATCACCACCAGCACCGGCATAGATTGATAAAATTGCATTGCTGGCGTCATATTTTCCTGACAACAACAACTCCCGCTCTAATTCATAATATTTTTTTTCCCAAACAACGGTTTGCTGATCAATTTCTTTACGTAAATTTACATCCAAATCCTTAGCATCAGCCTGAGCAATTTCCCAAAGATCGTTTACATTTTTGGCAATATCTTGCCATTGGTCAATTTGGCGTTTTAAGAGTGCCGCTTGCTGAGAAATATTTTTAGCTTTTATCTGATCTTGCCAAAAATCCTGATCTTGCATCAACGCTTCCAATTCTTTCAGTTTATTTTTTTTAATTGGTAAATTGACAACCTCTAAAGCGGTTTTTATTTTTCCTTGCAACTGTTCTAATTTGTCGATAGTTTCTTTCATATTCGCATCTTATCATATTTAACTAATAAGTAGCAAAATATTGACATTAAAAAGAAAAAATTATATAGTAATTTGAACCTGTTTTTTTACAATTAACTTTTTTCTTATATCATCAACAAGCGAGGTTATCATGAAAAATAATATTTTGGCGTTTTTAGCTACTTTTATAACCTTCTGGTTAATTGGCACGTCCAATGATTTATCAGATGCACAAACAGTAAATTTTGCCAGTTCCCATCTTTTTGCCTGGCAAACTAGTATTAACATCGATCTTAATCTATTACTGGTTATTAACATATTATGCCTGCCAGTTTTTATTTTTTTTCTAAAATACCTTTGGGGAAAATTGGAAAAAAAATTAAAAAAAATTGATTTAAATCTTTTTTTTATCGGCAGTTTTACTGGGATTATTTCTGGTTTGCCCAATGCCGGTTGGGCATTATTTATAACTTTATTAATTTATTTAGTTATAATGCTGACTTTCAACAATGACCTCGAAGATGCGGCAACAGCAATAAAATTTGCTATTAGTTTTTATTTTGCCACTGTAACTTTTTTTGCTCTTTCCGAAATGGGTATAATCCTAACTTTAACTATCAGCATCTTTGTTGGTGCACTGGTTGCTACTATTTATGAGATAATTAAAAAATATTTCGAAATTGTTTACATTTTTACCTTAATATTTTTATTGATCATAATAGATCGTCCATCTTATCACAATTAAAAACCAATCCCGACCTAAAATAGTCGGGATTTTTTATCTGAAAATTATTAAATTTTTATCTGGCAAACCAACGGCAAATTCACTCTTTATATTCTTCCAATTTTACCATTACTTCCTTTTCTTCGCCTTGCCGCCAAATCTTCAATTTAATCTCATCACCGGGGCTAAATTGCTGAATCAATTTAGCCAACGAATTATCTGCATTTACTTCTTTATCATTAACACTTAAAATAATATCATTTTCTCGCAAATTGGCTTTATCAGCAGGACTGCCTGGAATCACTGCTAAATCAGAAATATTATCCCCTCTGGTAATCAATGCACCATAATTAATCGCTAAATTATTTTTTTCAGCAATTTCTTTATTAAGTAAAATATAACGTACCCCTAAATAAGGCCGAATAATCCTACCGTTGATTTCTACTGATTCAATAATTTTTTTAACCGAATTTATAGGAATAGCAAAACCAACTAATTGCCCTTGTCTATCGATAGCAGTATTGATACCAATCACCTGGCCGGCTAAATTAATCAATGGTCCGCCGGAATTGCCGGGATTGATAGCAGCATCGGTTTGAATTATACCTTCCAACTTTTCACTACCTGTAGTCCCACCGGCTACTATAGTCCGACCAATACCAGACACTACACCGCGAGTCACAGTGTTGGTATATTCTCCTAAAGCATTACCAATAGCAATCACTGTCTGGCCAAGTGCTAAGGAATCAGAGTCGCCCAATTCCACTGCGACTAAATTTTTTGCTTCCACCTGCAATATAGCTAAATCATTAAATTGGTCACGGGCCAATACTTTAGCAGGAAAATTTTCCCCGTCATTGGTAATAATAGAATACTCAGCCTGATCATCATCTACCACATGCCGGTTAGTTACAATCAAACCTTTATCTGCATCAACTACAAAACCAGTTCCCCCGCCAATTTTTTGCTTACCTTGCGGCGCTTGAGGTAAACTAAAATTAAATGGAAAACCAAACCAAAAATCATCAAAAGGAAATTGATTTTGATAAATAGCAGACAAATCTTTGGTAACAACTATTGATACCACGGCTGGAGTTACTTTTTTTACTGCTGACACCGTAGCCGAATCCTCAACGATTTGTAATGTCTGAGAATTTGTTACCGATTTAGATTCTCCAGCAGGAAATAAATTCCTTACAATTGGATTTTTTATTTGACCAATTATTTGTGGAGAATATACACCAGCCAAAAAACCCGCCACCCCACCGGTCAGAGTAGAGAAAACCATCACCACCAAAATTGTTGTTACAATAAATAGCAAGGACCTAGGTTTGTTGTCCATACTTTTTTAATTAATTATTTAATAATTCCAGATTTCTTCAATTGATTCAAAACATCTGGCGATAAATTTTTCAAAACCTCTTGATTGATTTGGTACTCTTGAACCTGACCAAAAGAACCTTCTCCGCTCAACAAACCACTGTACATGGCATAGACCTGTTTCAATTGTGGACCAAGGACGGTGTAAGCATACCACAGAGGTATTAAAATCAAAGCAATCTTAATCACACTCATTACTTGATCAAAAACCATGTGACGATTTATTTTTTTTACTAATCTATAAACTTCTAAAAGTAAAGCATGATTTTCTTCTGATATTTTTTTTATATCCTCCTCTAATGAACGACCTAGATCATTACTCATATTTTTAGGTTAATAATAAACTTTCACTACTTGTTTATTATATATTTATTGAACAATATTTTCCAGTTTTTTTTGTTTTGCCAAAAACTGGGAGATTGATAAAACTAATTCCCAACTGACAAATAGAACAACTGTATAAAATAAATCTCCCAACAGAGTATTACGCAAAAAAGGTATGCCCATTTCATAAGCTAGCATTAAACCAGCTAAATTTTTAGGATACCATAGGGCTGTCGCCCACACAGCAAAATTGGTCACAAAATAAAAAATCAGTGACGATCCTAAACTATAAATTAATACAATTTTAGGCGTTTTATATTTCAATAACCAACCCCCACCATAGGCAATAAATAAAAAACTTAAATAAACTGACAACATTATTGGCCAATGATAAAAACCTATAAACCAATCGCTCAAAAACATTCCAACCATCACTACTGCCAGAGCCCATTTACGCCCTAAATAAGCTCCTGTAGTCAAACCAACGGCGGCTACTGGTGCCACATTCGGCAGATGTGGTAAAAATCTAGCCAAAACAATTAATCCGACTAATAAACTGCTAATCACCAATTTATATTTGTTAGCCATAAAGATGGTCTTTAAAATTCTGATTGTTTAAATTCCCACTTTATTTTATCACCTGGTTGCACCACATACTGATCAGCACCAACCATCGGCATAACACCGTTAACTTTATATTGCCAATATTTATTATCCTGCCCATTTACCCAAGAACCCATCTGCACCACTAAACTACCTAAACCTGGATAATCCTGAGTTTTTAAATTTAAAGTCGGATCAGATTGATTTAATTGTTGCATGACCCCTAATAATGTCTGACCAGAAAAAGCTTGAATAGCCACTTCATTTTCATAAATACCTTCGATTTCTAAATAAGCATTAACCGTAGCTAATTCAGTATTAACATTTGAATTGTTACTTGGTATGATTGGAGCAATAGCTGTATTTTTTTGCCAAAGATAACCACCCAATATAAAAACAACCACCACTAAAGCAGAAAATATTAATCTTGTTTTTAGTAATTCTTTTTCCATATATTCAAATTATTTCTAAACCGTAAATGTGTTTTTTTACTTCCATAATATCTCTTCGATATTTTCATCATAACTAATACTTCTGGCTAAAACAAATAAATAATCTGCTAAACGATTAAGATATTTTTTTATTACCATTTCAACTGGTTCGCTGATATCAAGTTTATTTAATTCTCGTTCAGCACGTCTGGCAACTGTACGGGCTATTTGACAACTGGCTACGGCTTGACTTCCGCCGGGAATAATAAATGCATTCAGTGGTGGTAAAAATTTTTCCATAGCATCTATCTGTTGTTCTAAAAATTCAACATCAGCTTCAGTTAGGAGGGGTAAATTTTTAACTTGACTACCCGGATCTAAAGACAATCTAGAACCGATATTAAATAAATCTCTTTGAATTTTCAGTAAATTATCTTGATGCCATTCTTTGATTTTAAAACTTCTTACTAAACCAAGGTAACTATTTAATTCATCAATCGTACCGTAAGCATTGATGCGTTGATGACTTTTTTTTACTATTTTACCACCCAATAACGATGTCTCTCCGCTATCACCTTTTTTAGTATATATTTTCATTGTTACTTATCTTGACAAATTATTAACACAATTTTCAACTTTCTTTATGAACAACCACTGGTTGCACCACAATTTAAACATTTATAACAGGAGGCGTTACGAACCATAATTTCTCCGCAGGTTGAACAGGTCGGAGCGTCAGCTTGATTGTCAAAAGTAAATTGTTCGCTTTCGGAAACAAATTTTTCCACTTCTTTAATACTAGAAAATAAATTTTCTTTTGGTTTTACCTCTTCCACCGGTAATTTGTGTTCGGGTTCATCTTTAATTTCTAAAAAACCATTTTCTAAATTGCGATTGTCAGGAAATTTTATAGCAGCAGTTTCAGCTTCACCGTTGGGTTTAACTCCAACTGCCTCTGCTTCCTCTGGAGTTAAAAATTTCAAAGCCAGCCAACGAAAAATGTAATCAACAAAAGATTTAGCTATCTTTATTTGAGGGTTATTGGTAAAACCTGATGGTTCAAAACGACGATGAGCAAATTGATTAACCAATACTTTCAAAGGTACTCCATATTGTAAGGCCAAAGAAACACTCGTAGCAAAAGCGTCCATTAAACCAGATATCACTGAACCATCTTTGGCAATAGTAACAAATATTTCTCCGGGAGTACCATCGGGATAAAGACCAACTATCAAATAACCTGAATGACCGCCAATAACAAACTTATGGGTAATTGACTTTCTTTCATCTGGTAAACGACGGCGACGAGGTTTGTATTCAGTGGTGAAAGATAATTCTTTGTTTGTGTCTTTTATTCCTTCTTTTTTAGAACCATCTTCCTTATTGGTATTAAGAGGTTGGGTACGTTTTGATCCGTCACGATAAATAGCCAAGGCTTTCAAACCTAATTTCCAACCTTGAATATATGCATCCATTATTTCTTCAACCGTTGCGGTTTCGGGCATATTAACTGTTTTAGATATTGCCCCGGAAATAAATGGTTGTATAGCAGCCATCATTTTAATATGACCCATATGACCAATAGAACGAGTGCCTTTAGCTGGTTTAAAAGCACAATCAAAAACTGATAAATGTTCTGATTTTAAATCCGCAGCTCCTTCAATTGTATCTTCCTTATCAATATACTCTTTAATTCTTTCTATTTCTTGGGGATTATAACCCAATGATTCTAAAGCTTGAGTAACGGTGGCATTAACAATTTTCATATAACCACCTCCTACCAATTTTTTATACTTTACTAAAGCAATGTCAGGTTCAACGCCGGTTGTATCACAATCCATCATAAAAGCAATTGTTCCAGTCGGAGCTAAAACAGTAGTTTGAGCATTCCTTAAACCATTTTCTTGAGCATCAATTACAACTTGTTGCCAAATATCTCGCGCATAATCAATTAAATTATTACTATGATTAAAAGATTGAATATTATCAACAGCCGCCAAATGCTTTTTCATTACTCTAATGGTTGGCTCTTTGTTTTCAGCAAAACCAGGAAATGGTCCAACTACTTTGGCTATTTGTCCAGACTGTTCATAAGCCGCCCCAGTCATAATAGCAGAAATGGCTGCCGCTAAACTCCTACCTTCATCACTATCATATGATAGGCCATTACTCATAAGTAAAGCCCCTAAATTAGCATAACCCAAGCCTAAGGTGCGATATAAATGAGAATTTCTAGCCATAGCTTCAGTGGGATAAGAAGCATTATCAACTATTATTTCCATGGCTGTTATAAAAATACGCACTGCTTTTTCAAACAATTTAGCATTAAATGAACCATCTTCGTTTCTAAATTTCATTAAATTAAGTGAGGCTAAATTACAAGCCGTATCATTTAAAAACATATACTCACTGCAGGGATTGGAAGCATAAATACGATCTGTATTGGCACATGTATGCCAATCATTGATGATAGAATCATATTGTAATCCCGGATCACCACAAAGATGAGTGCTGACGGCAATTTTTTTCAAAACCTCTTTAGCTGATAATTTTTCCAGCGGTTGACCATCTTTTATTTTTTTTGTCCAATAATAATCATCATTTACTGCTGCTTGCATAAACTCATCAGTTACTCTCACTGAGTGATTAGCATTTTGAAAAAAAATAGAAGTGTAAGCCTCGCCGTCAATTGCCCCATCATAGCCAGCATCAATCAATGCCCAAGCTTTTTTCTCTTCTTTTGCTTTGGCTTCAATAAAATCAATTATATCGGGGTGATCAACATTTAAAATAACCATCTTGGCAGCTCTTCTGGTTTTACCCCCGGATTTAATCACACCAGCAAAAGCATCATAACCTTTCATGAAGCTAACCGGGCCGGAGGCTTGCCCGCCGCCTGATAACTTTTCCTTAGATGATCTAATAGGTGATAAATTAACCCCACTGCCAGAACCAAATTTAAAAATCATACCTTCGGTTTTGGCTAAATCTAAAATTGAATCCATCGTATCTTGTATGGATAAAATAAAACAGGCGCTACATTGGGGATGAGTATAATCATCAGCAGCTATTTTAACGGTCTGTTCTTTCTTATCCCAGTAATGTCGACCAACACCACTACCTTTATCATAACGATGAACTCCGCAATTAAACCAAACTGGGCTATTAAAAGTTCCATATTGATTTAGTATTAACCAAGTTAATTCACTATAAAATGTTTCCGCGGCTTCATCGTTGGCAAAATATTTATCCTCTTTACCCCAATCTGTAATTGTGCGAGTAACCCGATCAATCAGTTGTTTAACCGAACTTTCGCGTTCACCTTTATTTTGATCACCATAAAAATATTTACTGGCGACAATATTAGTAGCATTTTGTGACCAAAATTTAGGTACCTCTATATTGTTTTGTTCAAAAATAACCTCTCCTTTTATACTGGCAATCTTAGCGTTTCTATATTCCCATTCAACTTGATCAAAGGGATGAATATTTGCTTCAGAAAAAAAATAATCAAATTGTAATCCTTTTGCCTTGGCCAAAGGTGATTTTTTAATTCCAACAGAATTATTCTGTTTAACATTTTGTCTTTTAGCCACAAAATAATCCTGATAAGCATCAGCTGCCGGACCAAGCCCTCTTTCGCGCAAAGAAACTTCCACAGCCTCTCTAATAGCCAAGGTACTAGGAAGTCCACCTGTCGCCATATCATTTCTTATTTTTTGTATTACTTCTTCTGCCACCTTACTGGAAATTGGATTATCTTTAATGCCGACTGCTGTCAAAGCCTGTGATACAGACTTTTTAAGTTTTTCTAAATTAAAAAGCTCCGACGAACCGTCGCGCTTCAAAATATAAGTAAGTGTAATAGGACCTTTGATTTGAGAGGTTGATGTATTTGGCATGGGGTATATATTAATACTTATTTTTTAAATAATAAAATAATTAATTATTCAGCTTTTCCAGCTCGTTTACAAAACTACTCGCATCAGTAAAAGCGCGATAAACTGAAGCAAAGCGAATATAAGCGACTTGATCAAACTGCTTTAAATTATTCATTACGATTTGACCAATTTGTTCAGTTGTAACTTCGCTTTTTTTTAATTTTTGAATATCCCTTTCAATTTGCTGTACTAAACTATGAAAGGCTTCTGGTTGGTACTGTCTTTTTTCTAAAGCTCTTTCTAAACCTCTAATTAATTTATCTTTATTATAATTTTCCCTCCGGCCATCACGTTTTATAACGGTCATATCTAAAATTTCTGTTTCTTCCAAAGTAGAAAAACGATAACCGCATTTTACACATTCCCGACGACGACGTATTGATAAACCATCCTGCGAAGATCTGGTATCATTTACCTTGGTATTCTCATGACCGCATAAAGGGCAAATCATATATAAAAATATAATTTATTAAAAAAAATAACCAAACCCAATATATAGTATTCGCATTTTTTATTATAACCCTATATATTGTAGTGTCAAATATTAGCATTTTAAAAACTTCTAAGCAAAAAATGCCAAAAAATATTGATAAAAAATTAATTTATTTTTTAAAAAAACTATAATTCATAAAAAAATGCGACACATAACTTGTGGATAATTAAATAAAAAGAATCTAACTAAATGTTAGATTCTTTAATAATTTACTATAAAAAGCAAATAGACTGACTACATCATTTTTTTCCTAATAAACGCGGGAATTTCTAACTCTTCTTCCTCTTCATTTTTTTTCTGTTCTTGAATTTTTTGTTGAGGCAATGGCCGGGCATATTTTCGTGACGGTGACATTGGTTCTTCTTCTTGATTTTTCAGCAATACTTCCTTTGTGTCTCTTACCGGCATTACTTCTTTTTCTTGTTTAAGATTTGATTTTAAATCCTTTAAATCTAAATCCTTCCTTTTTAGAGGTTGTCCAGTAAACCCAGTAGCAATGACCGTCACTTTTACCTCATCACCCAAAGAATCATCAATAATTGTGCCAAAAATTACTTTAGCATTGGGATCAGCTGATTGAGTTATTACATTAGCCGCTTCGTTGACTTCATACATGCCTAAATCTTTCCCACCAGAGACAGTAAACAAAATTCCTTTGGCACCATCGATTGACATTTCCAATAAAGGACTATTGATTGCTGCTTTGGCAGCTTCTACTGCTCGATTTTCACCGCTACCACGCCCAATACCCATTAAAGCACTCCCCGCTTCTTTCATAACCGCCTTAACATCAGCAAAGTCAACATTAATAAGTCCTGGCACTGTGATTATTTCAGAAATACCTTGAACTCCTTGACGTAAAACTTCATCAACTACGGCGAAAGCATCTATCAGTGATGTTTTTTTATCTATAATCTGCAATAATCTGTCGTTGGGTATGGTAATAATTGTATCTACCCGATCGGCTAACTCTTGTAAACCTTGATCGGCAATGTAGCGTCTTTGTGCACCTTCGAATGTAAATGGTTTAGTTACCACAGCAACAGTTAGGGCCCCTGCTTTTTTAGCCATTTCCGCAATAATTGGTGAAGCGCCTGTACCAGTTCCCCCACCCAAACCACAAGTAATAAATACCATATCGGCGTCATGCACGACTTCTTCTAATTCTTCCTGTTCTTCTTCAGCAGCAGATTTACCCAATTCTGGATCCATCCCAGCACCTAGGCCACGGGTAGTATTTTTTCCGATATGAATCTTATTTGGCGCTTCATTGTGATGTAAAGCTTGAGCATCAGTATTCACAGCTACAAACTCTACCCCTCTAATTTTGGTGGCAATCATACGGTTGATAGCCGAACCACCTGAACCACCCACACCAATCACTTTAATTTTAGCAAATGTTTCTACTTCTGGTTTTACTTCCATATAATTCTATTTAAATATTAAAAAAATTAAAAATATAAATCATCATAAATTCATAAATAATATTGATTATATTTTAAAAAAAAATAATTTAAATAGCCAGAAGCAGATGAACCAATTTATTGTTCATTAGAAAATTTTTAGTGTACAAAAAAACTCCCCTAAGGAGAGTTTTAAAAAAAATTAAATTTTTCTTAAGGTATCCATTTTTTAAATATTTTCTTAACATTCGTTAACATTTGAACCGGTTTTATTTTATCAAATGGACTACTTGTTCCTTGAGAACTATAAACACCTTGTCCCCAAACAACCAAACCTAAAGCTGTTGAAAAACTTACATCATTAATCTTATCAATTGCGCTCGAAACTGACTGGTTTTTGCCTAAACCAGCTGGTAATTTTAAATAATTTTTAGCAAAATCTATTAGCCCAGGTAATTTAGCGCTACCTCCAGTAAAGACTATACCGGCAGGTAACATGCCAGCTCTATCAATTTTTTTAAGCTCTGACTCAATCATTTTAAAAATCTCTTCTACTCTAGCCTGAATAATTTCTGTAACTTGTTTTAAACTAACATAGCCTGATTCAACTTCTGAAAATTCTGATAGATCAATTTCTTTTCTTTTTTCTATTTTTGATAGATCACAATTACCATAATTCAATTTTATTTCTTCGGCAACATCCACTGAAGTTCTTAGGCCAATGGCAATATCATTGGTAATATGCATGCCACCCACCGGTAATATTTTAGTGTGTAAAATATCACCTTCTTCAAATACTGCTAAACTAGTTGTTGCTCCACCAATATTGACCAAAGCAACACCTAATTCCTTTTGTCTTTTGGACAAGACGGCTTCAGAGCTGGCCAGCACCCCTAAAACTAAATCATCAATATCAACCCCTGTACGATAAACACATTTAGTTAAATTTTTTACCTGGGTAGATAAACCTTGAATAATCTGTGCGTCAACTTCCAATCTCACCCCAGTCATTCCCACCGGATCCTTTATTCCAGTTTGATTATCCACACTAAAAGATCTTGGTATAACATGCAAAATCTCATAATTAGGTGGGCTAGCTACAGCTTGAGCTGCCTCAATTACGCGCTCAACATCATCATCTCTTATCTCGCCATCAGCTTTTCCTACCGCTACCACACCGTGACTATCCTCAGAAATTATATGGGAACCAGAAATAGCTACAAAAGTACTTTCAATCGGCAATCCAGATAGTCTTTCTGCCTTTTCTAAAGCTAAAGATACAGAAGAAACAGCATCTTCTATGCTGTTAATTACTCCTTTACTCACCCCTTCAGCAGGCACTTCCGCTGCAGCCATAATATTTAATTGTTCACCTGCAGACTGACCAACTACCACTCTAATATGAGTAGTCCCAATATCCAAACCGCTAATAATATTACTTTTCCCCATGCTGACAATATTTAATATTACCTGATAATTACCTCTGTATTATACAATATTTTTTAAAAAAATAAAATTAAAATTCTAAATCTTATTGAACAAATATATTTCTCAAGTAAGGATAGAATATAATGATACCAATAATTCCGGCTGCCAATGAAGCCAATAAAACCATTGCTGCCAACATATCTTTAAACATTTTTACATAGCTATTTATTTTTGGCTTCACCATATCTAAAAAAAATTCAAAAACTGTATTTAGAGTTTCTAACACCAAAACCATAGTAACTAATAATAATAAAACTAACCAATCCTGTCTTTTGACTTTTAGTAGCCAAGCTGTGATGAAAACCATCAAACCAAAAAAAACTTGAATACGAAAATTTTGTTGGCTGACAAATAAATAACGCCAGCCACTTAAAGCATTGCGCAAACTACTCAAAAAATTACTAAACAACTTCATACACCTTTTTTAATATTTTTGCTTCTAAACTTTCCATAATTATCGCTTCTTTATTTTTCTTGTGATCGTAACCCAATAAATGAAGCAGGCCATGAATCAAGAGAATAATAAACTCTTTTTTAAAACTGTGCTTATGTATCTTGGCTTGTTTTTGACAAACACCTCTGGCAATTACAATTTCCCCTAAAAAATTATCAAAATTGGGCATTTTTTCACTTTTACCCGGAAAAGACAATACATCTGTAGGTTTGTCTATATGGCGATATTTTTTATTTAATACTTTAACCGAACTATCCGGCAATAAAACCACTGACAATTCTGAAGATAAATTTTTGCCAACAGCCAAACTAATAGTTTGCTTAACTACTAAATCTACTATTTTTTTATTTATACTGCTTGGCTTAGCAGAATAAAAAAAAACTTTAATTGCCATTTGTTAAAAAGTTTAAACTGGCCTGCATCATTGCAAAAGTAGTCAAATAATCTACTTGAGTTTTTAACCCAGCACTATAGGTCAAAATATATATTTTGTTATTTTGCGCTACATATAAGTTGGCCATATCTGGAGAATAAATAGCGTCTAAACCAGCAATTGTAGTTTTAGCAAGTAAGGTTTGATCAATATTGGGAGCCAATTTACTATACCAAGCATAAACATCTAAATTATCAGGATTATCTTGAATAGAAATCTGAATAAAATCATCACCACTTGATTCGAAAGAAACCGATTGTGTTTCCGCATTACCAATTCTTACTGTCCAGCTAGATGGATAAAATAAACTTATTTTCATATCATCATTTTTATATTCATTAACTAAACCAGCAGCTAATAAACTATCAGCGCTAATTGGACTATATTTATTAATTACCTCCTGCCCATCTAAAAATCCATCTCCATCAGTATCGGGTAAAGATGGGTTAGATTTATAAAGCTGTTCTTCAACATCAGTTAAACCATCGTTGTCAGAATCTAAAGTTGAACTTAAAGGAGTTGTTACTAAAATGTCATTATCTTGTGGTTGTTCATCGGACAGAGGGTTGTAAAAATCAAAATTTTCTTCTTCTTCTAAATTCGACAAAATAGTTACTTGTCCTTGAGGGAAAGACGATAGTTCTATGCTTATAGTATTGGCTACTATATCAAGTTTACTACCGGTCAAATACTTCCAAGTACCGGGTGATATTTCTTCTGCTAATTGCAAGCTGTTCTCCTTTTTACTTGTTAAATCATCAGGTTCTGTATAAGAAAAAATAAAAGTGGTGGGGCGAGATAAATTTTTACTGTCTTCTATGGTAAATAAATAAATAGCCCCAATGGCACGACTAGCTCTTCCAGTCATTTGTTCAGGCAATAATGATGTTACTTTGATTTTTTCTGCTAATTCAGTATCAACATCAGTTAATTTGATCAAAACGTGGGAGAACTCATTACCCTGTGCATCACGCGCAACAAATTTAACTTCAACCGGAGTAATTTCCTCTTGCACCGCTGGTGTACTAGTCGGATTGGTTATATTTACCTGGGGTATAACTTTTGGCTGTTCAATAACTTCTGGTTCCTGTCTTAAAAATAAAAACCACACAGCAAAACCAGCTCCAATCAAAACTACAGCGATCAAAAAATACAAAAAAATTATTATACCTTTACCAGATTTATTTTTTTGTTTCTTTTGCTTAGGCAAAAATTTTTCTGGCATGGTATAAATAGCCGGGGCTTGGTCATAACTATTGAATTGATCAAAATTACTCTGTTCTGAAACCATAAATATATTTATTCTTCAATATTTGGATTGGGATTTTCCGGCCATAACCTGCCTGGTCCCAATGGATTATAACCTGCTTTAACCTCATCACCATCAAGATAACCATCACCGTCAGTATCGGAATTCAAAGGATCGGTTCCATAAATTTTTATTTCCTCCCGATCAAATAAATTGTCACTATCTGTATCGGGCAAATTTATATCAGTACCAAAGGTAGACTCTTCTTGATCTGATAAACCGTCATTGTCAGTATCAACTACATTTCCTGAGATAATAGTAACATCGGAGTTAGTATTAGAAGAATTTTCATCGTTGTTAACTGAAGATGTTTCTGGTTCATTTAAAACTTTTTTAACCTGACTATCTTGATACATACCATAAGCAATATAACCACCTATTCCCACAATGGCAACAAAAATAATTAGTAACAATAACTTTAATACATTTTTTTTATTCTTACCCGATTCATACATATTATTAGTTGGCTGATAAGCAGCGGGCATAGTATTTGTATCTAAAATTTCCTGCAGTTGAGGAGTGGGATTGTTTTTTTCTGTTTCGGAAAAAATATCTTCCACTGGCTTAGAAACATTTTTATCAGAACTATTATCATTCATAATTTGGCTATTATTTTTTATATCATCAAACATAAGATATCAATAATATTTTATTATAATATTATTATACAAAAAAAATTATAATTATTCTAACTTTCCTTTTCCTTTGGGGTTAAAATTATTAAAAACTTCCCAACCGTCAGCAAAACCATCCTCATCACTATCTGGTTTTAGCGGATCAGTACCATAAGCTTTAACTTCATTATAATCAGACAACCCATCATTATCACTATCTAATTTGAGAGGATTAGTCCCCCAACCCATCAATTCTTCGCCATCAATAATACCATCATTATCAGAGTCAGTCTTATTTTTATCAGTGCCTAGACGATTTTCTATAACATCAGTCAACCCGTCGCCATCAGAATCAAGCGTGGCATCTATAACCTCTTTATTACCAATGGTTAAATCTACTTGTTTGCCATCCCGACCACGCATCGCCAACTTTATTTCATTGTTCCAAAAAAAATATATTATTCCAGCGGTTACAACAATTAAAACTAACAATAAAATAATTAGAAATTTAATTTTTCTTTTTTCTTTAAATTCTTTTACTTTTTGATTAATTTCTTCCATATATTTTATGGTCTATACCAAATACAATAAATATTTGCGTTCATATTACAACTAAGTTGATGAGAATTAGTCCAAAGAGGAAGACCTGCAATAGGATAATAATCATTTACGCCAACTCCTCCACCATAATACCAAGTATTATTTGACCAATTATTACAATTTATACCAGAAGCTGAGCCATCACTATAAGTACCAGTATAGATATCAGTCGGCCTACTAATCCCATTTTCATCATACAAAACATTTGCTTGAATTCCAGTGGTCCATAATGCTGACACATTACTAGCGACTAAAAACATATTTGAACTACTTTTATTATATAATGGGACAGATTGATAGCCAGTAAAATGTCCTTTTGCGTTTATATTGATCCCTGACATTGACAAACCTGAAATCCAAGCCCGCCATTGTCCAGGTCTGACTAAACTTGAAGCATTAGCTAAGTTTTGGCAAAATTGATCAACATTTTCTATATAACCAGCACCCACATTGCCCTGCGTTGAAAGACTGGAAACAAAAATGGTAGCTTGTGATAACACTACGGCACTAGCTGTATTGGAGTAAGCACTAAAACCATCAACATTTTCTGCTCGAATTCGATAATAATATGTATCATCTGATAAACCAGTATCTTGGAAGGTGGTAACATTGGCACCAACCATAGTATACCCAATCGTCCAAGATGTTGGACTACCAACTGCCCGATCAATTACAAAATTTGTTTCATTGTTAGAATTATCTGTCCAATTTAAAGTTATATTATTACCACTGGCAACAGCAGTTAATCCCGACGGAGCAGCTGGTATTTCTGCTATCTTATTATATGTTACTTGATCACTATCATTACCATAACTGTTTGATAATTCTACTCGCAAGACATGACTACCGGTGGTTAAACCAGTATAATTATACGTATAAGTTCCAGCGTTAGCAGTGGTAGTAAATACTGGTGTGGCATCCAAAAATAATCTATAAGTTCCAGCCTGGCTAATATTAAATTGCATTACCACGCTACTACCACCACTACTATTGTTAACCGGACTTAAAATAGTAACAACCGGCGGCACACTTATATTGTAAGTAATTTGAGCACTAGCATTCCCATAAGAATTACTAACATTGACCTGTAATATATGAGTACCATTAGTAAGACCAGTAAAATCAAAGCTGTATGTGCCACTACTACTATGACTGGTTCCACCTACCAAAGAACCATCAACAAAAAATGAAGCTGTTACTGCGGCACTAACTGTATATTGCATAACAACAATACTAGAATTACTAGTGCCGCCATCAGCAGGACTATTGATAGTGACGGTAGGGGGAGGTGTATTGGCAGTATAGTTTATTTGCGCATTACCAGTGCCATTGGCATTGGTAATAGATACTCCTAAAATATAATTACCATTAGTTAAATTGTTGAAAGTATAAGTATAGGTTCCGGCTGATACAGTGCTGGTGGCAATACCCACCCCATTACGTAAAATATTATAAGTACCATTTTGACTAATCGTAAAATTCATAGTCACGCTACTACCACCCGTGGTATTATTGGCAGGACTGTTTATAGTAACGGTCGGCGGATCTGGCGGGGGTGGATTAACATTGTAAATAACTTGAGCATTACCCGTACCATTGGCATTGGTAATAGATACACCTAAAATATGTGGTCCGGGTGACAATCCCCCCAAAACATAAGTATGACTACCAGTTGCTACGTTGCCACTAGTATAAACAAGTGAGCCGTTGCGCGAAATGGTATATACTCCACTTTGACTAATATTAAAGGTTAGAAAAACAGTGCTAGTGCCAGTACTACCATTAGTAGGGTTAGTAATAGTAACTGTGGGTTGAGGTGGTGGATTAACAGTATAGTTTATTTGCGCATTACCAGTGCCATTGGCATTGGTAATAGATACTCCTAAAACATGAGGTCCAGCAGTTAGTCCAGTAAAATTGTAAGTATAAGTTCCGGCATTGACACCGGTGGTATAAACAATCACTCCGTCACGCAGCACGTTGTATACCCCACCTTGATTTACTACAAAAGTCATAGTAACACTACTGCCGCCGTTAGTATTGTTAGCTGGGCTAGTTATAGTTACTGTGGGTTGAGGTGGTGGATTAACAGTATAGTTTATTTGCGCATTACCAGTGCCATTGGCATTGGTAATAGATACTCCTAAAACATGAGGTCCAGCAGTTAGTCCAGTAAAATTGTAAGTATAAGTTCCGGCATTGACACCGGTGGTATAAACAATCACTCCGTCACGCAGCACGTTGTATACCCCACCTTGATTTACTACAAAAGTCATAGTAACACTACTGCCGCCGTTAGTATTGTTAGCTGGGCTAGTTATAGTTACTGTGGGTTGAGGTAAAACACAACTATTTCCACTAATCACATAACCGGGGTTACAACTGGTTACCTGACAATCTGACCACTGCCAATTACCACTGACATAATTACAAGATTGATATTGACCATTGCCATTGGGTATTTGACTAGAACAATCCTGAGTAGCAGGATTGCACCAATCAAGCTGACAAACACCGCCTACTAAAACATAACCGGGATTACAATAAAAACCACTGCAATCAGTATAACAAGTGGCTGGCCCTACTCCTCCCAGACCGGCAGTGCCATCACAAATTTCATTACTTGACTGTAATACACCATCACCACAATAACCGCCACAAGTAGATACTTGAGCATCAGGCCAACTACAATCTGATTCACATTGCTGATAAATAGGATTGTAATAATTGGGCCAAGTAGGATTGCAGGCTAAAATTTGTTGCCCTACTTCACACTGCTCCCCTAAAGATGCTTGAACTATGCCATCACCGCAAAAACCATCGCCAGTATAAATAGTACCATTACAATAAGCTTCATTTACATCTAAATAAGTTGGCAAAGCTTCATAATCATTTACTTCCAATAATACACCAATACGAAAATCATTAGTCCCATAACGTCGGTACTGATAAACTGCTGAACCAGCCGGACAAGAATATTCTTGAGTCACTTCGTTCCAACAGGTATCAGGATTTGCCTCTTCGCCACAACCTGATAAACACTGTCCAGTGCCACAATCACTATTTTGCCAACAACTTTGATTGGGATTATTAGAGCAATAACTGGCAAATTTATTAATTGGATCATTGGGAATACTTACACCTAATTGGTTTCCTAAAGTAGCCTGCCAAGAAGGCCATTTACTGGTTGACATGCCGGCAATATAACTTCCCGCGGACAAAGCTGGATAATTTCCAGTTCGATTTTTATAACGTTCTAATTGCGTCGCTATAAAACTGGCATCAGCCAATCTTTTTAAATCCCTTGCAACGGCTGGTTTTTCTTCCGGCGTTAAAGTATAAAAACGGAAATTTTTTATTAACTGATTAAAAATGGCAATATTATTCTGACTGGATAAATCATTGTAAGACAAAACATAAATATAAGTTTCAATTGAACCCGCGCGTCGAGGGCCAAGTATATAAACTGAAGTACCATCCTTTATGGCGGGAAATCCATCAACAGTAATATCTTGCGGATTACCCTTGGGGAATGATTTTTGTTCATACCAAGCTCTCGGACCCAAGCGATTAGGATTATTATAAATCCGCAATCCAATCACATCTTGGGGTACCTGTGCCCAAACTGACTGTTTATTGAACATAGCTAATAAGTTTTTCCACCATAAAACTAATAACTGACCAATTTTAAACCTTTGTAATTTACTGATAATAAATGGTTCTGTTTGTCCGCCCACGGGCAAAGAAGAAACCAGATAATTAAATAAATATTCTCTTTCTAAATCTGGATCAGAAGTGGTAAGAGAAATAATAGAATTAGTCGGATCTGACAACATACCCAACAAATTAGCGCTATCATTGCCGCGACAATATTTCATTTGAAAACCATACTGTGAATCCTGCATCGGTGGTGTGGCTGGCCAAGGATATATGCAAATAAATACTTCCGCCTCGCTACTATCGCTAATTTTTCTGCCAACACTATCACCAATTGAAACATCAGCCGTAGTAATTTCTGCTGTGGCTTTAATTCTGGCTAGGCCATTACTAGATTGGGCAACAATATTTCTCCGGTCAGGATTACCAACATCCTCCATATTGACCACATTATCATCATCAGCTTTGACCCACTGCCAATTCCAATCATAAAAACCGGGGATTGGCGCTACTAAACCACCGCGTAAATCTTTAGCGGTAGCCATATATACTACACTCTCATTTAAAGTGGTAAATAAATGATAATTTGGCTGCAGGTCAACAGTATTGACTTTGCAAATCTGACTACCAGTCGTAAAACTAGATACAAAATTGGCAGGTAGTGACAATCCGGATAAATTTTTAATCCCAGTAGTCAGTGTTATCGTGTGTAGACTGTTTTGAACATAAGCTCGCGATGGATAAAATCTAACCACTGTACAACCTTGAGGATTGTTACAGCCATAGACACCATTGTTGACCGTAATAAAATTCAAATTTCCTCTCACATCATCACGGTCATTGTCATTGATCTTGAATGTGGACTGCCAAACAATAGAACCGGTATCCATTTTTTGATTAAAAGTGACTTGAACTATACTATTACGACAAACATCAGTCTGATTATTAATAGGAATTACACTAACCACACCGGGAGTCAAAGGCGTGTAACCTGCTTGCTGACAGGTACAATTAGCATTAGGATCACAGACTAAACCAAAATTGCCACAGATGTTATTATTTAGATCACACTGTGGAGTATTTGGATCGGCATCGCAAACTGTCCCCACACCACTACTACCACTGCCAACAATAACATCACTTAAAGCTGTTAAATTACTATCAACTTCACTTCTTATTTGCGTAGTGCCTGCTGCAATTGAAGTAACAGTTTGAGCGGGATCATATTTATTATCATTATTTATATCTCGATTGGTAACTTTGGCAATATTGCCATTATTTGTATCTTCCCATTTCCAATCATGATCCCAAGGATTGACATATTGATTTGGTCCGCACTGCTGACTGGATATAGCCCTGCCATAAATAGTTTGATTTTGGTTGATGTTATTGAAAGTCATCAGGACAGGACTATTTTCTATTGCCGTCAAAGTACAAGTCTCGTTACCGGCACTAAAGGTCCAAGCATAACTATCATTTACCCCGTTACCGTCTTCATCAAAATTTAAATTCTGGATTGTTTGTCCGCTACTACTTAAAATTCCATTTCTAACTACCACTCTCATATAATAACCACGAGACAAACCACCGTTGGGATAAATATAAACTTCATTAGTGCTAGAATTAAGGAAAACAGTAATTTGTTCTTCGCCTACCATTTGGGTGTAACCACTATCCCGATAATCAAATATGGCAATATTGGCATTGGTAACAGTAGTCGGATCAACGCTGGTAGAAAATCTTAAACCCACTTCAGAATTTACACACACACCTTCACAAGTCGGCCAATTAGCAATCACGTTAAATCGAGTTGTGGTTTCACCATTTGATTGACAAGTACAACTATTAGGATCACAAAACAAAGAACTCGAACATAAAGTATCGTCTGGCACACAACTATTGGGATCTGAAGAACAAGGGTCGCCTACGCTCCCACCTACTGCTTGGCAAATACAACTAGTATTACATTCGTAACCAACAGCGCAACTGGTGGGGTTAGGACTACAAATATTAGGATCGGCCGAACAGGCACCTCCTGATCCACAAGACATATCAAAAGGCACGCCATTGGTTACTAAACTATTGGCAGTTACATAAACATTACCATCTACTGTTGCCTGAGGCACCCGGGTACGAATTGAAGTGTCTGACCACAAACTAAAATCTGACTGCCTAGCTCTGCGGTTTAAATTGAAAGTTACATTATTTTGATCAGTTTGATAATTACCCGGATCAGTACCAAATCTAATACCATTTAAAGTAACACTAGTATCAGCGCAACCAAGTGATGGCACTATTGACCATAAGCAAGGACCATTATATATACCCGGTTGATTAACATAATAATTAACATTGTTATTACTGGTAATACTCCCCAATTCTGGATCTTGATAAGTAATAGTGGCAACCACCGGCGCTTGCGTGCCGACTGGTAAATTGTCAGGAATGCTGGTAGTAAAATAATTACTATCAGAACCACCAACGGTTACAGTTTGACCATTAATTGATACATTCGTAATTTCAGCTGGTTTAGCTGAAGTACCAGTAAAACATCTACCTTGAACCGTCACACACTGACCGGCCATTCCCTGATTAGGATTAATCGACATTATATAAGGTGAACAAACACAACTAGCAGCATCCGAGGTGCTAAAATTCCAATTATGTGACAAAGTATCACCATTGGTATTAATCACTAAATCAGTAGTTATTGTCACAGAATAAGTGGTATTAGCGCGCCAACCATTATTTGCTCTAAAAACAAAAGATTTAAAATTGTTACTATAAGGTTGCCCCGGATCAGCTACGGATAAGCTACCACCGCTGCCAGCTACCTGATAAGGTCCTGGTTCCAATAAGGATGGTCTCATTGTGGCGCTATAAACACTGCCGTCACTGCCAGAAATAACAAAAGTAACTTGTTGATCAAACATTGAACTATTAAAACCAACAATTACATCAACATCCAAACACTGATTGGTCCCGGTAGGATACCAAGTTCTTACCCCTGGGGAACTGTCATTGGTTTGAAACTCCCAGACTCTGGGCGCAGCCATTTGATTACCACATAAATCTTCTACGCCTTGGACAGTAATTCGATACCAACGGAAACTATCGAGTAAATTTGGTTCAATTAAATTAAAACGAAAACCATTGCTAGTAAAATATACTTCCAATTGATTGTTAGGTATAGTTAAATCAACGCTACCTCCCCGATCGCTTAATCGCTCCAAAGTTATTACTCCAGCCAATGGATTACCGTTACTATCAGCCACTGAAGTAGCATCAATACTTTCCGAAAAATTTACCTCCATTATTGGCGAACGAGATACATTACGATCAGGATAAGTTGGACTGGTTATATCAGATACTGGATAAGTATTGGTTATTTCAGGAGCAACATCATCATTATCTTCTCCAGTAACAAAATCCCAAGTAAAATGCTCCAAAGTACTGGCACAACCCACAATTGGATCACATTGGGTTAAATTTAAGTTGTTTTGATCAAACAATGGTGTGGTATTACCTTGTCGAGGCAGTAATAATCTATAGGCAGTATTTATGGAAAATAAATTATCATCATGTTTGAAAGTTAAAACATTACTGGTCACCTGCCAATTACCAGCAAAGGTATCAATTCTCAATTGATTAGCATTTAAAGCATCGGCTACTGATTGAGCAGCAATACGATTGCTAAAATTTGATTGTATCCGGGAACACAAATAAACATCTTGAGCGGGGTTATTTCCTCCGTGAGTTGTTTGAATATTTTTCACCCGAAAATCTGCTCCGGGCAAGACACAACCAGGAATACTCCCATCATATATCCAGGTGCCGCCCACACAGCGGGTACAGCCGCTAATTTGACCTTCAACACAACTGCCACTCCCGCCACCAGTCGTACCACCAATAATTATTCTAAAAATCCAAACTGTCAAAGCGTAAGCTAAAATAATAATAACCAAACCGATTACCCCATTGATTAATATTTTTTTGGCTAAGCTAACTTTTTGTTCACTACCACCCGCGGTCATCCAAACATAACCACCATAAATAATTATCAAAGTAACAATAATGCCCAAAATCCCCAAAGCAATCTTGATAATTCTGGCTACAGTTTCCCTAATATCCTGTGTACCCAAACCAATTGCGCTGCCATAACCCAATCCGAAATCAACACCCTGCGCTGAAACCAAAGTAGGAACAAAAAAAATAGCTCCCAAAATAATTGTAGCTAGAAAATTATTTATAAATGATTTAAAAAAATGAGAACCAAAAACAGGAAAAGCACAATGTTTTTCCGAAATTCTGCTTTGCGGAAAAGAAAATAATTGCATGGAAATTATTTAAACTAATTTCTTTTTAACTATATCGGAAACAGTTTTACCATCAGCTTGCGAACCAACTTTGGCTAAAACTTGCTTCATTACCTGACCAATATTTTTTTCACCCGCAGATAGATTAGCTAATACATCATCAACTATCTTGGCAATCTCTTCAACCGATAGCTGAGCTGGTAAATATTTTAATAAGATATCAAGTTCGGCTTTTTCTTTATCAGCCAAATCCTTTCTTCCTGCCTGCTCATAACTGACTAAAGCTTCTTTTCTTTTTTTTACTTCTCTTTTTAAAACTGCTAGGAATACATCATCTGCAATAGAACTATTTTTATCTTTTTTTTGTGCTATCTGTTCATTAACCAAACCAGCTTTCAACATACGCAAAGTCAACGCTTTTTCTTTATCACCTTGTTTTAAAGCGTCTTTTAAATCTTGCTCCAACTGGCTTGATAAATTCATTTTTATTTTATTTTAATTTTTACACGACCAAAGCTGTCAGTATAATCGTCTAATTTACCAATTCGTTTAAGCCATTCTTTTTTTTCATTAATTTTCATCTTGCGTAAAGCAGATTCTTTTTTTTGCCGCTTATTTTTTTTTCTTTCGTGCCAGCGTAATTTTTTTGCTTCTAGCAAGACGCCTGAATCTCTATTTTTCTTGGTAAACCTTCGTAAAAATTGATCAAAAGATTCATTTTCTTTTCTTTTTACCTCTACCAGATAAATACACCTTCCTTTCTAAAGAATTATTTTTTAAATTAATTAATTATTTTAAGTATAACACTTTTTACCGGTATTTGTCAAACTAAAATCATTATACTTTTTCCTCTTTTATTTGTTCAGCTTGCACACGAATCTGTTTTTCTAACCTTTTTTTAACTTCTACTACAACTTTTTTCATATCTATTACTTCTTGTATGCCATTTTCCATGTCACGTAACATTACTGTTCCATCCAAAATTTCTTTTTGACCTAAGATTATTGCATATTTTACTTTCAACTTATCAGCTTTTTCTAACTGTGATTTAAGGCCTTCTTTAGATAAGCTCTCTGCCACTTTTATACCGGCGCTACGTAATTCTTCAAAAAGTAGCAAACTTTTTCTCTTTGCCTCCTCGCCTAATTGCGCCACAAAAATATCTGGCTGATAGTCACTTGGAGGAGTAATGTTTTTCTCTTTTAATAAACTAATTACTCGCTCGACACCTACGGCAACCCCCGCGGCTGGCGTTGGTCTACCACCTAGCAACTCAACTAAATCATCATAACGCCCACCACCGCCCAATGCTGATTGACGGGATGTTTCTTCTTCGCCAGACCAAATTTCAAATACAGTTTTAGTATAGTAATCCAAACCCCTTACCAAGGTTGGTTTCAAAATTACAGGCACATCAAGTTCATCCAAATAATCCATGACTTTTAAAAAATGTTCACGGCTGGCATTGCTTAAATAATCAAAAATTTGCGGAGCCTGTTCAATAATTGGTAATAAATTTTCATCTTTGGAATCTAAAATACGCAAAGGATTTTTGGTGAGTAACTTTTTGGCTTCATCAGATAATTCACTGCGTTTAGTACGGAAATAATCCACTAAAACCTTTTTGTATTGATTGCGACATTCTTCTGTGCCAATACTATTGATAGCCACTGATACATCTAAACCTAACTGTTTCATAATTTTATAACTAAGGAAAATAATTTGCGCATCAATCATAGGATCATCACTACCCAAAGACTCAAAACCAAACTGATGAAATTCGCGCAACCTTCCGGCTTGAGGTCTTTCGTGGCGCAACATTTTGCCAAAATACCATAACTTGACTGGCTGCGGCCAAGTAACCATGCCGTGTTCAATATATGCTCTGGCTACGGGGGCAGTGCCCTCGGGACGTAAAGTTAAATTTTCATTACCCTGATCAGTAAAAGAAAACATCTCCTTTTCAACTATATCGGTTTGTTTACCTACTCCTCTGACAAATAAATTTGTTTTTTCAATAATTGGTGTTTCAATCAAGCTAAAACCATAACTGTTCGCCACCGCCCTAACCTGATCAAATATCCAGAGAAAGTAACTTTGTTCATCAGGTAAAATATCTTTAGTGCCCCTTACCAACTGAAACGTAGGATTTTTTGATTTTTCAACTCTTTCTGTATTTTCTTCTTTAGTATTTTTTTTAATCATATTTTTTTAATATAAAGAAGTGGTAAAAAAAGTCTGCCAACGATCAAAAGGATAACCACGAATTATTGTCCGACCGACAATTAAATCAGATTTAACACTGCCAAATTGGCGCGAATCCATACTCCGGGCACGATTATCACCCATTAAAAAATATTCATCACGCCCTAAAGTAAATGTACTTTCACCCATAGGCAGAGTTTTAACATCTGGTGGCAAATATTTTGATTCATCCAACAAAAATCCTTCTGGATTTTCATTATTATATATATAAACCTTGCCGTCTCGCAAAGCAACCGTCTCTCCAGGTAAGCCAATTATCCTTTTAATAAAAAATTCCTTGGTATTTAAAGGAAATTTAAAAACTACTATTTCCCCCCGCATTGGCTCTCGAAAACGATACGAGATTTCATCAATCAATAAATACTCATGATCATGAAAATTCGGCTCCATACTGGCTCCTTTAACATAAAAGGGTTGAATCAAATAATAACGAACTGGCACGATAATAGCTACAGAAATAACAATAATTCTAATTATTTCCAAAATAAATTCTTTGACTTTCTGTTTATTTGCAACGTTGTTTAACTCTTTGTCGTTTATCATAAATTTTAATATTTTATCAATAATATTGATAATTTTTGTTAACTGGCTAAATAAATTATGGTCAAAATTGTTCTTATTTAAATTTAATACTGGTGGCCACTGCTGGATTCGAACCAGCGACCTCACGGATGTGAACCGTGCGCTCTAACCAACTGAGCCAAGTGGCCAAAATAAACTTAATCTGCAAAATAAGAAAATTTGTTAAATAAATACCACTGACCCATGCTTAAATAAATTTCCAAAAAACAAACATAAAGTGTGCTACATAAAGTGTTCTAAGTGTAAAATAAAAACGGTCTCTTTTCAAGTCGTTGCTATAATACTTAAAATATCACAAAAAAGCAAATGTTTATATTGACCTAATATCTGTTTCTTAGGTATTATTATATAGACTTATCTATACGAACAACAATTATGTCTAAACAAAACAATGACATACAATTGGATTTTTTAAAATCTGACACCGAAAATTCCGACGCTAATCAAACAAGTGATTTAATCACTAAACCATCTAACTCTAGGCGCGGTTTGATAAAAGGTGTTATTTTTGTTATGGCTTTAATGATTTTTTTAGGTTCACTGTTCGTCTACATTCGTATTTCTGCCACCCCACTGGGAGCCACTTTAAATGACTTTTCTTGGCTAGCTGGTTTTAAACATCTGTTTACCAATGCCGACAAACTAAGCTCTGCCGAACAAAGAGATCGGGTTAATATTTTACTGTTAGGCATGGGCGGTGAAGGTCATGACGGCGCCTATTTAACTGATACAATGATTGTTGTTAGTTTTAAAACTACCACCAAACAACTAGCGATGGTTTCCATTCCCAGAGACTTATATGTAGATATGGGTAGTTACGGTTGGCGGAAAATAAATAGTGCCAATGCTTTAGGTGAAAGTAACAACTATCCCGGCGGTGGCGCAGCCTTTAGTTCGCAAATGGTTAGTCAGGTTATTGGTCAACCGATTGACTATTTTATTAGAGTTGACTTCAATGGTTTCAAAAAACTTATTGATGATTTAGGTGGTGTTGATGTCAATATTGAAAACAGTTTTACAGACAATCAATATCCTGACTATGAATACGGTTACCAAACTATATCTTTTAATAAAGGGATAGAACATATGAATGGAGAACGGGCTTTACAATACGCACGTTCACGACACGGTAACAATGGTCAGGGTTCAGATTTTTCTCGCTCGCGACGACAAATGAATTTACTTATAGCTGTAAAAAATAAAATTATGTCAGCCGGTACCCTGCTAAACCCAATTAAAATCAACGATCTATATAATAATCTCACCGACAATATTGATACCAATTTAAACGCTTTTGAAGCCTTACGCTTGGCTCAATTGGGTAGGAATATTAAACCAGAAGATATAATTCACAAAGTATTAGACAGTAGCCCTGACGGTTTACTCTATTCTTATATATCTGATACTGGAGCTTACGTTTTAAGTCCGCGCGGAAATGATTGGACCAAAATTCATGAATTTTTCAATAACATTTTCGCAACAACTAATATCCAAGATGAAGCTAGCACAGTAATAATTTACAATGGCACCAATATCACCGGCTTGGCAGCGGAAACCTCGCAAACTCTTACCCAAGCCGGTTATATAGTTTTAGCTACCGGTAATGCCCCAACTAGAGATTGGAAACGAACTATTGCTTATGATTTAACTGAAAAAAATAAAAATAGTTCGCGAGATTATTTAATATCATCATTAGGCGCAATTATTCAAGATGAGCTGCCTTTTGAACTTCAAGAAAAATTAAACCAAGAACCAAATTTACAAATGAACAAGCAACCAGTTGATTTTGTAATAGTTATTGGCAATCAAAATACCCCCTAAATATGGATAAAATAACTTCATCACCTAGAAAAAAACAACTGCCCAAAGTGGTTATGTTGGGTAGAACTAACGTTGGCAAATCCACTCTTTTTAACCGTTTAACCGAAACTCCCGCGGCTTTAATTTCACCGCTTGCTGGAACTACCAGAGATTCTCAAGAAAATGATATCGAATGGAACGGTAAAAAATTTACCTTAATTGACACTGGCGGTATTAGTACTGACAAACAACAAGTCTTTAGCAAACAAATCTATGAAAAAACATTAGTCGCTGCCAAGAACGCTAAACTAATACTAATGGTAGTAGATGGTAAAACTGGTTTAGTAGCTGAAGATTATGATGTTTTTAAAATAATTAAAAAAATTGGCCGACCTTGTTTTTTGGTAATAACAAAACTTGATAATGCCAAAAAATGGCATTCAGCTATACTTGATTGGTCAGAACTCGGCATTGATAAAATTTTTCCAGTTTCTGGAGTCAATGGCATAGGGACAGGCAATTTACTTGATGCGATTGTTGAATTTTTACCGACCGGTAAAAATATCAAAGATCAAAATATAAAAAAAGAATCAACTATTCGTCTAGCTATTATTGGCAAACCTAATGTGGGCAAATCCTCATTAATCAACTCAATTTTAGGTTTTGAAAAACAAATTGTTTCCAGCCAAGCTCATACAACCAGAGGCGCTCAAGATATTGCTGTTCAATACAAAGAGCATAATTTGATTTTAACCGATACAGCCGGCATCAGACGCCAAGCGCAAAAAAGTGACCGCTTAGAAAAATTTAGTATTGACCAAACTTTACACAAAATAGCAAATTCAGATATAACTTTGTTAATTTTAGACATATCAGAGCCTCTAACTTTTCAAGATAGACACTTAACTGAACATGCAGTCAAAAGTGGCAACAGCATTCTGATTGTAGCTAATAAATGGGATCTTGTGCCTGATAAGGATGAAACTACTATTAATACTTATACAAAATATATTTATAATACTTTCCCTCATCTAACCTGGGCACCGATAATTTTTACTTCTGCCCTTACCAAACAACGCACTCATACGATGCTAGACCAAGCAATTGAAATTTACAATAAAAGGTTTACAAAAATTTCTGACAGTGCTTTACAAAAATTCTTAAAAAAAATAATCAGCAAACATCCGCCGGCTCGAGGCAAAGGAGCAGGACACCCCTACATTTATCATCTTAAACAGGTTGGCGTTAATCCCCCGACCTTTCAAATCACTATCAAATATAAAAAATCATTACACGGTTCTTATTTACGTTTTATCGAAAATAATTTGCGCAAAGAATTTGATTTTCAGGGAACACCATTGCGGCTTTTTATTACTTCAGTAAAATAAAACTAGAAAATAGTAAACAAAATTATAAATTTTAAATTATAAAATGATTGCGATTTTTGGTCTGGGCAATCCAGAAAAAAAATATGAACTCACTAGACATAACTTAGGTTGGCAGGTTATCGCCGCTTGGCAAAAAAAACATGCCGATATTTTTCCTGATTTTACTCCCCAAGAAAAATTTTCTTCACAAATTACCTCTGGCACTTGGGATGATAAAAAAATATTATTAGTTAGACCTCTCACCTTCATGAATCTATCTGGACAAGCAGTTGAAAAAATAAAATCATTTTATCAATTGGCTAATGAAAATATTTGGGTAATTCATGATGACCTTGATCTAACACCAGGAAAAATAAAAATATCATACAATACTTCGGCTGGCGGACATAATGGGGTAGCTTCCATAATAGATGCATTGGGTGACAAACATTTTGTGCGATTTCGTATCGGGATTGGTAGGCCTAAATTTTTTGGTAAAATCAGTAATTATGTCTTAAAACCACCAACTGCCGCTGAACAAAATAGTATCCGCCAAGCCCAAGAAAAAATTTTCACTGCTCTGGATACAGCTCTAAATGAAGGAATACCTAAAGCCCAAAGTCTTTTTAATAATCAATAAAAAAAACCCGCCTCTAAGCGGGATTTTTAATACTCATTAGGCTCCTAGTCAGTGCAAAGGTAACTAGAAAAATCTAGAACCCTTGACTTAGAGTTACTCGTCAAAAGCAAGGAGGGATGCTTTTGCTTTCACCACTGTGCTAGGAACCTAATGAGTATTAATTTTTTAATGTTTAAACATTTTAACAAATAAAAAAAATTTGTCAAGACTTTAAACTCCCTAAAAATAAAATTTTAGGGAGTTTAAATTAATTGACCTTTATTTGACTTCATAATTAATACTAACATCCATAATGATTTCCTGATTGCCACTGGGAACACTGGGAGTAGAATTACCTCCACCACCATAACCGCCCATCTCATTATAATAAGGCATTCCTGGTAAAGTTACCGGATTTTCCCACCAACCTATCACTTTACCTAAACGAACGCCTAAATTACTAGCAATACTACCGGCTTTCTTTTTAGCATCAGCAATTGCCTTAAGTCTGGCCTCCTGTTTTAGATCTTCAATATTTGAACTGTCAAAACTGACACCCTGAATTTGATTTACCCCGGCTTTGGTTGCTGCGGCAATTACTTGGGAAACCAAATCCTTGTTGACAGATAAATTTGTTACTTTAACCATTAATAATTGACTGGCAGTATAACCACCTGGAGTTTGCACGTTGTTTATCCAATCATACTGAGGATACAAAGAATAGTTTTGGGTTTTAATATTTTCTTTGGTCACTCCAACTTCTTCGACAGCTTTAATAACATTATTTATTTTTTCATTTAATTGCGTCAAAGCTTGGTCAGCTTTATTCACTTTATCAACCTGTACACCCATGGTGATAATAGCCACATCAGGTTCATAGCTAACTGTTCCTCTGCCCGTTACACTGACCTGCCAATTTGGTTGATTTACAATACGATCACGTAAGATTGCCACAATAACTATACCCGCTAACAATAATATTCCCAGCAAAATTAAAATGTATTTTGGCTCTCGCCATAAACACTTTTTACCATTTGTTTCCACCATAAAATTGTTTATTAATTATTTAATATTTATCAGCTAAACTAATTATATCACTGGGCAAAAAAATAAAAAATCACTGTCATCATCATAAAAAAACAATAATATTTAAAACTAAACATTATGTTTAATCATAATCATGATTCCAGATTAAAATATAAATTATCTTGAATAAAAATAATAATTTACTTAATAATATTTAATGATTTGACTTACTGATAATAATATGAAAAAATATTTTAATTCGCAATTTAACAATCAGGAGTATAAAAAATGAAAAAGCAAAAAAAGATTATTTGCCACTTACCGAAAATCAACAAAAAAATTTCCCCTTTACTACCATGGGAATATATGGAACAAACCAAAAGCCAAAGTGAACTGATTCAAAGAACAAAAAACGAAAACTTTGACTGGCTAATTATCAGTTTAGGTTCGCAAAACTACTACAAAAATTTTCAAATTCTTGAAGAAACTAGGCTATTTCCCACCAAAAAAATAGTCTACGCCGAAAAAAAATACAGTCAAAATTTAAAATCGATTATTGAAGGCTTTGATGCCTTTATTATCAATCAGTGGGAACTACCAACCCTAAATGGTACCGTCAATTCACAAGCAGCCATCAAAAAGGATGGGGAAATTTTAATCTATTTTAAGTCCTACGCTGAACAAATAACTACTTTTAGCGGCCAAGAAGAAAAAAATATTAAAAATAAATATCCCGGTGTATTGATAAACAATTACACCGAAGATGAACTTATTGATCATTTAAAACAAAATCGTTTTAAATTAATAATCGATACTTCAACCGCTACTTATCCATGGGCGTTTTTTCAACCACCTACTAGTTCAGTTATAAAGACATTCAAACAAATTAATTTTACGGAAATTCCTCTACTGGTCTGTCTGAAAAATAAAATTAATTTAAAAAAAGAAATAATCAATACTATCAGATATTATTTTTCTCAAAGCAAAGTTTAAAAACTTTGCTTTTTTTTATTTTTTTAGTTAAGGTAATTATGCTAATGACAGTTATTGAATCTATAATCAAAAAACTATTGCCCACTACCACTGTCAGTGTCGGTAAAATTCCCAATGATACGGCTGCTACTTGGTTAACCTGGCAAATGATTATCACCCCTCTGATTAATCCATCAGCCGTTTTACTAATGGCTATTGATGATAAACAGCAACTTTCTTATCAACAAAATTTATTGTTTTGGCAAAAAATTTATCCGGCCAATATTTCAATCAACATTTGGCCGACTCAAGCAAGCACAATTTTAAACAATTTAATATCGGCTACGCCGCAGTTAATAATTTTTTCTTTACAAAACCTTCCGATCAATCTGCCCAATAAATCAATTTGGCAAAATGAGCTGATTACAAACGTTAAAATAAATAAAAATTACTTACAAAAAAATTTTTTAAACCAAATTGCTCAACTAGGTTATGAACGGCAGACTAGAGTTTTTGCTAAAGGGGAGTATGCTAAGCGCGGAGAAATTATAGATATTTTTCCTATAAATTTTACTGACCCGGTGCGCATAATCTGGAAACAAAACAAAATTGAAGAAATTTTTTCCTTTGCTATTTTATCACAAAAACATTTAGCTAATTTAACAGATATAAACATTGTTCCGAAAAGCCTACCTCCCGGTACAGCGGACATTAATGAATACTTGCCTACCAATTCCCTATTTTTATCTAGCCAAACATCATCAATTCCAATTCAATCTACTTGGAAAATATTATTTCTTAACCTGGCCAGTCAAGATGGCATAGATACTGACTTCACTGAAGCGCCGTCTTTTCGTTATACTCCAAATGAACTTGACAACTGGTTAAAAAATAAAACTGATTGGTTTTTTATCTTAACCAATAAAACTGAAAATTATTTTCAGCAAAAAATATCTAACTTAAAAATCATCGAACAACCGCTTGTCCAAAGTTTAGTTAGCCAACAGTTAAAATTGGCAATTCTGACAGAACGTGAATTGCCAGCTAACAATCAAACTTTAACTGCTAGTCTAAATAAGTTAAAACAAAATTTCAAAATTGATGATTATGTTGTTCATATCGATCACGGAGTAGGGAAAATGACCGGAATAATAAAACAAAATTTTGACGGTACCACCAGAGATTTTTTTGTTATTAGTTATGCTGACCGCGACCGTTTATATGTTCCAGTAGAAAAAGCCGATAGATTGGAAAAATATATTGGGCTCACCCGCCCCACTATCAACCGACTTTCCAGTAGTAGCTGGCAACAGTTAAAAAATAAGATAAAAACCGATTTACTTAGTTCAGCCCGAGAAATTATCCAAACCCAAGCCCAAAGAGAAACTGGTTACACTGAACCTTTACTCAATAATTTTCCGGAAGAAAAATCTATTATAGCTGATTTTCCTTATCAAGATACCATTGATCAAAAAAAAGCTTGGGCCGATATTGTGAATGATTTAAAAAATACCAAACCAATGGATCGTTTAATCTGTGGCGATGTTGGTTTTGGAAAAACTGAATTAGCCATTCGAACTGCTGCTCGGATTATCTTTCATGGCGGCCAAGTGGCGTTACTTTGTCCGACTACTATCTTAGCTCAACAACATTTTGATACCTTCAATAATCGCTTGCAAAAATTTGGCATCCAAATAGATCTATTAACCCGTTGGCAGGAAAAGAAAAAACAAACGGAAATAATTGAAAATATAAAATTGGGCAGAACTGATATTGTCATTGGCACTCATCGAATTTTATCTGATGATATAAATTTTAAAAATTTGCAACTTTTAATAATTGATGAAGAGCAAAAATTCGGTGTGATTCATAAAGAAAAATTAAAAAAACATCGCCAACTAAGTCATGTGTTAACTTTGTCAGCTACTCCAATTCCCCGCACACTATATTTTTCAGTGGCCGGTATTAAACCAGTCAGTCTTATTCAAACACCGCCGCCAGGTCGACTGCCAATTATTAGTTCCATAGAGCCTTATGATGAAAACAAAATAAAACATGCTTTACAAACAGAATTTAACCGTCAAGGGCAAACTTATTATCTCTACAATAAAGTTGAAACTATGGCCAGCAAAGTTAAACAGTTGGCAAAACTGGTACCAGAAGCAAAAATTGCTTTTGCTCACGGGCAAATGCCGGGCAAAGAATTAAGTCAAATCATGCACCAATTTGATGAAGGAAAAATTGACATCTTGGTTTGTTCAACAATTATTGAAAACGGCCTTGACTTACCCAATGTCAATACGCTAATTGTGGAACAAGCTGCCAATTTTGGCCTGGCCCAACTTTATCAATTAAGAGGTCGGATTGGCCGAGGTAACAGGCAAGCCTATGCTTACTTTTTTTATTCCTCCCAAAAATTAAGTGGTTTAGCAGCTAAAAGACTATCAGCTCTACAATCGGCTCAAGCACTGGGTAGCGGTTTAGAATTAGCCAGACGAGATATGGAAATAAGAGGAATTGGAAATTTATTGGGCAAAAAACAACACGGCCACATCAAAGCGGTGGGATTAAATTTATATTTAAGACTCTTAGATCAAGCGGTTCAAGAAATAAAAACCGGTAACACTGAACCTGAAGAAAACGACATACAAATTCAATTGCCTCTCACCTACTATATCCCTGAATCTTTAATATCTGCACCTGATGAACGTTTCGATTTTTACCAAAAACTAAGCAACTGTAAAACCAACGAGGAATTATTGACGCTTAGTAAAAATTTTTTTTCCAATAAAACCCTGCCGATGGAATACCAAAATCTTCTGCGAGTGTTACACTTGAAAATTATTTGTCAACAAAAAGGAATCAATTCCATCAATGTATTAAACATAAAAAAATCCATAGCGACAATAACTATAATTTTTAACAAAAAAATTACCTCTGAAATAATTAATAATATAAAAAAACTAAATTTTCCTTGGACAACTAATCAACAGACTTTAAAAATTAAAATATCTACAGTAAATAATGATTGGCTGGAGGAATTAATTGCGACAATCAAAAAAATATAAAAAAATTTATTTTATAGATAATTTTATCATTTACCCGATAAAATATTTGGCTTATATTATAAATATGGAAGATGATTTAAAATATTGGCTGGCCTTCAGCCGGATAAACCAAATAGGTCCCGCCCGATTAATACGTTTACAAAAATATTTCACCAATCTTAAAATTGCCTGGGAAGCTCTGCCCGAAGAATACTTAGCCGCTGGACTTGACCAACGAACCGTTGATCATTTAATTATGGAAAAAAAATCTATCGATCCTGATGAATTACTGATGGAACTAGAACGCCACCACATTGGCGTTTGTTTATTTTCCGATAAAAATTATCCGCCTTTACTGAAAGAAATATATGATCCTCCAGCAATTTTGTATTATCGTGGAAAAATTATTAATGAAGGAATTACCTTAGCTATAGTGGGGACCAGAAAAATTTCTCCTTACGGGACACAACTGGTAAAAGATATAATTCCACCTTTATGTCAGTACAATTTTATTACCGTCTCCGGACTGGCTCTGGGGGTCGATGCGTTAGTACATCAAGAAACTTTGGCAGTCGGAGGAAAAACAATTGCCGTGCTGGGCAATGGTCTAGATGATGCTAATCTTTATCCTTCTTCCAATCGCTACTTAGCTAAAAAAATTATAGATAATGGCGGATCAATAATCTCTGAATATCCACCAGGCACTATGCCACTGAAACAACATTTTCCTAGACGCAATCGGATTATTTCTGGATTGTCTCAAGGTGTGCTTATAATTGAGGGGGATATTGAATCAGGTTCTCTGATTACCGCCGCGGCAGCCCTAGAACAAAATCGTGAAGTTATGGCTATACCTGGTTCAATTTACAGCTCAAATTCAGCCGGACCCAATGAACTAATAAAAAGAGGTGCCCATCTAATCAGAAATCATCACGACATTATTGAAATCTTTGATCTTAAAGAAATTTCTCAAACTAATCACTCCAGCGAACCGACTGACCCCCAACAAAAATTAATTTGGCAAATTCTTGCCACTGAACCTATGGAAATTGATGAAATTATCCGACAAACGGGTTTACCAGCCGCCACGGTAAATACCCAAATTTCAATTATGGAACTAAATAAAAAAATCAGAAAAATGACCAATGGAAAAATTGCCAAAAACTGATTGCGCTTGCCAAATAAAATTATTTTGTGCTATGTTCAAAAACAGTTAAACTTATGTCAAAAAATGTAATTATTGTCGAATCACCGACTAAAGCCAAAACTATAAATAAATTCCTGGGTAAAGATTATCTGGTTTTATCTTCTTATGGTCATATTCGTGATTTACCTAAGGGTAAATTAGGCATTGATATTGAAAATAATTTTACCCCAACTTATGTCATTCCCCGTAACAAACAAAAAACCGTTACCGAACTTAAAAAGAAAACAGCTAACAGTAAAAATATCTATTTTGCAACTGACGAAGACCGAGAAGGCGAAGCAATTGCTTGGCATCTAGCTAATATCATCGGCATCGATCCGGAAAAATCTCAAAGGATTGTTTTTCATGAAATAACTGAAGATGCTATCAAGCAAGCTTTAATAGAGCCGCGGACAATTGACTTACGATTAGTTAACGCCCAACAAGCCAGGCGCATTCTTGATCGTTTAGTAGGTTATAAGCTTTCACCTTTTTTGTGGAAAAAAGTAGCCCGCGGTCTTTCAGCTGGTCGAGTACAATCAGTAACCGTAAAATTGATTGTAGAAAGAGAAAGAGAAATAAACAATTTTAAACCTGAAGAATATTGGACAATAACCGCTGATTTAAAACACCAAACAAATATTTTCCCCGCCCGACTGATAAAAATCAATAACAAAACACTGGATAAATTTGCCATTGGCTCAGAAACTGCGGCTAAAAAAATTGTCGAGGCTATCAATAAAGAAAATTTTATCGTGAGCAATGTTGATAGTAAAGAGATAAACAAAAACCCTTATCCGCCTTTTACTACCTCAACCTTACAACAGGCTGCTAATAGTCGCTTAGGTTTTTCTGCCAAACAAACAATGGTAATAGCACAACAACTGTATGAGGGCATTAAATTGGGCAACCTCGGTCAAACTGGACTAATTACTTATATGCGTACTGACTCTTTAAACTTATCAGAAAAATTTATTCAAGAAGCAACCAGCTATTTAACTGACTCTTATGGAGCCAACTACAGCCATCCCACCCGATATAAAACTAGAAACAAATCAGCTCAAGAGGCTCATGAGGCGATTAGACCGACTAGCGCCCACCGCCAACCGCAGTCTATTAAAAAATATCTGAATATCAATCAATACAAACTGTATGAATTGATTTGGGAAAGAGCTATCGCCAGTCAAATGGCGCCAGCAAAAATAAAACAAAATATTGTTGATATTCATACGGGTAATTATAGTTGGCGGGCTAATGGTTCGGAAATAACTTTTGCTGGCTGGTTAAAAATTTATCCTGACAAAATTCAAGAAAACACCTTGCCCACCTTGACTGTTGGCGATCGGCTTGAATGCCAAGAAATAAAACCCGAACAACACTTTACTCAACCGCCAGCCCGCTATACTGAAGCCAGTTTAGTTAAAGCTTTGGAAGAAAAGGGTATTGGTCGCCCCTCCACTTATGCACCTACAATTTCTACTATTATTGAAAGAAACTACGTCAATTTAATTGATCGTAAATTAAAACCAACTAATATTGGCATTGTGGTCAATGATTTATTGACTGAACATTTCAGTCAAATTTTGGATTATAATTTTACCGCCCAAATGGAAAATGAATTGGATGAAATTGCCGAAGGTAAACGAGATTGGCCCGCAGTTATTATGGATTTTTATAAACCATTTGCCAAAATTTTAGAAGAAAAAGAAAATTCTATTTCTAAAACAGATATTATGCCCGTCAAAGAATTGGGAATTGATCCTAAAACCAAAAAACCCGTCAGTGTTAGAGTTGGTCGCTTTGGACCTTATGTTCAACTAGGTACCAAAGATGACGAAGAAAAACCAAAATTCGCTTCCTTATTACCTGGACAAATGATTGAAGAAATTTCTCTCAATGACGCCTTGGCTTTATTGGCACTACCCCGAGAAGTTGGCTTGAGTGAACAGGGAGAAAAAATCTTTGCCGGTTTTGGACGCTTTGGTCCTTATTTAAAAATTGGCAGTGATTATATTTCAATCAAAAATGAAAATCCCCTAACTATAGATGAAAAGACTGCTAAGCAATATATCGCTGAAGCCATTGCCAAAAAACAAAAGAAAACTGTCAAGGAATTCCCTGAAAATAATATAAAAATCTTACGTGGTCGCTTTGGTCCTTATATTACTGATGGAGAAAACAATATCAGATTGTCCAAAGAAAAAGATCCGGAAAAATTATCCTTAGCTGAATGTTTAGAATTAATCAGCCAAGCAAAAGATAAGCCCAAAAAAAGCAAATCAGCTTGACGATAAAATAACTTTACTGTATATTAAAGCAACTGTTTTATAATTAGATATTCTATATGGCAAAAAAATGTGCAATTACTGGCAAGCGAGATTTACGCGGCCACAATGTTTCTCACAGCAACCGTAAAACTAAAAGAAAATTTGCTGTCAATTTACAAACCAAGAGATTACTAAATCCAGCCACGGGCAAATACCTGCGTATTAAATTATCAAATCAAGCTCTAAAAACTCTGGCTAAATGGCGGCAACAAGGAAAAGTTTATGATCTACGAAAGCTAGTTAATAAATAAATTAGTAAAAAAGACCCTGCAACAAGGGTCTTTTTAAAATTTCTGTTTCCATATAACCTTAAAGGTTAGTAAAATTATTTTAACATCTGTCAAAAATGATATTTCTTGCCAATATTTATCTATAAGTTTGATACGAATAGAGACATCACTAATATCGGTAGTATGGGAAAAAATTTGGTAATATCCAGTCAATCCCGGACGTAAGTGATCAACTTGATAACGATACTTTAAATCTGCACTAAAATAATCCTCGCCAGGTCTTGGACCAACGAAACTCATATCGCCGCGAATGATATTAACTAATTGTGGTAACTCGTCTAAATTCCATCGACGTAAAATTCTGCCAATTTTGGTCACTCGAGGATCTTCTTTTAACCGATGACAATAACGATGTTGGGTAGTATTAACTAATAATTGTTCAATCTGCTCGTGAGCTCCGTTGTACATTGTTCTAAATTTATAAATATAAAATTTTTTCCCAAATAAACCGTTTCGGGCCTGACGATAAAATATCGGACGTCCGGCAAATATCAAAACTAAACAACTTATAATTATAAAAAGTGGCAATAATACCAATAAGCAACCAGATGCCATTACCAGATCAAACAACCGTTTGCCAAAATAAGTTTTCATGTTCCCTCCATTTTTGTAAATAAACTAATTCCAGCTAGCTTAACAAAATAATTATCTCCAGTCAATAATTGCTTTTTCTAAAATTTATTGTATGATATAACCACTAAATTAAGTTATGATTTTTTTTAATTCGTCAGAAAAAAATCAAACTACGAGAATGTCCATAGACGATTTGATAGAAAAAACAAAAAAATATCTACCCCCAGATGAGGATTTTACTATGCTCAAACTTGCCTATGATTTTGCGGCTGAAGCTCATGCTGACCAAACCAGATTTTCAGGCGAATCATATATAAGTCATCCCTTGGCAACAACCTACAATTTAGCGGCTATGAAAGCTGATATGCCCACCCTGTTAGCCGGTCTTTTACATGACGTACCAGAAGACACTGCAGTTAGCATTCAAGAAATCGAAAAAAATTTTGGCAAAGAAGTAGCCAAACTGGTAAATGGCATCACTAAATTAGGCAGACTTAAATATCGAGGCATAGAAAGATATGCAGAAAATCTGCGCAAAATGTTTATTGCTATGGCTAAAGATATCAGAGTAATTTTTATTAAATTTGCTGATCGTTTACATAATTTACAAACAATACAATATTTACCAGCAGAAAAACAAAAAAGAATCGCTTTAGAAACTTTAGAAATCTATGCTCCAATTGCCGACCGCCTAGGTATGGGCGAAATTAAACACCAGCTGGAAGATTTATCTTTTGCTATCTTACAACCTGCCGAATACAACTGGGTTTTGTCTCTACGACAAGAACCTTTATCTAGACAAACAAAAAACTTGAGTAAAATAAAAAAAATTTTAGAGGAAAATTTACAAAAAGAAGGTATAAATTTTATCTCCTTACATGGTCGAACTAAACGCATTTACAGTTTATATCGCAAACTTTTACAAAAAGATCGGGACATCAATCGGATTTATGATCTGATTGCTCTGCGTATAATTGTTCCCAATATCCAGTCCTGCTACACCACAATTGGAATTATTCATAGTATATGGCCCCCACTTAAAGGTAGGATAAAAGATTATATTGCCACTCCCAAACCCAACGGTTATCAGTCAATTCACACCACAGTTTTTGCCACTGAAGGACAAATTGTTGAATTTCAAGTAAGAACACCTGAGATGCACGATCAAGCCGAGTATGGTATAGCTGCTCACTGGCATTACAAAGAAAAAGGCGCAATAAAATTAACTGAAAAACAACAAAAATGGATAAAAGAACTTATAAATATTCAAAAAAAAGTCAAAGACTCTGAACAATACTTACAACAAATTAAGCTTGATATTTTTAGTGATCGTATATTTATTTTTACCCCCAAAGGAGATGTGATAGAATTGCCCGAAGGAGCTACGCCAATTGATTTTGCTTATCATGTTCACTCTGAATTAGGTAATAAATGTATAGGCGCTAAAATCAACGAACAAATAGCAGCTCTGGACACCAAATTGCGCTCAGGCGATATGGTTGAAATTATGATTGATAAAAATAGAAAAAAGCCAAATGAAGATTGGCTTAAAATTGTCAAAACCAAAAGCGCAAAAGATCACATCAGGCAGGCTTTAAATAAAGATTTACAATCTCGCTGGCGCCTCAAATCTCCGTTTTAGCTAACAAATGAAATTAAATTTAAATTATATACTCAATTAATATACTAAAACCAATTATATCCCCAATCGGTCAATTAAATTGTTCAGTTCTTCATCAGAATAATACTCTATCTCAATCAACCCGCCCTGTTTTTTAGGCTTTATGTAAACCTTAGTTTTGAATATTCTTCTTAATTCGTCTTGCAATATTTGCAACTTTTCATTTAATTCAACGGCTGGTTTGTTTTTTCTTTTGCGAATTGCTACTTTTTTCTCCACATCCCTAACCGACATATTCTGTTCCGCAACTCGCCTAGCCATAATTATCTGTTCCTGCGGCGTGGCTAATTCCAAAATAACTTTTGCATGGCCTTCGGTGATACGACCGCTACCAAGCAAAGCTTGCACTTCAGCGGGTAAATTTAAAAGTCGTAAAGAGTTGGCAATTTTTGATCTGGATTTGCCAACTTTTTTTGCCAATTCATCTTGAGTAATATTAAACTCTTCAATCAATTTTTTATATGCGTTTGCCTCTTCCAAAGGTGTTAAATCACGTCTCTGTACATTTTCAATCAAAGATATTTCCAATCGTTGTTGTTCGGAAACAGTACGGATAATAACCGGTACACTTTTAAGACCTAGAATTTTAGCTGCTCGTAATCTTCTTTCCCCAGCTACCAACTTATAAGCACCTCCGCTCAGAGGCGAAACAATCAACGGCTCCAAAATACCAAACTCTTTGATAGAGTTGACCAATTCTTCCAAAGCAGTATTTTCAAATAACTGACGCGGTTGATAATGTGAAGTGACTATTTTTTTTGGATCAATATATTCAATTTTTTGTTGGTGAGCTAAAGGACTATCAACTTCAATTGGCGTTGATACCAAATCATCTATTCCATCAACAGTCATAGGTTGCTCAAATTCTTCATTTTTACCATCAGGAATAAGCGAACCTAAGCCTCTACCTAAACTAAATTTTTTTGCCATAATTAAGTGATGTTTAATATTTCTTGGGCTAAATCTTGATATGCCCGACTACCTGTTGAATTTTTATCATAAAGTAAAATTGGCATACCATGTGATGGTGCTTCTGCCAATCTCACACTCCGTGGTATAACTGATTTAAAAATACGCTTAGGGAAATACTGATACAACTCATTCATTACGGCTGCTGATAAACGATTGCGTCTATCATACATAGTAATAACTGCTCCCAAAATCTGCAACTCGGGATGCAAGTGTGCTTGGACTAAATTTATAGTCTTTAATAGTTGTCCTAATCCTTCTAAAGCATAATACTCTGCCTGAACTGGAATCAGCACTTGATCAGCCGCTACTAAACCATTGATGGTCAACAATCCAAGTGAAGGTGGACTATCAATAATTATATAATCGTATTTATCTTTAGCTTCAACTAATAACTGTCGCAATCGATATTCCCGTTGGGGAAAATTTACCAACTCCACCGCAGCTCCAGCTAAGCTGCTGTTTGCAGGTGCCACGTGCAAACTATCCATATTGGTATTCCTAATAATCTTGGGAAATTTTTCCGGTATCACCAAAGCATGATAAATATGTTCATCAAATTCTCGCAAAACAATCCCCAAACCCGAAGAAGCATTGCCTTGAGGATCAATATCAACCAACAAAACTCTTTTACCAAATAATGCTAAATAAGCAGCGAGGTTTACTGATGTCGTGGTTTTACCTACGCCACCTTTTTGATTGACCAGTGCTATAATCTTACCCATAAAATAATTTTCTGATGATATTCAGATAGTATTATTATACAATATTTTGTTTATTTATCAAAAAGATTTTGTTGACAAATTTAATATTTTTGATTAATTTTATAAATACGCAATAAAAATTTGCGGTAATGGTGAATCCTACCTGCTGACAAACTGGTTACTTAATACTTACTTTAATAAAAATAAAAATGCCGCGGTGGTGGAACCTGCCTGCCGGCAGGCAGGTTGGTAGACACTTAATATAAAAATATGTATTTTGTGTACGCCATAAAAAGTGTAAACAAAAATTATATATATGTAGGATTAACTAATGATTTAAAAAGAAGGTTTCATCAACATAACACTGGTTTAAATAAAACGACAAAGCCTTATAAGCCATTTCAATTGATAATCTACGAAACCTATGACACACGGTTACAAGCACGGAAAAGAGAGAAATATTTAAAATCAGGAATTGGTAAAGAATATTTAAAAAATATACAATAGAAAATACGCCGCGGTGGTGGAATTGGTAGACACGCAGGTCTCAAAAACCTGTGAGCGCAAGCTCATGAGAGTTCGATTCTCTCCCGCGGCACCATGCTTTTGTATTAACCTGATTAATTCTGTTAATGTAAAACAGAATAAAGTATTAAGAAATAAGTAATATTTTAAGGTTTATTAAAAAATATCTTGAAAAATTTAGATAAATAAGATATAATCTTTAAGCGTATTTATCGACGCGGGGTAGAGCAGTTGGCAGCTCGCCAGGCCCATAACCTGGAGGTCGCTGGTTCGAGTCCAGCCCCCGCTACCAAGGCAGGGTAGCTCAGTTGGTTAGAGCGAGGGAATCATAACCCCTAGGTCGGCGGTTCAACTCCGCCCCCTGTCACCAGAGTAGAATCTAGAATTTAGGATATAGAATTGTAAAATTAAATTAGTTATTAGCAATTAAAAATTAGTAATTAATAAATTATTCCCCATGTTCTTAATCGTGCATACTGCTGCTGCCACTGTCATATCACAACAAACCGGCAATCCTATGCTCGTTTTTTTAATGTCATTTTTTTCCCACTTTGTACTTGATTTTATTCCACATGGCGATGAAAAACTAACCGACAAAACTCAGCCCAAAAATGTTCAATTCCGAAAACTTTTTTGGGTAGCTACCATTGACAGTTTTTTAATATTTTTATTTTCTATTTACTACCTACTTATGTTTGCTCCTACTCATTACGGATTATTTTTTGTCGGTCTAGGAGCAGCGATTTTGCCTGATCTGATTTCTGGCTTAAGTTTTGTTTTAAACGGAAAATTCAACAAAGACTATCCCTGGCTAGCTAAATTTCAAAATATTCACAAAACCATACATACTTTTTTTGAACGAAAATTAAATTTTCTCATTCCCCTCAAATACGGACTAATCTGGCAAGCCTTTTTCTTTTTGATGTTCCTGAGTCTGTTAAAATAATTAGTTTAATTACTAGAAATTAGAAAATTTATTAAAAAAATGTGAAATTAATTTCACATTTTTTTTTATTCAACCAGTTCCGCTTTTACTACCAACCGATGCGAAGTTGAATAAAGTGGCGTGCAAGAAAAAAAAGTTAAAATTGGTTCTTTAGTCGGACGCAAAATATCCACCCGATCCGGCGTCACCACTTCAGTAGATATTACCCGATAAGTATATTCTTTATCTTGCCATTTAACATACACTTCATCACCAACCTCTATTTTGTCAATATTCCAAAAAGTCCTGGGATCCGGCGGTTTATATAACCAACGATGAGCTGACAAGACAGTATTACCACCTTGATCTGGTGTTGAAGTTCTGGGCAAATGCCACACACCTTGATTGAGCATTTCTTCCCCTCCTTCAAAAATCGCGCTATCCACTCCCATTTTAGGAATCACAATCCAATTACCATTCTTACTAGTCAGATCTATACCAGACAAATCCACTGGAGTTAAATCCATTTCCTCACCTGAAGGTAAAATATTAAGTTCTCCATAATTTTCATAATCAGTCGGACTACTAATTGGCATTTGTGCCCGCCAAATAATAACTAAACCAAAAAATATCAATAAAATTCCCAGCCAACGCCAAAACATGGGTTGCTTGCCCATAGCTTGTCTAATTTTTTCTAACCACTTTTGCATAGTATATAATTATGACACCCTGAACTTATTCACCCTTGTCACCCTGAACTTGTTTCAGGGTCTATTTTTAGATGCTGAAACAAGTTCAGCATGACAGTTAGGATTATTATCATCTTATTATCATTCTAAACTTGTACCCTACTCAAGGTGATTTCAGGATTTAATAGTAAAATAAACTGGCGTTTTTGACAAACTATTAAAAAAATAAATTACTAATTACTAATGACGAATTACTAATCAATGACTTAATTTATTAATTAAATAATTTAAAATTCATTCCTGCCTACCGGTAGGCAGGAGTTATTAATAATTAATAATTAAAAAACTCCCCAACCATAAGGCGAGGAGTTTTTACTATATCCTGTATCCTAGTTCCTAAACCCTAATTAAATAATTTCATCAACCAGCCAAACAAACTATATTTTCCTTCTTGTTCTTTTTGGGCAATAAAAGTCTGAATCTTTTCCTGTTCTTGTTCTAAAGTTGAGATTTGATTTTGCAGTTCAGTTTTATCTGCTTCATTTGTGACTTCACTGAGCAATCTATTTAATTGCTCCAATCTGTTTCTGGTCTGCACCATTTCACTGCGCAACTTACCTAAGTTTTTATAATCCGAACCAAACAAAAAGGTTTTTATTTTACTTCTGGTTTGCACTTTTTCCATGGCCTGCACTACTGTTTCCGTAGATGAACTTTGTGCTCTGGCCACTTCTCTCACCTGTCCACCAATTCCGCCCGGCTCTCTGTCTGCAACTTTTAATAATCCTTGGACAAAATTGGCCACTGCACTTCTGTGTTCCAAAGCATTAATCGAGGCACGATTGCGATTTTGTACTGGTGGAGTTGTGGTCGGCGTAGTAGTTGCTGTAGAAGTAGCGGTTGAAGTACCTGTAGAAGTGGATAAAAGAGCATTTGGTTGCGTATCGTCCACACTGCCATTACCGCGCAATTTCAATCCTGGTGCTTGGGCAGCGGCACTATTTACCGGCTGGTTGTCATCTTCTCCTTTTCTGGCTTGAACATTGCCAGCTAGCAAAACTAATGCCAAAATAAACAAACTTACTACAATAAAATACTTATTTTTTTTCATAAATTAATACTTAATAATCAGCACTTCCATTATACCACTTATGAATTTATAGTGAATATTTGGGAAAAAACCAAAAAGTGTAACTTTAGTAAGATTTTTATATTAATAGAAATAGACTTAACACTATTAACTAAAAAATTTATTTTCCAAACCGTCGTTGCCTTTGACTAAATTCTTCAATAACCTCTTTTACCTTAGACTCATCAAAATCCGGCCAGTGATAGGAGGGAAAATAAAATTCACTATACACTGACTGCCAAGGTAAAAAATTGGATAATCTCACTTCCCCACTGGTTCTAACAATCATATCAGGCTCAGGTTGGCCAGCACTATATAAATAATTAGAAACTAGCTCTTCAGTTACTTCATCTGCTTTAATACCAGTTTTTATTATTTGTCTAATAGCTTGAGTAATTTCGGACCGGCCGCCATAATTGAAACAAACATTAAAATTTAATACCTCATTGGTCGCAGTAGCAGCAACTGCTTTTTCGAAGGCCTTGGCTAATTTTGGTTCTAAATTATCAAGTCGACCAAAAATTTTTAACTTCACTCCCCGTTCGTTGAAATAATCTATACCCCCGCCAATATTCTCTAAAGCCAGTCCCATCAGATAACCAACTTCTTCCTCTGAACGTTGCCAATTTTCCGTAGAAAAAGCATACACCGTCAAATATTTAATTTTATACTTTATACAAGCATCTATTGTCCGTTTGACTGCCTCAACTCCTTCTTTATGACCAAATAAACTGGGTAATCCACGAGCTTTAGCCCAACGCCTATTACCATCCAAAATAATTGCTAAATGATTTAATTGTTTCTCTGTCATTTTTTAAAAAATATAAGTGGGTTTAGTTTAACTTTGCTACCATAAAAATTCAAGGGTAAAAATTATATAAAATTACTAATAACTAATTAAATAAATAATAAATTCTAATATTCAAAACTTATGACTTCTATATTGTTTTGAATTTAAATAATTTGAATTTAAAAATTATTTAGGATTTAGTGCTTTGAATTTAGTATTTGTCAATTAGTATTTAATTTATAAATTTTAATTATTCTATATCCTATCTCCTGAATCCTGAATCTTAAATCCTATCTCCTACCATATTTTTCTTGACTTTTTATAAAAAAATAAATACAATTTTCTAATTGTCCCTTAAACAACTTATTACTTCACTAAATAGGAGAAAAGACATGAGAGAAGAAATGTCTGCCGTAAAAATTTTGCCGATCAACCACACTTTACGAAAAAAAACATTTTGTTATACCAGTGATGGTTATATTGCTGAATCACCTTTTACTATTACTTTGGTAAGTGAAATACCTCTGGAACAATTTTCCGCAAAAAACAACTTTCTACCCTGCGCTTGCAATCAAACTAGGCCCCACAAAGACTTACCTACTGGTAAAAACTATACGCTAGGCTTTGGCGATCCGTTTATACTCTATAACTTAACCCTGGTTGCTAAAAATAAAATTCCCGCCCACCTTGATAAATTTGCTGACAAAACAAATAGAGAAATTTGGTTATTTCAAACCTTACCAGGAGATTTGGTGGCAATTGATTATGAAGAAATTTTTATATGCGAATAAGGAGAGAGCTTATTTAGTGAAATAAATTTTAAAAAAGAGTAAAAATTCTAAAGCCGAGACCAAAAGTTTCGGCTTTTAATTTGATAGTTATCCACAGTTTTCTCTTGACCCAATTTAAAAATTCCAATATTATAAAAACATAAGCACATTATACAAACCAAAAAAATCTCAACCGATTGCGAGGCAATCGGTTTTTTCTTTTACTAATTTTTTTAGATAAAACTATTCAATCTTAAAATAAGCTCGAGCTTGTCTGATATCCTCCATTACTTGTCTAATTAGCTCAGTTTCGTTGGTAAAATCTATCGTATCTCGCAGTTTTACTAATAATTCAACCTGCAGCTGTTCACCATACAAATCTCCCTGCCAATCTAACAAGTGGGTTTCCACTCTTATTTTTTCTTCCTGAAATATCCGCACTGGACCTATGTGCGTAACTCCAAACAATTTTTGTCCCCGATAATAAGTCAAACTACACCAAACTCCCTGCCAATCTTCCAGAGGATAATCAGCATTTAAATGTAAATTATAAGTAGGAAAACCCATGCTTTTACCTTTGTCAAAACCATGGATTACCTGCCCGCTGATAATATAATCTTTCATAAATTCAATTTTAGCATATCACCAAAATTCAAATAAAAAACTGAAAACCAATGGTTTTCAGTTTTATTTTTTAAACTAAAGCTTTATTAGTTAAATACTTTAATAATTGTTCCAATTTAATATAGCCGTGTTGCTGGCAAATTTTTTCCACGCTAGCAATAACATTGATTGGCAGAGAATGATCTTCAGCCCAATATTCTAATTTATTTCTTATATTTACATACAACCCAGGATCACTATAAAAAGCTTTTTCAACTTCCAATAGTTCGTAATGATCAATTTTTTCATTTAAACCAACCAGTGTCTGAAAAATTTTTTCAATTTTCATTTCAAATAAAAATAAATCAAACAGAGGTTCCCAAGGGATATCTAAACCCTCAATCATTAAAGCGCGATATTTTGTATCATTATCAACTAAAAAAACAACATGATCATGTTTTTCAATTGATTTTTTATAGTTTATATAAGAAATTTCATGACCACCTGGCGTTTCTGAGTTGTTAGCATTCACTACAAAATATTTCTTCTTGCCATCGGCTAATAATTTAGTATACAACAATAATTGTGCCTGGCCGCAAATAACTGCGCTAATAATTTTTTCCATTTTTTTACTCCTTTTTTATGTTATTTAATTGTAAAAGTTCAATAAAACAATTTTATATTTTATATAAAAATAAATTTTTTGTCAAAAAAACCTGCGTCAAGCAGGTTTTATATTATAAAAAACTTACTTTCTATTTTTTATTGCGAAAACGGCCATAAGTTTTTTTAGCCAACTTACCACTATGCATCGATTCTTTACTTTGGCGGCTCATTTTAAATTTTGGTAATTTCACTCCGGTAGAAGGATTTTTAGATCGTGACTTTTTCTTTTTTGACATAAATATCTTAAATATAAAAATTAAACAAAATTATAATAACACTTTAAACAAAATAAAACAAGGTTTTAATAAATTACTAATAACTAATTATTAATTACTAATCAATGTTTTAATTTATTAATTAACTAATTAAAAATTCATTAATCATTAGTAATTAGTAATTGATAATCATCTCTTTCTCTCATACAAACCAGTCAGCCTTACCTGTTCAACTATATGTCCATTAATCTGCTGCAAAAATCTTGATAATCTGTTGGATTTATAGATGGAACATCTAAAGCATACAAAGTAAACTGATAACGATGTACTCCCTGAGGCGGACAAGGTCCAAAATATTCAAATTATTAATTACTAATCAATGTTTTAATTTATTAATTAACTAATTAAAAATTCATTAATCATTAGTAATTAGTAATTGATAATCATCTCTTTCTCTCATACAAACCAGTCAGCCTTACCTGTTCAACTATATGTCCATTAATCTGCTGCAAAAATCTTGATAATCTGTTGGATTTATAGATGGAACATCTAAAGCATACAAAGTAAACTGATAACGATGTACTCCCTGAGGCGGACAAGGTCCAAAATATTCAAATTTTCCTGCATCATTTTTTATCTGCATTGCCGGTGAAGGTAAATTGTCAGAGCTAGCCAATGATAAATCCTGCGGCGGTAAATTTACTACCAACCAATGTAAAAACCCATCTCCTGGAGCGTCAGGATCAAACATGGCCAAAGCCAGCGACTTGGTTGCTGTAGGCACTTGTGACCAAGCTAATTGGGGTCTTTTGTTTTCGCCATCACAAGTAAATTCAGAAGATAAATATGTATGATCGGAAAAATCTTTACTAGTTAATTGCATATAATTATTATTAATATTCTGATTAGTAAATGTTGACTGGGTGGCACAACCTGTAAAAACAAAAAATAAAAAAATATAAAAAATTATCCGATACATATATTATATTTTTGACTGAAACAAATTTTGTGTAGGGTAAAAATTTAATCCGCTCTCGCGTAAATACCTGACAAATTGCTTAAAATATTTTTATTATCTAATTATTTTTTCCAGGTATTTTAATCATTTAAATATCAGTGACTAAATTTTATTCCGTAGTCTAAAAACCAAAGCCAAACAAATACCAAGCAAATATAGTGTGGATAATTACGGAAATATAAAATCCCCACCAAAAATAACAATGCCAGCGATAAAACTTTTTAAACCATTCATACTGTACTAACTTTTGTGATAATTTGGGACCCATTAAACAACGACAAGAAAAAAAAGTCAGTAGTAAAAACAAAATATTGGTAATACCGGCAATTTTTATTATGTTCAAAGCTAATTGATAATCAATCATAGATAAATATTAATCTTTATATTTCTAGTATAACATATATATTAATTATAAAAAAAAGTCCTAAATTTTAGGACTTTTTTTCTAAAAGAACTAAATCCTACGGTAGAAGAACGCTATCTATAATATGAATTACACCATTGGTAGCCATAATATCAGTTACTGTGACTTTGGCATTATCAATCAAAACTTTTCCATTATCAACTTGAATACTAATATTTTTACCATTAACTGTTGGGGCCGAATTTAATTTAACTACATCCTTAGCTAATACTTTACCGGGAACAACATGGTAAGTTAATATTTTAGTCAATTGATCAATATCATTTAGCAAAGATTCTACCGTACCAGCTGGTAATTTAGCAAAAGCTTCATCAGTGGGAGCAAAAACTGTAAATGGTCCGCTATTTTGCAAAACATCTGCCAATCCAGCGGCACTAAGAGCTGCTACCAAAGTATTAAAAGATTTGGCATTAATTGCGGTCAAGGTAATATCTTTAACTTCAGGTATTTTACTCAAATGAGCATTACTGGCGCCACTTGCAATTGATTTAAACAGATTAAACGCTGCTTGAGGTGTGCCTAAATAATGTCTTTCACCGGTTTGCGGATGAACGTACCAGGCTTCACCATTTTGCTCTACCTGTAATAAAATTTTACCTTTTTGCAGATTGGCAAAATTTTTATCACCCATCTGCGATTTACCAGCTTCAGGAATTTTAGCTAAATCGCTATTGGAAATACCCACACCCTGAAAACGCATCAGGCGAAACATATCAACTGGCGAACCTAAATAAAACTTAGATTTGCCGTCATTGGCGATATACCAAAGTTGACCTTTATCCTCAACTTGCAAAAGGACCTTGCCTTTAGTATCACTGTAAGCCTTGACACTAGGAGTAAATAATCCTCCTACCAAAACGGCTATAACTAAAGAAAACAATATTTTTTTCATATTTTTTTGGTTAATTATTAAAACGCACTATTTGCGTAGATTTAATATAGCTGTTAAACTATAAACATGCAAAACGTGCATTTTACACCACCCCAATTAGCTCGCCTCTTTGGCGTTAACGTTTCCACTATTAAAAGATGGGCAGACAAAGGTATGCTGCCAGCTCAAAAAACAACTGGCGGCCATCGACGGATTAGTAAAATTGAATTACAAAAATTTATTAAAAACTATCCAAAACTAGCTAATCAGTCTTACACCTTATCTCGGCTCTTAAAAACCAAAGAAATAAATGATTCTTTATGGCCTAAATTTTATGATTATTTGAAAAAATCTGATACTGCTGGCGCCCAAAAATTTATTGAACAATTATTTTTAAAAAATTATCCTGTTATTAAAATACTGGAAAATATTTTTACGCCAACGCTAGTAAAAATTGGGAACGATTGGGCGCAAAACAAAATATCTATCTTTGAAGAACACCAAATGAGTTTTATTTTACGGTTACAATTGTTCGCATTGGAACAAATCATACCAGAACCTAACAACCAAGCACCCAAAGCTATACTGGCCTGTGCTGAAGGCGATCATCATGAAATTCCATTGCAAATGATAGCTGTCTTACTAAAAGCCAATGGTTGGAAAAATTATATTTTGGGTATTAATATCAGTGCCACAGAAATTATTAAAGCCGCAAAAAAAATTCAACCACATTTTATTGGTATCACTAATACTTATTCTAAAATTAATAATAAAAAATTTTTAAATGATTTAGTTACCTATGCTAAAAAACACAATATCTTTCTTGGTTTCGGCGGTAATGGTTGGAAAGAAAGTGAAAAAAAAATTAATTCTCCGTTAATAAAATATTTCAACAATCTAGCTAGCTTTGAAAAATTTATCAAAACCAATAAAAAAGCTTTGCCTAAAGGCAAAGCATAAATTAATTGCTGTTAACTCGATCAGCCCTAAACAATAACCATAAAGAGATAAACAAAAATAACAAACCAGCCAAGGAAGCAAGATCTCCAGATATTGGGATAATTGTCAAAGGAACAAACGAAGACAACACACAAAATGATAAACCAAAAAATAAAAATAAAACTGATAAAAATAACATTACTTTCTTTTTCATCACTCTTTCTCCTATATTTATTTTTAAAAAAACAAAACAATTAGAATATCTTAGATATAAAAATACAAGTTGTCAATTTATTTCTAATCAAGTTGTTCTTGCCAAACAGCAATCTGAGCAAAATAATCATCCTGATACTCAGTTTTTAAAGGTTCTCCGGGGGGCAATACTTCCTGTAAAGGATTTATTTTTACGCCATTTTTTACCATTTCATAATGCAAATGCGGTCCGGTTGACAACCCGGTGGAACCAACTAAGCCAATAGTATCACCTTGACTAACCTTTTGTCCGCGTTTTACTAAAATTTTAGATAAATGGGCATAGTTAGTGGTATAAGTACCATTATGCCTGATGCTTACTTTATTGCCATAAGATCCGTCCCAGCCAGCAAAAATTACTGTACCAGCGCCCACACTTCGAACTGGAGTTCCAGCCGCAGCCGCATAATCAATTGCCCGATGGCCAGTGGATATATTAAAAGCTTGAATATATCTGGCACCAGTAGTAAAACCACTAGAAATGTATTTAAAAGCTACCGGTGCTTTTAGAAACATTTTTTGCACATTATTACCCTGTTCATCATAGTAACCGCTATTGCCTTCGGGATCAGTATAGCTAAAACCATAATAAGCTTTACCAGCGTTAATAAATTTTCCTGCCAATACCCTACCGGGCATAACATATTCACCGTTTAAAAACCTTTGTTCATAAATAAACTTATAAGAATCACCCACTTGTACATCCATAGCAAAATCCAAACTCCACTGCAACATCTCTGCCCAAGCAATTACTGCCCGCTCGTCTACTCCGGCAGCTAAAGCGTCAGCATATAAAAATTTTTCAATTGTCCCACTACTGGTAACAATTTTTATTTCATAAGGTATGTCTTGTCTTGCTGCTTGCCATTCACCATTATCTCCTTTTTCTACCCATAACTCTTCCTCACTATCAATTTGATAATACAATTTATAAAACTCGTCTGTTTCCGGTTTAAAATAAAATTTTATTTTTTTACCTACACCAATTTTTGCTAAATCGTACTGCTCTTGAGCGGCTTGATATATGGCCGCCGTATCAATAGAACTTATGCCTTGATTAGCCATGATCACCCCATAAGTATCGTTAGCCACAATTTCATATTCAACAATTCTGTCAGGCGGCACAAATACAACCGCTTCAGGTTCCACCTTTTTTTCTTCAGAAAAAGTTGGTTTTTGTAAAATATAAAAAAGCAAGCCACTTGAGCCCACTAAAATGAAAAAAAACAATAAAATTTTTTTACTATAAATTTTCATCAACTGTAATAATTACAAAAAAATAAATATAAAATATTTAATCAAATTTCATAACGTCTGTAAAACCATCTTTTTGTTATCTCAACTAACAACAAATAAACTGCTACTAAAATAAACAATGTTAATAAAATATTTATTGGTAAAGGAATGAAGCTAAAATATGATCCTAAAAATGTATAAGGTAACAACACAGCAAAAGACACTACGCCCAAAGTTGTAAATAATAAATATTTACTGGGTTTTGATTTAAAAATTGAACGACGGGTACGAATAAAATAAATTACCAAGGTCTGGGTCGCTAAAGATTCTATAAACCAACCGGTTTGGAAAGCTGGTGCTGTCAATTTAAAAAAATTAAATAATAATAAAAAAGTTAATATATCAAATACTGAGCTAATCGCACCAAAAATAAACATAAATTTTTTTAAAAAATCTATATTCCAATGCTTCGGTTTCTTTAAATACTCTTCGTCAACATTGTCAGTAGGAATTGTAACTTGCGACAAATCATACAAAGAATTATTCAATAAAATCTGAAACGGCTGCATTGGTAAAAAGGGCAAATAAGACACAGCAAAAATCATACTAAACATATTACCAAAATTAGAACTAATACCCATCATCATATATTTCATAGTATTACCAAATGTTTTTCTACCTTCGACAATGCCAGCGGTCAATTCATCTAAACTTTTATGCATCAGAACAATATCAGCAGATTCTTTAGCTACGTCGACGGCATTGTTGACTGAAATACCTACATCAGCCGTTTTTAAAGACGGAGCATCATTAATACCATCACCTAAATAACCAACTACTTGACCACGATTACGCAAGGCAAGTAAAATACGATTTTTCTGTTGAGGTGAGCACCTAGCAAAAATAGTGTTTTGTAATACCAAAACTTGTAAAGCTTGATCATTTATTTTTTCAATCTCATCGCCGGTAATTATACCTTTAATTTCAATAGCTAAATCATTGCATATTTTTTTGGTTACTAATTCATTATCACCAGTTATAACTTTGATGTTTATCCCATAATTTATCAATTGCTGCAAGGTTTTCTTGGAACTTTTTTTAGGCGGATCAAAAAAAGCTACTAAACCATAAAGCACCATCTCCTTTTCTTCGCTAATAGGGTATACATCCCGGGCATTGTCAACCTCACGACCGCAAACTGCCAACACTTTAAAACCATCATTACTCAATTGATGATAAACTTGCAAAAATTCTTGCAAAAATAATTTATCAATCGTAAACTGTTGATTATTATCATTATAATATTGGCAAATTTTTAATATCTCTTCGGGCTGACCTTTTGTATACATAAATCTTTTTCCTGCTTGCTCTACTACGATTGATAACATTTTTCGATTAAAATCATAGGGTAATTCATCTATTTTTTTATAATCTTTCAAATCAAATTTTTTATAATCAACAATTGCTGAATCTAAAGGATTTTTTAAACCAGTTTGAAAAAAACTATTAATATAAGCCAAATATAAAATATGTTCTGACTCCTCACCTTTGACATTTAAATATTTAACTAAATTGATCTTACCTTCAGTTAAAGTACCTGTTTTATCGGTACATAATACGTCAATACTGCCAAAATCAGGAATGGCATTTAATCTTTTAACCATCACTCCCTTTTTAGCCATGGCAATCGAACCTTTGGCCATATTGATACTAAGAATCATTGGTAACAACTCAGGCGTCAATCCAACAGCAACGGCAATAGCAAAAATAAAAGCGTGCAATAATTCAAATTGGCCAAACGGAATATTATAAATAATAGGTTTAATAATAATAATCAAAAATATTGTTAATACTATAAAAACAGTTACCCGAACAATTAAATTGCCAAAAGATCTCACTCCTTTTTCAAAGGCGGTAATCTGCTTGGTTTGTTGCAATGATTGCGCAATCTTGCCAAATTGAGTATTTATACCAGTAGCGGTTATTTGTAAATAACCGGTTCCAGATATTATATTAGTACCAGCAAATAATTGATTATTCTTTTGAATTTTATCCTTATTTTCAGATCTTATTTTTTCTATCGGCAAACTTTCACCTGTTAAGGCTGACTCGTCAACAAATAAATCGTCAGCATCTATTAACCAACCGTCGGCTGGCACGATATCACCAGCAGAAAGAAAAATAATATCACCCGGTACGATAAACTTGGCAAAAATTTCTTGCTTCACATTATCACGAATAACCGTAGCGGTTAACATCAATTTTGCTTGCAATTTTTCTATTTCTCGACTAGTTTTATACTCCTGATAAAAATCCAAACAAACGCTAAACAAAATCATAACCAAAATAACCAAAGCACTGGTATATTCACCCAATATGGCAGAAAAAAAAGCAGATATTAATAAAATAATTATGAGAGGATTTTTGAAAAGGCGCCAAAACTGTAGCCAAGCTGATAACTTTTTTTTGGCATTAATTTCGTTGGGCCCAAAAACTAAAAGTTTCTCTGCCGCTTCTGTTTTAGTTAAACCAACAATCTTTTTTTCATCTATAGTAATTGGCATAAAATATTACAATATAAGAATATCAAATATAAACTAATTATCCAAAGCCAACTGGCCACAAGCAGCCTTGATGTCTTGGCCAAAAGTAAACCGCTGACTTACTTCCAACCCGGCTTGAGATAGATAATCTTTAAAAGCTTTAATATTTTTTGCTTTAGCCGGCCGATAAGCATTGGTCGGATTATAGGCAATCAAATTTACCATTACCAATTTATCTTTTAATAATTTAGCTAATTGCTTGGCTTGTTCTAACGAATCATTTACCCCGTCAATCATTAGATACTCGCACATTACTTTGCGATTAGTTTTTTTAATATAATAATCAATTGCTGACATTACTTCTTGAAGGGGAAAATGAGTATTGATAGGCATCAAGCTAGAACGCAATTCATCAGTAGGCGCATGTAATGACAATGCTAAATTGACTTGCATTTTTTCTTCAGCAAATTTTTTTATTTTTGGAACAATACCTGAAGTTGAAACGGAAATTTTTCTCGCCCCAATATTGAAACCTTGTTTATCGTTCAACCATCTGATTGATTTTAAGACATTGGTATAGTTTAAAAATGGCTCACCCATACCCATATAAACCACGTTAGTTACTCGCTCCTTTTCCCCGATTTGTTTTAAAACTCGATTCCACAACAAAACCTGTTCAACAATTTCATCAGCATTTAAATTACGCTTCAAACCCAACCTGCCGGTGGCACAAAAAGTACAAGCCAAAGGACAACCAACCTGACTGGACACGCACACTGTATGCCGATCGCCTTCATGTCGCATTAACACTGTTTCAATTTTATTGCCATCGTTCAAAGTAATCAAAGCTTTGCTGGTTTTCTGGTCTTGACTATGAAAAATCTTAGCTTTAATTTCCAAAGGACAGCTATTTTTCAAAACAGTCCGCAATTTTTGTGGTAAAGTTTTTACCTCATCCCAATCAGTCACCAAATCAATAAATACCGCCTGACTGACTTGCTGCTGGCGATACTTTGGTTCACTTTTTAATATTTCACTTAATTTACTCAAATCCATTTAAAATTTATAATTTAAAATTTATAATTTTCTAAATTCGTCTACTATCATACGCCCAATGCAACAATGCTTGTCGTTGTTTAGGACGACAACCAAAATCGCCTCGCAGACAATGAATCTTTACGGCCATATAATGCCTACGCATTGCCTTCCATCTTTTAATTTGCCTTAGGTCTTCTTCCGGAATCCGCCTACCTAGATAATACCGGCAATACCACTGAAACCAACCTCTGGGATCTTCAGGGTATATCCAACCTTTCCGACGCCATTCAGCTAGCGGCAAACTAGCATCAACTCCAAAATAATTTAATTTAATATTTTTATTCTTACTTAGTTTTGCATTTTTAAACCAACTTTTAGGAAATTCCTTCCGACAATCATTCATATATTTACCGCCAAATACACCTAAAGCTAACATCTCTTTAGGTGTCAACTCAGGCTTAAAATCAGGATGAAAATTTTTACCAACCGGTTCAGTAAGATAATAAACATATCCTTTTTGCATTTTGTCATTGACTGTTATCTTTTTTGGTTTCATAGCTTTATTATATATCCCCGTCAATTTTAAAGAAAATAGTTTGATTGACTATAAAATTAGTTCTACAATTAGAATATGAAAAAATATTTAAAAATTTTGCTTATTACGGCTTGTTTTTTGCTAAGTGGTATTAATTCCGTTCAAGCTGAAACTATCAATAGTTTTACGGCGGATATAAAACTGTCGCCCAAATATTTTACAGTAACCGAAAATATTGTTTATGATTTTGGCGATTTGCAGCAACATGGTATTTACCGATATATTCCGGTTAAATACCAAAATGAATTAGCTAATAGAAATATCGACATAAAAGTACTAGCTGTAAAACACAATGGACTAACTGAACCTTATACCGACAAAATTCAAGGAAAGTATTTAAATATCAAAATTGGTTCAGCTGACAGTACTGTTACTGGCCGGCAAGAATACCAAATTACCTATCAAGTTGAAGGAGCAATAAATTTCTTTACTGACTATGATGAACTATATTGGAATATCACTGGCAATGACTGGCGAGTTAGCATGTTGCAAGTGACAACCGAAATAAACTTACCAAATGGAGCTCTACTAAAACAGACTACCTGTTACCAAGGACCAGCTGGTAGTAATACACCTTGTCTACTAAAACAGACAAACAATACTATAACTTATCAAACTACCAAACCTTTAAATCCGGGTGAAGGATTGACTATTGCTTTGGGGTTAGAAAAAGGTTTTTTTCAAGCACCAACTATCTGGGAAAAAATTGGCAAAATTATTAAAGACAACTTCATTTTACTCTTGCCTTTTGTGGCATTGGTGATAATGTATTTAATCTGGCAAAGAAAAGGTAAAGATCCAGTTGGCCGTGGTACTGTCATTGCTGAATATGAGCCCCCACAAAATGTATCTCCCACTCTGGTTGGGGCTTTGATTGATGAAAAAATTGATAACCGTGATCTGACTGCTGGACTTATTCACCTTGCCCAACAAGGTTTTATAAAAATCACTAGAATAGAAAAAACCAGTATTTTCAAAACAGTTGATTATGAACTAACAATTATTAAAAATCTTCCCACCAAAGATGAGGGAATAAATGGACTTATCAGCGAACTATTTTTTACTAAAAACAAATTATCGGGTGGAGTCATAAAATTATCAGAGATAAAAAAAGATAAAACAATTGCCAAAAGAATAAGTGAATTCAAAAAAAATATTAGTGAAGAAATGGTTAGAAATGGTTGGTATGATAAAAACCCCAATACCATCAAAGTTAAATACACCTCAATTGGAGGCTTTCTGATGATGCTGGGATTTTTTATCGGTGATTTTGCTTTTCTTTATTTTATAGCTTTAATGCTGACCGGTGGTGTGGTGATGATTTTTGGTTGGCTGATGCCCAAAAAAACAACCCTAGGGGCAGAAATAAAAGATCACTTACTTGGCTTCAAAGAATTCTTGTCTGTGACTGACGAAGAAAGATTTAAATTTCACAATGCTCCAGAAAAAAATCCAGAAAAGTTTATGCAGTATCTGCCGTTTGCAGTGGCTATGGGTGTAGAAAAACAATGGGCAGAACAATTCAAAGATATTTATATTCAAAATCCTGACTGGTACCAAGGTAGTACCACCAATGCTATTATTGCAACTCAATTTGCCAGTGACTTATCTGGATTTAATACGCAAATAGCTAGCAGCATCTCGCATGCTTCTCGTGGGGGTAGTGGCTCGGGTGGCGGTGGTTTTGGCGGTGGTGGTTTTGGCGGTGGTGGCGGCGGTAGTTGGTGATTACTAATAATTTATTTAAACAAAATAAAAAACCCGCAAACGTTGTTGCGGGTTTATATATTTTTTATAGATCAGTTCTCTCTTCCAATGAATTTTCTTTTTTAAAAAATTCACTTAATTTATTAAATGTTTCCGGAAAACGATATCTCCATAATAATCCAACTGACATTATTGCTAATATTGTAATTACTGGGGACAAAAACTGTTCCCAAATGATAAATTCAGTATTGTTAACTAAGTTATACATTAGAAAAAATATAAAAAATACCAGAGAAAGATCCAATGCCTTGTAGGCAAATTTATTCGTTTTTACTAAATTAACCGATAAAAAAATAACAAATAAGAAAAACAGATAAAAATAAAAAGACAAAAAACCAAAATCCGGGCTCATGGTTCCGCCATTGATGTAATGCATTATATATTCTAATACATCATAAAAATTTGACAGAACTCCAAAATAAATTAAAGAAAAAACTGCTATGGTCATTATGACCACTAAATAAAACATGCTTTTAAACATGGCTAACTCCTTTTATTTTTTGTTTTTGATATTAAATTGTTTAAGAACTAACATAGTATGGTAGCATATTTTTTGGATTTTGTCAATGGTAAAATGCAAATATTTCAAGCAAATATTAACTATATTAATAAATATGAATCATGACATCCGTTGTTTACACTATTAGAAATACTAAAATTAATTATTAATTACTAATAACTAATTATTAATCATTAGTAATTAGTTATTTATATTTTTGCTTCTTAATTATAAACTAATAATATTATATTTCGCCTGACTGCTAAAACTGGTTTATAAAAACAAAAAAACCCTTTGTAAAAACAAAGGGTTTAAAATTTTTATAAATCTACTCAGCAACTAAATCGCCAATCTTATATCCGGCCAAAGTATTTTCCGGTAAATCTTTACCACCATGTTTGCCAACAAATTTATCAGTACCATCAATACCACAAAGCTGGGTAATAGCTTTCTCACCTCCTGGATGCTTACCAATCCAATCAGTTAGATTATATACCTGCCCTCTTACAACCGTCCAACAATCACTGAGCGTATTGTGACTGGCTACTTCGGACATAGTATATGTTGAATTACTAATTGTCACATTTTCATTGCTATTCACTGATGTTGTTTCTGCTGTTTGACTAGCTTGTTTAGTAGTACAACCTACAAAAAAAACTAGTAACAACCCTAAAATAACAACAAAACTTTTGCGCATAAATAATATAATTAATTTTAAGATTTTCAATTATTGTATACAAAAAAATCAATCATTGCCAAGTACTATATTCACATCTGGCCCAAAAAACCAAAAAAATTTAATCTAAAAAAATAAAGACTGCCCACTCTCAGGACAGTCCTTTTCTAAATAACTTGTTTTTTATTTCATTTCCATGCTAAGCATAAAACTAAAATAAAACACTAGGACCACAAAAGTAAAAATAAAAATATAAAAAAAAGTATTAGATATTAATTTGTTTTTGCTGGTTAAACTTTTTAAACGCACACTATTTAGCACTACCGAGATAGAACTAAAAGCCATGGCCGCCGCTGCCATAATCGGTGAAAGTAACAATTTCATACTCGGATACAATAATCCAGCTGCAATTGGAATGGCAATAATATTATAACCAAAAGCCCAAAATAAATTTTGTTTTATAATACTAAAAGTCAAACGAGACAATTCTATTGTTTCTACTACCTTATCTAAACTTCCCTTTACTAAAACTACACTGCCAGTTTCAATAGCCACATCAGTGCCGGTTCCCATGGCAATCCCAATATCCGCTTGAGCCAAAGCCGGTGCGTCATTGATCCCATCTCCAACCATAGCCACTTTGCCTTGAGTTTCTGCTTGTATTTTTTTGATAATTTCAGCTTTATCCTGCGGCATCACTTCAGCAATAACTTCATCTATTCCTAACTGTTTGGCAATCGCCCGAGCAGTAACTTCATTGTCACCAGTTAACATAATAGTGGTAATTCCTAAAGCGTGTAATTTAACTATTGAATCTCTGGCTTCATTTTTGACTACGTCTGCCAAAGCAAACACAGCGACCAATTCGTTGTCAATTGCCATATAAGCCAAAGTTTTGCCGTTATTTTTCCATGCTTTAGATAAATTATCAAACGCATTAATATTTATATTTTGACTTTTTAATAATTTCTCATTGCCCAATAATATTTTTTTTCCAGCAACAACCCCGCTAACCCCTAAACCAGTTAAACTCTGGAAATCTTCTACTTCCAGATCAAATTGCAAATCATACTGTTTGGCATAATTGGTAATAGCCATAGACAAAGGGTGTTCAGAAATATGTTCAACAGCGTAAGCTAAACTCAATATTTCTTTTTTATCTTTGTCAGTTAATATTTGACAATCCGTAACCGTTGGTTCACCTTTAGTCAAAGTACCAGTTTTATCAAATACAATTTTCTTTATCTGATTAGCCCACTCCAACGCAGTGGCATCTTTGATCAAAATCCCTGATTTAGCCGCTTTGCCTGCGCCAACCATTACTGCTGTCGGCGTAGCTAACCCCAAAGCACAAGGACAAGCTATTATTAAAATTGTTATAGCAATGTAAACTGCTAACTGCCAAATAGAAACATCTGGTGGCAATAAACCTAACCGTGGCGCTAACAATAACCAAAACAAAAAAGCCAAAATCGCAATGGTAATTACTATCGGTACAAAAACAGCAGAAATCTTATCAGCCAATTTTTGAATTGGCGGCGTACTACTTTGCGCTTCTTGAACCATTTTTATGATTTGAGATAAGAGTGTGTCACTGCCAACTTTTTCTGCCCTAAATTTAAAACTTCCCATCTTATTTATCGTGGCCCCAATTACCTTATCGCCAACATTTTTTTCTACCGGCATTGATTCGCCAGTAATCATTGCTTCATCAACCGTGCTATTGCCAAAAATAATTTCACCATCTACAGGAATCTTTTCTCCCGGTCGGACAATTAAAATATCTCCTTGCACTACTTCAGAAACAGGAATTTTTATTTCTTTATTGTCTCTGATAACTATGGCTTCTTTGGCCCCGAGTTGCAATAACGCCTTAATAGCGTCACTGGCTTGACCTTTGGCTCGAGCTTCAAATAATCTCCCTAAAAGTATAAAAAAAGTAATAAACACAGCGGCTTCAAAAAATACTTCAACCTTTAGATCACTAAACAGCCAAGAAAAAAATGTTACCAAAGTTGAATATAACCAAGCAACTGCTACCCCTAAAGAAATTAAACTGTCCATATTGGCTGATTTTACTCGCAAAGCAGACCAAGCGCTTTGAAAAAATTGTTTACCTCCGATAAATACTATTGGCGTAGCTAATAAAAATTGTCCTAAATAAAACAAATCAATTTGATAATTAAATTTATCAATTCTTAAATAACCCCATGGTGACATCGGCATATTTGTCCATCCTAACTTTGCCAAAATCATGTAAATCATCAAAATAAAAAAAGGCAAGCTCAGCAGGGCAACCAACACAACTCTTGAGCGCAAAGACAAGTATTCCTGTTGCCGCAAAGCTGATGCATGTTCCTGATGATCAGACAATAATTTATGTTTATCTATAATTTTTTTTGCCTGATTAGGATCTGCTAAAACAATCTCATCCGAATCAGAAGCAGTTATTAAACGATAACTTCCAGCGCTGCTAACGGCCGCTATTAAATCCTGGGTACTAACTTTATTTTCATCATAAACGACTTTCATTTGTTCCGCGGCATAATTTACCTCCACAGCACTTACTCCGGGTACTTTACTTACCATTTTTTCTATCAACCTCTTACAGGAGGCGCAGTGCATGCCAACGATTGGATATATTTTAGTAATCATATTTTTTATATTTAAGAAATGACAGAATAATTGTCCATTTTTTCAATAGTTTTTTTAGCTAAATTTATTTGTTCTTCATTTAAATCTGCAAATTCAACCTCGCCCCTATCTCCGGCAAGTAATTTTACTTCTTGGACTGGCAAACCTTTTTCTTCAAGCTCCATTTTTATTAAACTCTGGCAAGCAGAACAATGCATGCCTTTGACTATTAATTTTGTCATCTTTTATTTTATTTATTATTGAAAAGTAACCGTAATTGGCGGAACCATGCCCATAGAGCAAGTAATTTTATAGCTACCGGCTTTGGGCCTGCCTAAATCAATTTTATTTATACCCGGTTTTAAATTGACAAAACCACTGAACAATCCACGAGCAGCCATTTGAGCACCGCAACCTAAAATTCCCTGATTATCAACGATCATAACGGTAGGAACATTTGCTCGCAAAACTGTGTTGCCAGAATTTGTATACTCAAAACCTTGAGCAATAATCTCTAATTGTTGAATATCATCTGTAACTTGAACCTTTTTTTCAGAATTATTTTTACTAACGGATAAAGTTTTACCGGCATCAGGCCCAAATAAAATAATTGGCTCTGACGGCGTGGTTATTTTGGCATTAGAATAATTTTTTAAATCATGTAAGCTGGGTAATCCCATAACATTGAGCTGTCCGTTGATATTGTAAATGGCAAAAAATATTATAATAATGCCGGCAACCTTGGAAAATTTAGCAGTCAGATGAGGTTTTTGAGTAAAACGATAGCCAGTATAACTTATACTTGCTAACATTGGCAAAGTTCCTAAAGCAAAAAACAACATAATACTAGCCCCCGCCAGAAAACTACCTGTAGTCAGGGCAATACCTTGAGCAATCAAAGTAAAACCACAAGGCAGAAAAAAAGTTAATACTCCAAGTAAAAAAGGTGAATATTTACCCTGCCAACTATTTTCACTAGCTACTTTTCTAGTAATAAATTTTGGCAAGCGCAAAGAAATCTTTTTCGCCCAACTTACCTCCAACATTTGCAAAGCTAAAATAATCATTAGTAATGATACCAATCCCACTAAAACAGCGTAACCAAAAGTATTATTGAAAGACAAACCACTGCCCAGCCAACCTAAAAATCCACCTAAAATAAAAAATGCTAACAATCTACCTAAATGAAATAACCAATGGGGCAAAGTTTTCTGAAAATTATTGTCACTATCAATATAAGCCTCATGCCATTTTTTTGTCATGGCTAAAAGCACACCCCCAACCAAAGCAGCGCAACTAGACACACTAGCTATAACTCCTAAAATAAAAAAAGCTGATAAAGACGAACGTGTATCTACAGAAATAAATCTGCCTAGTTGCCATTTATCTAAAAAATAAAATGCCAATAAAAAACTAAAAGCTAAAATCGATGTTTTTAAAAAAGCAATCAATTTATCTTTATTTATCTGCCACTTACCTTCTGTTTGATAAAATAATTTTTTATTTTGTTTTATTTGTGGTTCAGTAAAAAAACTATAACCTAAAGATTTAAATTCTTGATTTATTTTGTCTAAATCCAAATTTTTCTTTTCTGAAAAATAAACACAAACTTGTCCTTTATTTAATGATGCTTCAACTGCTTTGATGCCTTCTTTTTTTAATAATTTTTTTTCAATCAACAGTTCGCAGGATGAGCAATGCATACCTTCAACATAAAAAATCTTTTTTTCAATATTTTTATTTATACTCATATAATTTTAACAATTCTTTAGTGGTTTTTTGTTCTTGACCATGTCGCACTTGATCGACAACGCAATGTTTAAGATGATCCTCAATAATCAACAAATCTAATTGCTTTAAAGCTTTTTGTATTGCTCGTGACTGATGAACTATATCTATACAATAAGAATTACGGTCTAACATCCTTTCCACTGACCGCAAATGCCCCTGAATAATTTTTATCCGATGCAAAGCTCGGGACTTAACTGTCGTTTTTCTCCGCCGATCCATATTTATTATTTAATAATTAGTAATTTATAATTAATAATTTAAAATTTATAATTTTTTATATATCCCCTATATAGGGATTTTATGAAAAATAAAAAAATCTGTCAAGAAACATGTTTCAGAACATTTAAGCTTTTTTATCTGATACGATGACGCCGTCAGATATTTCTATTATTCTACCGGCTGTACGAGCATAATCTAACTCGTGAGTTACCATTACAATGGTTTGTCCAGCTTCGTGCAATTTTGCAAAAACTGATAAAATATTTTTTGAAGTAATACTATCCAAATTAGCTGTTGGCTCATCAGCAAAAATTATTTTGGGATTATGAGCAATCGCCCGAGCAATACTCACCCTCTGCTGCTGTCCCCCAGATAACTGAGAAGGTAAATTGTTTATTTTATCAGCTAAGTCAACTTGTTCTAAGGCAGCTACAGAATTTTCATAAGCTTGTGCTTTGCTTTGTCCCATCATTAATAAAGGCACGGCCACATTTTCCCAAGCAGTTAATTCAGGCAATAAAGCATAATCTTGAAAAACATATCCTAAATAGCGCAAACGAAAAACCTCGCTAGCTAGCGAGATTTTTTAATTATTATACTGGAACGCTACTATTTTAGAAATCTTCAGAAAATTTATATTCTGTTAATAAATTGCAAGAAATCATCCCATTGCCATCAAAAAACCAAATTACTCCTCTTATCAATAAAATCGCCATTAAATTAAATAATGGTAAAACAATTTTGTTCTACTCATATAATAAATTTACCATTTTTTTAATATCAAAAAAACAATTTAAACTACCCAAACATCAATGCTTCAGGTTTAAAAATGAGCAATAACCCAATAATTACCATTAAAATTCCGCCGATTAAATGAGAGTAGCGAGTATATTTGGTAGTAAGTCCAGTTATCTGCAATGTAGTCATGGCCACAAAAAACACCAATAAATCATCAAACATAAAAACCAAAATATACAGACTGATGTATAGATAATATTGCCACTTAGCTAAATCATTTAAAGCCAAAACTTGAGTATATACAGCTGGTAACCCGGCTGAACAAACAAGTTCTACCAAATTGACAGCAAAAGCCAAAAGTATTATTCCGCCTAAAGCCAAATAAAAACTTTTTTGTTGAGTAATGTCTTTCAATTTGGTAAAAACTTTTTGCCGTTTTTCCGTATTAGTAACTTTACAGGCACCTTCGGGGTTGGTAAAATATTCTTTCAAATTATATCCGCCGCCTGCCAAAGCTATCAAACCAATCAATACTCTGATCCAAACTATAAAACCTAAAAAAATTATTAAATTCAACCAAGCGGCCATAAAAATAAAATAAACTAAAGCTGAAGCAATAATAAAAGCACTGCCCAAAATCCACATCCGCTTTTTATCTTTCATGCCCAGTAGTAAACTGATTAAAAACAAAAGTACCCACATGGCACAAGGATTAAAACCGTCCAATACCCCCAATATAATTGTCAGGACTGGCAGAGAAAAATCTTTAGTTTCAATCTCATGTAAAAAAGGGACTTGAATCTTGATAGATTTAATATTTTCTGTCACTGGTTCAACAATTGGTTCTTTTTTTTCTATACCTAAAATTTTACCGATTTCATCAGGACAACCCAACTGCTGACACATTTCTACTCGCCGCTCTATTTCACTGGGAGTAATAGTTTCACTAAAACCAATAATTGCCTGATCGCCAATAATAATTGCTGGTACGCCAGAAATATTTATACCCAAAGTTCGTCCCACCTCTTGTAATAATTTTTGGTTAGTACGATTATAATACACCTCAAAATCATATAAAGTGACATCGCTGTATTGTTGATCAAGTTTTTTCAAAAATGGTTCAGCTTTAGCACAGTGAGGGCAACCCTGTCCCCAAAAAAAATAAATATTGGTTTGAGATGAATCTTGGGCAAAAACATTTTGCTGAGGAATAAACAATAAAGAAACAAAAAATAGTAGAAATAAAATTTTTTTATACATATTATTTTTATTTTATATTAAACTACCAAAGATAAGACCAGCAATAGTTGAGTAAAATATAACCAATAAAACATAAACAGCCGTTTTTTTATTTCCCAAAATGCGCCTGACCACCAACATATTGGGAAGGCTCAAAGATGGTCCAGCTAAAAGTAAAGCAAGAGCCGGCCCTTGATTCATACCTTTGGCAATTAAAGCCTGTAGTATAGGAATTTCTGTCAATGTAGAAAAATACATAAAAGCGCCAAAAATAGAAGACACTAAGTTGCCTGAAACTGAATTTGTCCCAACCAATTTAACAATTAAACTTTCTGGTAAAAACGGCATAATAAACCCGGCTATAAATACACCAATAAACAAAATTGGTAAAAGCATTTTAGTAAAACTCCAAGTTTCTTTGAGCCATTCGTGGTTAGTTTGTTTTTGGAATTTAGTCAAAGCAATTATCGCCACTACTATCGTTAAACCTGCCATGAGTAAGTATTTAATCGTTACACCGATCTGCAGACCATTGACCACTAAAATACCAACCATAGTCAACATAAAAATTAAAACTGTAATTTTACCATAAGAAGGTTGGTTGCTTTGTTCTATAAAAAGATTACCGTTTTCGGTTTTTTCTCTAAATATTAACTGCATGGACAAACCAACTAAGATAGATAGAAAAATAGCTGAAATAATTCTGGCTAAACCAATATTCAAACCCAAAACTGACAAAGTGAGAAACATAGCTGCGATATTGATGGCCGGTCCAGAAAATAAAAAAGTAATTGCCGGGCCCAGTCCTGCTCCCCTTTTCCTAATGCCGGCAAACAACGGCAATATAGTACAAGAACACACCGCCAAAATTGCTCCAGATACCGAAGCTAAAGAATACGAAACGATTTTTTTTGCTTGCCCGCCCAAATACTTTAAAACAAAATCTTTTTTAACAAATACAGAAATTGCACCGGCAATAAAAAATGCTGGCACTAAGCAAGTTAATACATGTTGTCTAGCATATTCATTGAGTAAGGCTAAACCAGAGAACACAGCATCAGTAAATAATACCGAATTCAGAGGCATAAAATAAAACAGTAAAAATAGACCCAATAGTAACGCCATGATTTTTAATTCTTTTTTCATATTTTTTATTTTAACCAAGTCTTTATTTCTTCGGCGGGCACGATTCTTCCGGCTGCTTTTACTTGTTCATCAATCACAATTGCTGGCGTAGCCATAACGCCATATTCTAAAATTTCTTCAAAATCATATACATGTTCTATATTTATATCTTTTAAACCAAGCTCTGCGACAGCTTGTTTGGCATTGGCTTCCAATTTTAAACAATTGGGACAGCCTGAACCAAGAATTTTGATTACCATATTTTTTTATTTAATAAATAAGTTTAATAATGAAATATTTTCATCTATTACAGATGGATTAATTGTATAAATAATTTTAGTACTTTCTCTTTTAGCCAATACCAATTTTTGATCTTTTAATACTTTTAAATGATGAGAAACTAAATTTTGAGGTAAATCCAAATATTCCCAGATATCACAAACACATAAACTTTTTTTTCGCAAAATACACAAAATTTTTAACCGATTTGGCTCGGCAATTACTTGCAAAAATTTTGTAATTTTTTCTAAATCTTCTTTTGATTTTTTAGTCTTACAACAATTAAAATTCATATAATCTATAATTTAATATTATAAATATCAATCAATATTGATATATTAACAAATTAAAAAAAATTGTCAAATATAAAAAGAGTCGTCTTTTTTAAGACGACTCGAATTTTTTACCTCCTTTCTTATTTGAAAGTTGGAAAAATATGTTAATTATTGGATATAAACCCAAAAATAAATTATTATTTTTTTATTTAAGGGATCATATCCACTAGCTACTACCCCACTTAAACCGTAAGATGCTGATAAATTTTTTGTCAGACCAAACTCCACTCTTTCCCAATCTTTTTCTTTGTGATCATAGCTTGATCCTAAGTAGCCGTTTATAGGGCCACTGATAAACAAAAAATTCGTTAGTAGGGAGTCTGATTCAAAAAAGCACATCAGCTTTACTTTTTGGTATATTACCTGACCGGCTACTCCTTGGTATAACTGGCTATAAACCAGTCCACCTCTTATCTCTAAATCTTCATCTTTGAAGCCAACACCAAAATTTGCTTCACTGACTTGTTTTTGAGAATTGTAGGAATAACCTAACCCCACTGACCACTCTTTACCATTTAAGGAAACATCTACGCCCGGAGCGCCACCAGGAATTTTTCCGTAAGGGAAAGGTTCAAAGTGTCCACCTGAGCCGATTGGATGAGGTCTAGTAAGAGTGATTTGTCTGGCAATATAACCGACCTTAATCTTAAGTTCGGAAAAATTTGACTCGTACCAAAAGCTACCAAGACTTTCATCAGGATTTGAGTAACGTGATCTAAAAAATAAATCATTATCCTTAAATAATGTATACTTGGTTTCTAAACCAAACATATAATCAACATTGCTGTTGATATTTATCTTTTGATCAATTACTCCGGTATAGATTACACCGGCATATTTGCGGGTAATTGTTAAATCCTGAGAAAATATTTGGCCATTAGCGGCCAAAAAAATTAATAATATTAAAATGATATTTTTCACTGTAAATTCCTTTGTGTTTTTTATTGTTTCGGTTAATTAAGTTAAACTGAAACAAAACACTAGGAGTTCTACAGCCAACTATCATTTTAGATAATACTATTTTGTCTCTTGGCGTTTGCCAAGAAACAAAAATGAAACTCCGTGGCGGCGGGATATTCAACAGAATGAACATCGGGGAGAAAAACAGAAATATAAATTTCTGAATTGCTCTGATTGTTTCCACAAAATATCTTTGCAATATTGCCACAATTGCTAAATTAAATTCTAAAGATTCATCTTCCGAATCTAATTCCACCATTTGGGTAATTACTACCCTTTCCTTGAAAAATTCTTGCGCGTAGACCTTGGCGGGACGAAGTATAGTACCGATGGCAAATATAATTGCCAATGTATAAGCCAGAGCTAATCTCCAGCCTTTTGTACCGATTTTCTCCTGCCAAACTTTGAGTTCAGCATCTATTGTTTTTTGTAATAAGCTTTTGGGCTTATAAACAAAAATACCAATAATGCTAAAGGTACTAAGTATGACAACTGCAACATCGCCAGCTGAGTGGAATTTTAATTTATAAATAACCGACCTTCTAATCAAGATGATTAATAAGGTGTAGGGCAAAAATGATAAATAAAAACTCCAAATGCTGGAAACAAATTTTGACCAGTCTACTGTCACGTTGTTCTCATGCAAAACTTTGGCTTGAGCACTATTTATTTCTTGTTGAAACAATAATCCTTTAACTGGATCATTCGATCTAGGCTCATAATAATTCTTGATTGTATAATCAAGAATTCTACCAGCTTCAACAAAAAACTTTTCTCGGCTATAGATACCACCAAATTTTTGCAAAACTTGTGTTTGCAAAAAGTAGACATGCTGTTGCCACTTTGCGGGGCTATACGTCCCAGACTTAATATCTTGAGTAGCAGTTGCACTAATCTGTGCTACTTGCTGTTCAAGCTTCGTGATTTCTTCGCTAGATAGAACTGGCGAATTATCACGGTAATTTTGTACCAATACATCTTGATGGATAAATATAAATAATCCAACCACCAAAATAATAAGTACTTTGTGATACCAGTTCATTACTAGCTCCTTTTTATATTATTTTTTAATAACTATTTAATTTTCAATGTGCTATTTTAACTTGAATAACTTAGTAGTATAGCACATTTTTTCGATTTTGTCAACCATTTTTAAATAAAAAAATTAAAAGTTTTAAAAAAATTACCAATAACAAACAAAAAAATAATGAACCTAAGTTCATTATTTTTTTATGGCTCAACATTGTGAACAGCGTTAGAACGATAATTCAGCGGCAAACTGAATATATTCACATTCCAGATTTGAGGGGCTTTGCCGAGAAATAGACTATTTCGCCATACTACTTACTATTTCTCAGATTAACAAACTTCCCAGTCCAACAATCCAGCCAATTGCACCGCCCCAGAAAATTATTTTCAGAGTCAACTTTAGCCAATTATGTTTTTCAATGATGCCCTCAACAATACTCTGACCCTTAATCAAAAAGATAAGGGCAATAATAACAAAGATTTTTAATCCCCACTTAAAAGCTGATGTTTCAACAAAACCTTCTAAGCCAGAGAGATTGATTCCCGCAAATTCAAGCGGGACAACAACAAGCAAAAACCAACCCACTAAAGATAATATAAACCCTGCCATTTTTAACCTTAACTTTAATTTTTGCTTGATACTTTCTTTCATAAAAATGTTTTTTTGTTCTGATTAATCGTATAATCACATTTCGGATAGTTAGAACATCCGTAAAATACTCCAAACTTGCCAGTTCTTTTCACTAAATTTCCGCCACAGCGGGGGCAAACCTGAGGAGTTTCCTTTATTTCATCTTTGTCCTTTTTAGCCATTTTGATATACCGAATAAGTTTGTATCCGTCTATAAGTTCAATTGGCTTATCCTCAGCAAACTTCTCAGCTTCAAGTGTAAATTTATTTGTGGTAATAAAATATGCCTTTCCGTTGGCAATATGGTCAGCCAAAGCGCCATAGAAATCTCTGACATCGCCGACTGTTACTTCTGATGTTATAAACTTCTTGCATTGGATGTAGCTTTTTACTCCGTCTTTTTCAATAACAACGTCGACGCCTCCGTCATGCGATCCGCCAACTGCTTTTGCTTTGTAGCCAAGCCGCGAAAACAAATCAGCGATATAATCTTCAAATTCCGATGGCTTCATGCCACGAAGCCATTGCAACAAATCACGATCCGAGCGCCATTTTTCTCCTTTTCTGAATTTTCGGCGAATGTGCCAATTATCTATCTCCAAATCAAGCCAATAAAAGAATAACCTAATAACAACAATTGCCAACAAAACTGCCCAAAGCGGCCACAGTGTCCACAAGATAGACAACGAACTTTTAATTATTTCCCAAAAATTAATTTGCATATGATTTTAGTTTATAACCTCTTTTAATTTCCAAAAAGTACTCCCTCCTTCACGAATCAAATCGTTGATAAGTTTATAAGTATCGTCTTTTGTTTCGATATTTTCATAGAGAATTTTGATTGCCTCAAACCATTCCTCGTAGTACATAAATAGCATGCGCATTTTACCGTCACGTACCCCGCCTTCAAACAAGCACAAACGGGCGATTTCCAATGTATCTTTGGGCGCGGCTTTAGCCAATTCGTTAATAGACTTGGTGAGAGCATAATCCAATTCCAATACTCCCTTAGTTTTTTCTAAGGTCGCCTTTATTTGTTTAGCCAGCCAAACTGGCTCAAAAATTTTTTTCTCAAGATTCACCCAAAATCCAAACTCAACAAATAGTTTCGGGTCATTATAATTCTTAAGCAACCATTCCCAGAATTCAGTTAATCTCTTTTTAATTTCTGGGTCTTTTTTCAACTGCTCATTTACACGAGCGTTATCACCAGAGACAAACATCCGCCCAATAAAACTAATGAATTCGCTTTGTCGTTCAGTATTTTGTTTCCAGAATCTCTCAAAAAGAGGGTGGTCAAATCCAAATTTTTTGTGATAGACAACAAATGCCAACGCCAAATGAATAGCGATTCCTTCATCTGGTTTTTTGAAATATTTGCGTTTTGGATCTTCACTGCCAGTCAAAACTAATCCTCTCTCGTATAATTTTTGAAATTCTGGATCGAAGAATATCTCCTCGTAAAGATTATTAGTAAGATAACCCTCCCAGGCAGCCAGGTAAAGATGTTTTTTAGTTGTTTCTTCTGGAAAGATTTGAGGTAAAAGTTTGTGAGTCCATTCTATATCACGAAAGTAAAAAGAAGGCAGATAGTGACCGAACATAAACATCAAGGCGCGAGTGTTCTCTTTTCTTAAAACTTCCTCATATAACTCTTTTACATCAGAAGCAATTTTAATTTTATCTTCTTTTTTGAATTGCTTTCCGTCTTGGTAAACAAATAATACAAAAGCCTGGAACGCGCGACCGCGTACTGTATTGATTGCCATCGTAAATGGATCGCTAACAAAATACTCTTCTTTATTGCCAGGAGCGTGGGTCTTCATGATTGCTGTTTTCAATTCCTCATCTTGCGGTTCTGGGTCAGGATACGCTAAAAGATAGCTTATAGTCTCAAAAAGCTGGTTGCGATATTTTGGAAAATCTATAATGATTTTCCCTTCAGTTTCATTCAATAATTCCTGTAAAATATCGGTCATCGCAGAGTGCACACCAGTCCAACTTGAAAGCCAGGCATCAAATTTTTCTCGCTCTCTGATTTTATGATCAAAGGCTTTTATAGTTCCCGAATTCTTAATAGCAACAAAAGTTTCAATCAGCTTATCCCACTGGGCACTTGCTGCCTTTGTTTTATCGGAACGTATAGCTTCCTGAACACCCCGAAAGAAGGAATAGGTATAATGCTCATCAAGAACATCTCTCTCAAAGAATAAATTAGCGTTTTGAACATAGTCCTGTAATCGTTTAGCAATATCAGCACGTAATTGTTCTCCAACGCCTTCGGCATTCAGAGGATACAAAAAATCATCGCTTGTATTCTTTTTCCTTAAAGCTTCTGGTTTCCAATCTTCTCTTAATTTTTTGGCAATATCAGCAATGGAAAGTTTACCAAATTCTTCCTGAGAAATTGCGGCTCTCGGCTTTACAAAACCACTCACTATTTTCCCAATGGACGGTTCGGGTTCAAAAGCAGGATCGCATTTTTTACCAAATACTTTTTCACAATCTTCTTTTTCTTCTTGAATTAAAGAATCACAAATACTGGAAAGAATCTGCCAGCCATCACGCTTATACCATTGTTCCTCTTTTTTGTCTTCACGGCTTTGCCCGAAATGCTTAAAGACATTAGAAACATATTCACGTTGATAAGTAGAATCCAAAACACTAAAGCTCTGTTTAAGGGCTTTCTTATATTCTGTTCCAGATTCAATTTCGTAATAATGCTTACCAACATCCATCACCTCAAATAATCTTGAGAAAGATTGTCTCAATTCTATTTGAAAGGTGCTTGGGCACAAACTCAAAACGAAAAGACGCAGTCGCCACATCGACCTGCTTTCTGGTAGAGTTTGAATATATTTTTTATAAACCTCTTTAATCAATTCTGATTTGTCGCAATTGTTACCAATTAATCTTCGAGTAAGTGCTTTAATGGTTGCCGCTAAATCTTTGACGTTTTCTCGGTCTGAATGATGTTTTTCATCGCCCAATTCCAAAGAAAAGAAATCAACATCAAAAAGATAAAAAGGTTCATGAATCTGAAACACTTCATTTTTCTCGGCATCTTCGCCCAAAAGCACGATTGTCGCCATCACTCTTGTTGTAATTTCCAATGCCTTTTCAAGATATTGATCGTCTACAGCCACTAAACATTCAAAGACTTTTGTATATGAAAGGTCAGTGAAATAAAAAGGATTGTCCGATAAATAACCATGAGAAGTTTGCTTATATTCTTCTTTTGTCTTTACGGCAAGCACCGCTTCGGCGAGAGTCAAAATACTCTCATAGTCCTTAGCGACGGCAAGCGTTTGGAATATTTTTTCATACTCAAAACCCCATTGATTAAATATACTCATCAGTTGCACCCAGCCCTCATCGCGAATTTTCGGTACTATTCTCGCTAATTGCTCTGCTGGCAAAGAACTGCAAATTCTCAAAAATTGGTCGATAACTTCGGGATTAAAATTATCTTTTGAAATAACCACTGAAAGCATTATATCTGCAACTTCTTTTGGTTTTTTTTCCGCCATTCTTACAAGATAATTCAGTTCTGGAGTTCGATATCCATATCGTGTTGGATCCTCAGCTTTTTGTTTGATTACATCCAATAATCCATTATTCCAAAGCCAATCAAGCCAATTTTCGTTGGCTTTTGTAAAAAAATATTGTCGTGCATCAAAATTTAAGCCAATGAGATCTCGAATCTTCTCTGGATTAAATTTTATTGCTTGTTTATCCATACTAATTATTTTTCTTCAATTTCCCTGATTGATTGGGGATTTATTGCCAAAACTTCATCGAGCATTTGATGTACATCAAGTTGTCGTATTAATGCTTCATCCATAACTCCTTCAAACTCCACTAAAAGTTTTTGAAATTCATCTTTATTAAAAGAAGAAAAATCAAAATTTTTATCCCCCTGAGGATCAATTCCGTGGTGTGCTATATCATTAAGACGTCTCCATAATGGCTTTACTTTATTATTATAGAAATTCTCATTAACAGTAACTGAGCCAAAATTTTTTAATGAGTCAGCTTTTTTATATGATATCTTTTTGACGTGAACACTTTGAAAAGGATAAAGAATCTCTCTTAAAGAGTTTGCTGCCTGTGAAATAAAATCTGGATTACTCTCACATTCTTTTCGTATAGCAAAAACAGCACCTCGAAACATATCCGAAGGTTTGTGTTTTAATCCATTCCCCTTATACCACTCGTCTAATCGTTTACATAAATTCTCTTGTTTATCTGTTAAGCTCACTGGCGGAAGAATATTTTCTCCAATAGATTGTGGTAAAGATTTATCGTCCATAATTTACTAAATATTCCGACTTATGCTCAATTACATTTCGCTTAAAATGTGTTTCAAAAATCCTCTTTTGATAAAGTTAATATTTAATACAAAATCCATCTGCTCAATTGCTTTTCTGATTTGATTTTGTCCTTGTCGCCAACCGTTTCCATCAGTAATCCATATAAATTGCCAACCGCTATTTTGAAGCTCTCGTTGCCGATTTATATAAGCATCAACGATCTCCTGAGGTTTTGAGCCTTGCCCGCTGTAAAAATTTACCTCCATCGAAAGAAGTTTTGTTCCTTTCTTTATCGCAAAATCAGGAGTTCTGTGCTTGAGTTCCTTCGGAACTTTTACACCATACTCTTCGAGCTTGCTGAATTTTCCTTTAGGAAATATTTCGATATCCTTAAACTGTTTGCTGATATTTCTCAGTTCTTCCTCAACTACGTTTTCCATAAAGCTACCGCTTCGGTTTTTACGTGCGTTGCTATCCAAACCTACTTCTACTCCCAAAAGATAATCATTAAGAACTCTGATGGTTTTGAAAAGTTCCTGGATACCGCTTTTCTTTACGAATTGAATAAATTTTTTTATGTCGGCTGGAGTTAAATTCTTAGTGCAGTCAAAACAATATACCTGATTTTTGTTAATATCTTCCAGCACATCAAACTTTTCATCGTGCATTGCAACAAGAAGCGGTAATACTTTTACCGTTTTAGGATACTCCTTGAGAATTTTTTCTAAGTCCCTATCAAAATTTTTTGATTGAGTTAGCGTTCCTAAAATCCCAATTTCAACTTTGAATTTTTCTACATTTGCCTTAACTTTATCCCAATTTACAAAGAAATCGTAAGTGCGATTGGTAGACAGTAAAGATCCAATAAAAGCATCACTGATTTGTTCGGAATTATTAAAACCAAAGAATGATTTATATGATTGTATTTTTGCCATATTGCTTAAATTAATTTACTAAACATTTGCTTGCGTTTAATTAGATCCTTGAATCGCTTTTTGGAAAGCTCGAGATATTTTTTTTCATTATCAATCCCTATAAACTTTCTATCGTAAAGATAAGCTACTAAGCCAGTGGTAGAACTTCCAGTGAAAGGATCAAGCACTATATCACCAGGATTTGTACTTGATAAAATAATTCTTTTCAAAAGCTCCATTGGTTTTTGGGTAGGGTGCTTCCCAAAAATTTTTTCTTCTGGTTTAGGGGTTCCTATCGCCCATACTGAGCGCATTTGTTTACCTTGCCGATGAATAAGGTCATTTCGAAACGCCCGCATTTGTTCATAATTAAAGACATGTTTTGCTTTTTTTTCTTTGCGTGCCCATAATAGTGTCTCGTGACTGGCAGTAAAATAACGGCAACTCAAATTTGGAGATGCATTGGGTTTATACCAAGCAATATCGTTTAAGATATGGTAGCCGCTTAGTTGGAGCGCATAACCACATTGATAGATTGAGTGATAAGTTCCACTAATCCAAATTGTTCCGTGAGGTTTAAGAACTCTATAACAAGCCCGAATCCAAGCAATATGAAAGTCCAAATCTTTTTGGAAACCTTTACTTTTGTCCCATTCGCCCTTATTAACGCTTACTCGTCTGCCAGCATGAACACTAAATCCTCCGTTTGAGAGGTTATATGGCGGATCGGCAAAAATCATATCAATTGAATTATCTGGAAGCTGTTCCAAGATCGGTAGATAATCCGAATGATATAAAACAAAATTACCTTCGGAAAAATAGGGTTTTGCTTTTATAAAAGATAGAATTTTTTTAGCCTTAGTTTCCATAAATTATTTACGTCTTTTCTTTTTCAATTCATTTGAATTCTGATTAATAAAATATTGCAAATCACTCTCCTTTACCCTCCAATAGCCGACTTTAATTGCTTTCAAGCGTCCCGCTTCAATATAGCGAAGCACGGAACGCTCGCTCACTCGCAGGTAATCGGCAACTTCTTTAATGGTTAAGAATTTATCTTTCATATTATTATCTTTAATTATAGACTTAACAATCTTATTGTCAAAAGTGACAAAATTTGTCAAAATAAATATTTTCCTAAAACAAAGCAAAAACAGAGGCTTTGACCTCTGTTCGTGCACAATGGCTCCGCGGGTCGGACTCGAACCGACGACCCACTGGTTAACAGCCAGTTGCTCTACCGACTGAGCTACCGCGGAATAATATTAAACTAATAAAAGAACGAATTCCCGCGAGGTAACTTCGAGGATAGAGCAACTGGCTGATACAGCCGTTGGTAAAAACATTTAGTCTTTCCCAACCTCTATCAACTGAAGAAACCCGCAAGATAATATTAAACTAATCAAAAACTGGCGGAATAATATTAAAAAACAGTATTACCATGCTACTATTTTTTTATTACTTAGTCAAGAATAAAAAAAACTAATTACACAAAACTTTTAACTTTGAACATTCAATTTGAAAGTTCATATATAGTAACTAACACAAAGAGCAGCTGTGAGCTGCTCTTATTTTATTTTCAATACTAGCTAATAATCTTTTAATTTCTTCATCTGTAAATTTTGCTGAATCTTCTCTAAGGCCTTGGCTTCAATCTGTCTGATACGTTCGCGAGTTACCCCAAATTCTTGCCCCACTTCCTCTAAAGTATGAGCCACCCCATCAGATAATCCAAAACGCATTTCCAAAATCTTTTGTTCCCGGGGAGTAAGCTGGCTAATTATTTCTGCAACATGATCTTTAAGTAGTCGCAAGGCCGCTACCCGATCTGGAGTAATGGTTTTTTGATCTTCTATAAAATCACCAAGTTTTGAGTCCCCATCATCATCATCACCAACTGAAGTTTCTAGCGATACTGTTTCTTGAGAAATTTTCATAATGTGTAATATCTTGTCCAATGGTTCGCCCATTTCAGAAGCAATCTCTTCTGGCAATGGTTCTCTGCCTAAATCTTGTATTAATCTACGTTCAACTTGTTGGAATTTATTGATTGTCTCCACCATATGAACCGGAATTCTGATAGTTCGTGACTGATCAGCTAAAGCTCTGGTAATAGCTTGTCTAATCCACCAAGTGGCATAAGTAGAAAATTTATAACCCTTGCGATAATCAAATTTTTCTACCGCTCTAAATAAACCGATATTTCCTTCTTGAATTAAATCAAGTAAAGACAGAGAGCGACCGGTAAATTTTTTGGCAATTGAAACTACCAAACGTAAATTGGCTTCAATCAATCGACGCATTGCCTCTTTATCATTTTTTTCTTTGCGCTTAGCCAGTTGTAATTCCTCTTCCGAGGACAAAAGCGGAACTTTACCAATTTCCCGCAAATACATCTGAATTGAATCAGCGGAAATATCAGTCAAATCCAATCTTTTTTTATCAATACCAAAACCGGCATGTTTTAATATCTCTTCACGTTTTTCTTTTTCTGATAAAAGCCCTTCATTATAATCAATAACCTGAATAGCAGCTAAATCTAACTTATCTAAAAAAACATAAAATTCAGGTAAATAATCCTCAACTTCGGGAAAAACATAAAGTATTTCCTGCTCAGTTAAAAACCCTCGCTGCTTGCCTTTCTGCAACATTTTTTCAATTTGTGATAAGTTTGGCGCCGCTGTTTTCTGCTGACGAGAAGATATTTTTTTTGTTCCTTTTTTTGGTTGGATAACCTTGACAGCTTTTTTCTTGGCTGTTGTTTGTTTCGCACTTTTAGTACGAGTGCGTTTAATAGAATTTTTTTTAATCTGCTTTTTCGAAGCAGTTTTTTTGGCTGAACTTATTTTTTTTGCCTTTTTTGGGGGCATAATTTTTTTTATTTTTTGTCTAAATAATTATTGTAATTTTGCCAGACGAGATAATACTTGATTCATAGCAATAGATATTTTTTCCAAAGCTTCCTCATCTTTATTTTTTTCAGCTTCAATAGTTTGGTTTTTCAATAAATTTAATTGTTCCCGATAAAAATTTTTCTGTATATTTTTCAACAACTGTTCCCAGTCCCGCAAAGCATCGGCTGTGTTAGTAATAGTTTTTAAATCTTCAACCAATAGATATAAAATATTAAAAACTTTTTCTTGAGTAGGTGTTAAATTTAAAATCTTTTCTAAATTGGCAGATTGCAATAATTCTTGTGACCACTGCGAAACGTTATTAGTATAATATACGATCAACTGACTGTAAAGTTCCTGTTCATCTGCACCGGACAACATTTCTGGTAAAATTTGTTCCAGACCAATGCTCCACCAATCTGCTTTGACTAACAACCAAGCTAAATATCTTTGACTCATTTTTTGCTGATGTGATATTTCTTGCCATATATTCTTATTTTCTTTATCCGTACTAACTTGATTTATTTTTGGCATACTTTCTCTTAAAGCACTTTCCGAAATATTTACTAAATTGGACAATTTTTGTAAATAAAAATCTTTTTCAATTGGATCGGGCAATTTAGCAATCAAGGAAAGTAAATCTTTGGTAATTTGTTTTTTCCCAGTCAAAGTAGTAATATCATTTGCATTTTTATAGTAATCAAAAAAATATTCCATAAATTCAGGAGCGCTGGCAATTAATTGGGGCCATTGTTTTGGATTTTTTCTGACAAAAGAATCAGGATCCTCACCAGCCGGTAAAATTAAAACATGAATCCGCCAACCAGCTCTCAGAGCCAATTCAGTACTACGTAAAATTGCTTTAGCTCCAGCATTGTCAGCATCAAAAGCAAATACAATTTCTGCGGCATAACGTTTTAATAAAGATAATTGTTCAGCAGTCAGAGCGGTGCCAGAAGAAGCTACAACATTAAAAAATCCTGCCTGATGACAAGTTATAACATCCATTTGACCTTCAACTAATATCACCCGACTAGAAGATTTAATATCTTCTTTGCCCTGATATAAACCATATAAAACTTGACCTTTAGAATAAAGAATTGTTTCTGGTGAATTAACATATTTACCTTGATTGGGGGTTTCTTTAATTAATCTACCAGTAAAGGCAATTATTTGCCCGTGAACATCAAACAACGGAAACATAATTCGATTGTGGAATCGATCATAAAAGTTACCATGTTCTTTAATAAAAACCAAACCTGATTGTTTAATCTCATTCTCGCTAAAACCTCGTTCTTGTAAATGATTTTTTAATTTATCAAAACTGTCTGGTGCCCAGCCTAACTTCCACTCTTGAATAGTTTCATCCTGCAATCCTCTCTGCCGTAAATAATTTAAAGCTGCGTTGCCAGTTTTGGTTTGCCACAAATGGGCCATAAAAAATTTAGCTGCCGCCTGATGAATATCAATCAGTCTAGCTCTTAGATCTAAAAGTTTAGGATCTTGTTTTTTTAAGACGACCCCAGCCTTTTGTGCCAAAATACGCAAACTTTCTGTAAATTCGACATTTTCAATTTTTTTTACAAATTCAAAAACATCACCACCTTCGCCACATCCAAAACAATGCCAAAATTGTTTTTCTTCAGACACCATAAAAGATGGGGTTTTTTCATTGTGAAAAGGACAAAGCCCTTTCCAATTACTCCCCGCCTGTTTCAGTTGAGGAATATATTCCCTGACCACTTCAACTATATTTAACTTGTTTTTAATTTCCTGAACTTGGTCCATAACTCTTATAAATAAATTGATAATTCTACTTATTAAATATTACCCTAGATATATAATAAAGGTCTAGGTTTTAATATAGACAGTTATTCCACACACAAAATAGCAACTTTGACACTTGGATTGCTATTATTTAAAATAAATAAAATTTCCTTAAAAATTCAAGGAGGTACAATGTTACCAAAAATAAATATAGTAAAACTCCAGTGCTGGTATTATAATTTATGCACCAAATACACAAACCCAAACTGATGTCAGCTTGGAAAATTTGGCTGATAAAATCATTTCTCATAATTTTATCTGTTTTAATTGTTTTTTTATTCTTTTATTATGTTATTGACCCTTTGGTCTTAAAATTTTTCTATTGAAATAAAAGTCCCGTAAATTTACGGGACTTTTTTACATAATCAAATACCTAAATTAATTTTCAAATTATAACAGTTTGAGTACTTGCCACCAATTGCTAATATATTCTGGACGACGATTTTGATACTTTAAATAATAAGCATGTTCCCAAACGTCAAGACCTATAATCGGAGTATGGCCTTGTAGATAAGGCGAGTCTTGATTAGCGGTTGAATAGATTTCCAATTTACCAGTATCATTTCTTACTAACCATGCCCAACCACTGCCAAAACGTGTGACAGCGCTTTGGGTAAATTTTTCTTTAAACTCATCAACTGAACCAAAAGTTTCAATAATCTCTTTTGTTAATTTTTCATCTACTGATTTGGTTGGCGACATAATTTCCCAAAACAGACTGTGATTGGCGTGTCCACCACCATTATTTCTGATAGCAATTTTATCTGCTTCATCAATTGGCAAACTTGTCAATTCTCGCAAAAGATCTGATAAGGGTTTATTGATGAGATCGGGATATTTTTCTAAGGCAGTATTTAGTTTATCAATATAAGCTTGATGATGCTTGGTATGATGAATTTCCATAGTGGCCTTATCAATATATGGTTCCAAAGCATCATAGCCATAAGATAACTTGGGTAATGTATACATATATTTATTATTAATTATAAAATTATAAATTTTTAATCAATTTACTAATCAATTATATCAAACCTGACACTGAGGGCAAAAATGCGTGCCCCGTCCAGCTAATTTTATTTTTTTAATAGTAGTTTGACAAATTTTACACTTATCATTATTCCTGCCATAAACTTGTAAATGTTTAACAAAATTTCCTGTCCGACCCAAGGTATCGACATAATTATTAAAGGTAGTTCCCCGCTTAGCTATTGCTTGTCGGATTATTTTTTTGGTTTGGTTAAATAATTCTTTAACCTCTTGTTTAGTCAATTTATTTACCTGTCGAGTTGGTCGAATTTTAGCGGCAAAACAAATTTCATCTGCATAGATATTTCCAATACCAGCTATTAACTGCTGATTGAGCAATAATGCCTTAAGATTGGTTTTTTTATTGCTAAATAATTTCTCCCAATTAGCAAAAGTAAAATTTTTAGTCAACGGTTCAATGCCAAATTTGGTTTTGATTAATTCTAATTCTTTTTCATTTACAATTTGCATATAACCAAAAGTACGCATATCATTGAAATATAAATTACTATTATCGGCAAATTCAATAACAACATAAGTATATTTATTAGGATAATTCATTGGATCGGATTTATAACTATGCCCGCCAACTGTTCGCATTTTCTTTTTAACATAAATCAACTGCCCGGTCATTTTGAGATGAGTTAATAAATATAATTTATTTTGCAACACAAAAATAATTAATTTGCCAATACGATCAATGGCAACTATTTTGTTTCCGACTAAATTTTTTATAAAAAAATTATCAGGATTTTTTACCAATCTTGATTTTTTTATAATAACTTTTTTTATTTTTTTATTAAGCACTTGCTTGATTAAGTCACGACGAATAGTCTCTACTTCTGGGAGTTCAGGCATAGAATTAGGATTAATGATATATTAGAATATAAAATTGAAAATAATTATGGCTGATAAGTCACACGATAAACTACCCCGGCTTTGTCATCGGTTATATATATCACTCCACCAGGTTGGATCAATATATCAACCGGTCTACCCAATAAGCTACCGTCATTTAACCAACCACTAATAAAATCTTCTTCACTTTGGTAATTGCCTTGAGCATCTAATCTATATCTAACTATTTTATAACCAGTCGGAGTTGATCGATTCCATGAACCATGATAAGCAACCAATAAATCATACCACATATCTTCTGGCCAACCTTCTTCAGGAATAAATGCTAATCCCAAAGGAGCGCTATGAGCCGGAATATCTATATGGGCTGGAATTTTACCAGTGCAAGGATCTTGAATATATTGATTCTTATCAAAATCAGTATCGTGTATATTTTGGCCATAACAAATCGGCCAACCATAATCCTGACCTTCTGCTAAAATATTTATTTCATCAGGCGGTAAATCATCACCTAACCAGTCTCTGCCCATTTCGGTCACCCAAATATTTCCCGTAACCGGGTGAATAGCCATAAACGGAGCGTTGCGCAATCCAGTCGCATACTCACGTAAATTATTACCATCCAAATCAGCAATTAAGACTTTGGCGCGACGCCAATCAGTTTCATTACAAACGTTGCAAGTTGAACCAACTGAAATTAAAAGTTGAGTTTTTTCTCTTTCATCCCAGGGGGTTTCAATAATAGTTCTAGTCCAATGACCACCGCCGTCTGGTAAATCAATAATTTTTTTCTTATTTAAAGCTTGATCATTTACTAAATCATAATCAAACAATGACACTTGACTGGTTTCTGCTACATACAATTGGCATTGATTTTCATCATAACATTTTAATAATAAACCATGAGGTCTATTTAATTTATCTACAATTGTTTTTATCTCTTCGGCTTTACCATCACCGTCTTTGTCTGCAATTTTTACAACTTTTCCTTGATCAGGGATGCTCAGCAGAAAACCGCCGTTGGGAGCGTTGATAATTACTCGAGGCTTACCTAAATTTTCCGCAAACACAGAAATAGAAAAACCCCGCGGCAAGGTCAAAGGTCCTTGCTGATAATATTCTAGCTTTATGGCTTGTGTATTTAATTCATCTTGATCAATTTGATCTTTAATTTGTTCATTATAATCAGTCAACTTATCATTTAGTTGACTAGTGTTATTAAGCAATCTGGTAATATTATCTTTGGGAGGAAATATTCCCGGCATTGAAATTTTTATTTTAATAAAACCAAATAAAAGCAAAACAATTGCCAATAATATCACGATAATTATTAAAAATTTTTTATACATATTTTCCCAATTTAAATTTGTATCTATAAATAATCGAGTAAACGTTCGTAGTTTATAAAATCGAATAATTTATAAAAATAATTTATCCAAAATCCAAAAGCGTCAAACAATAAAAGCAAACCAATTATAACCAAAAATATACCACCCACTATACTAACTACTTTAAAAAATAATTGTTTATTGCGCAGGGCATAAAAACTACTACCTAGGCCTGCTGCTACTAAAAGAAATGGTATGGCGTGACCAAGGGAAAAAATCGCCAATAAAATTCCTCCGGAAATAATTGTGTCAGATTGCGAGGCTAGCAACAAAACTGTCCCTAATACCGGACCAATGCAAGGAGTCCAACCAAAGGCAAAAACCATCCCAAACAGTAAAGAACTAAAAGGCCTGCCTGGTTTTAAATACTTTGTAACAGGTAAATACCAACTACTATTTAATACATTGAATTTCAACCAACTAAATCTACCAATTTCTGCCAATAACATATACAGACCAAAAATAATTATTACTATTCCCCCAACACGACTTAAAACTAATCGATATTTAATCAGTCCAACTCCTCCCAAACCAAACAACAAACCCAATAAAATAAAAATCGTACTAAAACCAAGCACATAAAACAAACCATTCAGAAAAATTTTTCTCCGCGCACCCCTAAATAATTCTTGATCATTTAACTGGCTTACAGATACACCACTAATAAATCCTAAATATCCAGGCACTAAAGGCAAAGTACAAGGGGCTAAAAAAGTTAAAATTCCAGCGAAAAAGGCAGAGATGGCTAAAGTTATATCCATAAACATTATTTTAACATATAATAAAAAAGACGGAAAAAATCCGTCTTTATTTTATAAAGCAAAAGCTTTAATGATATTGTCAGTAAAATTTTCTTGTTCCCAATTTAGCAGACTCAATCCGTCGGCTAAGATATCAGTTAAATAAGTGCTTTTAGTTTTTAACATTACAGCTAAATCACTTTTACTTTTTGGCAAAAGTACTGCAACATTGTATTTTGGCTTATACCAATAAACGCCATGATAGCGAAAAGAAATATAATGCACACAGGTACTGATACGCTTATCTTTATGTTTGGCAATTTGAATGTGATCGGGACAGGTGCTAATGACGATATTTACCTCTGAACGATAACGTAAAAAGTTTTTTACTGTTGGCAACAAACCCAGTTCTATAATTTGCCAATAATGATCACATATCTGCTGTAATAAATCATCTGTAAAATCATAGCAAGCTGGATCGTAGCACAATACTTTTTTGACTTCGGGAATTTTTTCTTGACCTTGAGCAACAACCAACTGATTTAATTTAGCTAAAATATTATTGGGATCAATCAACAATGCTTCTTTACCGCTTAATTTCAACATAATGCCCTCCGATTTATTTATTTTTTAAGGTTAATTTAATAATTATTTTTAATACTCAAACATAAAAAAGTTAACCCCTGTTATCGAGGATATATTGGAAGGTTTTTTCCTTCCATTAATATATAATGTTAGTATCTTTCAAAATCGACTGCAGATCTAATAATTCTTCCCGACTAATTCGATTGCCGGCTAAATTTAAAGTTTTAAGATTGGTCATTTTTTTTAGTTGCTCCGGTACGCGAGTAAATTCATTGTTAGATAAAAATAAATAACGCAATCCAGTTAAATTTTCAATTTCTTGCGGGAGTGAGGTAAGTTTGTTGTTGTTATAATCAAGTGTGGCCAGTCCAGCTAAATTACCTATCTCGGCTGGTATGCCAGTTAAATTATTGCCACTCACATCCAAAACTTTCAATTTTTTCCAAACGCCAATTTCTGCAGGTAAAGTGCCAGATAATTGATTATTTTCCATATTAAATTCTTCCAAATTGGTTAAACGGTTAATTTCAGGGGGCAAAAAACTTATTTGGTTATCAGCTAAATTTAATTTTTTTAAATATATTAAATTGAATATCTCATCAGGAAAAGAATCTAATTTTTGCCCACTTAAATCTAAATCAAAAACTAAATCAGGATTTTTAATATCCTTAAGTTTGGTTATTTTGTTTTGCGGTAAATCTTCATTTAAATTTATATTAGTTTCATTTTTATCCTTGAACAAAATAAACCAACCACCGAAAACAATTAAAACAAAAATCAAAATAAGTAAAATATATTTTTTATTCATAAATTATAACTTTTCAATCTCTTTTAAATCTTTGTCTGGTAAATATAAAAACAATAAACCCACTAAAATACCTCCTAGCGCCGTCCAAATATGCCCACCGGCAAAAAATACTTTATCAATATAATCCAATGTATACCAAATCCCCCGCCAGATAAAAACAATTCCTACAACTGTATAAATATTTTTTAAAAAATATTTAAATAAATTTTTTTTCTTAAATAACATCATATATAAAATATTTAAAAAATACGAGCTAATTCTTGACAAACTGTGGCGG
>DYGA01000006.1 GCA_020724865.1 Candidatus Paceibacter sp. | reverse complement strand
TGGTACCGGTACGGGGAATCGAACCCCGATTACCAGGATGAGAACCTGGCGTCCTAACCGTTAGACGATACCGGCAAAGTAAGATATATTAATATTATAAGAATTTTTATAAAAATCAATGTCAAATAAAGAAAAAATGAATAATTTTTTTAAATCTAAGCCCATAGGCAAGGGATCTTATGAGGTTAATCCAATGGGTAGAATTACAAAAAGAGAAGAAATTACCCCGGACGAAGATATAAAGAATGAATTATCCTATTTTAAAAGTCCAGCCAGAGAAAAAGCGTTGAAAGATTTGGATGAAAAAATTTTTTTAGAATCAGGTTTATCAGATATTTTAAATGACGAATTAGTCGGTGCTTTTTTGTTTACACCTGAACAATTAACAGATCGTCTAGAAAGAATGCAGGAATTATTGTCTGATGAAGAATTTATTGACTATATTGACAGTTTAGATTTAAGGTTGCTGGAAATTATACCTTTATTAGAAGAAAAAAAAGATTGGATTATCAATGAAAGGTTAGATTATAAAAATTTTGGCAATTATGCTGTTGATAGAGACATAAAGTCAGAATATGAAAAATTGATAGATTATATAAATATATTTATTGAACGGGCTAAACTTGCCAGGGAATATATTAAAGACAAGAAAATAAATTTTTAAAAAGGCTACTAATTTAAAGTTACGACAAAATTTTGTTACCAGTTTTTATTCCTTACATATTTTTATTAGTCAGACAGATTCTATAGTCTGATTATGATGGAGTAATAGTTAAGTAATATTATAGTAGCTCTATCATTTAATAATTTAATAAATTTTAAATATTTTAAATAGAATTTTTTTAATTTGTATCTAGGAAAACATTGTTATAATTAAAATCATGATTTTGCCAAAAATTTTTTCTAATTTTTTGTCCATGCAATCTTTTCGTATTACTTCCGATCGACAAAGTAAAGTTTATGAGCAAATAAAAGAAAATGCTAAGGGTGATTTTGATTTTTATATTTTGAGTTTTTTTTCGGCAATTATTATTACTTTAGGATTAATAATAGATTCTGCTGCAGTGGTTATTGGCGGTATGTTGATAGCTCCTTTGGTTTGGCCCATTTTTTTAATGTCTCTGGCAATATTAATGGGGCGGGGAAATATATTTGAGAAAGCTTTATTTACTTTGATTAAATCTGTTGTAATTATTTTTATTGTTTCTTTAGTGATTGGTCTGTTCTTACCACATATCAACAGTGGTCAGGAAATAATTTCTCGGACCCATCCCACACTTTATGAATTGTTTATAGCTTTAGCTTCAGGTTTTGTTGGGGCGTTTGTAATTTCTTATCCAAAACTGGGTAATGCTATGGCTGGTGTAGTGGTGGCAGCTGCTTTGGTGCCTCCGTTGGCTGTAACCGGATTAGCTTTATCACAAAATGATATAACTTCAGCTGGTGGAAGTTTACTTTTGTTTCTATCAAATTTAGTTGCCATTATATTTTCTGCCGGGGTTTTATTTTTATTGGTTAAATTTCGCGGTCCTTCGACGGTTGAAGGCAAAGAAGTCAGAAGATCAAATATTCGTTGGTTTGGACTTTTGTTTTTAATCGTTTTAATACCTTTGTATTTTATAACTAGCCGTACTATCACCGAAGAGAAAAGATTTAAAGTTGTAAAACAGGTATTAGAAGTTCAAATGCCTAATGCAAAATTATCTGATTTAGAAATAAAAGAAATCGATAAAATTTTACATGTCAACGTAACGTTACGTAGCGATCAAGTAATCAGTCAATCTCAAGTTTCAGAATTATCTAGTTATTTATCTGAAAATTTTAATAAATCAGTTCTTTTGAAAATTGTTATTGTGCCAGTTATTGAAGCGGGAAGAATCTTACCTCAGACAATTTTTGTAACGTCTACAAGTAATATTGTGCCCAATTGATTTTTTTGTTATGATTATTTTAGTTTTTTATAATTAACTTTTTTATAATATATGGATAAAAAACCAAATTTGTTTGAATACTTAGGTCCAGGTAAATCATTTGTTTTTGGCATTGTAACCACATTGCTAATAATTTTCAGTATTGGATTTTTTTGGTTACTCTTTACCGATGGTGTAGCTAAAACTGCTAAAACCAATGATAAATTGTTAGCTGATTTTAATCAGCCGACAGACAATGCTCCGACAGCTGGTACTAATACCGGCACAGGCACATCAGGAGAAATAAATAATTCTCCGATTACTACAGAAGACCATATTCGAGGAAATGTTGAAACTGCTCAGGTAGTAATTGTTGAATACTCTGATATTGATTGTCCGTTTTGCCAAAGATTTCATCCCACTATGCAACAAATCTTAGATGAATATCAAGGTAAAGTAGCTTGGGTGTATAGACATTTTCCCCTTGATTCACTTCATCCGGAAGCGAGAAAAAAAGCTGAGGCCTCTGAATGTGTAGCAGCTTTGGGCGGAAATGAAGCTTTTTGGACTTACCTTGATCGTTTATATAGCGAAAGTGTTGATGATTTAGTTGGTTTTGCTAAAGACGTTGGTGTTAATGAAGCCAGCTTTAACAAGTGTTTAAATGATGGAACTTATAAAGATAAAGTGCAAAGTCAATACCAAGATGCTATTAATAGTGGTGGACAGGGGACACCTTATTCAATTGCCATAACCCGAGATGGGAAAAAGGTGCCCATCAACGGAGCTTTACCTCTTGCCAATGTGAAATCAATTTTAGATCCACTGTTACAAAATTAATTTGTATTTAAAACCCCCCAGCTCTTAGCTGGGGGGTTTGTTAGATAAATTTTATAATGTGCTTAGGGAAGCAAAATTTGGTATAATTAAATAATGGATAATATAAATCAGACAAACAACCAAACTGAAAACAAATTAACTAAAAGAAAATTTTATCAATATTGGCGTTTTTGGTTTATTATATTTTTAATTTTTATATGTTTGATTTGGGTAGCCATATCTATATTATTAGCTTATTTAAATTCACGCAAAGTTGATATCTCCCAGTTCAACTCCGATCAGTCAGTCAGCTATGAAAAAATGTACAGTAGCACAGATCCTAGTTTAGGAAATCCTCAGGCCCCATTACAAATTGTTGAATTTTCTGATTTTCAATGTCCTTATTGTGCTCAGGCCCACTCGATAATCAGGCAATTATTAAGATCTTATCCTAATGATGTTTATTTTATATATCGGGATTTTCCTATTATTGATATTCATCCGCAAGCTCAATTGGCTGCTGAAGCTGCACAATGCGCCTTTGATCAAGAAAAGTTTTGGGAATATCATGATTTGTTATTTCAAAATCAAGATAAGCTCGATTTAGGTTATTTATTAATCTACGCGCAAAGATTAAATCTAGATTTAGAAAAATTTACCAATTGTTTAGAAATAGGTAAATATAGAAATGAAGTGCAACAGGATATGAGTGATGCTTATGATTTAGGAGTTAGAGCAACACCTACATTTTTTATCAACGGTCAAAAATTAGAAGGAGTTGTGCCATACGAAACTTGGGTAGAATTAATTAATATAAGTAAAAAATAATATGATGGACCAAGTGATAAAAGATTTTCCTAGTCAATTTTTATTTAAGCCAGAATTGTCGATCAAAACAGATTTAAATAAATATAAAAAATATATAGTCTGTGGTATGGGTGGTTCACATTTGGCCGCTGATATTATAAAAAATATTGACCCTGAAGTTGATTTAGTGATTCACTCTGATTATGGTTTGCCGCACATACCATCAGATCAATTAGATAAATGTTTATTTATTTTTAGTTCATATTCTGGTAATACCGAGGAAACTATTGACGGCTATCGTGTTGCCAAGAGTAAAGATTTGCCCCGAATAGTTGTTACAGTCGGAGGTATTTTATTGGAATTGGCTAAAAAAGATAAGATTCCATTTATAAAAATACCTAATACCGGCATACAACCGAGAAATGCTTTAGGTTATAGTTTTATGGCACTTTTATCGGTGATGAAAAAAGACGCTATTAGTAAACAAGCTATTAAAACTGCTGAAGAACTTACTTTACAAATGACCAATTTAAATTTGCAGGGCAAAGATTTAGCTGATGAAATAGCAGGTTTTGTACCTCTGATTATAGCTAGTACAAGAAATTATAGCCTTGCTTATAATTGGAAAATTAAATTTAATGAGACTGGTAAAATTCCTGCATTTTACAATCTGATTCCTGAACTTAACCACAATGAAATGACTGGTTTTGATTTGTCGGATAACAGTCGCTATTTGGCAGACCGTTTTTACATACTTTTTTTATTGGATGATTTGGATCACCCTAAAAATCGTAAAAGAATGGAAGTTTTATATCAGCTTTATCATGAAAAGCGACTTCCCGTAAAGAATATATTTTTGACAGGGAATAATATTTTAGTAAAAGTTTTTTCCAGCTTGATTTTAGCCGATTGGACGGCTTATTATTTAGCTAAACATTTTAATCATGAGGCAGAAAAAGTGCCTATGGTAGAAGAATTTAAAAAAAGAATAAATCATTAATATATGTGGCAATTATATGCATTTTTAGCCGCTTTTACTGCTGCTTTGGTAGCCATTTTTGGCAAATTAGGACTTAAAAATATTGATTCTACTTTGGCGACCACTATTCGTTCTGTGATTATGGCTTTATTTTTAGTGTTTGTTAGTTTAGCCTTTGGTAAATGGCGTGGTTTTACTTGGTCGTCAATTCAAAGTCGTGACTGGTGGTTGATAGTATTAGCGGGAGTTGCTGGGGCATTATCGTGGTTGTTTTATTTTTATGCTTTAAAATCAGGAGTAGCTACCAAAGTTGCAGCTATTGATAGATTAAGTATAGTTTTTGTCGTACTTTTAGCAGGAATTTTTTTAAGCGAAGGTTTTAGTTGGAAAAGTGTAGTAGGCAGTTTAATGATGGCTGTTGGCGCCATATTAATAAGTTTGAAATGAATAAACTTTTAGGAAAATTTGCTCCTGATTTTATTTTGGTTGATCATCTGGGTAAAAAGCATAAATTGAGTGATTATCGCGGCCATTGGGTTGTTTTGTATTTTTATCCAAAAGACAACACCCCCGGTTGCACTCTAGAAGCTTGTGCTTTTAGGGATAATTATCTAAGTTTCCAAAAAGAAAAAATAAAGATTTTTGGGGTAAGTGCTGATAGTAAAGAATCTCATAATAAATTTATTAATAAATTTAATTTACCTTTTACTTTATTGGTTGATGAAAATAGACAAGTAATAAAAAAGTATCATGTTTATAGGGAAAAAATTTTTTTTGGTAAAAAAATAAAAACTATTTTAAGAAATACTTTTTTAATAGATCCCTTAGGTAAAATTGTCAAAATATATAGTAAATTTGATATAAAGCAACATCCGCTGGAGATAATTAATGATATTAAAAATTTTAAAAATTAGCTTTGGCCGTTTTATTATTTATTATAAACAAACAAGACATAAAATTGTCTTGTTTTTTAAAACACATAGATTTGACATAAAAGCAAAAATTTGGTATACTTATATTAAGATAATTATTTATTTATGTCAGAAAACGAATCAATTTTAGAAAAAGTTATTGCTACACAAATTAAGGAAGAAAAAGAACTTTTCAATCCTAAATTAATAGTAGAAAAATTACTTGCTGATTTGCCGGACAGAGAAAAAAATGTAATTTATCTGCGTCACGGACTTGACGAAAAACAGGAAAAATACACTTTAGAGGATATTGGTAAAAAATATAATATCACCAGAGAAAGAGTCAGACAAATTGAAGTGGCTACTATTAAGATGCTCAAAAAAATTTTTAAAGAAAATAGGGATTTAAATCAGTCATTATTAGTTGTGGAACAATTGATAAAGGATAGTGGCGGGGTAATTGAATATAATGAGCTAGTAAAGAAACTTAAGGAATCTGTCAATGAAAAAATTGAAGTCAATTTTATTTTATTTTTTTTGGAATTAATTAAAGATAATTTTTTGCAAATAAAAGATTCAAAAAATATTAAAACGGGCTGGCAGTTGCCAGATTTTAATTTTGAGATCTTGGAAAATGTCATCACAACTACAGAGGATATTGTAAAAAAAGAAAACAGATTATTTGCAGATGATGAGCTTTGGTTGAGATTTAAAAAAGAAGTTAATGAGTTGCCATGGGTAAAGAATTTAAATAAAGATATTTTTTTATCTTTTATTAAATTATCAAAAAAACTTAAAATGAACCCCTTTAATGATTGGGGATTGAGAAGTTGGAATTTGATTACTCCACGCCGTATGAATGATAAGATTTATTTGATTTTAAAACATAACGGCAAACCGATGCATTTTCGCGATATCGCTCAAAAAATAAACGAAACTGGTTTTGATGGGAAAAAAGCTCATCCGGCCACTATTCACAATGAGTTAATATTAGATCACGAACGTTATGTTTTAATTGGCCGTGGTATTTATGCTTTGAAAGAATGGGGTTATAAACCAGGAGTTGTAGCTGATGTAATAGTTGAAATAATAAAGAATTCTGATCGTCCTTTAAATAAAACGGAAATAATTAAAGAAGTTCTAAAAAAAAGGTTAGTAAAAGAAAGTACTATTGTTTTGTCGTTAATGAATAAAAAAAGGTTTATTAAAAATCCAGATGGTACCTATAAATTAGCATCCGATCAATAAATTATGGTTATTGACCTATCATTTTTAAATTTAAATCCAAAGTTATTTTCTATTGTCGGTGTAGTAGTGCTAAGTATATTGGCCCTATTTTTTTTGTTGTTTATTTTTAAAATTTTTATATTTTGGTTTTGGTTACCAGCTCGGCAAAACAAATTTTTGAAAAATACAAAATTTATTTTGTTAGCGGTTGATATTCCTAAAAACAATGAACAATCACCTAAGGCAGTCGAGCAAGTATTTGCTACTTTGGCTGGGACTTTAAGCAACCCCAATTTATATGAAAAATATTGGTTAGGTGTTCATCAATTATCTTTTAGTTTAGAACTAGTTAGTTTGGAGGGGTATATTCAATATATTATTTATACACCCGAAAAGTTTCGTGATGTTGTTGAGGCAGCCTTTTTTGCCCAATATCCTGATGCCGAAATAATGGAAATACCAGATTATACTGAAAATTTTCCCAATGAATTTCCCAATGATACCTATAATTTATGGGGAACAGATTTAAAACTTGGCAATAAAAATCCTTATCCCATCAGAACCTATCCTAAATTTGAACATACCTTATCACAAGAAATAAAAGACCCATTATCTTCCTTACTTGAAGCTATGTCTCATTTACGACGAGGAGAATTTGTTTGTTTACAGTGGATTATTACTCCGACTGGTGACAGTTGGAAATTAGAATGTGAAAAAGAAATTAAAAAAATTATTGGTGAAAAACAGCCAGTAAAAAAAGATCTGGGTTATTATTTAACGTCTCCATTTTTGTCTTTTATGAAATTTTTAGGTGATACCTTAGTCGTAAATGCTGAAGGGTCAGCTGATGTGCAGGGTAAAAAGGAAGAAGCGCCCAATAAAATGTTATATTTAACCAGCGGGCAAAAAGATATTTTGCAGGCAATTGAAGAAAAAATGTCTAAAATTGGGTTTTTAACCAAATTTCGATTTATTTATTTATCAAGAAGAGAAATTTTTGATAAAAATCGCGGAGTAGCACCAATTATGGGTGGTATCAATCAATTTAATACACTAAATATGAACTTTTTTACCAAGGTAAAAACCACCACTACTTCAGCTGATTATTGGCGAGTTGATAAAAGAATAGCCAAAAAACAAACAAAGATTATGTATGCTTATAAAAATAGAATTGGCGATGCAAAATTTGGTTCTAATCCTTTTATATTAAATATCGAAGAATTAGCAACGGTTTACCATTTTCCCAATGTATCAGTAAAGGCTCCATTGGTTAAGAAAGTTATCAGTAAACGTTCTGAGCCGCCAGCCACTTTGCCCATTGATAATGTATTAGACGATGATAATAATATTACAGTTATTATTCCAGAAGATAAAAAGAAAAAGAACGATAAATCTGAAATTATTAAAAATAAAATTAAATCTGAACCCGAATTTGAAGTGATTATTGATGATTTAGAAAATAAAAAATTGTCTGATAAACAGTTAGAGATTGAAAAAAATAGTGTAATTGATCACAATTTAAAAGGTCAACCACCGGCGAATTTACCTTTTTAATATTATGAATTATGAAATTTAATCCCGAAGTAACTTATTTTGCTAAAACCAATTTTCGTAACCAAACTAGAGAATTTGGTATAAAACGCGATGATCGACGTCGTCATATGTATATAATTGGAAAAACTGGTATGGGAAAATCAGAAATGATTAAAAATATGGCCATTCAAGATATACACAATGGCAATGGTTTAGCTGTGGTTGATCCGCATGGAGAATTGGTTGAGGATTTACTTAATGCGGTACCTACCAGTCGGATAAATGATGTGGTTTATTTTAATCCTGCCGACGTAGATTATCCTTTAGCTTTTAACATTTTAGAATCTATTGATGAACCTCATAAAAAAAATTTGGTAGCTTCTGGTTTAATAGGTATTTTTAAGAAGTTGTGGGCAGACTCGTGGGGACCAAGATTAGAATATTTATTACGTAATGCCATTTTAGCTTTACTTGATTATCCGGGAGCTACGCTATTGGGGGTGACTAGAATTTTGGTTGATAAAGAATATAGAAAAAAGGTAGTATCAAAAATAAAAGATCCGGTAGTAAAAAGTTTTTGGACCCAAGAATATCCTAAGTACAATCAACAATTTCAGGTTGAAGCAATTTCGCCTATCCAAAATAAAGTTGGACAATTTTTATCATTATCTTTGATTCGTAATATAGTTGGTCAGGTGAAATCTACAATTGATTTGCGGGAAATAATGGATAATAAAAAAATATTATTATTGAATCTTTCTAAGGGTAGAATCGGTGAAGATGCCTCAGCCTTACTTGGTGCTATGATGATTACAAAAATACAAATGGCGGCGATGGCCAGGGTTGATATACCAGAAAATCAACGTGAAGACTTTTATCTATATGTAGATGAATTTCAAAATTTTGTGACTAATTCCTTTGCTGATATTTTGTCAGAAGCTAGAAAGTATAGATTAAATCTAATAATTGCCCATCAATATATAGCTCAATTAGTTACGTCTGATTCCACTCGAGTGAGAGATGCTGTATTTGGTAATGTTGGTACTTTGGTTACATTTCGAGTTGGTGCGGATGATGCTGAATTTTTAGCCAAAGAATTTACACCTACTTTTGATGAGACAGATTTAGTAAATTTAGCTAAGTACGATATTTATTTAAAATTAATGATTGACGGCGTGGCTTCGAATCCTTTTTCAGCAACTACTTTACCTCCATTTCCCAAAGATCAATTTAATGCCGAAAAAATAATTAAAGTTACCCGTGAACGTTATGCTACTAAAAGAGAAATAATTGAAGATAAAATAGCAAGGTGGGCTGGATTTGAGGATGAATCTGAGTCAACAGATGTTGTGGCAAAAGAAAAAGTTGAAAAAAAGAATCAAAATGAAAATAAGCCGAAAGAAAAAATAGATAAATCAGAAAAATCAACTTACCCGGCTGTTTGTTCTAACTGTCAAAAAGAAATTAATTTGAAATTTAAGCCAGATGGGATTAGACCAGTTTTTTGCCCAGATTGTTTAAAACTATATAAACAGAAATTAATTGCTGTGCCAAAAGTTAACAATTTGCAAATTAATAGCCAGAAGTCTGTTGAAAATAAATTAAATAAAGATGAAAATTCAACTAAACCAAAAAAAGAGATAATAATTGAGGATGTAATAAAAGATACACCTGCTGAGATTTCTTTAAGCGAAGCTTTGGGAAAAATACAAATTATTGATAAATCCAATAAACCCCAAAAGCCACCCTTCATTTCTGATTCAGCAGAAGCCACAATCAAAAGCAAAAATTTATTACAACCTGGTCAAAAAATTAAATTTTAGTCATGAAAAATAAAATAAAAAAAGTTAAATTGGATATAAAAAATTTAAAAATACAAGGAGCGACGAATATTGTTTTAGCAATTATCTCTTTGCTGCAATTTTTTTTGAAAAAAGCATCACCAAAAAATATTCAGCAGCTGAGAAAAAATTTTTTTAAGCTAACAAAAGAATTGGTAAATATCAGGCCAACCGAGCCTTATGCCCAAAATTTATATTTTTTTTTAAAAAATAAAGATAATTTAAAAAATAAAGATAATTTTATCCCCAATATTAAGAACGCTTTATTGGAATACCAAAATTATATTTTACAAAATGAGAAAAAAATTATCACCAATGGTGTCAAAGCTATAAAAAAATATAATAATATTTTAACCCATTGTCATTCGTCTACAGTTGTTAAAATTATCCAAGCTGTTTATAAACGGAAAAAAAATATTAGAATTTTTGCTGATGAAACCAGACCACTTTTTCAGGGTAGATTAACAGTTAAAAATTTAATCAAATCAGGGATAAAAGTAACTCAAATTACTGACAGTGCCAGTGGATTTTTAATTTCACCTTATTCAGGTAAAGATTTAATGATCGATGTAGTTATAGTTGGAGCTGATGCAATAAAACCGGATGGAAGCATTATCAATAAAATTGGAACTTATGATATAGCTGCCAGTTGTTATCTTAACAAAATACCTTTTTTTGTAGCTACTAGTCTTTTGAAATATGACAAAAAAAATAATATAAAAATAGAAATTCGTTCTGCTGAAGAAGTTTGGCCAAATAAACCTTTAGGAGTTGAAATTTTAAATTTTGCTTTTGATCGGGTGCCAGCAAAGTTTATTACCGGGATTATTTGTGAAACTGGAATAATCAAACCTCAACAAGTAAATGCCCAAGTAAGAAAAAGATATCCATGGTTGTAGGCAATTATAAAATAAATTTTATTGTTTTTGACATTTATGGAGTTATAATTACTTCTGGTCATAATATAAAAGATTTGCTTTTTCCGATATTTCCGCAACACAAAACCCATCGCTATAGCCGCAAAATATACCATTTTTATGCGGTTAATAAAATTAGTCGAGAAGATTTTTGGCCACAAATTGGTGCACAAAATTTTGATTTAGAAAAAAAATTTTTAAGTCGGCACAAATTAGATAAAAATTTTTATGATGTTATCAAATATTTACAAAAGCAAAATAAAAAATTATTTATTTTATCTAATATTCCTCGGGAATGGTCAGATTTTTTAAACAAAAAATTTAATTTTAATAAATATTTTTCTGGACAACTTTATTCTTGGCAGACGGGGACGCGCAAACCAGATAAAAAAATTTTTAAAATTTTAACTAAAAAATATAAATTAATATCATCGCAAACTTTATTTATAGATGATAATATAATTAATATTAGAGCAGCAAAATCGTTGGGTTTTATAACCTGCTGGTGCGATCGTGATAATACTGATATTAACCCTACCAGTGTTGATTATAAAATTAATAATTTAAAACAATTAATAAAAATCATATGAAAAAATTTAAAACTTCTTATGTCGGATTTATCAATCCTAAATATGTACCAAATTTAGATAAAGAATTTTTAGTAATTTATCATGTTGAGCCTGCTGCAGGTCATAGTTTTGAAACTGTGGCTGAAGCCATAGCCGGAGAATCATCAATTGGCACTTGGACCCATTTAGAAACTTTATCTGAATCTACGAAAGAAAAATTAAAACCACATGTTTATGAAGTTGATAAAAAACGTAAATTTATTAAAATCGCTTATCCCTTAGCTTTATCTGAAATCGGAAATCTGCCACAGTTATTATCGTTTTTAGGTGGTAATATTTTTAGTATGAAGATAGTTGAACGTTTGCGTTTGGAGGATATTGCTTTCCCTAAGAAATATATTAACTCCTGTTTAGGCCCTTATCATGGTATTGCTGGTATTAGAAAAATTATGAATATAAAAAATCGGGCTTTAGTGGGAAGCATTATCAAACCTAAAGTTGGTTTAAGCGTAGATGAAACAGCAGCGGTAGCATATGAAACTTGGCGCGGGGGAGTTGACGTTATTAAAGATGATGAAAATTTAACTTCAATGTTATTTAATAATTTTTATGAACGAGTTGATAAGTTAATCGCCACCAGAAAGAAAGTTGAAAAAGAAACTGGGGAAAAAAAGGTTTTTGTTTTCAATATTACGGCTCCTTATGATATTGCTTTAGAAAGGGCTCGTTATGTTAAAAGAAAAGGCGGTAGAGTGGTAATGGTAGATATTGTGGCCATGGGTTGGTCGGCAGTACAAGCGTTACGTAAACAAAATTTAGGTTTGATTTTACATGGTCATAGAGCCGGTCATAGTATGTTTACTAAAGACTCCACTCAAGGAATGAGTATGTTAATTTTAGCCAAACTAGCACGTTTGGCAGGTATTGACCAATTACATACTGGAACTGTAGTTGGTAAAATGGAAGGTACGGCCCATGAAGTAGATACATTGAATGATTTTTTACGAGAGGACGCTGGGGAAATTGATTATTTAAGAGAAAATTGGTCAAAACTTAAACCAGTAATGCCGATTGCTTCTGGCGGACTTCATCCGGGTTTGGCTGCTGAATTGATCAAAATCTTAGGCAGAAATTTAATTATAAATTTCGGTGGTGGTATTCATGGTCATCCCGACGGTTCTTTTGCCGGAGCAGTTGCTGCTCGCGATGCAGTTGAAGCAGCATCTTTGGGAGTTGATCTTCAAATTTATGCAAAAAATAGACCAGAACTTAAAACTGCTCTTGAATATTGGTCTGAAGTTAAGAATTAATATTAGATTTTTTTAAAATTCTTGCTTAATGATAGGTAAATAAAATTAAAATTAACAATTTTTTTGTATGTCTTTTTTTCTTAAATTAAAAAAACTTGATTTTTCAACTGGCAATGAACCTGTAGTTGTAATAAATGAAAAAGAAGCTGAATTTTATGGGGTAATACCTGGTGATAGAATTCAATTGACTTGGAATAATAAATTAAAACGAATTGCTGAGGTTAGAACTACAGCCTCAAAGGTAAAACCAGGAGAAATAGGTTTATTTAAAGAATTATGGAATAAAAAAGATATACAAATAAAAAATGATGTTGTTGAAGTTGAAATTGTTTCTCGTCCGCCATCTATCCAAGCAATTAGAAAAAAGTTATTTGGAAAAAAACTTGATTATCAAGAAATATATTCAATTATTAAAGACATTGTTGACGATAGATTATCGGAAATTGAAACCACTTATTATGTTGCTTCAAGTTATTTACGTGATTATACATTAGATGAATTATATTATACTTCCAAAGCTGTTGCTGAAACTGGCGAGATGTTAAATTTAAATGTTCCGGCAGTTGATAAACATTCGGTTGGCGGATTGCCTGGTAACAGAACTACTATGATAGTAGTTCCAATTGTTTCTTCACTGGGTCTTTATATTCCTAAAACTTCTAGTCGAGCCATAACTTCACCTTCAGGAACGGCTGATACAATGGAAGTTTTAGCACCAGTTACTTTTTCTATGTCAGAAATAAAAAAAATAGTTAAAAAAGTGCACGCCTGTATGGTATGGGGAGGTGGTGTTAATCTGGCTCCAGCTGATGACAAAATTGTTCGTCTTACTAGACCATTAGGAATTGAGCCATACGATAAAATGATCGTATCTATTATGGCAAAAAAAGTCGCTATGGGTGTAGATTATTTAGTTCTTGATTTACCCGTCGGCCCAACCACAAAAATACCTAAGAATAAATTTGCTGATGAAATTGAAAAAAAATTTATTTTTTTAGGTAAAAAATTTGGCATGAAAATAAAAGTTATAAGAACTCCTTCTTACGAGCCGGTTGGTCGTGGCATTGGTCCTGCTTTGGAAGCAAGAGATGTACTGAGAGTTTTACAACAAAAGGATTTACGACCAATTGATTTAGAAAATAAGGCTGTTAAATTGGCAGGTTATTTATTAGAATTAGCTGATTATTGTAAAGTTGGCCGGGGAGCAAAGATTGCTCAAAGACAACTGGCCAGTGGTGATGCGGATAGACAAATGAAAAAAATTATAGAAGCTCAAGGTGGCAATCCAGAAATTGATTCGGACGAAGTAGCTTTAGGCGCTTTAAATTACGAAATTCACGCCAAAAAAAGTGGACGAGTTATTTTCATAAACAACAGAGCGATAAATGAGATCTGTGTCAACTTAGGTGCGCCTACTGATAAAATAGCCGGAATTCATATGCATGTTCATTATCGAGATAAAGTAAGAGTCAAAGATAAATTATTTACACTTTATGCCCAAAGTCAGGATAGAATTAATTTAGCTCTTAAAGCTTTAGAAAAAAATAGCATAGTGGAAATAAAATAATCTAAAATAATCTTAAATTGCAACACATTTATAATTTTTAATTTATAATTTTATCGTATGTGGTGGGAAACAGCAATTTTAGGTTTAGTTCAAGGGTTAACAGAATTTTTACCTATTTCTTCATCAGGGCATTTGCTTTTGTTACAAAAATTTACTAATTTATCTGATTTTGGTTTAGCTTTTGATGCTTTTTTGCATCTAGGCACATTATTAGCTGTTTTGATTTATTTTAGAAAAGATATCTTTTCTTTATTTACAGGTTTGTTTGATAAAAATGATAAGTTGAACAAAAAAGTTTTATTAATAATTTTATTAAGTATTATGCCAGCAGGATTAGTTGGTTTTTTGGCAAAAGATTTTATTAGTAATGATTTAAGGTTGCCCGGATTGGTACTTTTTAATTTAGTTTTTTGGGCGCTGATAATGTGGTGGGCCGATAATTATATAGAAAAAAAACAAAATCAACTAATAGATTTATCGGAACTGAATTGGAAACAAGGTTTGATAATTGGTTTGGCTCAAGTTTTAAGTTTACTTCCCGGAACGTCTCGCAGTGGTATTACAATCACAGCTGGTTTGTTTCAGTCTCTATCTAGGAGTTTGGCTGCTCGATTTAGTTTTATTATGAGTATACCTTTAATTGCTGCTGCCGGACTATTAAATTTAATAGAACTTATAAAACAACCAGAAGAATTTATTATACTCAATATAAGTATTGGGTTTTTGACCAGTTTTATTTCTGGTTATTTTGCCATCGCTTGGTTTTTAAAAATTTTAACTAACAAAAATTTAAAAATATTTGTTTGGTATCGATTAATCCTTGGTTTTATACTTTTTATTTTTAATTACTTAGTCTAACAATTTATTTTAATGTCTAAGCCTAAAAGAAAAGTAATAGTTGGTATGTCCGGCGGCGTTGATTCCTCAGTGGCCGCTGCTTTATTATTACAGCAAGGTTATGAAGTTATCGGGGTATTTATGAAAAATTGGTCAGATAATTTTGCAGTTCTTGATGATTGTCCTTGGCAGAAAGATTTAGCCGATGCCCAGGCAGTAGCAGAAAAATTAAATATACCATTAGAAGTTTTTAATTTTGAACAACAGTATAAACGTCAAGTTATTGATTATTTTTTTTCTGAATATAAAGTTGGTCGTACACCCAATCCAGATATTTTATGTAATTCAGAAATTAAATTTAAACTTTTTTTTGAGCAAGCTCTATCTCTAGGCGTAGATTATATTGCTACTGGTCATTACGCTCGGATTAAAAGGATTAAGTCTGGCGTACAATTATTAAAAGGTAAAGATCAAAATAAAGACCAATCATATTTTTTATACGGAATTAACCCTCAAGTATTAGAACATGTTTTATTTCCTGTGGGTGATTATACTAAGTCAGAAATTAGAAATCTAGCTAGACAAATGAAATTGCCTACCAAAGATAAACCCGATTCCCAAGGGATTTGTTTTATTGGTGAGGTTGATTTACGGCTTTTTTTATCCCAATACATCAAAGCAACGCCAGGTGATATTATTGATGCCGAAAGTAAAAAAGTTATTGGCCGCCATGAAGGATTGGCTTGGTATACGATTGGCCAACGGCGGGGAATAAAGGTTGGAGGTACGGGTTTGCCTTTGTATGTAGTAGATAAAGATATGAAAAAGAATATTTTGTATGTGGTTAAAGGAGCTCATCATCCAAAACTTTATAAAAAAGAATTAGTGGCCAGTAATATTAATTGGTTAGTTAAACAAACAAAATTTCCTTTGACAGTAAAAGCGAAAATCCGTTATCGTCAAGCCGACCAGGAAGCAATCATTGATTATTTAGATAAAAATAATAAATTATTAACAGTTCAATTTAAAGAACCGCAACGAGCAGTAACCCCAGGACAAAGTGTGGTTTTTTATCAGGGCGATGTTTGTTTAGGAGGGGGAATTATACAATAGTTATAATTTGCTTTAAATGTAATTTATATTTATAATCACATATACTTATATACTTTTGTAGAAAATATGATAACCACCAAAGAATTAAGACAAAAATATTTAGATTTTTTTGTTAGCAAAAATCATACGATTATTGATGGTGCTTCATTAATTCCAGAAAATGACCCGACTGTATTGTTTACCACTGCCGGGATGCACCCTTTAGTACCTTACTTAATGGGAGAGAAACACCCGAGCGGCAATAGATTGGTCAATTATCAAAAATGTATTAGGACTGGCGATATAGAAGAAGTGGGCGATAATACTCATTTGACATTTTTTGAAATGTTAGGAAATTGGTCTTTAGGTGATTATTTTAAACAAGAGGCAATTGAATATTCTTGGGAATTTTTAACTTCAGAAAAATGGTTAGGACTTGATAAAAACAAAATAGCAGTGTCGGTTTTTGCTGGAGATAAGGATGCACCTCGAGATGAAGAATCTGCTAAAATTTGGCTAGCTTTAGGTGTGCCTAAACATAAAATTGCCTATCTACCAAAGAAAAATAATTGGTGGGGACCGGCGGGTAAAACTGGTCCCTGTGGACCTGATACAGAAATGTTTTATTGGGTAGGTGAAGGTTTGCCCCCACAAGGTTCCAATCCTGGCAATGATGAAACAAATTGGGTAGAAATTTGGAATGATGTGTTTATGCAATATTATAAAGATGAAACAGGTAATTATATTCAAGCTCAGCAGAAAAATGTTGATACAGGTATGGGTTTAGAAAGAACGGTTGCAGTTTTAAATAATTACCATGATGTTTATCAGGTTGATACCTTAAAACCAATTTATAATCGGGTTTTAGATTTAGCAGTTGTTAAAAATAATATTAAAGCTGTTAGAATAATTACCGATCACATTCGAGCAGCTGTAATGATAATGGGTGATGATCAAGGAGTTGTGCCAGCTAATGTTGATCAGGGGTATGTGGTTAGGAGATTATTACGTGCAGCAATAAGGCGAGGCAGAGAATTGGGAATTGATAGTTATTTTTTACAAGATATAGCCCAAGTAGTGATTGAAACATTGAACAATCCTTATCAGGAACTTTTTAGAAATAAACAAAGAATTATTTCGGAAATTTCTATTGAAGAAGAAAAATTTAACAAAGTTTTAAATGAAGGCGAAAAAAAAGTAAAACAATTTATTAGTAATGGTAAGTTAAGCGGCGAAGAGGCTTTCCAACTTTATACAACTTATGGTTATCCAATTGATGAAATTAAACGTTTGGGAGTTGAGGTTGATTTAGATTCATTTTATGAAAAATTAAAAGCTCATCAAGAGCTTTCCCGGGTCGGTAGTGAACAAAAATTCGCTGGTGGATTGGCCGACCATAGTGAAGAAGTAAAGCGACTCCATACTGCTACTCATTTATTACACGCTGCTTTAAGAAAAGTTTTAGGTGACCACGTTGCCCAAAAAGGATCAAATATAACAAAAGATCGTTTACGTTTTGATTTTTCTCATCCTACCAAAATGACTCCAGCTGAGATTCAACAAGTTGAAGATATGGTAAATGAACAAATAAAAAAGCATCTAAGAGTGTGGTGGACAGAAATGACAGTTACTGAAGCAAAACAAAAAGGTGCTTTGGGATTATTTGTACAAAAATATGGTGAAAAAGTTAAAGTTTATACAGTAGGCGAAGAAAATGATTGGTTTAGTAGAGAATTATGTGGCGGACCACATGTAGAAAATACAGCTGAATTAGTCAGTTTTAAAATTATTAAAGAAGAAGCCTCTTCAGCTGGAGTGAGAAGAATAAAAGCTGTTGTAGGCAAATAATATAAAACCCCCTGGTATTGGGGGTTTTTATCAATGATAAATATTTTTTTATATTATGTTTATTATAAAAATCTTTTAGGGCCAATAGATAAAAAGCGTAAGTTTCTAGAGTAAAGTATCTATTTGAGTATAATGAATTTTTTTGGTAGTTGTAATATAAACTTACCGTATCTCCTGATTGGTCAATATATTTGTATACAGAATTTATTTTTTGGCCAGAAAAATTTTCATCATAAATAAAAAAGTAAAAATTTTTACCATAGATTGACATTTTAAAATAGCCACTATCTATTTGCTGGGTTAGACTATTTTTTATAAAACCACTGAACTCAAAAAAAAGTGTATCCAAATCTGCTTCATAATAAAATAGTAAACCTGATTTATCGCAAATATATCCGCCATAACTAAATTTTTTGTATTTATCAAATAAAATTTCAGATATAGTGTGGCGAAGCAATCTGGCCATTTCTTCATTAGATAAAGTGGGGGGTTGATAAGTATGATATAAAGTGCAACTATTAACAAATAGACCAGTTACTAATATAGAGACAAATAGAGATTTCATTCTTACCTCCTTATATAAATTGTTAAGGTTTGTTATTATTTAAATAGATTAATTATTATTTGTAAAGTTATATGGCAAAAATAGTAAAACCAACCCCAAAAATTAAACAGGATACTGCTAAAGATAAAAAGGATGATTTTCAGCGGCAAGCAGATAAAATTTTAACAGAAATAAAGAAGTTATCATCATTAGCAACAAAGAAATATAAATCATTGGACAATAATACTAAAAAGAAACTTGCTATCGGTGTTGGTTTATTAGCCGCATTATCAGCAAGTAGTTTGTGGTTAAAAAAGAATAAAAATAAAAATAAGTGAATATTTTCAATAGTAAAATTCGCTATTTATTACTTATTGTTTTGGTGCTAAGTGTATTAGTGATTGTATTGACTTTGCAAGAAGATTTATTTCAACCCGCAACACCACTACCTGAAGCTGTAAATAGAGAATACTTTGATAAAAAATTGAATACCAACGAAAGTACTTCCAGTAGCGAAAAAGAAATTATCAGTTCTGATGAAGATAATGATTTAGATTCTGAAAAATTAGATTTGCCAAATAGTATAAATCTTAACGTTCCTTTTGTCGTGCAAGCACCTTTTGCTGATTGGAAAATGCCCTATCAAGAAGCCTGTGAAGAGGCATCTCTATTGATGGTAGTAGGGTATTTAAATGGTAAAAAAGCTTATACACACGAAGAGATAAAAAAAGAAATTGATAACCTAGTAGTTTATCAAGAGAAATTATATGGCAGTCACAAAGATCTGAATCTGACTGAAACCGGTGAACTTGCTAAAAATTATTGGCAATTGTCTTATAAAATTATTTCAGATTTGGATATTGATAAAATAAAATCAGAATTAAGTAAAGGTAATCCAGTTATTATACCGGCTGCAGGAAGATTATTGGGTAATCCAAATTTTCGTGGTGAAGGGCCAATATATCACATGTTAGTTATAAAAGGTTATCATAACGATTATTTTATCACCAATGATCCAGGTACGAAAAATGGAGAAAACTATGTATATACTACTGATAAATTACTATCGGCCATAGCTGATTGGGTTGACAATGCACCTACCGGACCAAAAGTTGGCTTGATCCTTTCAAAATAATTATTGCTAATTTTAGCATAAAATATTAAATATTTCATTTATTTTATATTTTCTTGACACAAATTTCTTTTCTGTTATAATATTTACTACAGACTAAATAGTGTGTATAACTAAAAAACACCTTAAGTCAATGTAAATTCTAGTAAATTACTTTACTACGAATTTTATTTTGCTTAATTTTCATGATAGACAATTTAAACGAGAAAAATAACGAACAATCAACATCAACTTCAGACTCTACAATTAGTCAAAATAAAAAAGGGTTTATTGAAGTTGAGGGAGAAGTAATTGAAATGCTCCCAGCTGGGAGTTTTAAAGTTTTGCTGGACAATAACCATGAAATTTTAGCCCATCTATCTGGTAAAATGAGAATGTTTAAGATACGTTTAGTTATTGGAGATAGGGTTAAACTTGAAATGAGTCCCTATGATTTAACCAAGGGACGTATAACTAGAAGATTATAATTTATGAAAGTAAGAGCTTCTGTAAAAAAAATGTGTAAGGACTGTCGAGTTATTCGCCGTGAGGGTAGAGTTTGGGTTATATGTAAAAACCCTCGTCATAAACAGAGACAAGGATAATTTAAATTAAAATATATGGCACGTATAGCTGGTATAAACATACCTGATAAAAAAAGAATAGAAATTGCTTTAACTTATATTTATGGAATTGGTAAAGCTAGGTCAAATTTAATATTGTCTGCATTAGGAATTGATAAAAATATTAAAGTCAAAGATATTTCTGAAAAACAATTGAATGATATCAAAAATTATATTGATAAAAATTTTAAAATTGAAGGTGATTTAAAAAGAGAGGTTTTGAGTAATATCAAACGTTTAAAAGAAATTTCTAGTTATCGGGGGATTCGTCATACTCGAGGCTTACCAGTTCGTGGTCAACGGACCAAAACAAATAGTCGAACTGTTAGAGGGAATGTTAGAAAGACAATGGGATCTGGTAGAGCTAAAGCTGCTCAAAAGACTTAATAAATAAAACATGACTGAACAAGAAAAAAATACAAATATAAATAAGGACAATAATGTTGAACAGACTGAAGTTAAGCAACTAAAAAAAAGTCGGAAAAAAAGACAGGTAAAACGTGGTAATGCTTATATTCAAGCTACTTACAACAATACTATTGTTAGTTTTGCTGATATGAACGGTAATGTGTTGACAACTGTTAGTGCTGGACAGTGTGGTTTTAAAGGACCAAAAAAGGCAACTCCTTATGCCGCAGGTGTGATTGTTAGAACAGCCGCAGAAAAAGTAAAAGATTATGGCTTAAAAGAAGTCAGCGTAATGGTTAAAGGTATAGGTGGCGGTAGGGAAGCGGCTATTAGAGCCATACAAGCCAATAATATTGATGTGGTAAGTATTCGTGATGTTACTCCATTGCCACATAACGGTTGTCGAAAAAAGAAACCAAGAAGAGTTTAATTTAATTAATTTTTTTTACCATGGGAAGATATTTAGGACCAAAAGATAAATTATCTAGACGCGAAGGCGTTAATCTTTTTGGTAAAGCAAAAAGTCCCTTACAAAAAAGAAATTATCCACCAGGCGTTCATGGACCAAGTCAAAAGGTTAGACTATCTACTTATGGCCAACAGTTAAGAGAAAAACAGAAAGCCAAACGTATATATGGTCTGATGGAAAAACAATTTGTAAATTATTATAAAAAAGCTTTATCTAAAAAAGGTGACACTGGAGAAATTTTAGTACAACTTTTAGAATCAAGACTGGATAATGTGGTTTTTCGTTCTGGATTAGCTGAAACTAGAGCTCAAGCAAGACAAATGGTAACTCACGGATTTTTTGAAGTAAATGGAAAAAAAGTGGATATACCTTCTTATAGTTGTAAAGTTGGCGATATTGTGGCAGTTAAAGAGAATAAAAAAAATAAAAATTTAATTAAAGATATTATAAAAAAATGGCCGACTAAGCAAGAAATTGTTAACTGGTTAGCGCCTGATTATAAAAATTTATCATTTAAGTTAGTAACTGCACCGACAGTTGATCAACAAGCTTTACTTTTTGACACCAGAGCTATTATTGAATTTTATTCTAAATAATATAAATTTAAATTTTATGTCTATTATACCGTTGCCAAATAAAATATCTTGGGAAGACAAAGGGCCAAATGAATCAAATTTTATTATTGAGCCTTGTAGTGCTGGGTATGGTACAACTTTGGGTAATGCTTTAAGACGAGTTTTATTATCTTCTTTGCCTGGAGCTGCGGTAACAAAAATTAAAGTTAAAAAAGTTGACCATGAGTTTTCAACTATTCCTGGTGTTAAGGAAGATTTAGTTGAAATTATGTTAAATTTAAAAAATTTAAAATTAAAAAGCTCTTCAGACGAGCCAGTTAAAATACACTTAAAGGTAAAGGGTAAAGTTGGAGAGGTTAAAGCCGGCGATATTGACAAAAATTCTGATGTTGAAGTAATTGATAAAGATTTTGTTATTGCTACAATAACAGATAAAAAAGCTGAATTAGACATGGAAATGACGGTCGAAAAAGGATATGGTTATTTACCGGTAGAAGACAGAAAAAATGAAGAAAAAGAAGTCGGAGTTATATATTTAGATGCTTTTTTTTCTCCCGTTGTTAGTGTTGGTTATGAAGTTAAACCGGCGCGGGTTGGGCAAGATATAAATTATGATCGTCTATCAATGAATATTGTCACTGATGGTTCTATTACACCCAAGAATGCAGTTGATTATGCTTTATCAATTTTGTTAGAACATTTTCAACTATTAAAAGAAAATACTAAAAGCGATATTGACCCAACAGTGAAAGTAAAAGAAAAATCAAAGAAAAAAAATACAGACAAAGAATAAAATGAGCTATGAAACATTTACATAAAGGAAAAATATTCAAACGCAAAGTTGGACCTAGAAATTTAATGCTAAGAAATTTAGCTGAAAGTTTAATATTGTATGAAAAAATAAAGACTACAGAAGCTAAAGCTAAAGTTATTAGATCAAAGGTTGAAACTATGATTACACGGGCAAAAAAAGATTCCTTGCATAATCGGAGAATTATTATGAAAAGTATGTTTACGCCAAATTCTGTAAAAAAGCTGTTTGAGGTTTTAGGGCCACGTTATTTAGATCGACAGGGTGGTTATACAAGAATTTATAAAGCCAATCAGCGTCGTGGTGATGGCGCTGAACTGGTTTATATTGAGTTAATAAAATAATTTTTATGAAGACAAAGCGAACAATTCATGAAATTGATGCCTCTGGGCAGGTTTTAGGCAGGTTGGCTACCAGGGTCGCTAATTTGTTGCGAGGTAAAAACAAAGTTAATTTTTCACACCATCTTGATAACGGTGATAGTGTTATTATTTATAATGCTGACAAGATTAAGATAACTGGTTCCAAATTAGATCAAAAAATTTATACCCATTATAGTGGTTATCCGGGCGGTTTAAAACAAAAAAAATTATCAGAATTAATTTCCACTAATCCCGAACAAGTTATCAAAAGAGCGGTCCACAATATGTTGCCAAAAAATAAATTAAGACAACATATGATAAAACGTTTAACTTTTAAATAAAATATGTCGGTTAAAGAAAATACATTGGAATTCAAGGGTAAATATTATGCAGCAATTGGTAAAAGAAAAAACGCCATTGCTAAAGTGAGATTATATCCTAAAGGCAAAGGCAGATTTTTTGTGAATGATAAAGAAGTTGAAAAATATTTTCCCAGACAAGAATTGTTATTAAATATTAAAAAACCTTTAGCTTTAGTTGATAAAAGTGAGCATTTTGATGTAGTAGTTCAGGTTAGCGGTGGTGGTTTTAAAGGTCAGGCTGATGCAATTAAGTTAGGCATTGCCAGAGCTATGGTAGACATGGATAAAGATCTTCGATCCGTTTTAAAAAAATATAATTTATTGACACGTGATTCTAGAATCAAAGAAAGAAAAAAACCAGGTTTGAAAAAGGCCAGACGAGCTCCGCAATGGCAAAAACGGTAATTCTCATAAACAGCGATGCTTTACGCATCGCTGTTTATTTGTTGTTTAGATAAGGTATAATTACTATATGTCTAACGAACAAACAAAAATTGCAGCCAATACAACTTGGTTTACTTTGGCGTTAATTTTACAAAAAATAATTTCATTTGTTTATTTTACTTATTTGGCTCGCGTTTTAGGTGCGGAAAACTTGGGGCAATACGTATTTGCCTTATCTTTTGTGACTATATTTTCTATTATTGTTGATTTTGGCAGTAATCATTTTATCACCAGAGAAGTAGCTAAAGATCATTTATTATCACAAAAATTATTGAGTAATGTTTTTGGTTTTAAAATTTTTAGTTCAATATTATCAGTAGTCATAATTTTTTTAACAGTAAACCTGTTAGGTTATCAAATTTTAACAAAACAGTTAATTTATATAGCAACTTTTTTGATGTTGGTTGAATCGTTGGTAATTTCTTGTTACGCAATTATTCGCGGTTGGCACAATTTAAAATACGAATCTTTTGGTACCGTAACCGTACAGTTGTTAATAACAATCATTGGTATTATCACATTGCAATTTACAACTAATTTGCAAGTTTTATTATTTGTTTTATTAGCAGTAAATATTTTAAATTTATTCTATGCCTTATCTTTGTTATATTGGAAATTAAATTTAAAAATAAAATTTTCCTTTGATTTTGATTATTGGAAAAAAATTTTTTTAATAATTTTACCTTTTGCTCTTTCCGCCGGTTTTACAAAAGTTTATGGAGCTTTTGATCAAGTTCTTTTATCTAAATTAGCCTCCAATGTCGCCTTAGGATATTATGCCGTCGCTTATAAATTAACTTTTGCCTTGCAATTTTTACCTTTGGCTTTGGTTGCGTCTCTTTATCCAGCTATGAGCACTTATTTTACTCATGATAAAGACATGTTGAATAAAGCTTTTACTCGCGCCGTTTATTATTTATTGATTTTAACTATACCATTAAGTTTTGGCATTATTTTTTTAGCTGATAAATTTATTTTAACTCTTTATACTGAAGAATATATCGGTTCAATATTACCTTTACAGATTTTAATTGCCAGTTTAATATTTTTGTTTATAAATTTTCCTTTAGGTTCTTTACTTAATGCGGCTAATAAACAAAGTAGAAATACTTTAAATATTGGTTTAGCTATGATATTTAATATTTTATTAAATTTATTTTTAATTCCTCAATTTCAGGCGGTTGGTGCTGCAATTGCTTCATTTTTAAGCACATTTATTTTATTTTTGCTTAATTTATTTATTGCCAAAAGTTTATTAAAGATAGATTATAAATACTTACTTAAGGTAACTATTAAGACGTTATTTGCTAGTACTTTTATGATAATAATAATATTTTTTAGTTTGCAATACTTCAATTGGTTGGTTAGTGCTATATTTGGTAGTTTATTTTATTTAATTATTCAAATTATTATTAAATCTATTACTAGCCGTGATATTAAGCAGGTACTGCTATCTTTTAAAAGAAATTAAATATTATGTTGAAAACGCTATTGATAACTTTAGATTTTTTGCCGCAATCAGGAGGGGTGGCTAATTATTGGGCCGGATTAAATCAATATTTAAAACACAATGATTTCTATATCTTAGCTCCGAAAATAAAAAGTTATTCTGATGAAAGTAATATTTTAAGAGAAAAATTATTATTTGAGCATTGGTGGTTAAAATGGATAAAAATGATTTTTGTCCTTATCAATTTGAAAAAAAAATATAATTTTAAGTATTTTATTGCTGCTCAAGTATTGCCAGTTGGAACAGTTTTATGGTTTTTAAAAAAGATTAAATTTATAGATAAATATTTTGTTTCTTGCCACGGTTTTGATATTTTACATTTACAAGGTAGAAAAAAAATATTGGCAAATATTATTTTACAAACCGCAGAAAAAATAATTGCTAATTCAAATTTTACCGCCGGTATTTTAAACACCAAGTATTCTATCTCCGCACAAAAAATATTAATTCTTACTCCTTGTCCGCAAATTAAATTGATTGAATTATCAAAAAAATTACCCCGGAAAGATTTTTTGTTGAAATATAAAATTATAACCACTGCAAGGCTAGTTCCCAGGAAGGGGATAGATAAAATGATTTTATCCTTACCACAGATTTGGGAAAGATTTCCTCAAATTATTTATACTATCGTTGGTGATGGTCCAGATTGGGAACGCTTGCAAAATTTAGCGAAAAAAATTGATTCTAGCCATAAAAAAATAATTTTCACCGGCAGATTAGCTGATGATGAACTGGCGCATTTATATCAAAAACAAGATTTATTTGTTATGTTACCACATAATCTTAACGGTGATGTGGAAGGATTTGGTATGGTTTATATTGAGGCAGGATTGTTTTATTTGCCCGTATTTGCAACAAATAGCGGCGGGGTATCTGAGGCAGTTAAACATAACTTGACAGGTATTTTAGTACCAGAAAATTCTACTTCAGAATTTATAGCTAAAAATATAATTGATTTATTTTCTCAGCCTGAATTATTGGCTAAACTTGGTTACAATAATCATGAGTGGGCAGTATCATTTAGTTGGGAAAAACAAGCACAAAAATTGACAAATATTTTGGTCTAAAAATATGATATCAATTATTATTCCAACTTATAATCATAAAAAACTTTTAGATTTATGTTTAGCAAATATCTGTAAACAGACTTATAAGGATTATGAAATTATAATAATTGATGATGGTTCTGATCAAGATTTAAGTGATGTTATAAAAAAATATCCCCAAGTTAATTACTTTCGTCAATCACACCAAGGCGCGCCGGCAGCAAGAAATAAAGGATTTAGCTTATCTAAAGGAAAGTATGTTATTTTTCTTGATGATGATGTTATTATGGATCCCAATATGCTTGCGGATATGAAAAAAATTTTAGACGATAATCCTCATATTAGTTACGTTTATTCTTCATATCGACTCGGTGGCAAAGCTATTAATTGCGTATCTTGGAATGAGGAAAAATTAAAAAAAATAAATTATATTCATACATCTTCTCTGATTAGACGTGAAGATTTCCCTGGTTTTGATGAATCTCTGAAAAAATTCCAAGATTGGGATTTATGGTTAACCATGTTGTCTAAAGGCAAAAAGGGTCTAGGTTTAAACAAATTTTATTATAAGATAATTAAACCAAGACAAGGACATATTTCTACTTGGTTGCCAAGTTTTGTCTATAAAATACCTTGGCCAATATTTGGTTGGACACCAAAAATAATTAGCGAATATTTTACTGCCAAAAAAATCATACAAATCAAGCACAACTTACCGGATAAATCTTAAAACGGTAAGTAAAAATTTATCAAAATAATAGATATCTTTCATTTTTTATATTGCTTTTTTAATTTTATAAAAGAGTGTAAAATTATTATATGTCTGAAGTTAAATTATCAGTTATAATTGTTTCTTGGCGGGTTAAAGATTTGTTATTGCAAACAATTGATTCTTTGTATAGTACCGAACAAAATATTGATTTTGAAGTGATTGTGGTTGATAATGCATCTAATGATGGTAGTGTTGAGGCGGTGAGAAAAAATTATCCGCAGGTAATTACTTTATCCAATAAAGAAAATTTAGGTTTTGCTCAAGCTTGTTGGCAGGGCGTAGAATTAGCCCGTGGTGATTTTTTTATATTTTTAAATGATGATACTAAAGTTTTAGACAACTCATTATATTTTATTACTAAAACTTTAGAAGAAAATGAAAATTATGGTGTGGTCGGGGGAATGATATTGAATCCAGACGAAACTATTCAGCCTTCAGTGCGGAAATTTCCCAAAGTTAAAGATTTTTTGGTTTTGTTGCTAAAACTCCAACACTTATTTCCCAGTTTACTAAATAATTATTTAGAAAAAAATTTTAATTATCAGCAATCAGCCCAAGTTGATCAGGTGATGGGCGCTTTTTTTGGTACCAGTCGCCAAGTCTGGAATAAATTGAATGGATTTGATAAAAATTTTTTTATTTGGTTTGAAGAGGTAGATTTTTGTCTGCGGGCAAAACAGTCTGGTTTGTTGGTTTATTATCAATCAGCCGCAAAAATTATTCACTATCGGAGATCTAGTTTTAAACAATTATTAGCACTACCCGAACAAATTTTATTTAATCGCAGTCTGTTCTATTATGCAAAAAAACATTTTAAAAAAATTGATTTTTATTTTTTAAAAGTTTTTGAACCAATTAGTTTATTTTTAGCTTTACTTGTACAAATTTTGGAAAGAAAAAAATAGTATGAATGAAATTTATTTAAATACAAAAAAATTTTTTATTGTTATTATAATTTTTCTTTTTCTTGAAATTTTATCATTTTTAACCTGGTATTATCCTTTAATAAACAATTTTATTTTTATTTTGATAGTTTTAACCACATTGATAATTACCTGGAAAAATTTAAATTATGGCTTATTGATTGCCTCTGGTGAATTAATGGTTGGTTCTTTTGGTTATTTATTTAACATAGAATTATTTTCCCAAACTATATCTTGGAGAATGTTTATCTGGGCAATTATTATGTTGGTATGGTTAAAAGATTTTGTTTTAAATTATAAAAAAACTATTTATATTTATAAACAAAATAAAAAAATCTTATATGCTTTTTTTATTTTGTTACTTTTTTTACTGTTCAGTATTTTAAATGGTCTATTAAAAAATGAAAAGCTGGATATTGCGCTTGATGCCAATGGCTGGTTTTATTTATTTTTGCTGTTTCCCTGGTTATTGTTTGATAAAAAATATTTGAATGATTTGTGGAATTTGATCTTGTCGGCTTTAGCTTGGTTATTTTTTAAAACCTCAATAATTTTATATTTATTTTCTCATAATTTTACTACCCTTAACAATTATATTTATAATTGGACAAGAGATTTTAGATTGGGAGAAATCACTTTCGCTGGAGGTAATTTTTGGAGAATATTCATGCAAAGTCATATTTTTGCTCTATTTATTTTGACAGTTTTAATATATTTACTATGGATAATTTATAAAGATAATTTGAGTAAAACCCAAATTTTACCAATTAGTATTTTTATGTTTTTTAGTCTAGCAGTGGTGTTAATGAGTTATTCTCGTTCCTTTTGGTTGGCACTTGTTTTAATTTTGGTTTCACTTTTTATTTATTTTTTATTTAATAAAACAGGAAAAAAAACTATTACAGTTATTTTAAATTTTGTAATAGTTTTTTTACTAGCTTTAAGTTTAATTTTTATTATTGTAAAATTTCCTTGGCCGCAAGTTGATTCCAGTCAGACTGATTTATTTGTAAGTCGTCTAAAAAATCCAGCCAGCGAAGCGGCTGGTAATAGTCGTTTGAATCAGTTTGTACCCCTATTATTGGCTATAAAACAAAGTCCTTTTTTGGGCAGCGGCTTTGGCACTAAAGTAACTTATAAAAGCACGGACCCACGTATAATGTCTCTGGGAGAAGAATATGCTGCCAATTATAGTACTTATGCTTTCGAATTGGGTTATTTGGATATTTGGTTAAAGATTGGTTTATTTGGTTTATTAGTTTATTTTTTATTTATATACCGGGTTATAGAAAGAACAATTTTAACCGCTAAACCCTTAGCTATTGCTTTTACCTTTGGTTTTATGACAATATTAATAACTAATCTAACTACACCATACTTAAACCATCCGTTAGGTATTGGTATAATTTTTTGGTTATTGGCAATAAGTAATAAAAATGAAACAGCCTAAAATTTCCATAATCATAGTAACTTGGAACGGACAGTTGTATATCGAAAAATGTTTACAATCAATTTTTAATCAAAAATTACCAAGTGAATTTATTGACAATCGAAAAGATTTTTTTGATTTATTAATTATTGATAATAATTCGGCTGACCATACATTGTCAATTATTGAAGATAATTTACAACCCAATATTACCGTTGTTAAAAACAAACAAAATATTGGGTTTGCCAAAGCTTATAATCAAGGTATACATTGGACCAGTGGTAAATATGTTTTAATTTTAAATCAAGATTTGTATTTAGATAGTAATTTTTTTATTGAAACTCTTAGTTTTTTAGATTCATACCCCAAAGTTGCAGCAGTAAATCCGACCATTTATAAATGGTTAGAATCTAGTAATGAAAAAATTATTGATAGTTTAGGTATTAGTTTTGATAGAAGTTTTAGATTTTTTAATTTATTTGAAGGAAAAAAAATTGAAAAAAATGATAATTTTGACATCAAGCCAGTTTTTGGTTTTACTGGTACAGCAGTCATTTTCCGTCGTAGTGCTTTGTATGATGTCGCTTGGGAAAGACAATTTTTTGATGAATCTTTTTTTGCTTATAAAGAAGATATTGATTTATCTTGGCGGTTACGTTGGAGAAACTGGGATATTGTCAACTTACCTCAGGCAATCGTTTATCATAAGCGATCAGCCAGTCAAAATTTCAATTACAAAAAATATCAGCTTTTGATTAAAAATTATTTTACTAAACCTAAATTTATTAATTATCTTTCTTATCGTAACCATCTATATTGTTTAATAAAAAATTTAAGTTGGCCACTTTTTATCACTAATTTTATTTTTATTTCTTGGTATGAATTTAAAAAAGCTGTTTTTTTGATTTTTATCCGACCCCATCTATTTTTTAAAGCTTGGTTGGAAATTTTTAAAAATTTTAAAATATTAATGAAAAAAAGAAAATATATTTTTACAAATAAAAAAATTAAATCTAACGGTTTATTATTATGGCTAAAGTAGAATTATCAATAGTTATTTTAAACTATCGATCAACTGGCTTAGTTAAACAATGTTTAAAAGGTATAGAAAAAAATCTATCACATCTTAGTTATGAAGTAATTGTTGTGGATAACAATTCACCTGATAGATTGTCAAATTTACCTAATTTGTTTAAACAAGTTAATTTCGTATTTTTAGACAAAAATAAAGGTTTTGCTGCTGGTAATAATGCGGGGATAAAAGTTGCTAAGGGTGATTATATTTTAATACTTAATCCCGATATTGCAGTTTTAGCTGGTTCAATAGAAAAGATGGTAGAATATTTAAAACAAAACAAAACTGCGGGTATGGTTGTACCTCAACTGTTAAATCCTGATAAAAGTATTCAATATTCGGTTATGAGATTTCCTAAATGGTGGTTACCACTTATCAGACGAACTTTTTTAGGCAAATCTAAATGGGCAAAAAAATGGCAAGATTGGTACTTGTATAAAGATTGGGATCACTTAACAATTAGGAAAGTAGATTGGGCATTAGGGGCTTGTTTATTGGTCAGGCGTGAAGCTATAGAAAACATTGGTTTACTTGATGAACGTTATTTCTTATATGTTGAAGATACAGATTGGTGTCGGCGTTTTTGGTTACACGGTTGGGAGATCATTTATTTACCAACTGCACAGTTGGTTCATTATCATATGCGAGAATCAGCAGAAAAGTTTTTTTCAAAATTAAATTTTATTCATTTTATTTCTTGGTTTAAATATTTTTGGAAATTTAAAAATCTTGATAAAATTAGCTAATTTTAGCTAAAAATTGACAATTTAATTTAAACAGAGTAAAATTGTTATGAAAAAATATTTAATTTATTTGTTTTTATATTTTGAATTTTGCTATTATTTTTATGTTTGTAAAAAAAATTGGTATTGATTTGGGTACAACTTATTCTTTGGTACATATACCCAAAAGAGGGATAGTTATTAACGAACCATCTGTTGTTGCCATATCCAAAATTGATAATAAAGTATTGGCTGTGGGTTTGGAAGCCAAAGAAATGTTAGGCCGAACACCTGATACTATTATTGCTTCTAGGCCTTTAAAAGATGGTGTTATTGCTGATTATAAAACTACTGAAGCAATGTTGAGATATTTTATAAATAAAGCTTTAGGTGGTGTAAAATTTTTTCGTCCAGAAGTTATGGTTTCTGTACCCGCGGGGATTACGTCAACTGAAAGGCGCGCGGTAATCGATGCAACTTTAGCCGCAGGTGCAAAGGCCGCATATATTATTAAAGAACCAATTGCTGCCGCAATAGGTGCTAATATTCCGATTGGATCAGCTTCTGGCCATATGGTAGTTGATATCGGTGGTGGCACAGCTGAAATAGCCGTAATTTCATTGGGTGGTATTGTTGCTTCTACTTCAATTAGAATTGGAGGTAATAAGTTTGATGCCGCCATACAAGATTATACAAGACGTAAATATAATTTAGCTATTGGTGAACAGACAGCTGAAGAAGTAAAAAAAGAAATTGGCTCGGCTTTATTTTTTGATTCCAAAGATGTTTTAACAAAAGATGTTAGAGGTCGTGATATGGTTACGGGGTTACCAAGAACTATTACCTTAACTTCAGATGATATAACCGAAGCTATTCAGGATGAATTAGAAGCAATAATAAACGCCATAAAATTAGTGTTACAAAAAACCCCACCCGAGTTATCAGCTGATATTATTGATAAAGGTATTGTTTTTACTGGCGGGACTTCAAGTTTACGTCGTTTGGATACTTTAATTTCTCAAGCCACTGGAGTTCCAGCCTATGTAGCCGATGACCCAATGTTGTGTGTAGTTAAAGGAACTGGTATAGCCTTAGAAAATTTAGAATCTTATAAACGTAGTATTTTAGCTACTAAATAAAATATGCTAATTGGGATTGATGCTTCTCGGGCTGGCAAAAAAATAAAAACTGGAACAGAGTGGTATTCATACCAACTAATTTTACAGTTAACAAAAATTGATTCTAAAAATAATTATATTCTTTATACAAAATCTGATGCACTTAATTTACCCAGCCATTTACCGGCAAATTTTAAGATAAAAATTTTACATTGGCCGTTTTTATTTTTTTGGACTCATTTTAGATTAAGTTGGGAAATGCTTATAAATCCACCCGATATTTTATTTGTCCCTGCACATAGTGTTCCATTGATACATCGTAATCGGACCATGGTAACTATCCATGATTTAGGATTTTTACATTTTCCGCAACTGTATAGTTTAATTTCCAGACTTTATCACCGATTTAGTGCTTGGTGGTCAATTAAATTTGCCAAAAAAATTATTACTATTTCAAATTTTACTAAACAAGATATTTTGAAAAATTTTAATATTGATAAAAATAAAATTGAAGTTATTCCGTTGGGTATAAATCTAAGTGATTTTTATCAAACAAACCATAAATTTAATTTAACTGATTTGCAAATAAAAAATAAATATTTTTTATATATCGGCAGAATAGAAAAAAAGAAAAATATTGAATTTTTATTGCATACTTGGCAAGAGTTTTTAAAAATTAATCGAAATTTTACCTTAGTTTTGGCTGGAAAAGACGGTTACGGGAGTCAGGAAATAAAAAACAAATTTAAAAATTTGGAAAATGTAATATTTTTAGGCTATGTTAGTGAACAAGAAAAAATATTTTTATTAAAAAATTGTTTTGCTTTCATTTTTCCCTCATTATTTGAAGGTTTTGGTTTGCCGATCCTTGAAGCGATGGCAGCCGGTTCGTTGGTTTTATGTGCTAACAATACTTCCTTGCCTGAAGTTGGCGGTGATATTATTTGGTATTTTGATCCTAAAGATCAAGTATCTTTATTAAAATTATTGCAAAAGGCTATAAATCTTAACCCGCAAGAGTTTGCTAAATACCAATCCCAAGCACAGGAAAGAGTAAAACAATTTACCTGGGAAATAACTGCTGCCAAAACTCTTTGGTTTTTAAATCAAAGTAAAAGTTTATAAAAAATAGTTTGCAAAATAGGCTAAATTGTGGTATTTTTTTATTAAATTTATGGATTTAAATTGGGATTTATTGTTACCAAAAAATTTATTAACTTTTTTTAGTAATATTATATTAAAAAAAAGTTTTGTTCACGCCTATTTTTTTATTGGTCCGGCAGGAACAAATAAACAAAAAACTGCGTTGTATTTTGTTCAGTCGATTTTTTGCCAGCACAATGAAGATTTTACTGATGATATACCTTGTTTAAAGTGTGATAACTGTAAGCAAGTTAGTAAATCAATTCATCCTGATTTAATTCAGATAAAACAATTGGAAAATAACGCCAATATAACTATTGAGCAAATTAGATACCTCAATCAACGATTGTCTATGAAGCCATTGTTGGCTAAGTATCAAGTTGTAATTATATATAACGTTGAATTGATGACTGACGAAGCTGCCAACGCTTTATTAAAAAATTTAGAAGAACCAGCACCAGAAACCATATTTATACTAATTGCCAACAATATTTTAACTGTTCCTAAAACCATAATTTCACGTTGTCAAGTTGTCCGTTTTACTTCAATAAATAAACAAGAGTTATTTAATTATTATGTGAAGAAAAATAAAGAAACGAATGAGATTGATAAATATTTTCGTTTTTCTCAGGGTTTGCCCGGCTTGTTAGATAACTATTTACAAATTGATGATTTTTGGTTAGAAGAAATTGAAGAAGTTAAACAAAAATTATTAAAACACAAATTACCATTGTCGGATAAGTTTGATTTTATAAAAAAAATATTATTAAACAAAAATTTAGTTAACGAAAAAAAACAGATTTTGCAAAATGAAATAGAAATTTGGATAAAGATTTTTCGCGATATTTTGTTAATTAAATTGAATTTAAAAAATTTAATTAGATTTCAAGAATTACTTATTCCTTTAGAAAAGTTTGCAAAATATTATTCTACCAAAGATGCTTTAAAAATACTTGATCAGTTGCTGATTTTGAACAATAAAATTAATTATAATTTAAACTCACAATTAGTTTTGGAAAATTTATATTTAAATATTATATAATTTAATTTATGAAAAATAAGTTGAAATTAATTTTATTTTTACCGTTACTCACAGTGTTTCTGTCAGGTTGTATTTTGCAGGTTAAAACCGAAAAAACACCTGATGGAGGAATTTATCGTTCCACTGACAGTGCTGCTAATTGGGAGAATAAATCCCTTGTGTTGTCTGTGGGTGAACAAAATTTAACTTTAAACGATACTAATGTAGAATTTTTATATTTAGATCCAAGCGATAATAAGACTTTATATGTTGGCACTAGAGAAAAAGGCGTTTTTGTTTCCTGGGACGGAGCTGAGACTTGGCGGTCCATACTTTCTAACAAAGGAAATATAATATCTTTTGCCGTTGATCAAAATTATCCTTGCACTTTATATGCTGCCAGTTCTAAAGAAATATATAAAAGTATTGATTGCGGTCGTAAATGGCGATCAATTTTTTACGAAAAAAGAAATGACGCTACTATAACTAAAATAGTTATAGATCCGGAAGATTCTAGTCGGATATTTATGGGAACATCTGTAGCCAATAGAGGAGAAATTATATGGTCTCAAGATTATGGCGAAAGTTGGCAAGTTTTAAGAGCTAATTTTAAATCACCAGTTCAGGGAATTTACATTAATCCGAAAAATCCCATGGTAATATATGCTGCTTTAAAGAAAGGTTTTTATCGCTCTTCAGATAAAGGTATTGCCTGGGAGGATTTAAGCCCTAGATTCAATGAACTTGATCTTAAAAATGCTGACGAAGTAATTGCCTTAGAATTTATTCCTTCATTTGAAGATGGAATATTGATTGCCTCAAAGTATGGTTTATTAAGAAGTGAGAATTCTGGTGTCGATTGGCAGGCATATATTTTATTACAACAGCCAAATACTGCTAATATACAATCGTTAGTTTTAAATAAAAAGAACGAAAACGAAATTATTTATGGTACTGATAGAGGTATTTATCGAAGTGTAGATGGCGGCGCCAATTGGACAACCATCAAACCACCGACAGCTAGACTGATTAAATCACTAATTATGGATCCAGAACAAACTAATATTTTATATTTAGGCGGTTGGTTGCCTAGTAAATAAAAATTAATAATTTCTTTATGAATTTCAAAACTGAAGAGTTCAACAATATATTAGAACATTTAAATTTAGATTTAAAATCATTGCGTAGTGGCAGAGCTACACCGGCATTGGTAGAAAATATACAAATTAATGCTTATAATATTAGAACACCTTTAAAACAGTTAGCATCAATTCATACTCCAGAACCAAGATTAATTGTTATTGAACCGTGGGATAAAAGCTTATTAAAGGAAATTGAAAAAGGAATAATGGAAGCTCAGCTTAATTTAACGCCCAATAATGATGGTTCAGTCATACGGATACAGGTTCCAACATTGACCGAGGAAAGTAGACGGGATATAATTAAAATTCTTCATCAAAAATTAGAAGATAGCAGAATCGCTATACGTAAATTAAGAGAACAAATAATGAAAAATTTAAAAAATCAAAAAGATAACGGGGAAATTAGTGAAGATGATTTTTTTAAATTTCAAAAACAGCTGCAATCTCAAGTTGACGAATATAACGAAAAAATAAATAAATTAGGTGAACAAAAAGAAGAAGAAATTATGACAGTTTAGTTTAATAGTTATTAAATTAATTATGAGTATTTTAGTTTTTATAGTTATTTTAGGTTTACTGGTTTTTGTCCATGAACTAGGTCATTTTGCTGCGGCCAAAAGATTTGGCATGAAAGTTGAAGAGTTCGGTTTTGGCTTTCCACCGCGGGCAAAAAAATTATTTGTCAAAGATGGCACTTTGTATACTTTAAATTGGTTACCTTTAGGAGGTTTCGTCAAAATAAAAGGCGAGTCAGGTGATTATCGGGAACAAGCAGATAGCTTTGCCAGCAAAAAAATCTGGCAAAGATTTATTGTGCTGGTGGCTGGGGTAACGATGAATATTGTTTTAGCTTGGGTTTTATTTACAATTGGTTATACTGTTGGGTTGCCTCAAGTAGTAGATAATGCCAATGCTCAATATATACGTGACCAGCAAATACAAATAATATCCGTTGAGCCTAATTCTCCAGCAGCCCAAGTCAATTTAAATGTGGGTGATATTATTTTATCTATTGATGAGAAAAACTTTGCCGATATAAATGAAATACAAAATTATATAAATGAAAAGGCTGATCAAATTGTAAATCTCAACATCAAAAGGGGAAATGATTTAATTACCAAAGAAATTATACCGCAAAAAATCAATGAAAATGACAGAGCCATAATGGGCGTAGCTTTAATTAAAACCGGGATTATTTCCTATCCTTGGTATCAATCTTTATGGGAGGGTTTTAAGACAACAATATTTACAACTTGGCAGATAGTTTTAGCCTTTGCTGATATGCTTAAGAATTTATTTATTTCTGGTTCGTTGGGGGCTGATATTGCCGGACCGGTCGGAATTGCAGTTTTAACCGGCCAAGTTGTTAATTTAGGTTTTATTTATATTTTACAATTTGCCGCACTTTTATCGATCAATTTAGCTATAATAAATATTTTACCAATACCTGCATTGGACGGTGGCAGAGTATTGTTTTTAGGCATTGAAAAAATTATGCGTCGTCCTTTAAATCAAAAAATTGAGGCGGTTGTTCATAATATTGGATTTATGTTGCTGATGTTGCTGGTGCTAGTAGTAACTTTTAAAGATATAGGCAGATTTACTAGTTGGTGGGATAAAATATTAAATATTTTTTAATTGAAAAACCCTGATTATCTCAGGGTTTTTATCAATTGAAAATAAATTTTAATTATGATAGAATTTGTTAGTAAAGTATTATTATTTGAATACTTTTTTTGTTCAATATAATATCAAAAAAATGAAACAATCACAATTAGTTGGTAGATCAATAAAAGAAATCCCTAAAGATGAGGAAAGTTTGAATGCTCAATTACTTATCCGCGCTGGTTTTATCGATAAAGTAACCGCTGGAGTTTATAATTATTTACCTTTAGGTTTAAAAGTTTTAAATAATATCAATCAAATTATTCGCGAGGAAATGAATGCTATAGGTGGTCAAGAAATTTTATTACCTGTCCTAGCTCCGGCTTCATTATGGCAAACTACAGGTCGGTGGGATAGTTTTGATGTTTTATTTAAATTAAAAGGCAGCGGTAATAAAGATTTTACTTTAAATCCAACTCATGAAGAACTTGTTACTCCCTTGATAAAAAAGGTGGTTTTTTCTTATAAGGATTTGCCAGTTTACGTTTATCAGATTCAAACAAAGTTTAGAAACGAAGCGAGAGCAAAATCTGGATTATTGCGAGGTAGGGAATTTTTAATGAAAGATTTATATTCTTTTCATATTGACGAAGAAGATCTTGATAAATATTACGAAGAAGTTAAAGTAGCTTACCGAAAAATTTTATCCCGATTGGAGATTGGACACCTAACATATGAAACATATGCTTCTGGTGGGGCTTTTTCAAAATATTCACACGAATATCAGACTGTTTCTCCGCACACTGGTGAAGATACAATTTATACTTGTAAAAAATGTTTAGTAGCCGTCAATAAAGAATTGATAGTTGAACAACCTGACTGTCCGAAATGTGGTAATAAAGAATTAACAGAAGAAAAATCTACTGAAGTTGGTAATATTTTTAAATTGAAGACACGTTTTAGTGATAGTTTTCAATTTACTTATACAGCCAGAGACGGAAAAGAAAAACCGGTTTTTATGGGTTGTTATGGAATTGGACCATCTCGTATTATGGGAACATTAGTAGAAATATTTAGTGATAAAAATGGGATTATTTGGCCAAAATCTGTATCGCCTTATGATATTCATTTATTAGATTTAACAACCAATAAACAGGGAGAAAAGGTTTATCAAAAATTAAGTAAGTCGTGGTCGGTTTTATTTGATGATCGTTCAGAGTCAGCTGGTAAGAAACTTAAAGACTCAGATTTGATTGGTATATCTTTGCGTTTAATTGTTAGCAATAAATTAGGTAATAAATTTGAAATTAAACTCAGAAAAGATGAAAAGTCGCAAATTGTGAATCAAGATAAATTGATGAATTTTCTAACTAAATATTTTAAAAAATGATTGGTGATAAACTTTTTTCTAAATTTTCTAAGGAGATGGGCATTGACCTAGGCACGTCAAGTACTTTGGTTTATGTTAAAGATAAAGGCATTGTTATCAATGAACCATCAGTAGTGGCTGTTAATACTAGAACGAATCAAATTTTAACAGTTGGTACTGATGCTAAAAAAATGGTTGGCAAAACCCCAGATCATATTCAAGCAGTTAGACCGTTGGTGGAGGGAGTTATTTCAGATTTTGAAGTAACAGAAAAAATGTTAAAGTATTTTATTGAAAAAGTGCACAAAGAAAGTTTTTCTTTGTTAGCTAGACCAGTTGTGATTATAGGAATTCCATTGGAAGTGACTGAAGTAGAAAGAAAAGCCGTTGAGGATGCAGCACTTTCCGCTGGAGCCAGTCGTGTTTATCTGATTGAAGAACCTATGGCTGCGGCTATTGGTGCCAGATTACCCGTACAAGAATCTGTAGCTAATTTAGTTGTTGATATTGGCGGGGGCACAACAAACATTGCCGTTATTTCATTATCCGGAATAGTTACTTGGAAATCAATGAGATTAGCTGGCGATGAATTAAACCGTTCAATAATAAATTATGTAAGAGAGAATTTTAACTTATTACTTGGCGAAAAAACCGCTGAAGAAATTAAAATAAAAATTGGTTCAGCCATGCCTCTTGATGAACATACTGATATGAAAGTTAGAGGTCGGGATTTAATTACTGGCCTACCAAAAGAAATTAGTGTATCGGATATGCAGATTAGAGAAGCTTTAACTCGTTCAATTAGAGTTATGGTTGAAAATATAAAAACTGTAATTGAAAATACTCCACCGGAATTGGTGGCCGATATTTACGAAAGAGGTATAACCTTAACTGGTGGTGGAGCTTTATTGAAGGGACTTGACCGGGTAATAGCTCGAGAAACTCAAGTACCGGTTGTAATCGCGGATGATCCTCTAACCTGTGTTGTTAGAGGCACGGGAATTTTATTGGAAGATAAGAAATTAATGGAAGATATTTTAATAAATGATACTCAGGGTCAAAATATAAAATCATAAATGCGGCTGACAAAAAGAAAAAATTATTGGCATATTATAGCCATTGCTATTTTTACTATAGTAATATTTTTTCTTTTCCAATCACCTTGGCGTTTATTCTTTGGTAATATTACAAAACCTGTTTACAATCTTTCCCTTAAAATTTGGGAAATTTTTACACCCAATAAAAGTTTGATAGCCGAAAACAAAAAATTAAGAGAGGATATAAAAAAATTAGTAGTTGATTATGCCTTACTTAAAGAATTAGAATTGGAAAATATCTCATTAAAAAATGCTTTAAATTACAAAGATAATCCCCATTATGAGCCGGTTTTAGCTGAGGTTATGGGCTATATTCCAGGTTTGGAAAAAAATATAATTTTGATCAATAAAGGGGAAAATTCTGGTTTGCAGGTTGATATGCCAGTAATTACAACGGATGGTATTTTAATTGGAAAAGTTTATAAAACAGATAAATATACCAGTCAAATTGTGCTGGTAGAGAGCTCTTTATTTAAAACTACCGCCTTTATTCAAAATGAGAAAAATTCGCTTGGATTGGTTGAGGGAACTAGAAATTTGGGTATTCGGATTAATTACCTAGAGCAGGAAGATGAAATTAAAATTGGCGATATTGTTGTTACTTCTGGGCGGGATAACTTTATACCCAGAGGCTTAGTTATTGGTCAAATAACAGCTATTCATAAAAATGAAGGTGATTTTTTTCAGTCGGCCACTATTACTTCACCGGAAAAAGTTCAAAATATTATTTTTGTCAATGTATTGAAACCGGTTTATGAATAAACTAATAGTTGATTTTTTTGTTATTTTATTGCTTTGGATATTACATGTATCTTTTTTTAGTCAATTCACATTTTTAATTTTTATCAACTTGCCATTATTATATGTCCTTTTGCGAATTGCCTTTGCTTATCAGATGAATCATTGGTGGTTGGTTATATTTGTTGGTTTATTAAATGATATTTACAGTTTATATTTTTTTGGTTTTTATTTAGTGTTATATCTAGTGGTGGCTTGGTTTACTTACATAATTCTTTATTTTTTGTTTACCAACCGTACTTTATTGTCATTGGCTGCTGGCGTAATTATAGGTTCTATAGTATTTAAATTTATTCAATTACTTTTAATAAGTTTTAAATTTTCCTTTGATTTCTATTTACTCTGGTATTATATACAAAATTTATTTATTGCCGTTTTTGTTGAAAGTTTGATTTTATTTGCTTTCGTGATTATTTTTAATTTAATTTTTTCTAAAAAGCATGTCTGACCCATTTATAATTCAAGAAGATAATAGGGAGATTAAAGATAAAAAAATAAATTCTTATTATCAAAGATTTTATGTTGGGGAACAGTCAAATTTAATCAATGAAAATCCTTTGATTGATTTTATTTTTAATCAAAAAAAATTAATATTTTTATCGTTTTTTATAATAATATTTTTTTTGGTAGCTATTTTTAAAATTGCCTATATTCAGATTTATCAGGGAAATTTATTTATTTCCTTAGCGGAAGGCAATCGGCTAAAAACTGAAGTTTTAAAGGCAAATCGTGGTTTAATTTATGATTATAAAAATTTAGTTTTAGCTAAGAATATACCCAGTTTTTCATTAGTGTTTTATCCAAACGAAATATCGGTTGATAATTTAGATGATAATTTAAATAAAATATATAGTTGGCACGAATTTGATAAAGAAGAAGTTAAAACTAACTATAATAAATATAAACAATACTCAAATCAGCCCATTACCATTTTGGATGATTTAAATACCGCCGAAGCGTTGGATATGATATTGCTAATCAAAGATTTTCCCGGTTTTGATATTTTTGAAAAAAATGAAAGGTACTATCCCTATGGTGAAAAAGTCTCCCACATTTTAGGGTATTTAGGTAATATAACCGAAGCTGATTTGGATAAAGTCAGAAGTGGCCAATATTTACTGAATGATAAATTAGGAAAAAGTGGTTTGGAATTGTATTATGAGCAAGATTTAAAAGGGCAAGATGGTAAAAAAATTAAAGAAGTAAATGTTTTGGGAGAGGAGATAAAAGTTATTAGCGAACAAAAACCAGTTAATGGTTTAAGTTTAATTTTGAATATTGATTACAGATTACAATCAATAGCTTTTGCTAGTTTACAAAAAAGTTTAAGTAAAAATAATTTATCAAAAGGTGTGGTGGTAGCTTTGGATCCAAGTACTGGAGCAATCAGAGCCGCAGTCAGCTTACCTGCTTATGATAATAATTTTTTTATTACAGCAAATAAAAATAAAAAGGAAATATCTGATATTTTTACCAATACGGATAATCCTTTATTTTTTAGGGTAATTCAGGGGGAATATCCGTCGGGATCAACTATCAAACCAATTTATGCCGCCGCCGGGTTAGAGGAAAAAGTTATCAATAGAACAACTACTGTTCTTAGTACTGGTGGCATCAGAGTTTCACAATGGTTTTTTCCTGATTGGAAATCAGGTGGTCATGGCGTAACCAATGTTATAAAAGCTATTGCCGAGTCTGTAAATACATTTTTTTATTATTTGGGAGGTGGTTATGAAAAGTTTCCAGGTTTAGGTATTGATAGGTTAAAGAAATATGCTGAATATTTTGGTTTTAATTCTTTAAATTATGTTGATTATCCTCAAGAAAAAAAGGGATTTTTTCCAGATCCTGAATGGAAGTTATCAACAAAAAAAGAACCTTGGTATATTGGTGATACTTATAATACCAGCATAGGTCAGGGGGATATTTTAGTTACCCCATTACAAATGGCTAATGCTTACGCCGCTCTGATCAATGGCGGAAAGCTATATCAGCCGAGATTTGTTTATGGATTTAAAGATGAAAAAACTGGACAAATTTATAAAAAAGAACCTCAGCTTGTACGTGAAATACCAATAACTAATGAAAATTTAGATATAGTAAAAACTGGACTGAGGGCCACAGTTGAATCAGGCTCAGCCCAATATTTGAAAAGTTTACCTTTTGCTGTTGCTGGCAAAACCGGCACAGCTCAAGTCGGAGGTGATAACAAACCCCATGCTTGGTTTGCTGGTTTTGCGCCTTATGATAGGCCAGAGATAGTTTTGGTGGTTTTGTTGGAAAATGGTGTAGAAGGTTCAACTTATGCCGTTCCGGTTGCTTATGATATATTTAAACAATACTTTACAACAGATCAAGCACTGTAATATTTTTGGAAATTTTTTGTCCGGTATTTGTGTCAGCAACCAGATAATTTTTATTTAAAATTTCCAACCTTAATTTATCGGCCAGCTCCCAATTTTTCTCTTGTCTGGCCTTTTCTCTTTTTAATAATAAAGTTTTGATTTCCGTAGGAATTTTTTGAGATTTAACTTTGCTTAAAATTTTTTCTAAATTTAATCCTAAGACTTTATCAAAATAAAAAATTGTGGCGGCAATATCTGCTAAGGGTTTATTTGATTTAACTAATTCCCACATTACCGCTAAACTTTTAGGTGTATTTAAATCATCATTTAAGGCCAAGATAAATTTATTTTTAAATTCAGCAATTATTTTGCCATTTTTTTGGTAGGGAGCAAGAAAATTTAATAGTTTTAACAATGCATTTTGAGCTTGGTCTAAAGATTGCCAAGTAAAAGAAATTTTTTGCCGATAATGGGTATTTAGCGTTAAATAACGAAAAGCTAGAGGCGAATAATTTTTTTCTATTATTGATTGCAGAGTAAAAAAGTTATTTTTACTTTTTGACATTTTATCGTCATTGATAAGTAAAAATTCGCAATGCAACCAATAGTTGGCCATTAATTTACCTTCTGCAGCTTCCGTTTGAGCTATTTCATTGTTATGATGAACTGGTATATGGTCTATGCCGCCACAGTGAATATCAAACGGAACGCCTAAATAATTAGTGGCCATAGCGCTACACTCTATGTGCCAACCCGGAAAGCCTTTTCCCCAAGGTGAATCCCATTCCATTTGTCTTTTTTCATTTGTTTTGGAAAATTTCCAAAGGGCAAAATCAGTATGATTTTTTTTAAGACCAATATCTACTCTTTTTCCCGCCTGCAGTTCATCTTTATTTTGGTTTGACAAGCGGCCATAGTTTTTTAGCTTACTTGTATCAAAATACAAACCATCATCAGTTAAATAAGTAAAACCGTTTTGTTCAATTTTTTTTATGACTGCAATTTGTTCTTTGATATGTTCTGTAGCTTTGCACCAGATATGTGGATAAAGAATATTGAGTTTTTTTAAGTCTTGTTTGAAAGCTTGGGTATAAAAATCGGCTATTTCCCAAGCGGTTTTTTTCTCTTGGTTAGCAATTTTTTCTATTTTGTCCTCACCTTGATCAGCATCATCAGTTAAATGTCCTACATCGGTAATATTTTGGACATGTTTCACTTGGTAATTGTTGAGCATTAAAGTGCGACGGAGTATATCTTCAAAAATATATGTGCGTAGATTGCCAATATGCGCAAAATTATAAACCGTTAAACCGCAGGTGTATAAACCGACTTTATTTTTTTTGATAGATTTAAATGTTTCTTTTTTCTTTGTTAAGGTATTGTAAAATTTTATTTCTGTCATATTAATACCATTTTTTTGATTTAAAAAATAGGAATAAACCTACAAATATAAATAAAATAATTCCAATTACAAACCAAAAGCCGCGCGGATCATCCGCAAACGGTATATAACTTACATTCATTCCAAAAATACTGGCAACTAGAGTAAGCGGTAAAAAAATAACTGAAATTGTGGTTAAAGTTTTCATCACATCATTGATGCGAAAGGAGATGGCTGATTCGTTGGTCTCTTGCAAAGCGTCTATTGTTTGTTTATGCCCTTCAAGCACTTCCCAGATATCTTTTGTTTGCACTAATAATTTTTCAAAAAATATCTTATAAATATTCATTTTTAAATATTTACTTTCTAGTTCAATAAACTTTTTTATGATTGTGCGATGTGATTGCATAATAAACCTAAAATTGACTATATTTCTTTTAATAATCAGTATTTCTTTAACCATTTCTTTTTCTTTATTTTTAAAAATATTATTTTCAATTCTTTGATTGTCAGTGGCAATATGATCTAGCATAGGAAAACAATTTTGCAACAGCTTTTCTAAAATGAAATAAAAAAAATAAGTAGGATGTGCCCCCATATTCAAATCGCGATAATATTCATACTGACTGCATTGTTCAAACAACTCTTTTATAGCTGTGAGTGAATCGTCGTGTAAAGTTATGATCAAATCTTCTTTGATAAAAAAATCAATTTCCGCCGGCATGATTTTTCGCATTTGTCGATCATAAACTGGAAATAAAAAAATTAAAAATGAATAATTTTCTCTATTAGACAGTTGAGGTCTTTGAGCCTTTTTATTTATATGTGCATCTCTTAAATCCAAAGGATGAAAATTATATTCTTTTTTCAAATAATCAATTTCTTCATTGCCGGGTTCAACAATATTCAGCCAAGTAAAATTGGCTGTTTTAACTTTTTTTATTTTTTCGGTAATTTGATTCATTGTTCATATTATAGCATAAAATAATGAGATTTTTAATATATTATTTTTGTGTTATAATTAGCTTATGGACAAACAATATAAAAACAAAAATAGTTTAAAAAATATGGAAAATTTAAACAATTTTGAACAACAAACCGATCTTAAGATTGAAAAACAAGACACGACAGGTGAAAATAAAAATTTTGAATTCAAAAATTTAGCGGTTGATGATAAAAACCAACCAAAAGAGAAAATACCAAATAATACCAATATTACTCAGTCAGTACAGATGCATAGGGAGGATACTAATGCTGATACTATATTACAAAAATCAGTGGAAGATATTTTGTCGTCAGGGCTAGAGGATTTATATCAGAGTTTAGATCAACCAAGAAAAATTATTTTTAAACAAAAAGGGGAGGAAACGGCCGCCAGTATAGTGGTCTTGATTAAAAGTATTAAATTTAAAATTTATGAAGTTTTAAATTTAATCAGAAACTGGTTATTTATTATTCCGGGGATAAATAAATTTTTTTTAGAACAAGAAGCCAAAATAAAAACAGATAAAGTTTTAGAACTACAGCACAAAAATAAAAATTTAAAATAATTTAATGTTTTTTAGTTTAGAAAATCTGATATTTTTTTCTTACTTTGCCATTATTGGTGTCTTTTTATTTTTATTAATTTTTTTGTATTTGTTTTTTTCAAAAAATTATTATTATCGCGCGGTTTTTTCCACGATAGTTTTAAAAGTAACCTTGCCCAGGTTTAGTAAAGATAAAAATGGCGAAGACAAATGGAAAGAGATTTTAACCAATGCTGAAAGTTTGTATGCAGCAATTAGTGGACTGAAAAAAAATTCTTTTTTAGATACAATTTTTCGTGTTCACAGAAAATTTATCAGCTTTGAAATAGTGGCCCACAATGAAAAAATTACTTTTTATTTAGCCTTACCGCTTGATTTAAAAAGGTTTTTAGTTCAACAAATTCACGCGCAATACCCTCAAGCAGTTGTGGAACAAATTGAAGATTATAATATTTTTAAACCAACTAGTTACGTGGCAGGCGGTTTTTTTGTATTTAAAAGAAATTCTTCTTTTCCAATAAAAACGTACCAGCAAATGGAAAACGATCCGCTAAATGCAATATTAAACTCTTTATCAAAGTTGAAAAAAGATGAAGGTATGGCTCTACAATTGTTACTTATTCCGATAAGTAATTCTTGGCGGCAGCAAGGAAAAAAGTTAGTGAAAAAATTGATGCTTCATCAAAGTGTAAATGTTTATGATGCCACGGGTATTTTCGGCAAAATTATAAATTATTTTTTTGATTTGTTGTTAAATGGATTTAAGACTAACAAAAATAAAGAAAAAAATAGTCCCAGCACGCAACTAACCGCCCTAGAACAAAAAACCATTGAATCAATTGAACAAAAACTATCCAAAGGGGCTTTGGCCGCCAATCTTCGTGTTATCGTCTCTACGCAAAATAAAGAAACTACTAATTCATATTTAAATAATATATTAAATGTTTTTTCTCAATATAACATTTATGAATACGGTAATAGTTTTCAACCGGCTTTTTTGACTTGGCATAGTAAATTAATAAGAAATTTTATTTATCGTCGTTTTGATGATAAAAGAAAAATTATATTAAATACAGAAGAGTTGGCTTCCATCTATCATTTTCCGAGCGATCATAATGACGTGCCAAATTTACAATGGTTGGAGGCAAAAAAATACGCTCCACCAATAAATTTACCGACCGAAGGTATAGTCATTGGGCAAAGTCAGTATCGTGATGAAGTCATAGATATAAAAATAAAAACTGACGATCGACGCAGACATATGTATATCATAGGTCAAACTGGTACCGGTAAATCAACTTTGATGAAAAATATGATGATCCAAGATATTTTAGCTGGTAATGGTTGTTGTATTATTGATCCACACGGTGATTTTGCCAGTGATATTTTGAAAAATGTTCCTAAACATCGTTGGCATGATGTTATCTATTTTGACCCAGCTGATACTGAGCGGCCGATTTCTATTAATATGCTGGAGTATAATAATGAATCCCAGAAATCATTGATAGTTAATGAATTATTGTCCATATTTGATAAATTATATGATTTAAAGGCCACCGGAGGACCAATGTTTGAGCAATACATGAGGAATGCTTTACTTTTGGTTATGGATGACCCTGAATCAGGGATGACTTTACTTGAAGTGCCAAAAGTTTTAGCTGATGAAGATTTCCGTAAATATAAATTGAGTAAATGCAAAAATCCAACCGTCATAGATTTTTGGCAAAAAGAAGCATTGAAAGCTGGAGGTGAAGCAGCCCTAGCTAATATGGTTCCTTATATTACCAGTAAGTTAACACCTTTTATTGCCAATGACATGATACGGCCCATTATTGCGGCGCAAAAGAGCAGTTTTGATTTTAGAGAAATTATGGATCAAAAAAAGATTTTGGTTGTCAATCTAAGCAAAGGTAAATTAGGAGAAATAAACAGTCGGCTATTGGGCATGATTATTGTGGGGAAAATATTGATTGCTGCTTTGAGCCGTGCTAATATTCCAGAAAATCTTCGTACGGATTTTTATTTATATATTGATGAGTTTCAAAATTTTACTACCGACAGCATTTCCATTATTCTTTCTGAAGCCAGAAAATATCGTCTGAATTTGATATTGGCCAATCAATATTTAGGCCAGCTGACAAAGCATGGCGATACATCGATTAGAGATTCTGTTTTTGGTAATGTAGGCACTTTTATTGCTTTCCGTATTGGTCCGGAAGATGCTGAATATGTCGTCAAACAGTTTGAACCTGTTTTCAATCAACATGATTTAATCAACATACCTAAATTTAGCGCCTATATTAAAATGATAATTGACAATACCACAGTTCCGGCTTTTAATATAAGCACCCTAAAAGAACCGGTTGGAGAAGAGATTAATCGCGAAAAAATCATAGCTCTTTCTAAATTACATTACGGCCGGCCAAAAAAAATTATTGAAACAAAATATTAAAAAATAAAATTATTAATCAAAATCTATGTCAGAAGAAAATAAAATTGAAAAAATAAAACACATTTTAAACAGCATCCAACAACAGCTAGATTTAGCAAAAAAAATTATATCAGGTCATATTGACAAAGAGCAAATAGATGCAAATTTGATGGCCAGAGAAAAGGGAAGTGAAAAAAATGACGCAGACAATAAAATCATTGAAGGCGTATTCAGTGGTGACAAAATGATAGGTCCAGATGGAAAAGAATATTTAGTTCCCCAAAATTACGCTTCCAAATCAAAATTGGTTGAGGGTGATATGTTAAAATTAACTATTCAGCCCAATGGTTCATTTGTTTTTAAACAGATCGGACCTGTAGAAAGGGAAAGAGTAGTCGGAGAAATTTATTATGATGAAGAAAAAAAACAATATTATGGCCGAACTGATCGAGCAACTTATAAATTATTATCAGCGCCGGTTACTTATTTTAAAGGTGAAACCGGAGATGAAGTAATTATGTTAACACCAAAAAATGCCCAATCAACATGGGCAGCTGTGGAAAATATTATTAAAAAGAACGGATAGTTTATGTCCCAAACTTTATATCGCAAATATCGTCCGCAAAAATTTTCTGAAGTTATTGGTCAAAATCATGTTAAGATAACTTTAACTAAGGCAATAGCCAGTAAAAAATTAGCCCAGGCTTATCTTTTCACCGGTCCGCGGGGTGTGGGCAAAACTACCATCGCTCGAGTTTTTGCCAAAGCGATAAACTGTTTAGCTCCCGACAACGGTGAGCCGTGTAATAAATGCGAAATTTGCTCAGCCATGAATAAAAATAATTTTTTGGACTTGGTTGAACTTGATGCCGCTTCCAGAAGAAAAATAGAAGAAATCAAAGATTTCAAAGAATTAATCAAATATCAACCCAATATTGCCAAATATAAAGTTTTTATTATTGATGAGGTGCACATGTTGACTGATGTATCTTTTAATGCCTTATTGAAAACTTTGGAAGAGCCGCCAGCTTACGCAATTTTTATTTTGTGCACCACGGCTGTTCATAAGATACCGGACACGATAATTTCCCGATGCCAAAGATTTGATTTTAAAAAAATAAGCAATCAAGATATTATCTTGAGTTTAGAAAATTTAGCAAAATTGGAAGGGGTGAAAAAAATTTCCGAAAGTGTTTTGCAAAAAATAGCCTTTTTGTCCGAAGGTTCTTTACGCGATGCTCAAGGCATGTTGGGTCAGTTGCTTGGCTTAGATGCTGAAATTATAGATGATGAAACCGCCGAGTTGATACTGCCCAAATCAAATTTAAACCAATTAGTTGATCTTTGGTTGGCGATCGTCAAAGATCAAACCGAAACAGCAGTTATGCTAATAAATGATTTAAATGAAAGCGGTCAAGATATTGAGTTTTTGACAGAAAAACTGATAGAGCTGTATAGATACACAATTTTATATAAAATCAACCAAAAAATAGATTATTTAAAAAATATTTTTACTGCTGATTTTTATAAAACTATAGTAACTACCTTGCAAACCATCAAACTCGAAAAGCTAAAACAGCAATTGGAAATACTACTCACCAAACAAATTAATTTAAAAAGTACATTTTTCCGGCAATTGCCCTTGGAAATTGCAGTTATTGAAATGACAACTTTGGATAAAAAACCAATTACTCCTGACAACCAACCATCGGCTGATTTGTTTGTCAATAAACATAAACAACTGGAAGATAAAAAACAAGAAAAAAATAAATTTATCCAACAAAGTGAAAATAAAGAAGTCAAAAAAAATTTACAGCCGATTGGTGAAAATTTAAAGAAAACTTTGGTAACCAATTTATTGACTGAATTTTACAGCTTAGCAAAAATTATTGAAGTTTCTAATATTTATATTGCTGACAACGATCTCTATATATATACTATGCATGAATTGCACAAAAATCAACTTTATAAAAAAAGAAATTATGATAAACTAAGTGCATTGTGCAAAGATATTTTTGCCAAAGAAATAAATTTACAAATAATGGTAGCAAATCGTGAATCAAAACCTGCCGATGATGATGGCTTAAATAATATAATAAATGTTTTAGGTAATTCTTTTGTTGATAATATTATTGAAGAGTAAATTTTAAATTTTTGATTTTATATCTTTTATTTTTGCGGGATCGTCTAATGGTAGGACGCCAGGTTCTGGCCCTGGTAATCTTGGTTCGAATCCAAGTCCCGCAGCCATTTAGGACAAGACAAGGAATGCGCCTCGCGGCTTCGCCGCTCGGCATTAAATTCAGCGAGGATTTGCCAGTCATTTTTGAACGAAACCGAAACCGTTCGCTCCGCGAGCTGGGGGTTCGAGCCGACTTTTTCAAGATAATTTTTCTTTTCAGAAAAATTATCTCCCAAAGCGACAAAATTGGCTTGGTGAGCGGCTAAAATTAAATTCTTCGTGCGTTCGAGCCAGCGATTGCCCTTTCGCTCAAAATCCTTCAATTTTTGCTCAATATCAATTTTGCGTGCGAGGATTTTGTTTTTCTTGGCGGTATATTCCTCACTCGTAATGGTCTTTTCCAAATGAGCGTCTAAAAGCATATCCAGCTTCTCCTTGCACGCCGTAACCTCGTTTTTGAGATTTTGAGCGAAGAGGGCATCAGATTGGGCAGTGCTCGCTTCGTCTGTTTCTAGTTGCGCGAGCATTTTATCCGCCCAATCTTCCGGCAAAGAAACTTTTTGAAGTATGGCGGAAATCTGCGAGGCGAGAAGTTCTTCGCGGATGTAAGGTTGCGAGCAAATATCTTTCTTTTTGGTACAGCGATAATACGAATGTCCTTTTTGTGTTTCGGCGGTTATGGCGCAACCGCACTCTCCGCATTTCAATAATCCGCGAAAGATGTATGACTTCTCGCCCCGCTTCTTGGGGCGGGATTTTTCCGACATAACTTCTTGGACTTTATCAAAAAGTTTCTTTGCTATCGCTGGCTCGTGCCTGCCTTCGTATAGCTCGCCATTGAACTTAAACGCGCCGTAGTAAAACGGATTGCGGAGTATCATTTGGATATTGGAAATCGTCAGCCGCTTTCCGTTCCGGCTCACCAAGCCAATTTCAGTAATTTCATCTCGTAAATCTTTCAGAGAGTAATTTTTGGTTGCATACAATTCAAAAAGTTTTTGGACGAGGCGATACCTTTCAGGGTCTTTTACCATTTTATGATTCACTTTGTCATTCATGTATCCGGTGGGAGCCACGCCCGGATATTCGCCTCGTCTCACTTTTTGACGCAACCCTCTTTTTACATTCTCTGAAAGATTATCAATATAGTATTTTGATTGCCCAAAAGCGATATTCAACATGAATTTCCCTTGCGGCGTGACATCAAACCAAAATGTTGGGAACTTTAACTCGCGAATTTTAGCGGTATCAATCAAGTAAATTATCCTTCCGCCATCCACGCTGTTTCTCGCCAATCTGTCGGGATGCCATGCCAAAATTCCTTGAGCAAATCCTTTCTCTATGAGCGAGAGCATTTGATTGAAAATCGGTCTGCCCGGCTCTTTGGCGGTTTGTGATTCAATAAATTCCTGCACAATTTCTAAATGCTCTCGCTCCGCATATTCGCGGAGTTCGGTGATCTGCGCCTCAATAGACAAAATTTGTCTATCCGGTTCATCTGTTGATTTTCTTGCGTAGAGAAAGAATTTGCTCATATCGCTTTTGGGCTAATTACTGTCGCTTTAGTTTCCGCCAAAGGCGGAAAAGAAAAAATCGGCTCACAAATTTCATTTGTATTCCGCTTTGCGGAATGAACCCCCAGCTCGCGGAGCGAACGGTTTCGGTTTCGTTCAAAAATGACTGGCAAATCCTCGCTGAATTTAATGCCGAGCGGCGAAGCCGCGAGGCGCATTCCTTGTCTTGTCCTAAATGGCTGTCTCTCCTGAATGAAATCCGAACCTACTACCAACAAAACCCCGACTAA
>DYGA01000005.1 GCA_020724865.1 Candidatus Paceibacter sp. | reverse complement strand
TACCGGTACCAGTGGTTTGCAAGAGCATCCCAGCTGTTCCTGACGTATTGGAACTATCATACAAAGCACCAGTTACTCTAGCGTCACCCACTACTACTAATTTTTGTTCTGGAGTGGTGGTAGCAATACCCACATTCCCATTTTGTAAAACTGTTAGTAGTGACGAACCAGTTGATGATGAAATATTGAATGGATTTATACCCGTAGTTCCTTGGATGTTAAATGTAGTAATCGTTGAAGTTGCATTCACTCCGGCTACAGTTCCATTGTCTAGTAAGACTCCTGTAGTAAGTCCGGTTGATGATGCCCAACGAGTAACATAACCATTTATACCACTGCCAGTAAAAGCATTAGAGGCATTCAAAGTATTTCCACTCCAAGACAGGCCTGTACCGGCACTGATTCTAGTTGATGGCGTGGCATAGAAACCGGCCCACTCAGTAGTTGAAGCAGTTAGAGGTATAGAATAATTGGATGCCGGCTGTAAAGTAAAAGTATGAGTAGAACCACTAGAAGTTATATACAAATCAAGACCGCCGCTGGTGGAAGTTGCAAAATATTGCGTGCCAGCCGAGAGTCCATTTAAATTGGTGATGGCACCTGAGGCAGTGGCACAATCAGCCCAAGCTACACCACTCACTGCAGTGGAAGAAGCAACCAAACACAAACCATTGTTACCAACTGCCAATATGCCAAATGTTCCTGCACCTGTGCCAGTAATAATTCCTCCCTTTTGTACAGTGGACGCATCAAAACCTAGCCCACCATAACTTGGAGAAATTATTGAACCGTTCCATATACCTGATCTTACTGTGCCTAAATACGAATCACCCGAAACAGTCAGATTGGTTGAGGACACATTAGCCAATACAGTTTGACCAGTAGCAGTGATAGTATTGAAATACGAATTATTGGAAACAGTTAAATTGGTAGAAGAAGTATTAGCTAAAGTTGTCGCACCAGTTACATTTAAAGTACTTTGTAAAGTTACGGCACCGGTGATATTGGTAGTGCCATTTACTGCCAAAGTATGAGTCGGACTAACCATGCCAATACCTACTCGATTATTGACCGCATCAACATACAAAGTACCAGAATCAAAATTCACATCACCGGCAAAAGTGGAAGTAGCAGTTCCGGTTACAAACAGTTGACCTTGGACAGTAAAATTATCAGAAGCTATAAGCTCTGCACCACTTCCTACCGCGTCAAAAGTAACGGCACCCGTGGCAGAAACTTTTACTTCCAGTCGATTATTAGCATCATATCCCACTGTCAATTGGGTGCTGGTAGCAGAAACTATTTTAACCTGTCCGCCTGTGGGAGTAAGATTTATATCCCCAGCTACTGTAGTTTGTAAAGATAAGCTACTAGCCGCTTGAATAATAGGATTGTTAGTACCAAAAGTGAGATTGCCAGAAGCATCCAAAACCACCACTTGATTGGCTACGGGAGTGCTTGAAGCATGAAAACCATCAACCATATCAGCATTTTTAGCATAACCAGCACTCGTTACTCTTTGCCGGGGAGAAAGGGTTTCGCCATCTGAGAAATCTGCTTGCGAAGCAACCTCTACTTGAAGATAATAATTATCAGTATTGAAATCCAAAGTAAGAGCATCACCGCCTGCTCCAGTATCACCAATCTGAGCATTAAACACACCATATCTGACTTGATAAGTCATAATCGAAGGAGTGCCGGCTGGCCACAATTTTGTTCCTCCACTAACTGAGTCATAAATTGAAAATCTGAAATAATAATTTGTCCCTGCACCACCTAGTAAGTTACCATTTGAGTCATACAATCTACCCTGATAAGAAATAAGTTCTGGCACACCTGTAGCGGCTTTAGCCACGCTAATAAAATTTTCCCATGATAAAAGTTCTGCTGGCAAACTGCTAAATAGTAAACTAATAATACTAAAAACAACAACAAAAATTTTAGAAAATTTATTTCCAATTAAATCAGCATGAAATTGTCTGGGCATGGTGGAAGGCATGGGGAATTTAATTTTTATTTTGTATTAAGTATCAAGCATTAACAATCTTTTTGAATAACTATATTTTAATTACTAATAACTAATGAATTTTTTAATTTTATAATTTTTTAATTTTTAAAATTCTTATGGAATATAGGGCATTTCCGTTGTCTTAATAACTTTATTGGTGTCTTTATCATATTCAACCACTCTGCTAATTTCTGGTTTTGTTAATTGCGTCTTGGTATTGCTTGCTGGATTAGATAAAAACAAAATACCAAAAGTAATAAAAATTAAAATCAAAAATGAATATGTAAATGATTTTACAAGTAACATAGGGCTAAATGAAAAAACCCAATCGGAAAGATTGTGTTTAATTTGCAAATAATGACCACGAAAAACATTGGGATTTTTACCTTTAGCTTTAGCCTCTAGATATTTCTTTATCTCCTCTTCAGTTGTTAACCAAGCTATATTACAATAAACCTGTTTGCCGGCTATTTTACCCTGTCTAATAAGTTGCCCGATATAATCAGGAGAATATCCTGAAATTTCCGCTGCTTGTTTGAGAGTAATGTAATTTTTACTATCAGTAATTTTTTTTAAGTATGTCTTCATTTTCTTTGTATCTCGAGGGTCGAGATTGATTTTTTATATTTTTTTTCTGCCAATAATTGGCAGTAATAAATAATTAAAATAATTGATTAAAAAATTGTTTTTTAAATAAAAATTTTCAATACCTTTTGGTTATGTTTAAAAACTATTTTTCAGATAAATTATAACATAAAATACCAATTTTTACCAAATAACTGACGTGTGGATAAATTTATTGTTCAAACTCAATAAAAAATGGCTAAAATTAGCCATTTTTGTGTATTAAATTTTTTAAATTTTTACTTTTAAACTTAAATTTAGGCTAAATTTAAAAAAATAAATTTAAATTTTTTTTAAAATATTTTATTGTTGAAAACTTTTTTTAGCTTCCAGCCAAAATTCAGGATGATTTTGTTTTTCTTTTAACCAATACCACCATTCAACTCCCCATAAATAAACTTCATCAAAACCAGTTTTTTTCGTATAAGAAATGTTGTCTTGCAAACGTTTTAAATCAAAAGACTTAAATTGCTCTTCTAAAGTTGTCTGCAAAATATGTTTTCCAGGTGGCCAAGGTTCAGCTTGTAATTCAGAAATGATAACTTTTTCTACTGGATAAAATTTCATAATCAAATCAGCGTGCCAGCGATAATATGCTGGGGGCCAAGGATAACGCCAATAACCAAAATACTGATTCCAAACTGTACGATAAAGTGAAGTGCCAATGATATCAGCCAATTTTGCACTTTTTATCCATGTTGAAAGTTCTCCTGATTCGGTCAGTATAATAGGTCGTTTTCTTTGATCATAGGTTTTAATTATTTTTATATAATTAGCTAACTGTTCTGAAGTTATTTCATTGCACTTGCCAAAACTTTTTAAAAACGGTTCATTGGCCACTTGCCAAGCGGTGATATTGGAATATATTTGAAAATGTTTTACAGTTTCTTCGTACAAAATAACAACTCTGTCTTCTTTTGCTTCAGCTGGTAAGTTTATTGCCCAAGCTGGAGTATGACATTCAGGCCAACGCGGAACTCTCTCACCGATAGCTAAAATAACATCAACCCCTCTTTTTTGTGCTTCGGCAATTTGCCAATCAACATCAGTAAAATCAAATTCACCTACTTTTGGTTCAACTAGCGGCCAATAAACTACCAAACGTAAATTTTTGACTTGCAAATCATCTAATATATCTAAATAGGCTTGTTGCCAATCAAGCCCCAACTCTCTAGCATAAATTTGTGAATATGTAACTCCCCATTTTATTTTTTCTTGAGAAAAATTTTTCATAAAAATACCAATAACACTAAAAATAAACAGTGTAATAAAAGAAAAATAAAACGCTCTTTTTAAAATTTTAAACACAAAAATTATATAAATTAAAACTAAATAACTAATGCCAAACCAACAATTAGTATTAAAATAGCTACAGTTTTTTGAATTACTATTGGTCGTCTAAGTGGTTCATCCAACAATTCAGGATATTTTTTGGCCAACAACAAAATAATAATAAACAACACAGCGTACTGTAAACCCTGTAAAGCATTTATAATAGTTACCGGCCCTAAAGATATAGCAAAAGCTATTAATAAAAAACTAAGTGCGCCCAAAATTTGCCCAACTACAAAAATAGCTTTAACTTTTTCTCCAGATTCTTTGAAATTATCTCTAACCTTAGCCCAATTATTTGGCAGTAGTATCAATAAAATAACAAATAAAAATGTGCCAAATCTAGTCCAAATAAAACCAGAAATAAAATTTTGTTGCAGATAGACCAGTTTTAAAGTGGCATAAGAAAACCCAAAAAGAACGCTGGAAATTATGATAAATTTAAAACTTTCAGTAAATATTCTTTTTCTACCAATTTCTAAAGCCATTAAAATTGAACCTAAAATCAAAAAAAATATCCCGAAATACTGTTTAAGTAATAACTCCTCGGGCAAAAACCACCAGGCAAAAGCCAAAACAAAAATCGGTTGCAACCCTCCTATCATGGGAGCCACTTGTGAAGCTTGATCTATATGCAAAGCTTTTGCTAAATAATACATAGCAGCCGCATAGGAACCTCCCGACAACAGAGCTATAAAAATTTGTAAATTGCTAGGTATAAAAAAACCAAAAGGAATAAGTATCAAAGCCAACAAGTTTAATACACCAATATAAAAAACAAATACTACAGGATGAGGAATAGATGTTATTAATAAACGTTTAGATATCAAAGTTGCTAACGCATTTAACACATATGCAATTACTACTAACCAAAGCCACATAATATTAAAAGAATTATAAAATTATTGGTTAAATTATATTGAAATTATAACAAATTATTTAAAAAAAATCCCGCTGAAAATAGCGGGATTGAGGAACTAAATACAAAAATTAATCTTGTAAAATATAATAGGTGTCAATAATAAAATCATTCCAACCCAACAACAATTCTCCCCAAGTAACACTATACTCATACATATAATTGGCGCTACGATCATAAATTTCTGTAACCGTATTTAAAGCATTGTTTACTTTGGTATCAACATTACTACCACTAGCAGCCGAGGCATAATTAAACATCGCAAAATTAAAAACCATTAAAAAAACCACTAAACTTGTCACAGCTAAGTGGTGTGCATATTTATCAAGCCGAAGATTATTGATTTTTTTAAACATATTTTTATTTTAATTTTTATTTTTATTTTTGATTGATTTTAACATCAACTAAATTAATTATAGCACACTTTTTAATAAAAATCAATGGGGTTATAGTGAGAATTGAGTTTATTGGATTCACCCTGTTAAAATTAGGCTTTAACAAAAATTGTTTAACATATTAAATGATCTAGACTTAATACTCAAGATTCATATCTTATGTTTTTTCTAAACCCTATTCTATCAGGTGGAAATTCACGAAAATTTATTAGACTACCTGGCAATAATGTAAACTTGCCAAATTTATTATTGACAGTATCTATGGCTTTATTTAAATTACTTTTTTTTATTTCATCTGTAAAAAATGAAAGCTGACCTGATCTAAAAACTAAATCATTTAAACTAACAGCTAAAAAATTTATTTTACTGATAATTGGTTGAGTAAATAAAAGTAATGCTTGTTTTATAATATCAACTGAATCATATAAATATCGGGGCAATTTCCAGCTACGAAACAATGTTTGCCCAGCAACATTATGGTAACCACAACTAATTTTACCAGTTTGCAGATTTAATGAACGCATCCGGCTAGCGGCTTGCCAGGTTAATTTGGACATTATTCTCACTAAATAATCTTTATCATTTGTTATCTTAGGCAAACAATAAGAATGTCCAATTGATTTTGGCAACTGATTCCGTTGAGCATCAACCCCTTCGACTTCAATACCATTGAGATGACACCACAAATAATACCCATACCAACCTAAATTAGTTTGCAAAAAACTGGGTGAACTATGTTGCAACTGGTATAAATTTTCTATACCTAAAAGTTGTAAACGGCACTCCAAAGCCCGACCTATGCCCCAAGCATGCTGTAAAGGGCGGTCTTTAAATATATTTGCTAAATCTTGTTGGGTAATAATAGTTAAACCGTCTGGTTTATTTTCTTCGGAAGCAAATTTTGCCAACCATCTGGTGTGGGATATTCCTATTGAACAAGTTAGATAACTACCAATTTCATCTCTAATTGTTTGTTTTATTTTTTTAGCAATCGCTTGAGCGACATTAAAATCTTTTGCTAATCCAGTCAAATCAATAAATGCCTCGTCAATAGAATAAACTTCTACATCATCAGATATTTTTTTGAGAACAGAAAATATCTGCCGGGAAATAAATCTATATTTATCAGGATCATTTGCCAACAAGATAATTTGAGGGCAAATTTTTTTTGCTTCACTAACCCGCATACCCGTCCGTACGCCAAATTTTTTGGCTTCCTGAGAAGCAGCAATAATGCAACCCTTGGGCGATAAATAGGCGCATACTCCTACTGGCTTACCACGCAATAATGGATTGGCTTGCTGTTCAACTGTGGCAAAGTACGAATTCATATCAACGTGCATGATAATATCCTCGCCCTTCATAAAATTAATTATTATTTGTTACAGGTTAAATGTTATGTGTTACATGTCATTATAAATTTCTTCCAATTGCCAAATTAAACTGTCGCCAGAAAAACGCAAACGGAAAAAATTAACTCCATCTGATACGGAAAAATAATGTATTTTTTCTCTGCCTATATAAGTATCATGTCTAAGCCCTAAAGTTTTAATACGATAAATTACTCCTTGCCAGGAAAAACTCCTTGGAATTACTCGATTATGCAAAAATATTACTTCAACATCAATTGTTTGATTAATTTTTTCGTGCATAAAAAATTTAGGATTTAGGATGCAGGATATAGGATTTAGTGTTTAATAAACTAGCTACGGGAAAAACGTGGCCACTGGCCAAAAGTCAAAGAATATATACTACGTTTCGGTAATACTGATTTTGGCTTTCTGATTAATAAATAGGGTTTAAGAAAAAATTTATTTTTTTTCATATGTTTATTGTAAATTTTAATTTTATAAATACTAAATAACTCACAAAACAAGATACAAACTCAGTAAAAAAATCAAAATTATTTCTTTATTCATAAAACTTAATAATTGCTACTCAATACTTAATAAATAATTTAAATAAATAAAGTTATCCACAACCAGAAAATATTTGACTATAATGAAAAAATATTTTTACAATATAAATAGCGCCACAAACATTTTGTTGCCAGGACGGCAACGGTTGGTGCAAACGTCCGTGTCTTCCTTTATGCCAGATACGGGCGTTTTATTTCATGTAACATTTAGCATGTAACACATAACAAAATTAATTTTCCTTTAAGCCTCTGATACTTGTCCAAAGCATTGCTCCAATTTCCTCTGCATAACCTAATAATTTTTTATAATTTAATTCTGATATATATTTTTCCTGTAAAGAAAAATTTAAAAGGTACTTTACCTCTTTTAATGAACCATAAGAAATTTCTAAAAAATTTATTTTAATGCCGTTTTTTATTCTAGCAAAACCCTCTATATAATTTAATATTATCGATAAAGCTGCTCTTCTTATTTGTGAAGTTACTCCGTATAACTATTCTTTAGGAAAATTTCTAGTCTCCTTATAAATTAAATGAACAAACTCGTCCATTATTTTCTTTAAATGATCGTGAAATCTCTCCTCCATATGTTACGTGTTATGTGTTACGTGTTATATAACTATAATTCCTAATCACCCCTCTCACTATACCTTGCACTATCAAATCTTTGACATAAATTGGCTTATATTTACCATTGGCCGGCTGTAAACGTATTCTCGTTTGCTCACGATAAAATCTTTTCAAAGTTGCATAAGTATTATCAAGTAAAGCCACAATTATGTCACCATTTTTTGGATAATTACTTCTCTCTACTACTACATAATCACCGGACAATATACCATCTCCAACCATTGAATCGCCTTTAACTTGCAAAACAAAAGTATTTTCCTGATGCAGTACTAAATTGGAAGGAACGGCAATAGTCTCGTGCTCTTCGATAGCTTCAATTGGCTCACCGGCAGTAATAAGCCCTACCAGAGGAATTTGATAAGCTAAACTCATAGAATCATCTTTGACTGATAAAACTTCTAATGATCGCTTGGCATTGTATTCTGATTTTAAATAACCCTTTTCTTCCAAAGCTTTAATATGCTGATGTACAGTAGCCGGTGACGACAAATCAAAATATTCACCAATCTCTTGAAAAGTAGGAGCATAACCATTGTCTGCAATAAAACCAATAATAAAATCAAGTATTTGTTTTTGACGTTTGGTAAGGAAATTTAACGGCATATAATTTTAACAATTTTTTATAATATTTCTGTTATATGTTATGTGTTATATGTTACATGTATAGTATATACCGAAAAAAAACCGAAAGTCAATGTACAAAAAAATAAGCCAAAATTGCCTATTTTTAGAATATGTGGATAACTTCAATTGCCAATATGTTAAAATAATTAATCAAAAACATTAACAATAAAAAGGAGCGTTAAATGAAAAAAATTGTTATCTTTTTTATCCAATTTTTAATTTATAGCGGCTTATATATTTTCATTATTTTCCCCATCTGTTTAGTTATTTTCAATCCCAACAATGAAGAGCAAATCTCTACTGTAACTATAAGCGCTATAATCGCTTCAATTGTCTGTGGTGCGATCACCATTTATATTGCAGAAAAAGAATCGAAAAAAAATCAATCGGAGCAGAAAGTTTAAATAATAAAATAAAACTCCCGTTATAATACGGGAGTTTTTCTTATCGATAATGGAGTAATCCGATTTTTTTACCACGTTTTTTTAGTTGTTTTTTTCTAGCTTGTTTTTTCTTTTTGTACATAGATTAATTAATTTTAAATTATAAATTTTAAATTTTAAACTAATGACTATTTTTTTATAATTTAAAATTTAAAATTTATAATTCTATCCTAACTCTTCTTCCTTAACCGTATATAAAGGTAATAGAGCACACTTTTGCCGCGCCGGTGATAATTCAACTTCTAAATCTTGTAAAAACTTATCCGAACTTATACTTTGCACCTGTTTAATGGTTTTACCAATCATTTCATCTGCCAAAATTGACGCTGCCGCCTGAGAAATTGTACAACCACTACCCTGCCAACCTACCTGTTTAATTTTACCACGACTGTCCAAGACAACCTCAAAATCAACTTTATCACCGCAAGATATATTTTCACCAGTAAACTTTTTAGTAGGTTTGCCAATTTTACCCTGATGCCTGGGGTGTAAATAATGATCCATTATTTTTTGCTGATATAGATCCATAAATTTATGATACCTGTAGCATCTAACACACAACTATATCATCATGTTACATGTTATGTGTTACGTGCTGTGTGCTATGTGTTACGTGCTTTTATACTTTCCCACTCTTTAATAATTGCCTGTAAAGCCGAAATAAATAAATCAACATCACGTTTGTCATTGTAAATATAAAAACTCACTCGAGCCGAAGCAGGTATTCCCAGTTTTTCATGTAGTGGCTGAGCACAATGATGTCCGGCTCTAATACAAATACCCCGATCAGCTAAAAAAGTGGCTAAATCATGAGCGTGAATTCCTTGCACATTGAAAGCAATGCTACCTGACCGTTTAATCGTCTGCGGTCCGTAAATTTCCACAGCTTTAATCTTCTTCATCTGCTGATAAGCATAAGTAACTAATTTTTGATCATGGCTAGATACTCGTTCCATACCGATTGCTTGTAAATAAATAACTGCTTCAGCCAAACCTACAACTTCTGCTAAAGCTTGCGTTCCTGCTTCAAATTTTTGTGGATAAGTAGCATAGGTACTTTTAGTTAAAGTCACATTTCTTATCATATCACCACCGGTTTGATAAACATCCATTTCTTCAAATCTTTCTCTTTTGCCATACAATACTCCGATCCCAGTCGGACCCAGCATTTTATGTCCAGAAAATACCAACCAATCGCAATCAAGTTTCTTTACATCAATCGGCAAATGCGGTGCTGCTTGAGCGGCATCAATTAAAACCGGAATTTTTTTTTGATGACAAATATTGATAATCTTTTTGACGGGATTTATGGTCCCTAAAACATTGGATACATAAACCAAACTTACCAACTTTACCCCCATTAACTGCTTGGCTAAATTAGCCAAAATCAACTCACCTTGATTGTCAAATTCCAAAAATTTTAATTTCAATCTTTTCCTCTGAGCTAACTCTTGCCATGGTACCAGATTGGCATGATGCTCCATAGTGGTAAGTAATATAGCGTCACCCGCACGCAAATTTTTTCTTGCCCAAGCTTCCGCCACTAAATTTATACCTTCAGTTGTGCCTCTGGTAAAGACGACTTGTCTGGAACTTGGCGAATTTATAAAATTGGCTATCACCTGTCTTGATAATTCATACTTCTTGGTAGCAGTTTCTGACAGTTCATACACGCCCCGATGAATATTGGCATTAAAACGTTCATACCAATCAGACACGGCATTTATTACACTATGTGGCTTTTGACTGGTGGCGGCGCTATCTAAATATACCAAAGGACGTTTTTTTACTTTGGCCTGTTTAAAAATCGGAAAATCATTTTTTATATTGTTGTCTTTTATTTGCGTCACTTACTTATATCTTTAGCTAATAATAAATTAAAAAGCTTGCGCTGCCTTTGTCTATCAGTAATTTTACTACCAAGTGAATGAAAAAATCCAGATACAATCAGTTCCGTAGCAACCATTTTGGATAAACCACGACTCATTAAATAATAAAGCATTTCTTCATCAATTCTACCCACTGTGGCGCCGTGCGAAGCTTTGACATCACGATTTAAAATTTCTAAATTGGGTAAAGCCGAGGCTCTAGCTTGAGCCGATAATAACAGAATATCTTCCTGTAAATAGGAATTGGCATTGGTTGATTTTAAACCAATATCAATCAAGCCTGCGATTATGGTTTGCGATTTATCTTCGGCTATGGCTTTTATCAACATATCACCGGTAGTATTAGGAACTAAATGCTGATTTAAAAAATTTAAATAAGTTTTACTTTGCCCGCTAATTCTGCCACCAAACAAATAATTATTCTGACTGCCTGTGCCTAAAAGTTTGGTAACAAAAGATCCAACCAACCAAGCTTTATTTTTTAAACCAATTTCCCAAAAACAATTACTTTGCTTACCTAAACGAGCTTGATAAGACAAAAATGTAAATCCTTTAATTTGTTGCTTATTTAAACTGTAGTGCAATGTCACTAAATTGCCCACATCTATCATCACCAATTGACATACTGACCTGTTTTGTTTTTCGTTTATAGTAATTTCGCCCTGGCCTTGGACAAAAAAGTATATGCCTCCCAAATCAGCAGAATCCATTTGCCAAAATAATTCACCATCACCAAAAATTTTAATATCTACCAACCAATGGTTTTTAATCATTGAAAATATGGCTTGACTGGACCAAGTAAAATCCTGCTGACTGGTTAAATATTTTTTTTGTAATTTCAGTGGAGCTTGATCAAAACGAAAAATCTGCCAACTAATATTACCTGTGGTTTTGATCTTTATTTTATTTTTATCTTGTAAGGGTAGAGAAAAATCAGTTTTTAATTTTTTGGTTAAATCCCAACTTTTCAAAATGTTGGGCCAATTAATTTTTGCTAATTTAATTTTGGCTGATATTTTTTTTGACATATTAACCAACACTCCCTTCCATTTCCAGAGCAATTAGTCGATTTAACTCTAAAGCATATTCCATCGGCAACTCTCTGGCAAATACTTCAAAAAACCCGGAAACAATCAAACGTTCAGCTGTTTCTGTATCCAATCCCCGGGAATTTAAATAATAAAGCTGTTGTTCGCCAATTTTAGCTACCGTAGCTTCGTGTTCAATGGTAACATTATCATTATCTATACGCATTGTAGGATAAGTATCACTGCGTGACTGCCGATCAATCAATAAAGCATCACATTTAACTTTAACTTTGGCTTTGTTTGCCCGTTTATCAACCTGGACTAAACCACGATAGGTAGTGCGACCATTACCTTTGGCAATAGATTTAGCAATTACATTGGAGCTAGTCTCTGGCGCTAAGTGAATAACCTTACTGCCAGCATCTTGGTGTTGATTGGAATTAGCAAAAGCAACAGAAATAATCTCTGCTCGGGATTTTCTGCCTTTTAGTATTACACAAGGATATTTCATAGTTACCTTACTACCCAAATTGCCATCTATCCATTCAACCACTGCCTCCTCTTCAGCCCAGGCTCGTTTGGTCACCAAGTTATAAACATTATGTGACCAATTTTGAATAGTAGTATATCTGATATGAGCGCCTTTTAACGCAACTAACTCAACTACTGCCGCATGCAAAGAGTCCCTAGAATACATAGGCGCGGTGCAACCTTCAATATAATGGACAGAAGAGCCTTCATCAGCAATTATCAGCGTTCGTTCAAATTGACCCATACCAGCGGCATTTATACGAAAATAAGCCTGTAAAGGTATTTCAACTTTCACCCCTCGAGGCACATAAATAAATGAACCGCCCGACCAAACCGCGCTGTTGAGAGCCGCAAATTTATTATCTTTACTGGGAACAATTTTACCAAAATATTTTTTAACTAAATCAGGATATTTAACTGGCGCTTCTGACATATCTGCAAAAATTACGCCCAATTTAGACCATTTATCTTTTAAACTATGGTATATCATTTCGGACTCATACTGAGCACCAACACCAGCTAAAAATTTTCTTTCAGCTTGAGGTATGCCCAGTCGGTCAAAGGTTTTTTTTATTTTTTCTGGTACATCTTGCCAGGTTAGCCCTCGTTCTTGAGCTGGTCTAATATAATAATAAATATCCGAAAAATCAATCTTGCTTAAATTAGCCCCCCAAGTCGGCAAGGGTTTTTCTAAAAAAATTTTCAATGCTCTTAAACGCATTTCCAACAACCAAGCTGGTTCCTTTTTTTGGGCAGAAATCAGTTTAACCACATCAGCATTTAATCCTTTTGGAGCACGTAAAATCGGACGATGGTTATCGCGAAAATAATATTTAGCCGGATTAATTGATATATTTTTGACTGGAGACATTATATTTATAAATATTAAAATTATAAATAACTAATTACTCCTGCCTGCCGGTAGGCAGGAATCAATGATTTAATTTATTAATTAATTATAAAATTCATTAGTTATTAATAATTAGTAATTAATAATTATTCTTAATTCTTTCTCTCCAGCCAATCATAGCCTTGCTGCTCCAATTTTTTTACTAAACTACCCTGTCCGCTTTGAACAATCCTGCCTTCATGCATAATATGGACTTGATCGGGAGGTAAAAAATTAAGCAATCTTTGATAATGAGTTATGACCAAAACCGACATTTTCTGCTTAACCATTTTCTTAACATTAACAGCTACCAATTTAAGAGCATCAATATCCAAACCCGAATCAGTTTCATCCAAAATAGCCAAACGGGGTCGTAATAATTTAAGTTGTAAAATCTCCATGCGTTTTTTTTCACCGCCCGAAAAACCTTCATTTAAACCTCGCTGTAAAAAATTTTCCGATAATTTTAAATCGCTCATGGCTACTTTTAATTCTTGTTTAAACTTTTCAATATTAAATTTTTTACCACGCACAGCTTGAACAGCAGTTTGCAAAAAATGATATACCGACAGTCCAGGTATTTCATAGGGATATTGAAAAGCCAAAAATATTCCTAATCTAGCCCGCTCGTCAGCTGATAAATGTAAAATATTTTTACCTCCTAAACTAACACTGCCACCAACAACCTTATATTCAGGGCTACCCATCAATACATGCGACAGAGTCGATTTACCGCTGCCATTTTTTCCCATCAAAGCCACTACCTTACCAACTGGCACTTGCAAATTTACCCCTTTTAGGATTGGCTTGTTTTCAATATTAACTTTTAAGTTTTTTATAATAAGAAGTGATGCCATACAATTAACTAATTAATGAATTCAAAGTAACTTTGTTTAATGTTTTTTCCACCTCAGTTTGGACTTTTTGCCAGACAATTTTAGCTTGACAACCGATAACCAACGGACAAAAACTATTATGTTCCAAACAAGTAGCCAATTTAGGATATTTTTTTTCAGCAAATAAAACATCCCAAACGGAAACTAAACGAGGATTTTTTTTAAAAATATACCCACCGTTACGCCCCAATTTAGCCCGAACCAAGCCCTGTTGTTTTAAAAAAACGACCAATTCTTCCAAATATTTTTCTGAGATTTTTTCTTGTTTAGCAACTTGCTGTAAAGACAACGGTTGACGGGTATAATAAGTTTTAGCCAAACGTAAAGCTAATCTAAGTAAATACTGCTCTTTGGTTGATGCTTTTAAGAAAGACATAATAATATTAATAACTAATTACTAATTAATTTTCAAATTAAAAATTAAATAATTATAAAATTTATTAATAATTGATAATTGGTTATTAATAATTAATCAAAAACTCCTAGTGTAATACTAGGATTATAACAAATATATTAAATTTAGCAATTTTTGATAATAGTGGTTACAAAGGTAAATTTTTGCTGAATTTATTTAACCATTCAGTCAAAGCCGGGATACCGCCCAATTGACTGGCTAACCAAGATAAAAACAAAAGTACAATCGCCACTCCTACGGTAGCGCCCAGACCATACCCGACACCTCTGATAAATCCGCGCCAAAAAATAATCCCGGGTTTATTGTAAACAACCTCCATCGCAGTTACCAAACGTTTAACGTTTTTTATTATTTCTTTTTCTTCAATATTGTCAGTCATTATTTTGTATCAACTAATTTTATCGCTGGCCACAAAGCCAAAATTAATATTATAACAACGGCTACAAAAATTGAAATAATGGAAAAATAATGCAACAAAACAAAAGTCACAGCCGCCGCTGACAACCAACCTATGGGTTGTAAATCACGAAACATATTGATTATATCAACATCTTGACTGCTAATCTGTTTAAAAAAGAAAGATTCGTTCATTGCCTCCACCAAAGATGCGCCGACTCTGGTCAAAAACAACACAAATGCCCACAATAACCACGATTCACTGGAAAAAAATATAATTACCGTCGTAAAAGTAATCATAAAAATCAAACCAGTAATGGTCATCTCTTTTTCTCCTAACACTTTATCAGCTATTCTGCCAGCAGGAATTTGTAAAAGTAAAAATGGCAATAACATAATGGTAAACATCGGGCCAATTTGCGACCAACTAAAACCTAAATTATCGTGTAAATAAATTGGCGTATATAAGACCATGGCAGCAAAAAAGAATCGCAAGGCAAATTGAATAACAAATATTCGGGGAATATTTTTATTGACTTTGAATAACTGACGTAGGACTCTAAACGAACGTTCATTATATTCAATTCGATCAACAACCAATTTTTTTTGGTAAAACAATAAAAATAAAACAGGAAAAAATATCACTCCGCCGATTAAATAAATCCGCAAATAATTGTTATCCCCTACAATATAACCCATCAACATAGGAGCTAAAAAAATAGCCACATTTTGAACTGCCAACATATTAGTGCGAATTCTACCGGTATCACTGTCATCAGAAATTGATTCTAAAAATAAATCCAAGTTTACTCCAAAAAGATTCATGGTAATAAATACCATAATATACAAAAATATTGACCATAATCCGGTTGACAAAACTAAAAATAAAACCGTCAACAAATTTAGGATGACCATACCAATAGCTACCCGCCAATTACTAAAACGTCTAATCAGCCTGCCATAACCTACCAAAGTTAAAAAAGAAACCAAATTACTAATAAAAACTACGAGTCCTACATTTTCTAAACCTACAATTGAACTAATAAAACTTGATTGCACATAAAGTGGCAAAGAAAAAGCCAGGGACCATAAAAATCCCAAAAAATATATGAAAGAGAATGTTTTTTTACGTGGCGGCATTAAATTTAACCTATATTCAAAAAAGTCCAATCAGGACTTTTTTGAATATAGAAATTTCTTTTATTTATAGGACTGCTTCTTTAGCAGCTTTGGCAACTCTGAATTTAACCACAGTTTTGGCCGGAATTTGAATCTGTTCGCCGGTAGCTGGGTTTCTGCCCATTCGAGCAGCGCGATGGACCTTTACCAACTTACCAATGCCCGGCACGACAAACTGGCCACTGGTCTTTACTTCTTTATATGCCAATTCGACCATGGCATCTAACAAAGCAGTTACCTGCTTTTTAGGCAGCCCCGACTTCTCGGCGAGAACTTGGAGCATTTGTGACTTCGTCATTTTTGCCATACTTAAATCTTAATTAATTATTAAATTTCCTTTATATATTAGCATATTAACAAATAACTGTCCATAAAATATCAATCAAGAGATATGCACAGATTAACTTTTATTTATTTATAAGTTCGTTAATTTTGGCAGCCATAATAAAATCATTTTCAGATAATCCCCCAATGGCATGGGTGGATAGTTTAATTTTTACCTTATTATAGCCAAAAATTTCTAAATCTGGATGATGACCTTCAGCCTCAGCTAAAGCCCCAACTTGATTGACAAAAGCCAAGGCAGCCGCAAAATCAGCAAATTTAAACTCCTGATAAATACTTTTTTGATCATTCGCTGCTTGCCAATTATTCAGCATAGCAAAATATTTTTTCAATTCATCGCCTGTCAGGGGATCAGTTCCGCCTTCGCAGGGAACACATTTTTTTTGCGTTAAATTGTTCATAAAATAAATAATTAAAATAAAAAAATTTATTTATTTTTTTTACCTAATATATATTCTTTATTCTACTCAAAAGAAAAATAATAATCCAATTCATTTTGACTAAAGCCAATCAAATTTGGTTCGGGTAATATTTCAATACCCAATAATTGTTTAGCTTGGGTTCTAACTTTTTTAAAAATTGATAAAACATCACTGGCTTGAGCTTGTCCGGAATAATTGATAATGACCAAGGCTTGTTGTTCATAGATTTTTGCTCCGCCAATTTGCAAACCTTTCAAACCCAGTAATTTATCAATGACAAAAGCGGTGGGCACTTTAATACCCGTGGCTGTGTGTCTGACTAATTTCTCCAAATCCTCATATTTTTCTTGACCCAATTTTCCTTTCACCATCTCTGCCATATTTTTATACTGATCCAAGCTTAATTCCAAATTTTTAAAAAATGAACCAGCGCTGCCTATATCTTTGGGGTGAGGCAATTTTTTGTCCCTAATAGCTATTACCGCCTGTCTAATTTCCAACAAGGTAGGAGTCTTATTGGTAAAATATTCGGCCAAATCCTTATAAGCTAAATTTGGTTGTGGAGTAGTTACTAAATCAAGAGTCAAACCGGTAATTATATATTTTTCTTTTTGAGTGGTATTGAAAATACTCTGCCGATAAGCAAACTGACAATCATCCTTATTCAACACTCTTGACTGTTTAGTCTTTATATCATAAACATAAACTTCTTTTATAACTTGACTGGCTTCTTGACCGTAAGCTCCGACATTTTGTACGGGAAAACCACCGGCCAGACCTGGAATATATGATAAATTTTCAATTCCCCATAGGTTATGAAGTACAGCAAAATTTACCACGTCATCCCAAACTTCTCCAGCGCCAACTTTTAGTTCAAATCTGTTCTCATCTATTTGGATTAACTTCATTCCTTTGGGGCAAATATGTAATACCACTCCCTCATAACCTTGATCACTAACTAACATATTACTACCGCCGCCCAAAGCTAGCCAGGGTAATTTTTTTTCTGCAACAAAATCCATAGCTTCTACCAACTGATTGGCGCTGGTTATTTTAATATAATACCTGGCTGGCCCACCTATCCGAAAACTGGTATGGCGAGCCAACGGCTCATTTTCTTTTATGACAAGTTGTGACATACTCTTATCATACAAAATATTTACTAAATAAAAAAGCCGCACGAATTTCGAGCGGCAATATATAAATTAATGTAATACGTAAGAAAGTATTACAAAACCCAATAAAACTGTTATGGATATTTTAGTTATAAACCAAAAAAATTTTACTGGTGGTGCGAGTTGTCTTTCAAACATTATTTTTCCTTTTTTATTTTATTTTATATTGAACAAATCATATTATTATACACTTTTTACGTATTATGTCAAGAATTAGGATTAAGCAACTAGGATAAAGGATAAAAAAAATTAAATTAAAATCAAAAAACCCGATTTGGTGTCGGGTTTTATTTATTTAACTAATTATAAACTTCTAAATCAACCACAAAATCAGCAATGCCAGCAAAGTATAACCAAACAACCAACTCAAGGTAAAAGCAAATAGATATACGGCTTCTTTTTTGTGCTGATCAAGATACATCAGTATAGGCCGACCCAAAACCAATGATCCAACTGTGGCGGCAGAAAAAACAAATAGCAACAAAAAGGCAACTGGCCCCAAAAATGATTTGTTACCGCCAATAATCTGTTCGGCGTTATTCATAAACAAAGCCACTAAAACAATATACATTACTGCCAAGGAAGCTTGAATAAAACCTTTAAAAATTAATGGGCGTTTTTTCATAAATATTAATCAACCGGTTCGAGTACATTATTGCTGGCTTTTTTATAAAAATCCGGATCAATCGTGCGTTCAAAACAAGTGCGACCCACGCCATGATCCCAGTTGGCTTCATAACCATAACTGTCAAAACGGGGCATCATATTTTTATAACCAACTTTCATATCATTACCATCACTGGCAAAATCTGCACACAGCTCAAAGGTTAAATCATTTTTGATATTGTATTCATAAGGTAAATTGGTGGCCGGATCAAGCGGTGGTGTAAAACCTGTCACACTATTTTTCAAAGCGTCCAAATTTTGCGGTAAAGAACCTTTTACTTGCCAATAATTAATTATTTCTGACTGTAATACTTGTAAATTTTGTATTCTCTGTTCATCAAACCTTTTGGCTCGCTGTTCAGCCGGAGTCCCCATAATAAAAAAACCAGCAACAATGGCAATTAAAATCAAACTAGATGTACCCCAAGCAAAAATTTTAGCGAGTGGCAAATTTTTACTAACATCCTGTTTTAAATCCCAAAGATAATAACCAAACACTGCCCCCGCTACCACCAACACCACCAGTACCTTTAAAAAGAAATTCAGAGTTAAACTGCCATCTAAAAAATTATTAATCAGCATTATCAAATCAATAATCATTGTCAGTGCCGCAATAAAAAGAGTCAAATTGAGCAACCACTTTTTTACTTTCAATTCTCGTTTAGCTACTTCTTTATTTTCATTTTTTTTGATCAACCAATTAACAAAAATAAATACTGGCCAAACTACCAATAAAGCAGCTATAGAATTTTTCATTACCGCTGAAGCTTGGCTATAACTATAAAACATTTTCAATTGATCAGGTAATATCACATCCACATATTTCCAGAGTAAAGCAATTAAACTAAAAATACCGATATACAAAAGGACAATTGCCAATAAATGCAAAAATACATCCCGGGGAGTACTTTTACTCTGATTTATTTGAGTATTCAAATTATTATCCATATATTTAGTTAATTATTACTATTTTAGTATAACATTGAAAGTCAATTTATTTCAATTATAAAAGAAAGGAGCCCATATTTTTTAAATATGGGCTTTTACCGAAAGGTTTAAAGGAGGGTTAAGATGAATGGAATTTTGAAAGTATTAAAATTATTAATTTACTATAACAAATCATATTAGCATACTTTTTGAAAATTGTCAATACTAACCAATAATAATTGACAAAAACACAATAATTTACTAGACTTATTAATTATTTAATAGTTATTTAACAACCAATTGAAAGGAAAAAACACAATGTGGTGCTTACAATGGAAGAGTAAAAAACATCCCTTTGATAATGAGGGAAATATTCATAATTTACCCATTCCCGGCATGACCAATATTGAACAAAAAAATGAAGCCAGAGAAATCGCTACTACTATGTGGAAAAATATTTGTGATCAAAATCAAGCAATTAAATTTTCTTATCAAAACCCCCAACTAGTTTGGCAAGAACCTTTAATACCGAGGCCCAAATGATACAAACAAAAAAACATTTTTTATCCCATTTAGATAAATTCTGGTTTTGGACCGGATTTTTATTTACCACTTTTTGTTTAATGCTATATTTTGTGACCGCTTGGTCATGTCTGAAAGCCGCCATTGTTTACTATTTATCTTTGGGATTTATCTACTCTGTTATCGAGTTGATAATCAGTAATTTTGGTCGTGGTTGGCGCGATAGCGCGGGTAAATTATATACCAATCCGCACAGCGGTATTTGTTCTTTTGCCCTAGCACAAATCACGGTGCTGCTAATTTATTTTTTTATTTTTAAAAAAATAGGGATTATTTAAATCCCTATTTTATTTTTTCATATATTGCTGCCTGTGATTGATGGATAATCTTTCAATGGCGTACCGGAGCATAGTCCGAGGCATTTTTTTATAATATTTATCTAAAAACTTAACTAATACTTTTTGATCGCGCTTACCTATTTCACGTAACATCCAACCCACCGCTTTGTGTATCAAATCGTGTTCATCATGAAGTAATAATTTAGCAAGACGTAAAGTATCACTAAATTGATTGTGTTTAATAAAATAAAAAGTGGCCACTATAGCAATACGCCGCGACCAAACATTTTTGCTTTTTGCCAATTGATACAATATTTTTTTATTAGGTTGATCAAATAAATAAGCTCCGACTATTTTATCAGCAGACAGATCAACCAAATCCCAATTGTTGATACAATCAATAGTTTGTAAATAAAATCTAAAAATCTGTTTTTTTTCTTTGGGACTGCTGTGAGGAAATTTGTAAGTCAAAAGCAATAATCCCACCAAACGATATTCATGCCAAGGGCTATGTAATAATTTTTTAACATCAACCAAAGTAGCACTGCCATAATATTTTATGGCCACTTGTCTTTGTCTAGGAACAACAATACCCAAAAATCTGTCACCAAAGCCATACTCGCCTTTTTCAGTTTTAAAAAAACGTTGTAAAATTTGGGCTTTATTTTTATTTTTTAAACTGTTTAATTCATTACTAATTTTCTTATACATAAAAATATTATAAATCACTAAATAAAAAAGAGCCATATTTATGGCTCTATTTGTTTTTCCTTTTTGTCTTTACGACTTAAATTCATTACCGTGGCGCCAATGCCAAAAATTATTATTAGGATTATAAAAAACCATCCAACTATTTGTTTGAAAATCTCAATAACATTCTGAAAATTAGTATCAGTATTTTCCAATCGCGGTTGGCCAATAATAACTTGGTTTAATAATATTATTAAAAAAAGAACGAAAAACAACCTTTTCATATCTAACTCCTGTTTATTTTGAAATGGAATCTTGATATTTAAACATATAAAATTTTTTTTGGCAAATAAAAGGGGCAGAAATAAATCCGCCCAAAAATTTTACTAACGTTTAGGATGAAGCATAGCCACTAAGGCAAAAAAAGCAGGTATGGCTGCCCAACCTTTTGCTAGACCTAAATCAACAGTAAAAATTACTAAAGCGATTATCAACATAACCACAATAAAAATGTTTTTTTCATTGTGACTCCAGTTTTAAAATTTTAAAAGAGCGATTTTAAGTTAATACGATTCCAATTATAAGTCAATATCATTTGACAAAATTAATTTACTAAATAATAATTTTAAAATATATAATATTTATATATGGAAGCAAAAAAACATCCAGACAGGTATATTAAACACTTAATTTCCGCGCCATTTATTTGGATTAATTTAATCTGGATAATAGCAGCTGATATAATCTTGGAAGTATATCATCACACCTGTTTTCCTCTTTATGAAATACCGCTAGTTAACCGGAGAAAATATATTCGGATTGATAGACATAAACTTGCCTACCTAAATATTTTTGAAAAAATTAATTGTGCATATTGTGGCTATGCTAATGGTTGGTTAGCTTATGCTGGAGAAATTGCTGCGCAAACAGAAAAATATTGGTGTGGCATAAAACATCGTGTTGATAATGAATTTATCCAACCAAAACATCATGAACAATTTGTAGAATATGGAGACAAAGAAGCTTTTTTAAACGCTTATACTTCTGAAAGATTACCTAAATCCATAGACTTATTGTCCAAAAAATAATACAGACAAACTTATATATTTTATTTTTATTCTTAACTCCGGATTGGTTATTACTTATTTCACTTATAATCCGGTAATATTGACTAATCCTTAACCATCATATAAAAACCCATCATATTGATGATGGGTTTATTTTAATTAAAAAAAATTAACCAATCTTGGCAGGGGCGCTAGGATTCGAACCCAGACTAAAGGTTTTGGAGACCCTTGTGCTAGCCATTGACACTACGCCCCCAACAAAATTAGTTAATTTTTTAAATTTAATTCGTCAATCAACTCCGGATTTTTCTCTAAAATATATTCATATTTGTCTTTACTCTCACCCGAAGTTTCATCAAACAAAGGGCTGCCACCAGCATAAACAGTGTCAGCTGGATCGCCATATTGGTTCAAACCTTTTTTTTCCAACCAATTATCAATTTCCTTTTTGACACTATCAGTTAACGATTTAGCAATAAAACTAATAGTTTTTTCGGCAACATCGCCGGCAGTTGCTTTGGCTTTATCTTTTAACTCAACTTGTTTATTTAGGATTTCTTCACCGTGTTCCTGTTGTAATTTATCTGATAATTCTTGATTTGTTTTCAACACTTGTTGATCTAATTTTTGTAAAGAAAAACAACCGGTAAGACTGAGAAAAGAAAAAACAAAAAGAAAAATAAAAATTTTTTTCATAAAAAAATTACTTAGTTTCTTTATGAAGTTGATGTTTTTTGCACCAGCGGCAATATTTATTAATTTCCAAACGCGCTTTTAATGTTTTTTTATTTTTGTGTGAATGATAATTAACATGATGACACTCGGTGCACTCTAATTTAATCAAATTGTCTTGTGACATAAAATAAAATTTAATATTAAAAAAATTTCAAAATACAAATTATCAAGATAAATAAACTATTTAGATTTTTTTGTTTGATTGTTGTTTAAAATTTTTAATGGAGCCGAGAAGAGGATTTGAACCTCCAACCTACGGTTTACAAAACCGTTGCTCTACCATTGAGCTATCTCGGCTTAAATAAAATATATTATCATTTAAAACTCTAAATTTTAACTTATGATGCAAAATGGTGGGTGGAGTAGGGATCGAACCTACGAAGGCGTAAGCCAGCAGATTTACAGTCTGCCCCGTTTGACCACTTCGGTATCCACCCAATAAAATTAATAATTTTATATATTTTAAATAAGCCATCACAATATAACACAATAGCCGTGTTTTTTCAAGTGTAAAAAAACCGCACTATAATGCAGTTTTACTAAATTTTTATGAAACTTTTTTATGCGATATAAATATACAAATAACCTCTAACCTTAATATTCGATTTACATACTTGGTCGCTATACGTTTTAATTGCGGTCCTACTCCTTACCATGTCAGTCCGCCTGCCGATCGCCTGGAGCCGATGCGCAGATTTGAACTGCGGACCTACTCCTTACCATGGAGTTGCTCTACCAACTGAGCTACATCGGCGCCCGGCGATTGGCGGGCAGCTATATCAACAAAAGTTACAATGGCTTAAATAGAAACCAAAAGATATAAATTAAATATAAAAAAATTCAAAGACTCTCGATCTGTTCTCGCCATTCTGATATTTTATTATTTTCAGGATTTACTTCTTTCAAAACATTTAAAATTTGCCCAGCTCTAACTTTATCTTTTCTAATTATACTTATATTTAATAAAGCGTCAAGATATTTAGGATTTTTTGGTTCTAAAGCGAGAGCTTTTTCAAAATATTCAACTGCCTGATCATATTCATTTTCCATAACAAAAACCTCAGCTAAATTATATAAATAATTTGCATTTTGATTATTTGTTTCGACTGACAAACGAAATTGTGCTTCTGCTTCCTGTAAATGACCTTGAGCTCTGGCCACTTGTCCTAATTTATTGTGAAAGTATGCTTCAGCATTACTCAATTTTAACAAAAATTCAAATACTTCTTTAGCTTCATTATATTTTTTTAATTCAACATAGATATCACCTAATCCTTCAAAAGCATCTATATTTTTTGGATCAAGTGAAATTATTTCTAAAAATTTTCTTTCTGCTTCAACAAATTCATCTTTTTTCATATGTTCTTGAGCCGCAATTAATAAATCACTCAAACGCTGTTGTAAAGAGTTCATACCAACCACTGCGGCTGATTTTGACTGACGACGCTTATTTAAAAGTTGTTTCTCCTTTTCCAACAAGTCATGGTATAAGCCCAATAAAATATTTTTTAACACTTTCAATAAAGCTTGTACTTTGGTTCGCCAAATTTTTGTCCGTTCCAAAAGCAACCGCCGCAAACGTTGCTCTAACATATTTTTTTTAATTTCTTGCTGCTTAGTTTCCGCCAAATTAGCAATATCAACTCTGGCAGCCAAAGGAAATTTTTTAACTAAAAAATAAACAATACCGGCAAAGCAAGAAGCCGCTATAATTAAAAAAATGATTTCATACCAAAGCATATATATAATAGATATCAACTTAGGCTTTATTGGCACTGCCAAACAATTTCATTTTGGCCATTACCAAAGCTTTAACCGCTTCAATCGCCGGTGACAAAAGTTTACGCGGATCAGTTTCCTTAGGATTTAATTTTGCCTGCTTAATAACACTTTTCGTAAAACCAACTTTTATATCCGTGCCAATATTGACAATATTTACTCCCAATTTTATAGCTTGTAAGATTTTGTCATCATTACCACTGCCACCATGCAGTACCAAAGGTACATTACCAATTTTATTCTTAATAGTAGCTAATAATGCAAAATCAATGTTCTCGTCTTTAAAATTACCATGAGCAGTGCCAACTGCCGGAGCCACAGTATCAACTCCAGTCGCTTGAATAAACTTATAAACATCTTCAGGATTAGCCAAGGGTACAACTTGATTTAATTTACCCTCACTACCATGACCACCTAATATCGCTCCCACCTCACCCTGCACCCAAACGTCATGATGGTGAGCAAAATCAACTGCTCGTTTAGTTATGGCAATATTTTCGTCAAAAGATAGTTCAGAACCATCCATATGCACTGATTTAAAACCGGCAGCTATACAACTAAATAAAAAATCAATATTTTTGCCATGATCTAAATGTAAAGCTAAGGGCACATCTTTAGCAACCTCTTCAGCTAAAGCTGATACTATATTGACTACGGTTTTTATACCCATATATTTTGCCGCGCTTTCTGATACCTGAATAATGGCCGGTGATTTCATATCTTGAGCTGCTTGAGCCACCGCTATGGCAGTTTCTAGATTATGAACGTTATACGCCCCTAAACAATAGTTTTGTTTGACTGCCTGACTAACTAAATCTTTGATATGGACCAACATAAATTATTTGGCTAAATTCTCATATATTATTTTTGCCATTTGACTAAATTCATCAACATCTAAACTCGCACTGCCAACCAAAACTCCATCAAGTAATGGCGAGGAAGTAAAATAATTTATATTTTTACTATCCACACTACCACCATATAAAATTTCCACACCGTTTTTCAAATCAAGATTGGGATATAAATCAATCAAAACCTGCTTGATAACTCTAACAGCATGTTCAGCCTCTTCAATTTTAACTGCCTGTCCGCTTCCAATAACCCAAACTGGCTCATAAGCAATCAATAATTTTTTATTTACCAATTGAATATTTTTTAAAGCGCTTTCGACTTGACCAGCAATAACAAAATCTTTTCTACCCAACTGTCTTTCCGAAAAAGTTTCGCCCACACATAAAATAGGTGTTAAACCAGCTCTAAATACAGCTTGCATTTTTTTATTTATCATCTCATCTGTCTCGTGCAATTGTTGCCTTCTTTCTGAATGACCAATAATTATATAATCAACATTAAACTCTTTAAGCATTAACGGCGAAACTTCTCCAGTAAAACTACCCTTTTCTTCCCAAAAACAGTTCTGGGCACCCAGAGCTATACCCGAACCTGACAATAATTCGGAAACAATTGCTAGTGATGGAAAAGAAGGACAAATAACTGCATTGACTCGAGATAAATAGGGTATAATATTTTTTAAAATTAACTTGACATGTTCCTCACTATCAGCTGCCGTTAAATTCATTTTCCAATTGGCTATAAGATATTTCATGAAAATTAATTATTTTATAAACAATGATAGTTTAATAAATTAAGCTTAAAATAGCAACTAAGGCCACAACCAGTTATTAAAAGTCCACCAAGCTAAAGCTTTGGCATCTTGCCAGCGATCATTTTCTGTAGCGCTGCCTAAAACTACTAAATAAATTTCATTGCCAGCTGTATTGGCTGCTAAAGTAGTTAGACAATAACCCGCCTCTTCAATAAAGCCAGTTTTACCAGCTTTTATTTCTAAAAAACTGTTGAGTAACAAATTGGTATTTATTACTCTTCTGACTATCTGGGAATTTTCTGCCATTAAAACATAACTTGATCGCGAGGTAGTTTGGATAATCAACGGTTCTGCCCAAGCCGTCTTGGCTAATAACCAAATATCATATGCTGAAGCTACATTCTTTTCTGATAATCCAGTTGGATCAAGAAAAAAACTACTATTCATGCCTATCTGCTTGGCTTTATTGTTCATCTGTTTGACAAAATCCGCTGTGGTTAAACCAGTGGACCTCACCAAAGCCATGGTAGCATTGTTATCAGAACCAATCAGCATGGTGTTAAATAAATCTTTAACTGACCATTTTTCACCCCGATACACATATTTTGCCCGATAAACTTCGTCAACCGGTTCCATGGTTACTATTTTTTGCCAATCGGGATTCGTATCCAAAAAAACTAATGCCGTCAATAACTTGGTAATGCTGGCTAGAGGTAAAGCAATTTGTTCATTTTTAGCAAATAATATTTTTTCCGTACTTTTATCAACTACCAAAGCGGCTTTTGCTGTTACTTCTACACCAATACTATTATTACTAAAATCTCTTACTGGAAATATTGAATTGGTGGTTACTAAATTGTTGTTAACTGGCAAAATTAAACTATTGGACAAAAGCGTGGTTAGAAAAAAAGAAATCAAAAACTGAAACATATATTTCAACCCCTCTCTATATTTTCCTCATCAGTTTTATTATTGGCCATAATAGATTCAATAAATTCATGTTGATGAAATTTAGCATAATCCGGCAATTCAGTAATATCAGAAAGACCTAAATGTTTTATAAAATCCATGGTGACTTGATATTGTTTTTCTCCATTATTGTATATTTCCTCAATTAAACCCTTAATCATCAAATTGCGTAAAATCAAAGCACAATTAACTCCTCTGATTCTATCTAAAGTAGATTTGGCAATTGGTCCACTATAGGAAATAATTGTCAATGCTTCTAAAGCTGGTCGGGTCAATTCTGATAGTTGTTCAACTTCCAAATAAGATTCAATAAAATCAGCTTGCGATGGATTGGTAACCAACTGAGCCGCATCATTTGTTTCTACCACCCACCAACCAGAGGTCGGGGTGTTGAACTGTTCTCGTAAATCATTTATATATTTTTTTATCGTATTAACTTCTACGGATAAAACTGTGGCCAATTCTTTAAATTTAACCGGTTTATGAGATAACAATAAAAGTGTTTGTATTTTTAATAAATGATCTGAAGACATATTTTAAGATTTATTATTTTTTCTTGATAATAAAATTGGCAAAAATTGTTTCCTGATAAACTTCAACCTCCCTTTGTTTAACCAATTCCAAAACTGCTAAAAAATTTACAATCCGTTCAGTCTTAGTTACTGACTGAGCAACTAAATCATGCCAAGCAAAAGAAGTTTTTTGTTTAATATAATTTTTTATATATTCTATCCGATCTTTAATACTAACAGTAGTTTTCATCTTTTTGATTTTCAATCTGGCAATAGGTTCAAGTTGAGATAATATCTCCGACATCAAAAATTGTAAACCGGACACAGATATATTGTGCGGGGGAATAAATTTTGGCTTGGGTAATTTCCAAGGTTTAATCCGAGAATAAAAGTAATTGTCATTCCGCCAGCGTTGCTGGATTTTTTTGGCAACCTGGATATATTCTTGGTACAACCTTAACTGTTTAGCCAAATCGGTTTCGACAGCTGGTTCGTCAACAAAATAATCTGGTGATAAAACTTTTGACTTTAAATAAAGCAATTTAGCAGCTACCAACAAAAAATCAGCAATCTCATCAGGGTGTAATTCAGTTTGAGCTTCCAAAATAGCTATATACTGATCAGTTACTTTGGCTAAAGATAAATCAGTAATATCCAATTGTTCTTGTTCTATCAATTCCAACAATAGCCCTAATGGTCCTTCAAATTGTTCTAGTTTTATTTGTTTATCATTCATAATTAAAAATTGGCTAAAATTAGCCAATTTATACTAATTCTAGCATGGGGATTACATTTATATTTTATCATATTTATCATTTATTTAAAAGTAATTAATATTGACATAAATTAAAAAATATGATATAATTAATATATAGTAAATAAAAAAGGAAATGATAATGGAAATAATTTTAATATTAATTCTTTATCTAGCTTTTGCTATCGGAATTGGCAAATTATTAAAAAGCAAATCAACCTACTAAAAGCGACTCAAGGGAGTCGCTTTTTTGTATTATTTTTTCTTTATTTTATTCATTTTCTTTTTGGTAACATTTTTTACTTTTCTGCCCAGTTTAGTCAGTTTTGGTTGCTTAAATTTTTTATTTACTGAAAAGCTTCCTAAAATTGCCTGCTCTAGTTTTATATAATCCTTGGGATTCATTAAAACACTTTCTACAAAACTACCCGGAGAAAGTAAAATCTTTTTTTGGCGTAAAATAATTTTATCAACAAAAACTGGTAATTTATATATTCCCCCAAAGGCCGGTAATGCCCCCGGTTTTACTTTAAATTTTTCTGTCATCACTTTTTCTTTGGGCATAGATATTTTTTTAGCTTTTACCAATTTGGCTAGCTTTTGCATAGCCAAATTTTTATCTGCCGGCAGTAAGGCCAAAATATATTGATTATCTGCTTTAACCAATAAACTTTTTACAATCTGACTATGTTGCATATGTAAAGTCATAGCTAGATCATGAGCTGTAAATACTGGGCGATGTTCTATGATTTCAAAATTAGCCTGATTTTTCTGCAAATAATTTTTAACTTTATTGGGAATCATATTTTTTTACTTTAATAATTAAACTATTTTTTTATTGATTTTAAAAAAGGTAAAGGCGTTTGTTTACTTAACAATTCTTTAGCCATTTTTTTACCCTTAGGGGTCAGTTGGATAGAATCAATAAACAATTTTTCTTGAGTTTTTCTGCCATAGCCAACTATCAAACCTTTGTTAATTAATCGTTCCAAACTCTGAGTGACTATATTGACTTGTAATTTATTGGCAGGAGATTTTTTCAAATTTTCATAGTAAGACATAAAAACCTGTCTTGTTACTTTGACTCGATCGCTCAAATAGGCTTTTTTTAATATAAATCTTTGTAATTTTGACAGTTTCATAACTTAATTATAAGCAAAAACAACCAAAAAGTCATATTGACAAAAACAATTAATAATTGTTAAACTGAATCAATTTTGTAACTTAAAAAGGAATAAAAATGTATAAAAATAACTGTCATATTTGTGCCAAATTAACCAATAAAAAAGATTTGACACTATGCCGTAGTCTGCTTAAAACCAAATATTGGTGTTTGGAACATAAACAAAAATCACCTGTTTCTGGCTGGCTGGTACTAACCTTAAATCATCATCGCCAATCATTGGTGGAGTTAACATTAGAAGAATGGAATGAATTTCATATACTATTACCTTATTTTATTGAGATATTAAAAACTGTTTGTCTGGCAGACAAAGTATATGTCGCTCATTTTGCCGAAAAACCTAGCTATGAGCATGTACACTGGCATATCATTCCGATTACTAAAAATATTCCGCGGCAATATCGTGGTCCAAAAATTTTTTCAATGTTAGAAAACAAATCTTTAATTCTACCTCCAAAAAAAATTTTACCAATTTGCGAACAATTGAAAACCGCTTGCCAAAAAATAACTAATGATTTTATATTTTAAAAAAGCTCCGACTTTCAAGTCGGAGCATTTTATTTATTAATTTTAATTTATGCGCTTTTTCAAACTCAACCCTAACTCATCAAGTTGATCTAAAGTTACGTCACTGGGTGAATCCATCAAAGGATCGCGATTATCTGACGTTTTAGGAAAAGCTATAACTTCCCTGATAGATGGCTCGTTAGCTAAAACCATTACTACTCGATCTAAACCAGCAGCTATACCGCCATGTGGTGGCACGCCATATTTAAATGCTTCCAATAAATGACCAAATTTTGCTTGAATTTCTTCGTTAGTATGCCCCAATAATTCAAAAACTCTATGTAATACATTTGCTTCATGAGTGCGAATTGATCCGCCAGCAATTTCATAACCATTTAAAACTAAATCATATTGTAAGGCCTTGATTTCTCCCATTTTTTTAGGATCTTGCAATTTTTCTAAATCTTGTGGGTTGATGGCTGTAAAGGGATGATGGGCAGCTCCCCAACGTTGATCACCGCTTTTATATTCAAACATGGGAAAATCAGTAACCCAAACAAAAGCCAATTCATCAGGATCAGATTTATCCTGGCGTAAATCTGGACGATCAGATCCATATTGCTCCATGGCTTGCTGATAAGTTAAACGAACAAAAGGTTGGCTAGTAAATTTTTTCTGAGGCAAGATGTTTTTGACCAATTGTATGAATAATTCTTCAATCAATTGTAATATATCTTCCTGGGTGACAAAACTCATTTCCACATCTAGTTGGGTAAATTCGGCTTGCCTGTCACCGCGTTGATCTTCATCGCGAAAACATCTGACAATCTGAAAATATTTTTCCATACCAGCTACCATCAATAACTGCTTATACTGTTGTGGTGATTGTGGTAAAGCGTAAAATTTACCGGGAAAATTTCGTGATGGAACTAAAAAATCTCTTGCTCCTTCAGGAGTTGATTTAGAAATATAAGGAGTTTCAATCTCTAAAAAATCATGATTATAAAAATACTCTCTGATAAATCTAACAATTTTATGACGTAAAATAATATTATTTTTCATTCGCTCATGACGTAAATCTAAATACCTATATTTCAATCTCAATTCTTCATTGGCTTGTCTGTCCTCATTTACTATTTCAAAAGGTGGGGTTAATGATTCACTAAAAATTTTTAAACTTTTTGCCAATACTTCAACCGAACCAGTTGGTAAATTAGGATTGATTTGTTTTTCACCTCTAGCTTGAACAACACCAATTACACTTATAACACTTTCGGGTTTCAATTTTTTCATTTGTTCCTGCGAATCAACATCCAATTCACTAGGCACTAACACCACTTGCAATAAACTGCTGCGGTCGCGTAAATCAATAAAAACAATTTTACCCATTTTACGTAAACTTTGAATCCAGCCAGCCAATTGAACTTCTGCGCCAATTTTTTCAATAGTTTGAATATTAGTAATTTTCATATATTAAATTAAAATAGCTTAAATAACTTTACTACAAAAATAAAATAAAGAAAAATATAAATCATACCTTCCCACTTATTAATTTTTTGGGAAATGCCAGAAAAAGTATAAATAATCGTAGCCAACACCATTACTGGCAAACCAATTATTAAACTATTTTCATCAACTGTTAGAGGAGCAAATAAAGCTGGCACTCCAACTACTATTAGTAAATTAAATATATTGGATCCAAAAACATTACCCAAAGCAATTTCATATTTACCCTTAAAAGCAGCTGATGCTGACACTATTAATTCAGGCAATGATGTACCCACAGCAAGGGCTGACATTACTACTGCAGATGAATTAACTTGGAGAATTTCAGCAATTTTCAAAGTGGCTTTAACTGTCCAATCTGCCCCAAAATATACGCCAATCGCACCTAACCCCAAAATACCCATAGCTGACCAAGGAATCTTTATGTGATGAATTTTTCTTTCCAAATGAAAACGGTTAACAAAAGGAATATAATCTCTTTTTTCTGAAATTTTAGCGCTATAAAAAATATAAACAATATAAAACAGTATCGCTACTAAACCTTCCTGCCAAATCATATCACCATCCCACAACATAAAAGTAACCAGTAAAGTTACCCCTAAAAGCAAGGGCAAATCAATATCAATTAAACTTCTATTTACTTTTAATGCCCCGCCGACTATAGCTGCTACTCCGACTACCAATAAAATATTGGCAATATTTGAACCCACTGCATTGGCAATAGCAATTGTACTGTCTCCTTGCCATAACCCAATCAATGAGGTAGCCAGTTCAGGCAATGAAGTCCCCACACTAACAATAGTAATACCAATCATAAAAGGTGAAACACGAAAAGCTTCACCGATTTTTTCAGCGGCTGCCGTGAACCAATCAGCCGATTTTATCAATACCGCTAAACTAAATATAAAAATTCCTAACCATAAAAATAACATAAGTATATATTAATTTATTTTAAACATATCAAGAAAATAAATTTTTACCAAGTCCGTAGTGCTGCTAGCAGAAAAAATCAATTGCGTGCTATTTTCTTTTTTTGAATATAAATAAATATCTTGATTTTTTTGAATTATAAATTTATCATCTTCTGGCCAAGACAGCAACTTGCCTGAGTGTAAAAAATTTTGACTAACTACTTGAGGATGAGAAATATCAACTTGCCATACCTGAGGATCAGAAGAATCTAAATTATAAATAATCTTATTGGTTGTTTGGTCATAATATGCATTTATAATATCTGCGGCGGTGTTAGATAATACAAATAAACTTTCATCAGTTTTTGCATTGACTAAATATAAACTACTAACACCATTGGAATCAACTATCGCCATAATAATATCTGCCTGGGGTTGTAAAAAAAATTTATCAGCATTTAAATTGGTTAAATTGGTGATTTCAGTAATATCTAAAATTTGCGGAAAAAATTTATAAATTTTTTTATTATTCTGCACATACAATACTTTGCTATCGTCCGACCAGGCCAATACTTTAAAATTATCTTGATTAGGGTTGATGTTGTCAGTGCCACTGGTTAAAACAACTATACTTTGATTATCAATTATACTTTTCAAATAAATTGTTGCCGGACCACTGGTAGAAAATTCAGTATAAGCTAGCCAATTACGATCCGGAGAAATAAGAGCTTGATTATTTTCGGCTGGACCAATTACGTCGCCATTAATATGTACTAAAGTATGCTGATCATTTAAATGGACGCTAACACTTTCAGCACTAAATTTACTCGCTACTGGCAGTTGTTCCAATTGATTTATTTTCAAACTATAAAATTTAACTAAACCATCAATTCCTACCAAGTAACGCCATAAACCAAACTCATAATTTTCACCAATCTTTGTAACTGTGCTAAATACGGCATAATCACCGGCTAATAATTTTTGGGAAACTTTGTTTTCTTTTGTAGGCAAAAACAAAAAATTTTTATCATTTATTTTTTTTCCTTCAATACTGGCAAAAACTAGATAAATCACAGCTAAAGACATTAGAGCAAAAAATATTGACAATAAAATATGGTAAAATCTCTTTTTCATTTATTTAATTTAAAAACAAAAACGTCTGGATAAATAAAAATAAAATATAAACTCCCAACAAAATCATGCCCTCAACTCTTTTGAATTCTTTGTTAGTCCGAGCAAAAATAATTAACAATACAAACAATACGGCATAGGTTAAAGCTAAAATAATATAAGATAAATCCACCTCTATAAAAACCTTACGTATAGAAATAAAAACACCAATTAGTAAAACATTGGCCATGGCCGAACCAAATAGATTACTCAAAGATAAATCTTCTGCGCCTCTCTGCCACGACCGAAATACCAACGTTATTTCAGGTAAATTTGTGCCAAGAGCAAAAAATATTAAACCCACTAAAAATGCGGGCAAAATAAAATGATCCAATAATCGATTGGCCACATTAATAATTAAATTTGATAACAACATTATTAGAGCTAAACCGATAACAATGTATATTACTCTTTTGATAGTTTCTTTTTTACTCACCACATGAATACCAAAAGTGGTGATAGTATTATTTCTCTTAAATAAATAAAAAATCAAAACAATATAACCAAGAATAATAAAAATGCCATCAACAATACCTAAATTACCTTTTAATCCTAAAATTATAGGCAATAATAAAAAAAATAATATTGGACCAATATCTTTTAAAATATCATGTGTAGAAATTTTTCTATTAATAACTATACTGCTACCCAATATCAAAGTGAATAAAATAATAACTCCACCCAATAAATTACCTAAAGAAATTTCTGACAAATTATTAATAAAAGCATTAATACCCAAAGACAGTTCGGGTAAAGTAGTAAAAAAGCCTAAAATTATTCCTAAAAAAAATACTTTAATATCCAAATCTTCCCCTAATTTTCGGGCATTTATAACCACAATATCTGCACATTTACCTAAGAAATAAAATAGTAGTAATAAAATTAAACCTAAAAACAAGTAATACATGAATAAAAAAATTAAGGGGTCAAACGATTAATCATTCTGGGAAAAGGAATTGTTTCCCGAATATGATGAGTACCACACATCCAACCGACTAAACGTTCTAGACCAATGCCAAAACCTGAATGTGGCACGCTGCCATATTGCCGTAAATCCAAATACCACTGAAATGGTTCTAGGGGTAATTTTTCTTCCTGCATTCTTTTGACCAATACTTCATAATCAGTTTCGCGTTCCGAACCGCCAATTACCTCACCAAATCCTTCTGGGGCTATCAAATCTGCACCTAAGACAACTTCAGGATTATTTGGATCTCGACGCATATAAAAAGCTTTGATGCTTTTGGGCCATTTTTCAACAAAAATCGGGACGGGACTATCTTTGGTAAGCAAAGTTTCATCGTCACCACCTAAATCTTCGCCGGGTTTAATATCACTGCCTAAACTTTGTAATTTTTTTACCGCCTCAGCATGAGTCATACGAACAAACGGCGGTTTTATCTTTTTAAGCGGTTCCAGATCGCGTTCTAAAATATTTAATTCAAACAAATTATCAGTCAAAACTTTATTGACTACAAAACTAATCAGCTCTTCCTGAATCTTCATATTCTCTTCGTGTTCAACAAAAGCAGCTTCGGCATCCATCATCCAAAATTCTGTCAGATGACGTCTAGTTTTTGATTTTTCAGCTCTAAACACGGGACCAAAATCAAACACCCTACCATGAGAAAAAATTGCTGCTTCAATATATAACTGCCCACTTTGTGACAAATAAGCGCTACCCAAATCAAAATAAGGTACTGCAAATAAAGTCGTTGTGCCTTCACAAGAAGTAGGAGTTAAAATCGGTGCATCAATTTTTATAAAACCATTGTTATTCAAATATTCGTAAATTGCGTTAATAACTGAATTTCTTACTCTTTGTATAGCCCATTGTTTTTGACTTCGCAACCACAAATGTCTATGATCGAGTAAAAATTCAGGCCCATGCTCTTTTTTCCCAATTGGCCACTCTTTGGCAATTTGTACAATTTGTAAATTTTTTACTTGTAACTCATATACTCCAATCTGTTTAGGATGAGCTATGACTTGACCCGTTACTGAAATACTTGATTCAATGGTTATTTTTTTTACTTGCTCCCATTTTTCGGCCGCTAATTCACTTTGATTGGCAACTGCCTGTATAAAACCGCTACCATCTCTAATTTGCAAAAAAATAATCTTACCAGAAGAACGTAAATTAAAAACCCATCCTTTGATGGTGACGGTTTGATCTTTATATTTGGCAATATCTTTGAGAAAAATTTCCATAAAATTAAATTGAAAATTATAAATTATAAATTTTAAAATTTAATTTTGATTTATAATTTATATTTAAAAATTTATAATTATTATCTAAATTCTACTTATTTTTAGGCAAAAAGTCAAAGTTTATTGATCATAAAAAAAATGCTAAAATACACCTATGATAAATATTACACCTTCAGACATTTTAGTTGTTTCTGACTGGCATTTAGGCTTTCCGGGTACACAAATAAAAAAAATAAATCAGTTTCTTGATGAATTATTAGCAAATAAACCATTTGATAAGCTTATACTAAATGGTGATATTTTTGATTTAAATTGGCAATTTTTCCAAAAAATTATTGAACGTCATCAAGAAATTTTGACTAAACTGGTCAAAATAAACCAAATGGGAACAAAAATTATTTACATTTTAGGTAATCACGACCCTCTAACCGCTAATCAAAAAAATTATCTTTATTCTTTTCTCAATAAAATTGGTTTAAATGATATCAACATCTTACCAGCTTTTCAACTGAAGCAAAATAATTCTGTTTATTTGGTAAATCACGGACACATGTTTGACACTTTTATTGCTGAACATAAGCTAGCCTCAGATTGGTCTGATATAGGTTATCGGGTCACTATTGCTTTTGATAATTTTTTGGGCATTGGTTTGACGGAAAATATTGTTCGTATTTTTCGTCGTTATACCAATTGGTCAAATCTTTATGAAAAACGTTGTCAACGTTATCTGAAAAAAAGAAAATATCAAGGATTAATATTGGGTCATACCCATGAACCTAAAATTTTAGAATGGATTGTAAAACAAAAAAAATATTTTAAACTACCTATTAATCTTATAAATGTCAGTGAATATTTATCTTTAAAAAATCAACCAAAGGAAAAAGTTAAAAAATATTTTTACAACTCTGGCGATTGGATAGAACCGGGTCATTGTACTTATCTGGTTATCTCAGCTACCGGACAAGTAGAACTGAAATATTACAATACTTAATCATATAATTTTTTTAAGCAATATAAAAAACTCCTACTAACAATTAGGAGTTTTTTTAAATTTAAATAAAATTTAAAGTTTATAATTTATAACTTTTCTGCACGATCTCTTCGATATGGTAAGTACCCAAATTAGGCGCTTCCAAAAATCCTTCAACTGCTGCTTCCGCTAACCAACCAGAATCAACCAATTCAAATAACCATTCCGCTGTATGTTCTATTGATTTTTGTCTTAAACCAGAACCAATCTTTTCCAACCAACCACGATTACATATTTCCTGACTGCCAATTGGTTCAGTTAATATAAAAGGCAATCCCAAAGCGGTATAAAAAGACAACTCTGAGGGTTTAGTCCAAATGATGTCAGTTTGATGTAAAGCCTGATTGAAAGCTTCAAAATAAGCTGGCTTATTGGGAGCATAAATAATATTTATACTTTTACCGATCTCGTTTCTTAAACCTAAATTGATTATTTCTTCACGAAAATATCTACTTACATCATTATGAATGCCGGCTACCAAAATTATTTTTACTTTGTCTTCTACTAATTTCTTTTGTAAGGCTCTGACAATACCCACGCCAATTTCCCTTTGCGCACCTGCCCCTCCCACGGCAAACATAATAGTAAGTGGCCGAGTAGGAGTACGACGCAAATGACCATCTAAATATTTACGAAGGGTACGTTCATAAGTTTTTATATATTTACCATTGGGATCCAAATTGGCCAGTCTAACACCTAAATCTTTTTTTAAAACAGTCAAACGTTTGGAGCCGGTATTGGCTTTGGGCAGAGGAAAACCAGTTAAAAATATATTTTCTTCTCTAACGCCATACATTTTCAGTCGTGTTCGCGCCCTCTCAGTTGGTACAAAATATTTTATTCTACTGACATTAGCCTGATCACTTGCCCAAGCCCGACTGATATCAGCATCACAAACTACCAAATATATATCTCCACGATAACCAAACTCTTCAGCCATAAAAGCGGTAACAAAAAAAGTAGATACTAGTGGTCTTGGATCTTTATTTAATAAATCAATAAAATGTTTGCCCCATTTTTTTCGACGTATCAATTGTAGGGTTTGGGAAAGTTGTAAGGTCGGTTTGGTCATATCCCTGATAGGATAAAAATTTTCTATTTGTTGAAATTTATCAAAATATGAAAAAGCCTTATTTCCGATCAAGGGTACATTTTTAAATTTAGAGACAAATTCATAAAATTTCCGACTTTGTTCCCAAATTCTTTTATCTGCTTGAGGAATGCCGCGATAACGATTAACACTATACACTTGGCCACCAGCCAGTCCATTCAAATTATAAGCTGCTCGCAAATGACCATATCCCATATCTACTGCTACTACATGGGCATGGTTATTTTTATTTTTATTCATATTGTATATTATAACAGATTATTTTTAATTTGTTTTAATTAGAGCTACTGTTTTTTTGGGACAATACTGCCACCAATGTAGCAATTGGCGCAGCTAAAGTTAAACCCACCGAACCTGTGAGGGTGCGAACTATCTCAGTGGCTATTAATTCATTATTTATAACATCAAAAAAACTTAAAAAGGGTGGATTCTGTACACTAAATAATAATAATAAAGGTAATGCCGCACCTGCATAAGCCAAAAACAAAGTATTGGTCATTGCGCCAATATGTGTTATTCCAACTTTCATCGCTCGATTAAAAATTTCCTTTCTTGATAAACTGGGGTTTGCATTTTTAATTTCCTCAACTAAACTAATCTGACTGACTACTACATCATCCAGCACTCCCAAAGTACCAATAATAATACCCGTGAGCAATAAACCTTTAAAATTAATAGTATTTTCTCCTACACCTATTAAAAATAAAATTTCATCACTCCCTCCACCCAATAAATTAGCCAGATTGGTAAATATCACCGCTAATACTGCTGTGATACTTAAACTAACAACGATTGACAAAATTGATAAATGAGAAAGCTTTTGCCAGCCTTCCGTCAGATAAATTAACATGCTCAAAATAATAACTGAACCAATCGTACCAATTAGCAATGGCGAATAACCCGCTAATATTTGCGGAATCATAAAATACATTATCACCACAAAACTCAAACAAAGCCCAAGTAATGCCCGTAAACCCTTCCATTTTCCAATTGCTATTATCAGTAAAATAAAGACTAAAACCAACCAAAATAAACTTTTTGTCCGCACATAATCTTGAATTTGATAATAATCTTCACCGGTTTGATTTTGATAATGGGCAACAATTACCTGATCGCCAACTTTATATTTATTTTGTGATAAAACATCAAAATCATTTAAATTATTAATTTCTATCTCTTTACCTGCTAAATCATTATTTTTTATACGTAATAACAAATGTTGTCTGACGCCGTAAGAACCGTCTTCGCGCTGATAATCTTCTTGGGCAATAACTTGCAAAACTTCAGCACGATAATATGCTTCTTGAGCATGCAAAGTCAGAGGTAAAAAAAATAAAAACAAAATAATAAATATTTTGCTAACTAAATTATGTCGCATATAAATTATTTTAACAAATTAAAAAAAACTTATCCACTAAATACTTTTTGACAAATTATTATAGGTATAATAATATAATTGCAAATGATTTGCAATTATAAATATGACTAACCAAGAATTAAAATTAAAACAAGCTGGTTTCAAAATTACCACACCTAGACAACTAATCTTAGAAGTTTTAAAAAAATACAAAACTCCTCTATCAGCTAAACAGATTTATCAATATTTACCTCAAATTGATTTGGTATCAATTTATCGCAATCTCAAACTTTTAACCAATCTAAAAATTATTTTTCAAGAAATTATTAATAACGAAACCTTTTACTACTTAGATAAAAAAATTCACCACCACATTGTTTGCCAAAGATGCGGTCGCACCGAATGTTTGCCTTGTAACCACAAATATAAAATCAAAAATTTTACAAATATCTCCCACCAGTTAATTTTGAGCGGTCTATGTAATCATTGTCATTAATACTATGTCACTTTTATTGCAAATCATTCTCGCTACCTTTGCTGTCAGTATTATTTCTTTTACTGGTATTTTACTCTTAGCAAAAGTTGATCACCCAATTTTTAACCGCATCACAATTAGTTTAGCAGCTGGAGCATTATTGGGAGCAGTATTTTTTGGAATTTTTCCAGAACTTTTTAGCCATCAGGAAACAGAAATTGAAGCTGATTTACTTTCGGCAATTATCTTACTATCAATTTTGGCTTTTTTCCTGATTGAAAAATATTTACATTGGCACCACTGTCATTGTCATGGTCCTCATCATGCTCACAATAATAAATCAATTGGTTACATAAATCTTATTGGCGATGGTATTCACAATTTTGTGGACGGTGCTTTAATTGCTACCAGCTTTTTAATCAATCCCAGTTTAGGAATTATAACAACTTTGGTTATCACCTTACATGAAATTCCCCAGGAAATAGCCGATTTTGGAATACTTATTTATTCTGGATTTACCAAAGCCAAAGCCTTATGGTGGAATTTTTTTTCTGGTTTAATAGCGATATTTGGTGGAATAACAACATATTATTTTGCTATAACTGTCGAAAATACTATCCCCTATCTTTTAGCTATTGCTGGTGGCGGGTTTCTTTATCTAGCTATGGCCGATATCATGCCCGAATTGCACCATGAAACCAATAAAAAATATATTGCTTGGCAATCTGTCTGGCTAATACTAGGAATATTAATAATTTATCTGGTTACAACCTTAGCGCCGCATGGACACTAAATAGAACCTGGAATATAGTAAAAACCCCGAAATTAATTTCGGGGTTTTTTAATTATTAATCTTTAATTACTAATTTTTAATGAATCTATTAATTGTTTAATTTTTAAATAAATCATTGATTAGTAATTAGTTATTAGTAATTAATAATTATAATTATTCAAATTATAGATTAATTATGATTAAGAAACTTACGATTATAAAAAAACCACCCCACCACAATCCCCACTATCCCCATCACCGCATCCATAAATTCCAAACCTCGATTGGTCACAAAATAATACTGGATAAATTCTGCTAGCACTGTATAAACGATTAAACTGGAAATAATAATAAATACGCGCTGATAAGTTTTAAGTCCCAATAAACTCAACCAACCAAACAATAAAAAATGAGCCACCTTATCAACATAAGGAAGCCCTGGTTCAGTGCCTCCTGGCATAAACAAAAGCACAGCGCTAATTATCACGCTAATCCAAAATAGTGCTGGGTAATATTTAGAAATAATTAATCTCATATCTTCACTATAAGTGTTGTTTTGATTTTGGGCAAAATAATAGACCAACAATTCAATTTTATTTAGCTTAACCCTCAAGGTAGACTTTCATGCCATCTTACGCGTAAAGTGTGACAAACTGCAATATAAAAATATTATCCCGCAAAATTGACTGCTAGAGCTTGAATTCACCCCGTTACTATGGCTGCCGAGGCAGGACTCGAACCTGCAACATCTACGTTAACAGCGTAGCGTTCTACCTTTGAACTACTCGGCAACAAAAGTAACAGGGCGGACAAGCGATCCCGCGGTCGCGGGATTAACAACACGGTATTTAAAACTAAAACTTCTTTGTATTAATCTTTGCAGCCAGCTAGGCGGGATAAATATTCTACCTTTAAAACTTATAAATCTTGAACCAGTTACAAATAAAATATCCGGCCCTTAGGAAGCCGGTTTTAAAATAAAACAAAATTTCCGTACTCCTAAGGACGTTCTAAAAAATTATTATTATTATTATTTAATATTTGTTTAACCATATACGAATTATAGCAAAATTTTTTACTCGGTCAAGCATCACTCTTTTTAAATAAACGTTTATCATAAAATTTAAAATATTTATATATCTCTACTCCGACTATAACTGAAAATGTTAAAGGAATAATTATTAACCAATCCTTGACGGTCAAAGAAACAAAAGAAAATGCTTTTTGTAAAAAAGGCACATATAATACCACCAACATCAAAACCAATGAAGCTAAAACTCCAAAATTTATATATTTATTATTAAACCAACCTACACGCCAAACAGATTTGTTCATTGAGCGTAAATTATAGACATTCCATAATTGTAAAAGCGACATACTAGCAAAAATTAAACTACGACCATATTCATAAAGTCCTGCTTTCAATAACGGATAACCTATAACTACTGCACACATAACCATTAGTACGCCAACGATAAAAATCAAATCAAAAACTTCTTTATTTAAAATTTTAGTATTTCGAGGAAATGGTGCGCGATGTAAAACATCCCCATGAGTTTTTTCTGTAGCTAATGAAATACCAGCAAAACCATCAGTCACCAAATTTAACCATAAAATCTGAATGGGGAGCAAAGGCATACCGACACCCAATAACAACATAACTATTAAAGTTAAAAACTCTGCCACATTGGTAGTAACCAAAAATGCCGAGGTGCGCCTGACATTATTAAACACTGCCCTTCCTTCCTCTACAGCACTTACTAATGAAGCAAAATTATCGTCGGTTAAAACTATTTCCGCAGCCTCTCTGGCTACATCAGTGCCTACTTTACCCATGGCTACACCAATATCCGCCTGTTGCAAGGCTGGGGCATCATTTACACCATCACCAGTCATAGCCACTGTATGACCAGCTGCTTGCAACTCTTTAACTAAACGCATTTTAGTTGTTGGAGAAACCCTAGCTAAAATTTTTACATTTTTTGCTAACTCAGAAAATTGTTTATCATTATAATCAACAATTTCCAGATCAGTATAAACATAATTACGATCAGATTTTTTATCAATTAAACCAATTTGTTTACCTATAGCCAAGGCGGTATCAATATTATCACCGGTAATCATAACCACTCTGATACCAGCCCGCTGACACAACTCAATGGCGGCTTTTACCTCTTCTCGCGGAGGATCAATAATTGCAAATAAACCTAGTAACGTAAGTCCCGTAACATCATCATGGTTTATTTCGTTGAGTTTATTTTTTTCTTCGTTGATTTGACGATATGCCATAGCAATAATCCGATAACCTTCTTGGGCTAACTTTTTATGATTTTTTTTGTATTCATTTAACAATTCGTCACTGATTTTTTTCTCCTCGCCTTGCCACAACACTTTTTTACAACGAGGCAATAAGGTTTCTAAAGCGCCAATTGCATATATGTTTTTTTCTTCAGAATTACCAGTTAATTTACTACTAACCAAAGCGGCTTGAAATTTATAATCTGAACTAAAAGGCAAATTGTCAACAACTTTATTATCTATCAACAATTGTTCTTTACTAAGTCCGGCTTTGTGAGCAGCTATCAGCAAAGCTACCTCTGTTGGATCACCTACGACTTCTATGGTTTCATCTTTATTTTCCTCATCCGTTTTTAAAACCAAAGAGGAATGATGAACAATTGAACCAGCTATCAACATTCGTGATAACCACGGATCAGTCAAAGGCACAATTTTAGCTCCATCAAACCAAAAATCACCTTGCAACTTATAACCTGTCCCGGTCAATGCTACGGTCTTGCCACCATAAAAAATATTTGTCACTGTCATTATATTTTTTGTTAAAGTTCCGGTTTTGTCAGTACAAATTACATCAACCATACCCAAAGGTTCAACCGAAGCTAAGTGTTTAACAATTGCGCGACGTTTAGCCATCCGTTGAACACCAATCGCCAATACTACCACCAAAACAACTGGCAATCCTTCAGGAATACCCGATACTGCTGAAGCAATACCAAATAACAGCAGATCAAACCAGGTAAAATTATTGAACCAGCCGATTAATACTACTAACAATGAACCAACTATAGCAAGAATAGCCAGTTGTTTACCTAATTGATCAACTTTATCCATAAAATGACTTTTACCTCGACTGGAACTTTGTACTTGAATGGCTATTTTTCCTAGCTCAGTATCAACGCCGGTAGCAGTGATTACTATTTTACCTTCACCCGATACCACCACCGTGCCGCTATAAACCATATTTTCACGTTCCTGCAAAATAGTTTTTATTTTTACTGGCTCAATTATTTTCCGCTGCGGCATTGATTCACCAGTTAATGATGCTTCGTTGACCAATAAATTTTTTGCCTCAATCACTCGTCCATCAGCAGGAATTTTGTCGCCTTCAGCTATCAACATTACATCTCCCGGCACTAATTCAGCAATATCAACTTCAATTTGCTGACCAGCTCGAATTATTCTTATGGTATCTTTAACTAATTTTTTCAATGCGGCTATAGCTTTTTCAGAACGATACTCCTGTACAAATCCAAAGATGGCATTAAATAAAACAACAACAAAAATTACTATAGCATCCACCAAGTGATCAAAATAAAAAGACAATGCAGCCGCTGCCAACAATAAATAAACTAATAAACTATTGAATTGAGAAAAAAACATCAACAACTTTGATACTTTTTTTTCTTCAGGCAAGATATTGGCGCCAAAAATTTCTTGTCTAACTTTGGCTTCTGGGGCAGATAAGCCATAAATTGAAGTTTCCAATAACTGCATCACTTCAGACGCAGCCAAACTATGAAAATCTTTTTGTAAAACAGATTTATCCATAAAAATACTTATTTACTAAAGTATAACATATAATCTATTAAGTAATAAAAAAGCCCTGACGTAAATCAGGGCAAATATTAAACCAAAGCTGTTTTTTTAAAATAATTTAGATATAAAAAGAACAATACATACAAAGCTAAGATACTAGAGCCAACCACAGCCCACCAACCACCAACAATAAATATCATTACCAAAACAGAAAATAAAGGTACCAAAATAGTCACTGACCATTTTAAATAACCAATAAATGAAGGCATGGCTATCTTTCTTTCTTCAGCTATAGCTTTAACCATAAAATTAGGTCCGTTGCCAATATAAGTCATAGCTCCACAGAAAACCGCTCCCAATGAAATGGAAATCAAATAAGGTTCATAAACACCAGCTACACTCGGATTTCCGCCCATGGCTTGGGCCATCTCAAAAAAAGTCAGATAAGTTGGCGCATTATCTAAAACTGAACTTAAACCACCGGTAAAAATAAAAAAAGTAACTTCATTCAAAGGAAGAGTCGGTGCTACCTGACGCAGATACATCAAAGCGGGAATCATAGTTAAAAATATACCAATAAATAAAGCGGCTACCTCTTGAATAGCGTGATAATTAAATTCATTTTGCTGACGAGCCACCTGCGGACCGCGTAACGATAAAAATATAAGTATTCCCATAATAATTTCCCGAACCGGTAAAAGTGCTGATAAATTATGACTGTGATGATATGCAGTTAAATCAATTGACGGCAAAAATGCTACCGACAGAACTACCCCCAACAAAAGAAGTAAATTTCTTTTTCCAACCAATTTAATCGGCAGAATGTGAGTTTGATCTTTAACAATATTACTGGTCGGTTCCAAACTATAATAATAATTATCCATTAAAAAATATAACAGCAATAAAACTCCAACTACAAACAACCATTCTGACCATAAACTAAAAGTCCAGCTAAACGGAACCCCTCGTAACATTCCTAAAAATAAAGGCGGATCACCAAGGGGTGTCAGCAGTCCGCCACAATTGGCGACAATAAAAATAAAAAATATAACCGTATGCACAACATACTTTCTTTCCTTATTGGTATTTAACAATGGTCTAATCAGAATCATTGCCGCACCGGTAGTGCCAATAAAAGAAGCCAGGATCCCCCCAACAGCTAAAAATTTAACATTGGTTATGGGAGTGGCTTCAATATCGCCTTGCAAAAAAACATTACCAGAAATAACAAATAAGGTTGTGAGTAATATGATAAATTGACCATATTCAACTAGGGCGTGAATAACTGATTCTGTTTGACCTATTATCAACATCCAAACTGCTACAGGGATTCCCAACAATAAAGCCAACAATAACTTAAAGGAATTTTTTTCCCAACGATGGGCAGTTTTTTTCCATAAAGGAAAAATGGCAATAATGCTCAACATTAGAGCAAAAGGCAATATGACCAGCCAAGAAAAAGATACAGTTTCCAAGAGTGACCTCCATAAATTTATGAATGATATTTGTTAATTATTAAAGATCGCAATTTACTTATGCTAACAAAATAATTAATTTTGTCAATAAAAAACACCTGATAAATAAGGTGTATTTGTGGTTTATTTATTGGACACAATAATATAATTTAAAAAAATAATTATCCGTCAAAAATCACTGTCTCTGCTAAAATTTCTTGGAAAATTTGCAGTATATAACAAATTATTGTTGTGTCATGATTTTAACCATCTTCTCCTGACTTTTCGGCTTGAGCGGTAATTTCCAAATTACAACTGTGATTTTTGCGGCACCATATTTCGCATTTTTCCGCCCACTCTTTATCTTTATATTTCAAATGACATTCAGGGCATTCATATAATTTTTGGCTATTGTCTTTCATAAATTGCTCTTTTTAAAAATTAAATTAATATTTCAACTACTAACACGAAAAATCAATAAATTTACAAGTAAAATTTTAGTGTGTCTTTACAATACCATTTGAACTCATTTTATCCTAAATTCCTGAACAAAACTAGCCGTCCTAACACGTCGGAATTCCTCCCCCCCCCCCCCCCCCTTCCGCCGCACTCGAGCCGAAGTGTAGCCCCGCCGCCCTGCTCGTTCAAAGCAGAAACCAGTAAAAAATTTTATTTTTTTGAGAACAAATGATTAATACAAAATAAATGGGCGGCACTACGTGCCGCCCATAAAAAATTGATAAATTTTCGAAAGTAATTTCTGGTGGGTCGTACAGGATTCGAACCTGTGACGCCCAGGTTAAAAGCCTGGCGCTCTACCAACTGAGCTAACGACCCATACAATGTAAATTACTAATATCTAATTATTAATTACTAATTTTAATAATACTAAATCCTAACTCCTTTATCCTATATCCTAACTTTCTAAATAACAAAACCTAATATATCAAACTTAGATAATTTTGGCAAGAGAAAAACCCAAGACATCTGCGCTTGGGTTTTATAAATTAATTTTTATTAACCACCTAAATTTAGATCTTTTTTTGTATTATCAATCACCATATAAATGGCTCTTTTTTTATTAATTATCTGATTGAATAACGTTAGATTTTCTTTAGGGATTTTTAGCAAATGCGTACCTTTGGGCACCTCATCTCTAATGTAGATAGGATTGAGCATTCGCCAAACTCGATAACTATTATTAAACACTGGCAAAATATCTTTAGCTCTTAGCGGCCGTTGTAAGGTCAATCTAACTTCTACAGTTGGTAAAGAAAATTCAACTTGTGGTTGAAAACGTCGGATAAAATTATCCTCTCTTTCAATAATTATTTTCCAAGCCAAAATATTAATAAAATATTCAGTTGTTTCTCTTGGTAAATTTAAATCAAAATAATTATCAGTTCCTTGTATTCTCATACTGCGTAACACTCTTTGTTCACCCGTATTATAAGCAGCTGCAGATAAAGCCCAGTTACCACTAAAAACTGTCAATAAATCATTAAAATGCTGAACCGCGGCAATGGTTGCCTCAACTGGATCAAAACGCTGATCAATATAATAATTTATTTTTAGGTTATAAGCTTTACCAGTCGGGGGCATAAATTGCCAAAAGCCCGATGCTTTAGCCCAGGACACTGCTTTGGGATTTAAAAAACTTTCTTGGATAGCCACATATTTTAAATCTTCGGGAGCCTGTAAGGAACGCAAGGTATCCAAAACGTATGAATACTTATCTAGACGATAATTTAAAATTGGCCAACGCCAATGTTCACTTTGGAAACGGACGACACGTTGCCACAATTCTTCACGTATTACTTGGTCTAAATAAATATCTTTACCAGCAAAAACAATTTTTTCAGGGATATTAATATTTTGCATATAAAAGTCAGACCACAAGGTATCAATCATACTGCTGACAAACTGCAATTGCTCGGCGTTTGCTACTTCTAATTTTTGGTTAGTTGTTTGTAAATGATAAATATAAATACCCTGACCGACAATACACACAGTCAATATCAATAACCAACTACGAATAAATAAAAATGACTTTTTCATTTTTTACTCCTTTTTTTATTGATTTTTAAAGTTCTTTTATATTTATATTAACATTAAAAATGTGAATGACAAGTGGATTTCCTATGTAAAATAAGAGCTTGAAAAATTGATTTCTTTCCAGTAAGATAACACTACTATGTCAGATGAACTAAATAAATTACCACCCCAAAATCTAGAAGCGGAAACTAATGTTTTGGGATCTATATTAATTGATCAAGAAGCAATTGCCAAAATCGCTGATTTTTTATCTAGTGATGATTTCTATAAAGAAGCTCACCAACAAATATTTGAAACAATGCTTGAACTTTATAGCGAGCGGGAACCAATTGACTTACTTAGCCTAACAAATCGTCTACAAGAAAAGCAAATTTTGGATAAGATTGGCGGACGGGCTTACCTAGCTGAACTTACCAATTCGGTAGTGACCTCCAGTAACATCTTATCTTATGCCCAAATCGTACAAAAAAAAGCTGCATTACGAAAACTAATCAGAGCTGCTCAAGAAATCACCGCCCTAGGCTTTAGCGAAGAAGAAAAAGTTGATGCTTTACTGGATGAGGCGGAACAAAAAATATTTCAAATTTCACAAAAACATTTAAAACAAAATTTCATTCCCGTCAGATCTATCTTGGATGAAACTTTTGAACGTATAGACGAAATGCATCGAGAAGGTGGGCGCATTAGAGGATTGCCTACTGGTTTTTATGATTTAGATAACAAGCTAGCTGGTTTGCAAAAATCAGATCTAATTATTTTAGCTGCCAGACCGTCAATGGGTAAAACCACTTTGGCTTTAGATATCGCCCGACAAATCGGCAAAGCCGGACATCCGGTAGGTATATTTTCTTTGGAAATGAGCAAAGAACAGCTGGTGGATCGTATGCTCTGCGCCGAAGCTGGAGTTGATTTATGGCGTATGCGCACTGGTCGATTGTCTGACCGCGAAGAAGATGATGATTTCCCAAGAATTGGTCATGCTATGTCCGTACTATCAGAAGCGCCGATATTTATTGACGATAGTGCTACGGCCAATATTATGGAACTAAGGACAAAAGCCAGAAGATTGAAAGCTGAACATGGGTTAGAATTAATCATGATTGACTATTTGCAACTTATGGAGGGACGAAGTAAAAATTCTGACAATCGCGTGCAAGAGGTAAGCGAAATTTCTCGCGCTCTAAAAGCTCTAGCTCGTGAATTAAATGTGCCAGTCCTGGCTCTGTCACAGTTATCTCGAGCGGTAGAAATGGAACGTCCGCCAAAACCAAAACTAGCCCACTTGCGTGAATCTGGCTCTATAGAACAAGACGCTGATGTGGTATTATTTATTTATCGTGAATATATGTACAAACGAGAAGAAACTGATCCTGACAAAAGAAATATAGCTGAAATAATAATTGCCAAACATCGCAATGGTCCGACTGGCTGGTTGGAATTAATTTTCAATGAAGATAAAGTCAGATTTGAAAATAAAGCCCGTTCCGATACACCTCAACCAGAATTTGAATAAAAAAATAATTTTTTATTTTCAATTTATTATTATTCGAAATTTATATGTCAATGTTTTCCAAACTCAATCAAATAAAAGAATTGCGTAATCAAGCCAAAGCAATGCAAAAAACCCTCAGTCAGGAAAGTGAAGAGGTTACTTATAACGGCGTGACTTTACGTATGGATGGAAATCAAAATCTAACTGCCTGTGAAATTGATCCTGAACTTTTAAGTCGTGATAAAAAACAACAATTGGAAAAAAATATTATCAAAGCTCATGAAGATTTGATAAAAAAAATTCATCGAGTTATGGCAAAAAAAATAAAAGATTCTGGTTACACTCTACCCAATCTCAAATAAACTATGTCTGGTTATCCGGAAATAATTCAAAAAATTATCAATACCTTTGCCAAATTGCCCTCAGTTGGCCCACGCACCGCTGAAAGAATTGTTTTATATCTCCTGCAACAACCGGACAATCTTTTAAAAACTTTAAGTCAAGACCTGATAAACTTAAATGCTCAACTAACTCGCTGTGAATTGTGTCGTAACTTCACAGAAAAATCACCTTGTTCTATTTGCCAAGGGAAAAATAGAGATAAAAATATTTTATGTATTGTTAGTGGTCACTCTGAACTGCAAGCTATTGAAAAAACTGGACATTATCACGGGTTATATTTTATCCTTGACGGTTGCTTGGAGCCAATTAAAAATCAAGGTCCCGAAGAAATTAAAATTCCTCAGCTCATAAACAGAATCAATTCGGCTAAACCAAAATTCAACGAAATAATTTTGGCCTTTAACCCCGACATGAGTGGAGAAACAACTGCTCTGTATTTAAAAAAGATATTATCACCACTAAATATTACTCTAACCAAACTGGCCCGTGGTCTGCCAATAGGAGCTGATTTAGAATATACTGATGACATCACCCTGACTGAAGCTTTAGACAATAGACAAAAAATTAAATAGTATAAGCTTTAAATATATCTTCAATACTTTGGAATATCTGATAATTAACTCAATATAAAACCGGGCGATACGCCCGGTGTTTTGTTAATAGACAAAAACTAAGCAGTGATTTTAAGAATTTCTACTTCAGAAAATGGCTGACGGTGACCAAATTTTTTCTTATTTCTGGTCTTAGGTTTATAATGATAACCTGTAACTTTTTTAGATTTACCATGAGTTAAAACAGTAGCAGTAACCTTTGTACCAGTTAAAAACGGCTGACCAATTTTTACATTTTTATCATCAGCCACTAATAAAACTTCAGTAAAATCAATTTTATCTTTTTCTGCTGCTGGCAATTTTTCTACTTTCAATTTTTGTCCCGCAGTAACAACATATTGTTTACCACCGGTTTTTATAACTGCTAAATTCATAGATATTTTATTAATTGATAATTAGTATAGACATTCTAACTTAATTAAATTTTCTAGTCAACTCTATAGACAACCTCTTCACCTACTTTGATATCTAAATTATCAACCGTACCAGCAACCACCTCTAATACATAATTAACTGGTTCAGGGGGATAATAAATTTGTAAATTGGTAGAAGTAGCAATCGGAATATTTTTTTCCCAACCCACAATTTTATTATCTCGCAACCAAATAATATCCAAGGGAAATAACATACCCTTCATCCAAAAACCCGGCAATTGATAATCACTATAAACAAATAACATGCCTTGGTCAGGAAATAAAAAATCACGACCCGATAATCCCTTGATCTGTTGACTTACAGATTCCGCTAATTCTAACTTAATAATTTGTCCATTAATTTCTATGGCTGATATTTTTTCATTTTTATTTTCGGCAATTTGCTTAAGTTGCACTGAGGTAAAAGTAAAACAACCAGTTAAAAAAAATACCAAACTAGCAAAAATTATCAAAAAAATTAACTTATTTTTTAACATTTTTTTTCTTATAAACTAAAACTAATATTGAACCAATAATCACCATTACAACCAATAAAACTAAAAAAAGAATCAATTTTCCTTTAGAGTTTTGAAATAATGCCACTGAGCCAAATAAAGTAGCCAGTAAATATAAAAACAAAACTGCCTGCCGATGAGAAAAACCTACATCCAATAAACGAAAATGAAGGTGTTTTCGATCTGCCGTGGTTGGTGAAGTCCTGTCCCAAAAAATGCGACGGACTATTACCCAAACAACATCTAAAATTGGCAATCCCATCACCAATAGAGCAGTAGCAATTTTACCACCGGAGATTATGGCCAATACTCCTAACCATAAACCGGCCAAAGTTGATCCAGCTTCACCAAGAAATATCTTAGCCGGAAAAAAATTCCAAATTAAAAAACCAAACATTAAACCAGCTACAATCAAAGCTAATACTGAAGTTCCAGAATTAGGTATATCCCAAGCTAAAGATACAAAAAAAATAAAAATTGCTCCTAAACCAGTCATACCTGAAACTAAACCATCCAAACCATCTAAAAATTTTGTGGTATATATCATACCTAACAACCAAAAAAAGGAAATAAATAAAGCCAGCGGCGAAAATACAAAACCGGTTAAATTTATTTGCCAAAAATCTAAATGTAAAATACCCCCTAAGGGGTTAGTAACAAAGTGTACTTGAATACCACTAAACACAATAACTGCCACTGCCAATAACGGCCAGATAAACTGTTTACCTGGTGAAAGATGATATTTATCATCTAAAATTCCACCTAATACTAACAAAAAGCTGGCCAAAGCTAAAGCTAGAATATAATTTATATTCAATCTGCCATCAAGCAAAAAACCAAATTTAAAAAACAAAAATAAACACAAAATAAAACCAATGCCCAAAGCTAAACCTCCCCACAAAGGCACTGGTCTTTGATGTAATTTACGTTTATTATCAGGCCAATCCAATATTTTATAATATCTAGCTATTCTAATCACCAGCCATACTAAGGGTTGAATAATTAGTAAAGCGCTGATAAATGGTAAAACGTAAAACCAAACTGTTCCCCGCCACATAAATTAATTTATATTTTATCTAAATAAGTTTGTAAAATATTAGCAGCTGCTTGGGCATCATCATTTCTACCACCTGACTGTTTTTGAGCCATTTGGCTAGAAAACCTTTCATCAATCTCATATACTGGTAGATTGACATTTTTTTTAATAAAATCCACAAAATCATTTACCACCTTAGTTTGGTTTGACCTTGTCCCGCGCAATGATAATGGTTTGCCCACGACAATAACTTCTATTTTTTCTTGATCTATTATTTTTTTTATTTCATCAATAACTTCATTATTTGACTTAAAATTATTCAATATTTTCCAAGGCAAAGCAATACTTCCAGCCGAGATACTTAAGCCAATTTTTTTTTCACCATAATCTATACCCAATGCTTTCATACAAAAATATTTTAAAATCACCAAATTTTGGGGGTAATTAAATCATAACCATCTTCCGTAACTACTATGGTCAGTTCAAAATGAGCTGAATTTGCCCCATCAGTCATAACAATAGTCCAACCATCTGCCAAAGTTTCTATTTGGTAAGAACCAATTGAAACCATAGGCTCTAAAGCCAAAACCATTCCGGCAGAAAAAATTTGTCCTTTGCCAGCTTCTCCATAATTAGGAACTCGCGGTTCTTCATGAACTGCTAAACCAACACCATGACCAACTAAACTCCTAATTACTGAAAATCCATTTTTTTCAACATATGTTTGTACTGCATAACCATAATCTCCGGTTTTACTACCAGCTTTAATTGTATTTAAACCTTCGTTTAAAGACTGCTTGGTTACTTTAATTAACTTTTCATCTTGTTCAGTTATTTTACCAACGCCAACTGTCAAAGCCATATCAGTACAAAACCCCTCATACCACACACCGCAATCAATACCAATAATATCTCCTGATTTTAGTTGATAATTATTTGGTATACCATGAACTAATTGCTCATTTACTGAAGTACAAAGTGCTGCTGGATAACCTTCAAAACCAAGAAATGAAGGTTTGGCACCAAAATCTTTTATCAACTTTTGAGCAATATTATCAAGTTCCTTAGTGGTTATACCAATTTCAATGCTAGTACTGACTTTTTTTAAAACCGAAGCCAATAGTGCCCCACCAGCTTTGAGTTTTTTCAAATCTGTTTTATTCTTTAATATCATTTTTTTTATCTAAAACCGAATAAACATCACGAGCAACATCTGGAATACGTTGTTCGCCATTGATGCAATAAAGTAAATTTTTTTTCTGAAAAAAACTAATTATTGATTCGGTTTCTTGATGATAAATTTTTAATCTTTGTTTAACTGATTTTTCATTATCATCATCACGTTGTGTCAATTTACCACCGCAGCGATCGCAAATATTTTCCTGTTTTGGAGGATTATATAACACATGATAGGTGGTGCCACAATTACTACAAATTCGGCGACCAGAGATACGTTTAATTGCTTCTTCATCTGAAATCCAAATTTCCAAAACGTGCGTTATCTTTTGATGAGTCAATAAATATTCGGCCTGAGACAAATTTCTAGGATAACCATCAAGAATAAAACCAAATTGACAATCATCTTTACTGAGACGCTCTTTTACTAACTCGTTGGTTAAATCATCAGGCACTAAATCACCACGATCAATTATTGCTTTGACTGCTTTGCCTAAATCAGTTTGATTTTTGACCGCTTCTCTAAACATTTCCCCAGTTGATATATTGGCAATTTTATATTTAGCGGCAATCAAATTAGCTTGAGTGCCTTTACCTGAACCTTGTGGTCCAATAATCACAATATTCAACATTGTTTTTTTATTAATAATTCTTATTATATTGTAACTAATTTTAATAAAATAAAAAACCGCCCCGACTATTTAGTCGGAGCGGCAGATAAAAACTAATAAACATCATAATCATGCATTTCCAGCTGGGCTTCAACTTTCTTGACTGATTCAATAACTACCGACACCACTATCAATAAAGATGTTCCGCCAACCACCAAAGTACTCATTCCAGTATAAGCTTGCAAAATTAAAGGTAATACAGCAATAACGCCTAAAAATATTGAACCAGTCAAATTTATGCGATTGACAGTAGCCTGCAAATATTCAGCAGTTGGCCTGCCCGGTCTAATGCCAGGAATAAATCCGCCCTGCTTTTGTAAATTTTCTGCCACCTGGTCTGGTTTAAATACTACTGCTGAATAAAAATAAGTAAAAGCCACTACTAAAATAAAATAAAATACACCGTAAAAAATTTGATTATTGAACAATTGAATAATATACTCCGCTGTATTTGACAACCAAGCGCTTTTAGCTTGAACAAAAAACTGGGCGATCATGGAAGGAAAAATTATAACCGAAATAGCAAAAATGATTGGGATGACGCCGCCTTGGTTAACCCGCAAAGGTAAGTGAGTATTAGTTCCGCCATATTGTGTCATACCCCTCACCCGACGAGCATAAGTTACCGGAATCTGTCTTTGGCCTTCAGTTATAAATACCACTCCTACCACCGTCGCTAAAGCAATAAGCGCAAATAAAACCACGGTTGTCAACTGTGATATATCAAATGCCAGTAATGTTTGTTGTAAAGCCGTGGGTAACCCAGCAATAATTCCAGCAAAAATTAGCAATGATACACCATTACCAATGTGTCGTTCAGAAATTAAATCACCCAGCCAAGTCAAAAGCATAGTACCGGCAGTCACTGTGACAATAGCAGTCAAATATTGGAAAAAAGTTAAGTCACCGATTAAACTTACTCCACCCCCTTGTCGTTGCATCAAAGTGATAAATCCATAACCCTGCAAAACAGCTAAAGGAATGGTTGCCCATTTGGTATATTGATTTATTTTCCTCTGTCCATTTTCACCTTCCTTAGATAATTCTTCCAATTTGGGGACAATCATTACCAACAATTGAAAAATAATTGAAGAAGTAATATAAGGACCAACGCCTAACATCATGATAGAAAAATTTTCCAATCCGCCGCCGGAAAAAAGATTTAAAAGTCCTAAAATTTGATTGGAAGCAAAAAATTCTCGCAAATTACCAGTATCAATTCCCGGAATAGGAATATGAGCGCCAATTCTAAATATCACTAAAATCAACAAAACAAACAAGATGTCGTTTCTAACTTCTTTAGTCTGCCAAACTTGCTGAATTCTCTGATACCATTGCATAATTTTTATTTAGACTTTTTTTCAATTTTTTTCTTAACTATCAACTCGATGGTACCGCCGGCTTGTTCTATTGCTTGCTTGGCACTGGCACTTACCGCATGAACTTTAACTTGTAATTTCTTACTTAAATTACCCTTGCCAATTATTTTTACTCCTACTTTAGGGTTACTAATCAAACCTTTGCTTTTCAAAATAAAAGGAGTAACAGTGCTGCCCGCAGTAAAATGCTTTTCTAATTCTAAAATAGATATATTTTCTTTTGGTTTCTGCGGACTAACAAAACCGCGTTTCTTAGGAATTTTCATTAACCAAGATTTTATACCTTTTTGTTTTAAACCACCTACGCCACTACGAGCTTTTTGTCCTTTCATTCCCCGACCAGAATAATTACCACGACTAGCATTACCTCTGCCCAATCTTTTAATCTTTTTATTCTTTGTTTTGACTAAATTATTTAAACTTAACATAAAATTATTCGGTTATCTGTCTATTACCTGATTGAGTTTGTAAACTCTGTAAAGCTAAAAAGGTTGCTTTAACATTATTAATCTTATTATTTGAACCAATTATCTTGGCAACAACATTGGCTATACCAGACAAGGCTAAAACATCCCTAACTGCTCCGCCAGCTTTTATTCCTGTGCCGATTGGCGCTGGTTTTAAAATTATATTAGCGGCTTTATATTTTAATCTTACTTCGTGCGGAATAGTTTCTTTATATCTAGCCACTGTCAGTAAATTTTTCTTAGCTTTAGTTGCAGCTTTATTAACTGCTAAGGTAACATCAGCGCCTTTGGCAATAGCATAGCCGATTTGACCATTTTTATTACCAATTACTACACAAGCACGGAAACGCATACGTTTTCCTCCAGCCATTACTCTAGTAACTCTAGCCAAATCAATAATTTTTTGTTCAAATTCTTCAACAGTTTTTACTACTTCGATTGAATTATCATTTTGTTGAGAAACAGTTTTCTTTACCATAAAATTAAAAAATTAATCCTTCTTTACGGGCCGCTTCGGCTAAGGCCTTTACTCTGCCTTGATATTTATAGCCATTACGATCAAAAACTACTTTAGTAATTTTTTTATCTAAACAAGCTTTTGCTATCGCTGATCCAACTTGCTCGGCGCGAACCATTTTATTTCCTTTCATCTTTAAATCTCGGCCAGACAATAAAGTTACACCTTTAGTATCATCTATCACTTGCGCTTCAATATGTTTTAAACTACGATAAACAACCAATCTTGGCCGTAAAGCTGTTCCTTTAACTTTAGCTCGTACTCGTTTGTGTCTATGTTTTCTTAATAATTGTTTCTTTAACATAAAAATTTTTAATTTTAACCTTGAGCTTTAACCTGTTTACCTTCCTTACGAATAATAACTTCATCAACATATTTAATGCCTTTACCTTTATAAGGTTCAGGTTTTTTAATTTTTCTTATATTGGCAGCAACTTGGCCTACTAAAACTTTGTCAATACCAGAAACGGTAATTAAATTTTTTTCAACTTTAATATCAATACCAGCTACTTCTTTAAACTCTACCGGATGAGAAAAACCAACCTGCAAAACTAAATTTTTACCCTTCATCTCTGCCCGATAACCAACTCCATTGATTTCTAATTTCTTTGTATAACCTTCGGTCACACCAATAATCATATTTTGTATAACCCGTACGGCGGTACCTAAAAATGCCCGATCGTCACTGCGATCAATTTGAGGGACTTTAAGAGTAATTTTATTATCCTTAACATCAACTTTTACCCTCGGAATACGGGGCTTTGATATTTCACCTTTAGGACCTTTAACAATATAAAAATTATTAGCCTCCGTAAAGGTTACTCCGGTTGGTATAATAATTGGTTTTTTAGCTAATCTGCTCATAATTATTAATATATTTCACAAATAATCTCTCCACCAACTTTTTTTTGTCTGGCTTCAGCAGCCGTCATTAAACCAGCTGGAGTAGAAATAATAGCAATACCTAAATTATTTAACACTCTTGGCAATTCATCAACCTGGCAATAAATCCTCCGACCTGGTTTGGAAATCCGCCGTAAAGATCTAATTACTGGCTGACCATTGGGTTTATATTTTAATTGCAACTTTAATTGACGATTTTCTAATTGCTCACTATAACTATTGATATAACCTTCGTTTTTCAAAATTTCGGCAATTCTCACTTTTAACTTAGAGTAAGGTATAGTTACTTCATTTTTATTAACGCGCAAGGCGTTTCTAATTCTAGTAAGCATGTCTGCTATGGGATCGGTCATATAAAATCTATTTTAATTAATACTTTTTTAATAATAATTACCAACTACTTTTGGTTATTCCTGGCAAATCACCTTTGGCCGCCAATTCTCTAAAACAAATCCGACAAATTTTAAAATCACGCATATAAGAGCGTTTTCGACCGCAACGCCAACAACGTCTAACCACTCGAGTGGAAAATTTCGGTTTAATAACTGATCTATTTGATTTTGCAATTTGTGCTTTGGTAGCCATAAATTTATTTTTTACTAAATGGAAATTTTAAAGCCAACAATAATTTTTTAGCCAGTTCATCACTATTGGTCGTAGTAACAATGACAATTTCTAAACCATGTAAATTTTCTACCTCGTCAGCTTTTATTTCCGGAAAAATTATATGTTCCTTAATTCCTAAGGTATAATTGCCATGACCATCAAAACTATTGACCTTTAATCCCTGAAAATCTCTAACTCTGGGCAAACTAACATTAATTAATTTTTCAATAAAATCATACATACGTTGTCCCCGTAAAGTTACTTTCAAACCAACGGTATTACCTTCTCTAATCTTGAAAGCTGCGATAGATTTTTTGGCTTTAGTGCGAATTGGTTTTTGTCCAGTAATACGTACTAAGGTCGATTCAACCGCTTCTATATACTTTTCATCTTTTAAACCTTTACCAACACCAACATTTATTACCACTTTTTCTAAACGAGGCACTGCCATAATACTTTTTAAACCTAACTCTTTAAATAAAGTTGGTCTAATTTTTTTATTAAATTCTTGTTGTAACTTATTCATATTTAAATAGTAGCTTTACATTTTTTACAAATCCTAATTTTTTTACCATCAGAAGTTAGCTGCTTACCAATTCTTGTTAGTTTGCCACATTTAGGACAAATTAACTGAACTTTATTCATATTCAAAGGGGCAAAAAATTCTATAACTTGTCCACCTTCTCCCTGTTTACGCGGACGAAGATGTTTTTTATAAACATTAACACCTTCCACTACAACTTTTTTTTCCATCGGAAAAACTTGGGTAATTTTACCTTGTTTACCTTTATCTTTACCGGCGATTACTTTAACTGTGTCGTTCTTTTTTAATTGCATATAATTATAAGACTTCAGGGGCTAATGATATTATTTTCATAAAACCTTTATTACGTAATTCCCTAGCAACTGGTCCGAAAATACGTGAAGCTTTTGGTTCTTTTGATTTTTTATCAATAATTACTACGGCATTTTCATCAAAACGTAAAGCTGAACCGTCTTTTCTTTTAATATTCTGCTTAGTTCTTACAATAACCGCGGTTAAAACATCACCCTTTTTTACTTGGGAATGCGGTTGAGCATTTTTTGTAGCCACAATAATCAAATCACCAATACCTGCATAACGACGATAAGAAGCTCCTAATATTCTAATACATTGAACTTCTTTAGCGCCAGAATTATCAGCTACTTTTAATCTTGTACCTACTTGAATCATACTTTTTTATTTATTTTACTTATAACTAGCCATTTTTTTGTTTTGGAAATTGGTCTGACTTCTCTAATCATAACCTCGTCACCAATTTTATATTCATTTTTAGCATCATGAGCGTGATATTTTTTCGCCACCTGAAAACGCTTACGATACTTGGGATGAATTTTAACTTGGGTAACTTTAACAACAACTGTTTTATCCATTGCATCAGAAACTACCGTACCAACAAAACTACGGGCAATTCTGTTCTTGGTCTTTTTATTTTCAGCTGTCATATATAAATATTTAATATTATAAAAAATTATTGTTTATTATCTGTTTTTTCTGACAAATTACTTTCTCCTGCTTTATTATTTGCCTGCTTTAATAAAGTTAAAATTCTGGCAATTGTCTTTCTGCTTTGACCTAATTCATGCACTTGTTTATGTTGTTCGGCCGCAACTTGAAATCGCAAATCACGCAGACGGGCGCGTTCTTCGGCTAACAACTTTTGCAATTCACCTAAACTTTTATTTTTTAAATCTTTAAAATTCATAACTTATACATTTTGCTTACAAATTTAGTTTTGCAAGGCAACTTGTGAGCTGCCAATCTCATAGCTTCACGAGCAGTTTTCTCATCAACACCTTCCATTTCAAAAATCATGGTACCTGGTTTTACTACCGCAACAAAATGATCAGGAGCTCCTTTTCCTTTACCCATCGGAATTTCATTACCTTTACTGGTTACTGGTTTATCAGGAAAAATTCTTATCCAAATCTTAGCTCCACGCTGCACAAATCTTGTCATGGCTCTACGCGCAGCTTCAATTTGTCTAGAACTAACCCATCTTGGTTCCTGAGATTTTAAACCAAAACTCCCAAAATGTAAACGATCACCACTGGTTGCATTACCACGTATGCGACCGCGTTGCCATTTTCTATGTTTTACTTTCTTTGGTGCTAACATATTATTAGTTATTTATTTCTTGCTCTTTAGTCTTAAATATTTCTCCCGTATAAATCCATACCTTTATACCAATGGTACCATAAGTTGTGATAGCAACGCCTCGAGAGTAATCAATATTGGCACGCATCGTATGCAAAGGAATCTTACCTTCTGATAATGTTTCGGTACGAGCAATTTCTGCTCCATTCAATCTACCTGCCACCTGAACTTTTGCACCTTTAGCTCCAGCTTTTAAAATCATATCAATAGTTCTTTTCATTACTCTTCTGAAAGGTACACGTTTTTCTATCTCTTGAGCCATTTGTTGGACCATAATCTCAGCAGACAAATTTGGTTTATCAACTTCTTTAATGTTTATATTTATTTGCAACTTGGGATTATGAATTATTTTACGTTGCAATTCTTTTTTTAAATCTTCTACCGCTTTGCCGCCCTTACCAATAATTAACCCTGGTTTAGCAGTATGCAAATTTATATCCAGTTTACCAACCGAACGCTCAATTTCAACTTTAGCTAACCCGGCATCTTTTAATTTATTACGTAAAAATTTTCGCAATTTAATATCCTGCTGCAAATTTTCAGCATAGTTATTCTGACTAAACCACTTAGATGACCAAGTAAAAATGATATTAGTACGAAATATTTTTGGATTTACTTTCTGTCCCATAAATTTAATTATACTTTTTGCTTAGTTGTTTTAGAAATTGGTTTATTGGCTGGCAACTTTTTACCTCGATTTACTGACTGATCTAGTTTTTCATTTTTTCCCATTTGCTTATTTGTATTTGGCAAAACTTTTTTTTCATCTCCCGCTACTTTTTTTTCGTCAGTTTTTTCAGATTTAGTTTCTTCTTTATTATTCTTTTTCACTGACTTATTGGTACTTTCCAAAACAATAGTAATATGACTGGTTGGTTTTCTAATAGGTGTTGCACGGCCAAATGCTTTGGGCGTATATCTTTTTAAAACTGGACCACTATCAACTGTAAAGGATTTAATAATCAAATCTTCTTTGTTTAATTTAAAATTATGAATAGCATTAGCTACGGCACTATTTAACAACTTTAACAATACCGGACTAACTTTTCCAATCTGCCATTTCAACTGAGCTTCTGCCACCGTAACTTTTTTACCTCGCACTAAATCAACCATCATTCTGGCTTTACGCGGAGACAGACGGGCATATCTTAATACTGCTTTGACTGTTTGTTTATCCATAATAAATTATTTATTTTCGGCGGCGGCTTTTTCTTGTTCTTTTTGCATTCTACCACCGTGTTTATAAAATTTTCTAGTTGGTGCAAATTCACCTAACTTATGACCAACCATATTTTCGACCACATACACTGGTACATGAGTTTTGCCATTATGAACGGCAAAATTAAAACCAACCATTTCTGGCACAATCATTGAATCCCGTGACCAGGTTTTAATTGGTTTTTTATCACCGCTTTGCTTAGCTTTGGCCAGTTTTTTTAATAATTTTTCATCAATAAATGGCCCTTTTTTTAAACTTCTACTCATATATTTTATTAGTTTTTCTTAACTGCTCTTCGTTTAATAATTAAACGATCACTATTTTTTTGCTTTCTAGTTTTTACACCCAAAGCTGGTTTACCCCATGGAGTTTTAGGATGTTTTAAACCAATTGGCTGATTGCCTTCACCACCGCCATGAGGATGATCAACTGGATTCATAGCTTTACCTCTAACTGTTGGCCTAATATTACGATAACGCATTCTACCAGCTTTACCCCAACGAACATTTCTGTGTTCAGTGTTACTTACTGCTCCAATCGTCGCTCGACAATCTTCAGACACTAAACGAATTTCTCCTGATGGCATTTTCAACTGAGCAAAACCATTTTCTTTGGCCATCAAAACGATTATATTACCAGCCGAACGCCCTAATTTAGCCCCGCCGCCGACATATAATTCAACATTATTTATTTCTTGACCATCAGGAATAAACTTCAAAGGCATATTGTTACCAACTTTTATTTCCAACCCTTTTTGACTAGAATATACTTTTTGGCCAACTTGTAAACCTTCGGGTGCAATTATATAACGCTTCTCACCGTCAGCATATTGTAATAAAGCCAAATTGGCACTACGATTGGGATCGTAACACAATTCAATAACTTTTGCGGGTACGTCAAACTTTTCTCTTTTAAAATCAACCTGACGATAATGCTGTTTAACTCCTCCGCCACGATGTCGAACAGTAATTTTTCCTTGATTATTGCGCCCAGTACTTCTAATTTTTTTATTGCGCAATTTTTTTATATCAGCCTTAGCTAAAGATTGCTTATTGACTGATGATAACCTGCGACCGGGTGAAGTTGGTTTGTATTTAACAATTGCCATATTTATACTCCTTTATAAACATCAATGGTCTTACCTTGGGGTAAAGTAATAATCGCTTTTTTCCAATCTTTACGAACACCTTCACGACGACCAAATCTTACTTTTTTACCTTTCATTTTTACAACATTAACCGACAAAGGCCAGACACCATAAGTTTCAGCAATGGCTTGTTTAATCATTACTTTATTGGCCTTATCAGCTACCATAAAAAAATATTTATTTTGTTCAGTTTGTTTAGCGCCTTTTTCTGTTACCAATGGTTTCAATAGTACTCGATGAGAAAAAATAGCACTACTTTTTGCTGCTGAAACCTCTTTTGCGGCTGCTGCTTTCTTTTCTTCCGTTTTGGCCTTAGCTGAAACAACAGTTTTTGCTTTAGACTGTTTAGCTTGATTTTGTTTTGCAAATAAATCTTTTAAACTCATATAGCTGCTTTATATTTTCTTACTAAATTATCCAAAACACTTTCTGTTAAAACTAAGTGAGGATATTCCAATAATTCTAACAAATTCAACGAAGACAATGGAACCACTTTTACTTTGGGTATATTTCTAGCTGAACGTTCAATATTTTTATCATAACGATTTAAGACAATAAGAATCTTTTTATCAACTAATGGTTTTATTTTTAACCAATCTGCCACAGCTTTGGTTTTAATTTCATTAAATTTAATATCATCAAAAATTATTATATTATTTTGCCTTGCCCGATCAGTTAAAACCATACGTAGGGCATTTATTTTTACTTTTTTATTAATTTTTTTAGTAAAATTTTTTTCTTTGGAAGGCCCGAAAGTAACTCCACCGCCAATCCATAAAGGTGATCTAATTGACCCATGTCTTGCTCTGCCAGTTCCTTTTTGTTTCCATGGTTTTCTACCGCCTCCCCTAACATCGCTTCTACCTTTTGTATGAGCATAAGGCTTTCTTTGATTAGCTAACATTGCAACTGCTACCTCTGCCACTAAGGCTGGTTTTATATTCACATCAAAAACACTTTTATCTAAAGTAACATCTTTAATCTCTTGGCCTGATTGATTATAAACTTTTGCCTTGATCATAAATTTTGTTTTCTACAACAGTTTTTGCTGATTCAGTAACTTGATTGGCTGTGGTATTGTCATTTGCTGCTTCAGTATTTTTATTATTATTATCTTCTAATTCTGGGGCTGAACTATTTTTATTTTCTTCAACTTTTTCCTTGGCAGCTACTGGCTCATGTAAAATCAAATCACCCTGTCCGGAAATTTTTAACATACCACCGCGAATACCGGGCAAAGCACCTTTGATATAAAATAAATTATTGGCTTCATCAATTTTTACAATTTGTAAATTTGTTACAGTAACCTGATCATGACCCATGCGGCCACCCATTTTTGTTCCTTTAAATACATGCTGCACACCGCCTGCGCCGATCGAACCGGGCATACGTAACTGATCTTTATGACCGTGTGATGCCGGACTACCATGAAATTTGTGTCGTTTTACCACCCCTTGAAAACCTTTACCTTTACTAATGCCAACAACTTTCACCAAATCACCTTCCTTAAAACTATCTACTCTAATTTCTAAGCCACGTTTACATTTATTGAGTAGTTCCTCATCAGAAACTATAAATTCTGCCAAATAACGATTGTATAATAACCCTTTTAAATGACCCTGTAATGGTTTAGATAATTTTTGTTTTTTGCCATAACTCAACTGTACAGCTTGATAACCATCATTAACTTTGGTCTTAACTTGTGCAATCTGACAAGGGCCTGCTTCCACTATGGTAACTGGCACCGCTTCACCATTATCTAAAAATAGCTGGGTCATACCACGCTTAATCCCTAATATAAATTTGTCTTTTTTGTTTTCCATACGAATAAAATTGTGGGATAAGTAAAAACCGCTCCCACGTCTAATCCTTAAAATTAAAATTAATATAAAATAAGAATCAAACGCGGAATCGGTTTTGAGAAACAAATCTTAATTGTTCTCAAATTTTTCTAAAATGTTAATCCTTTCCTTAATATATAACTAACTATATTCTGATAGGTTTCCTTAATTGGACCTTTATCAGATTACAGTGTTACATTTTTATTTCAATATCCACTCCCGCTGGCAAATTTAAACTAGAAAGCGCCTCTACGGTTTTGGCATTTGGTTGACTAATATCAATCAAACGTTTATGAATACGCATTTCATATTGATCACGGGAATCTTTATGAACAAAAGTGGAATTTAATACTGTAAACTTTTTCTTGGCTGTAGGTAGGGGGACTGGACCAACTACACTAGAACCATTTCTTTCTGCTGTTTCAATGATCTTTTTTGCTGCCTGGTCAATGATTTTATGATCATAGGCTTTGATCTTAATCCGTATCCGCGGTTTAACTTCTTCCTCACTCGCGATTGCAGCTTTCTTAATTTTTTGTTCTGTCATACTTTTTAACTATTCTCTTATTATTAATTCCACGTTAATCCCGCCAAAATATTTGGCGGGAATCAGTGTAATCAATTATTTAATTATTTTAGTTACTGCTCCAGCACCGACAGTTCTACCACCTTCACGAATAGCAAAACGCATTTTTTCTTCCATAGCGACTGGGGAAATCAAAGTAATCTTTAAATTGACTGTATCACCAGGCATAACCATTTCTGTGCCTTCTGGTAAGGTTACTTCACCAGTTACGTCTGTAGTTCGAATATAAAATTGTGGTTTATAACCTTTGAAGAATGGAGTATGTCTACCACCTTCTTCTTTAGAAAGAATATAAACTTCTGCCTCAAATTCGGTATGAGGAGTAATTGAACCGGGTTTACATAAAACTTGACCTCTTTCCACATCTTCTTTTTTAACACCACGAAGCAAAATACCTGCATTGTCTCCAGCTTGGCCTTGGTCTAAAGTTTTATTAAACATTTCCACTCCAGTGACAGTAGTTTTTTGAGTTTCCCTTAAACCAACAATTTCAACCTCTTCATTTACTTTTATAACACCACGTTCAATTCTGCCAGTGACCACGGTGCCGCGACCTTCAATAGAGAAAATATCTTCAATTGGCATTAAAAATGGCTTATCAATTTCTCTGACTGGTGTTGGAATATATTCATCCAAAGCTTTAACTAAATCCATAATTGGCTTAGCAGCAGCCTCGTCATTGGGATTTTCCAAAGCTTTCAAAGCACTACCTCTGATAATTGGAGTTTTGTCACCGGGAAATTCATATTTTTTCAATAAATCTCTAACTTCCTCTTCAACCAAATCAACTAACTCAGGATCGTCAACCTGATCAATTTTATTTAAAAATACAACTATGTAAGGAACACCAACTTGTTTTGCCAATAAAATATGTTCTCTGGTTTGGGGCATGGGACCATCAGTAGCTGCTACCACCAAAATTGCACCATCCATTTGAGCGGCTCCGGTAATCATGTTTTTTACATAATCTGCGTGTCCGGGACAATCAACGTGCGCATAATGTCTTTTTTCGCTCTGATATTCAACATGAGCTGTGGCAATAGTAATACCTCGCTCTTTTTCTTCAGGAGCATTATCAATTTGATCAACGGTTTTTGATTGAGCTGCAAAGCCCTTAGCACCAAGAACATTCAAAATAGCTGCAGTTAAAGTTGTTTTACCGTGGTCAACATGACCAATTGTTCCAACGTTAACGTGTTCTTTGGAACGATCAAACATTTCTGCCATATTTTTTACCTCAATTAACGGCCCCAAACTTACTAGTTGTGGGTTTTACCCAGCCGTTAAATAAAAAACTTAATGATTAATAATTAATTAAAATTTATAAATATGCTTGGTGATTATAACAAACTTATTTTTATTTTGCAAGTATTAGAGAAAAAATCGCTAAATACATAAATTAATGTAATTTTTTCTCTAATCTTAGATAAAATATATTTAAGTTAGTATAATCTATTGAAAACTTGTGGAAACCTATTCAACCGGCTCTATATAAAAAGTGTCATCATCAACATCTGTTTTTAGCTTATTTTGGGGATTAATTTGATCTGGAACAACCTCTTGACTAGCCCGCCAATCTGCCACCTGTTGATTGATCTGCTTGATTAGTTCATCTTCACTTAAATTCCGAACATCTTTGCTCTGATCAACTAATTCATTAAATCTTTTTAAACTCATCAATACATAAGTATCTGATTGATCCATAATAACCAGTTCTCGGCCAATTTTTTTTAAGGTAGAAATAATATTATTCCATTCCATATAATATTATAAAAAATTATTATTCTTGTTTGTCTTTACTGGACTTACCTTCAATAATTTCTCTGGCAACATTACTTGGCACTTCAGCATAATGCGCAAACTCCATAGTTGAGGTGCCGCGTCCTTGAGTCATAGAACGTAATGTCGTTACATAACCAAACATTGAAGCCAAAGGTACGTGAGCGTAAATAACTTTGTTATTACCCCGATCAATCATTTCCAAAATTTGACCCCGTTTGGCATTTAGATCGCCAATTACGTCACCCATATATTCTTCCGGAACAACTACTTCAACTTTTTCTATCGGCTCAAGTAAAACTGGATTTGCCTTTTTAAAGGCTTCTTGAAAAGCTTTACTACCGGCAATTTTAAATGCCGCTTCTGAAGAGTCAACTTCATGATAAGATCCGTCATAAACTGTGGCTTTAACATCAATAACTGGATATCCTGCCAAAACTCCATTTTCCAAAGCTTCTCTAATACCCTTATCAATTGCGGGAATATATTCTTTAGGAATAACTCCGCCTTTAATTTGATCAATAAATTCATAACCTTTACCCTGTTCATTTGGTTCGACTCGAATCCAACAATGACCATACTGACCTCTTCCGCCTGATTGCCTGATATATTTACCTTCAGCTTCAGCTACAGCCTTGATAGTTTCTTTGTAAGCAACCTGAGGTTTACCAATATTAGCTTCGACTTTAAATTCTCTTTTCATCCGATCCACAATAATATCCAAGTGAAGTTCTCCCATACCAGAGATAATCATCTGTCCAGTTTCCTCGTCAGTTTTTACTCTAAAAGTTGGATCTTCTTCGGCTAATCTTTGTAAAGCTATACCCATTTTTTCCTGATCTTGTTTAGTTTTTGGTTCCACAGCAATAGAAATAACTGGCTCAGGAAATTCAATCTTTTCCAATAACAACGGATGATCAATATCAGTTAAGGTATCACCAGTGGTAGTATTTTTTAAACCCACAATCGCAGCAATTTCCCCAGCATATGCTTCTTCAATTTCTTCACGATGGTTGGCGTGCATTCGCAACAGACGACTTATTCTTTCTTTTTCTCCAGTAGTATTATTTAAAACATAACTTCCAGATTTGATAGTGCCAGTGTAGATACGATAAAAAGTTAACCTACCAACATAAGGATCAGTGGCAATTTTGAAAGCCAATCCTGCCAATGGCTGGTCATCACCAATTACCAATGGAATTTCCTTGGTAAGATCATTTACATCATGGGCTATGGGCGCTTCCACATCCAAAGGTGAGGGCAAATAATATATTACTGCGTCAAGCATTTTTTGTACGCCCTTATTTTTCAAAGCGCTACCACAAAGAACTGGTACAATTTTACTTTCAATCGTAGCTTGTCTGAGGACTCTTCTCAATTCTTCTACTGAAATTTCTTGCCCTTCAAGATATTGATGCATTAAATTTTCATCATTTTCAACAATTGCCTCAATTAGCTGCGCTCGATACTCAACCACTTTCTCTTTCATATCTTCTGGAACTTCAGCTTCCTCTATATTAACACCCAAATCATCACGATAATAAAAAGCCTTTTGTTCCAACAAATCAATAATTCCTTGGAAAGTTTCAGCTGCACCGATTGGCAACTGAATAGGATAAGCATGTTTAGTCAAACGATCATGAATGGTTTTCAAATCATAATAAAAATCAGCACCCATGCGATCCATTTTATTGATAAAAGCAATTCGCGGGACATTATACTTATCAGCTTGACGCCAAACGGTTTCGGATTGAGATTCCACTCCCGCCACACCATCAAACACTACCACGCCGCCATCTAAAACACGTAAACTTCTTTCAACTTCAGCGGTAAAATCTACGTGTCCTGGGGTATCAATTATATTAATCCGACAATCTTTCCAAAAACATGTAGTAGCGGCTGAAGTAATAGTAATGCCACGTTCCCGTTCCTGCTCCATCCAATCCATTTCTGCCTGACCTTCATGCACCTCACCAATTTTATGTTTTTTTCCGGTGTAATATAAAATACGTTCTGACACAGTGGTTTTGCCTGCGTCAATATGGGCAATAATCCCAATATTTCTGGTTTTTTCTAAACTATATTCCCTAGGCATAATTTTATTATTTTTATAATTAAATATTTAATAATTTTTATCTTTTGACAAAATTGGCAAAATGAGCAAAAGCTCGATTGGCTTCAGCCATACGTTGAACATCTTGTTTTTTCTTTATGGCATCACCTTCGTTATTGATGGCCGCTAAAATTTCATCAGCCAATTTTTCGGACATAGCTTTGCCTTTTTTATTGCGGGCGGCCTCAATTAACCATTTAAAAGCCAAAGTATTTTTTCGATCACCCGTTACCGGTATCGGCACCTGATAATTTGCTCCGCCAACTCGTCTGCCTTTTACTTCAACCACTGGCGCAACATTACGTACCGCTTTTTCAAATGTTTCCAAAGGTTTTTGTTTATTTTTGGCAGCTAAAATAGCAAAACAATCATAAACTATTTTTTGGGCAACAGCTTTTTTTCCACGCAACATAATATGATTGATAAATTTAGCTACTTCCAAAGAATTATATTTTGGATCAGGTTCAATTTTTCTTTTGGGCGCTCTTTTTCCTCGCATAGTATTTAATTTAGTATTAAAAATTATTTATTTATTGTTTATTATTTCTTATCTTCTTTAGGGCGTTTTGCTCCGTAACGAGATCGGCTTTGCTTGCGATTTTGTACACCTTGAGTATCAAAAACACCGCGTACTACTTTGTAACGCACACCCGGCAAGTCTTTAACACGACCACCGCGAATCATCACCACACTATGTTCTTGTAAATTATGTCCTTCTCCCGGGATATAAGCAGTTACTTCCATACCATTGGAAAGTCTGACTCTGGCTATTTTACGCAAAGCTGAGTTTGGTTTTTTTGGTGTTGTAGTTGTTACCTTAACACACACACCACGTTTAAAAGCACTGCCTTTAGGCAATTTTGTCCGCCGCCTTCGCAACACATTGAAAGTTGTCTGCAGAGCCGGAGATTTTGACTTTGCCTTTTTGGTTTTTCTTGGCTTTCTAATCAATTGGTGAATTGTGGGCATATACTAATTAATTACTAATTATTAATTACTAATTTATAATAAATTTATTTAAAAAAAGCCCAATAAGGGCTAAATCAATCCTTATTGCTTCTGCGTATCTGCCAAAAAGCAAAAATAAACTAATAGATACACATACTAAAGGTATATAAATTGTAAAATCAGTTTAGCATTTAATAAAAATCTGTCAAATTATTGTCCAACTAATAATCAATGATAAATGAATAATAAATTAAATGTAAATGTAGAACTGTTGGTCATAAAACTACAACCACCAAAATATTGGCGGTTGTAGTTTATAATTATAGTTTATAAATTATTTACAACTAGCAGTAACTGTTTCTAAAGCATTGCCAGTTAGTAAGTAAGA
>DYGA01000004.1 GCA_020724865.1 Candidatus Paceibacter sp. | reverse complement strand
GGACTTGATTCACCTCAAGCTTGGGCTATGCGGGAAAGATTATTAAAAGAAGGCGTAGACAAGGGCTCAGTGGCACGAGGCCTGGCTGGACTTGATTCACCTCAAGCTTGGGCTATGCGGGAAAGATTATTAAAAGAAGGCGCAAGTAAGGATTCGGTGGCACTAGGCCTGGCTGGACTTGACTCACCTCAAGCCTGGGCTATGCGGGAAAGATTATTAAAAGAAGGCGCAAGCAAGGACTGGGTGGCAGAAGGCCTGGCTGGACTTGACTCGCCTCAAGCCTGGGCTATGCGGGAAAGATTATTAAAAGAAGGCGTATACAAGGGCTCGGTGGCAGAAGGCCTGGCTGGAGATCATATTACTTTTGTGTGGCAGTTGAAAAATAAGCCAACTGAAGAGGCAGTTATTGAACAAAAAATTAGTCGAGCGGCAGCACAAGAATTTGATGAAAATAAATTGCGAATTGAAATTAATAATTATTTAAGCCAGAGTTCACTTTTAGCCCAAGAGAGAAATTTATCTTTAAAACAAAAACTACGCAAAGGAATATCGCAAAGTAAAAGTGTTGCCAAGATTTTAAGTGAAATGATTAAACATTCGCCAGAAGCTTTTATAAATACTATGGCTGCCAAAAAAGATAAGCGCCAAACAGCCAAAAAATTGGCAGGTAAAACTTTCCCCAGTATTTTGTGGAGTCGGCCGGATAATAATTGGCGCAGTTGGGGAGGGTATGCGGGCTTTGATTTTAGTAGTGATAGTAGAAAAGAAGAAGCAGAACCTGAAGATTATTTAAGCCCTCGTAGTCTAGAAATGATGTTAGGCGGAAATCCGGAAGGTTTATCTAAAGAAGGTAAAGACAAAGAAGTAATGCGTTTTCGCGAACCAATTAATGGTTTATTGGTAACGGGCATTTATGGCAGATTATCTGGTAATAATTGGGACAGTTCTTATCAATTTGCAGTAGATAAAAAAGTAATGGAAAAAGCCAAAGAGACAACCATAACATTGCCTCAAGTAGGCAAAAAATCTAAACTGCCAAAATTATTAAATACAGAAATTATTCCAGAAAGGGTAAAAGGTATAAAAAAAGGAGAGGAGATACCTTTGGCAGTTGATATTTCTCCAATGAGAGAAGCGACGGTAAATGACACTAAAGGCTGTCGGGAATTGGTGTATTCGGTAGAAAGTGATGAAGTGCCAAGCGTGATGAGAGAGATATCCAATGAGGAGTATATTCGGTTTAAAGAAAAATTTATAAAAGAAAACGGACCAGAGGCTATTCAGCCGATTGCTGAACTGCCAGAGGAAATTGATTTGTTTTTACAGCAAATAAAAAACAAAAGTCCCAAAGAGCAAGTGCAGGCAATTGAAGAATTCGTGCGTTCAATTTCTTATTATGATGAGAAAAATGGCGAAATGATTAATTTAAAAATCAATAAATCATTGGATGAAAGATTGGCGATTATGCAAGCTAGAGTTGATGAACTGAAAGCAAAAAACCCTAAAGATAAAGAGATTTTACAAAATAAAATGTATGCCGGTGTTTGCGCTGATTTTGCCGTATTGGCGGCGGCAATTTTGCGGCGAGCCGGTTTTGTTTCCGGGGTTTTGGCTGGTTTTTACGCACAAGGTGCTTCAGTGAAATTAAGTAATGCGCACGGCACGGCTTTTGTAGTTTGGCCTAACCAAAAAGGAGGCAATGAGATTTTTGCAGTTGACGGCACACCCGAAGGTTTGGAAGGAATTTCTGCCCCGTCTTTGGTGGAATTTGAAAAGATTAGAGAAGAAAAAATAGCCGAGATTAAGCAAGAGGCTATGGAAAAATTAGATGAAATAATGGAAATTTTAGCCAGCCACGATGAGAAGTCTATTAAAAAATTGACCAACGGAGAATTGGAAAAAGTTTTAAATACGGTTTTGCGTTATGATGTCAAACAAGAAAATTTGCAAGCGATTAATACTATGTTAGAAGTTTATTGGTATTCGCCCATTCATAAGTTAGATTTAACTGAAGTTGATGATAAAATTAAAATTTTAAAATTTTTTGAAAGCGAGATAAATAAAATCAGAGAGAGTCAAGCTGAACCAGTAATAGATCCCGGTAGTAAGTTATTTGAAACAGTAGAGGCATTTACCCAACGTTTTTCCCGAGGAGAAGATATTCAAAAAGGATTGGATATCATTGATAATATTGCTTCTTTGGTGGGTAATAGATTGAAGCAATCAGAAAGAAAAGCTTTGGCGGTTATTACTACTTATTTGCGGGCTAAAAAAATAAAAGGTGATGGCAATTGATTTGAATCAGTCTTAAATAAAATTAGGATAAGGTATATAAAAGATATAAATTAAACATTAAAAAATCCCGCGCTTGAGGCGGGATTTTTATTTATACTGCGGAGGGCGAATTTTTTACTGAATCTTGCGGGGCGGGCGGATTGTCCATTTTTTTTAGCAAATAATTTAAAATTGGGGGAGTAGCCAGAGTGGTGAGTATTACCATAATAACTATCACTGAAAAGACCTCTTCAGAAACTACACCCAAGGAGCGACCGATTACCGCAAAAATCAAACCTACTTCACCGCGAGGAACCATACCAAAACCAACTAGCCATTTATGCACTTTGCCGGCAACTAAACCAGAAACAATTTTACCGACAAAAGCCGCCACGGTAATGCCTAAGGCCACCATAAGCACGGGTAAGTTGAACATAGTTTGTAAATTGACATTAATACCGGTATGAACAAAAAATAAGGGAACTAAAAAGAAACCAATTGGTTCAATTAAATCTTCTACATGTCGGTGGGAATGATGTTCCAGAGCTTTATTCATTTTTTCTTTTAGATTTTGATCAGGGTATTCACTGATCACTTCTTTGACGTCTTCTACAACTTGTGGATCTTTGAAATATTTAAAATGAACTGGATCAAGAATGAGACCGGCCGCAAAAGCGCCGACAATTGGAGCCAGGCCTATCATTTGCGCTAAAAAGGCTAGAAATAAACCAAAAGAAACAGCTAGAGTTAATTTCATGCCAACTCCTGTTTGGATTTTGGCAAAGAATTTGCCCAAGTATGGAGCCAAGATTTGCCCAATTATTATAGATAAAGCTAAAAATAAAATTGCTTTGGCAGTAATCCAAGTAATAACTCCTAGCCCCACAGAACCAACAGTAACAATTGCTGACACCACAGCTAAAATAATTAAACCTAAAACGTCATCAATCACTGCTGCTCCCAAAACAATTTGTGCTTCAGGAATTTGTAATTTATTTAAGTCTTTAAAAACTCTAGCAGTAATACCGACTGATGTTGCAGTTAAAGTTGCTCCCAAAAATAAATAGGCATTACTACTAAGTCCGGGTAAAATCCAAGGGCCAACTACATAAGTACCTAAAACAAACGGGGTAATTACTCCCACAGTGGCAACTAAAAAAGCTTTAAGCCCTACCTGTTTCATTTTGGCGATATTGGATTCAAGGCCAATTTGGAAAAGTAAAATTACCACGCCTAATTCAGATAAAAAGGTGATTATCGGGTCTGTTTTAATTGGTTCAAACCAATGAATGCCAATTAAAGCCATATTGCCCAGAATGACACCAATTACCAATTCCCCTAAAACCGAAGGTTGGCCAAATTTTTCCACTAAATTGGATATTTTAGCCGCTATCAATAAAACCGCAATCCAAAGAAAAGTAAAAGCCGCACTGTGAGCAGCTCCACCTTCTTCAGTTGCTGCTTGAGCAACAGAAGTAAAAGCCAAGGCGATAATAGGAGTTAAGCGCCAAAATAGACGGTGTGCTAAGATTTTTTCTAATCTATTTTTTACGGCAGTAAAGTAGTTAATCATAGTTTAATTATAATTAAAAAATAAAGATCCATCCTGAAATTCAGGATAAATCTATAAAATTATACTTAAATTTATTAAAAATTGCAATGGTTTTTTTATTTTTAGATGTGGAAATCTGTTTAAACTATTTGTTGATTTGTTGTTTGTCAAAAAATGACATTAAGATTAAAATTATATTAAATTAAGAAAAATAAAATTATCTTTTTATGTCCACTTTTTCTTCATTTAAAGATTTATTGCCAAATCATGTAAAAATGAAGGGTTTTTTTGGGAAAATCGAGGCTACTTTGATTGTAGAAGAATTTGATAAAATTGTTCCTAAAATTTGGAATAAAGAAATGAGTGAATATATGAAAGCTGCCTATTTTAAAAATAATATTTTAGCCGTGGCGGTGTTACACCCCACAGTGGCTCAAGAAATTAAACTTAAAAAGCAGTTATTACTAGCAGAAATGGCTAGAAAATTTGGTGCAGGTAAAATAAAAGATATAATAATTATTACTTAATTTTTTTGGCTAATTATAGATAAAAAAAATAATTATTTATCCCCAAAAAATAGTTTGAAAAAGTACCAAAAAAATGGTACAATCCTGAACAGGGTAAAACTTGTTTTTTTATTTTTTTTAAATTATGACCTTAAGAAAATATTTGCTTTTGATGGGCATGGCTAGCTTAGTTTGTTGGCTGGCTTTTTTTATGGTGGTATTTTATATGAATCCATTTTCCGGCGGAATTATCGCAGTTTTTTTCTTTTATGCCAGTTTGTTTTTGGCAATTGTGGGTAGTTTTGCCATCATTGGTTTTATTTTACGTAGAAAATTTTTGCAGGGCGAACTTATATTTCGGCAAGTAGCTGTTACTTTTAGGCAAGCTTTTTGGTTCGGTTTGTTGGTCACTATCAGTTTGGGATTAAAAAAGATGAATATGTTGACTTGGTATAATTCTTTATTATTGATATTGGTTTTAGTAGTTTTGGAATTTTTCTTTTTATCAACAAAACGTAAAAAAATTAATTAGTATGCTCAAAGATGATTTTAAAAATTTGTTAAAGCAGGTTCAAGCAGATATTAAGTCAAATATGACAAAGGATGATTGGTTAGCTTTGGAAAAGAAATATTTAGGAAGAAAAGGCGAATTAAATAAGTTGATGGATAGTTTAAAAACCTTAGCTGTAGAAGAAAAAAGAGAAGTGGGGAAATTAGCTAATGCCGTAAAGTTAGAATTGGAAAATTTTTTTCACAAACAAAAAAGTATTTTCAATCCAGTTGATGAAAATAAAACATTTGACCTGACTTTACCGGGAGAAAAATATAATATTGGTCATTTGCATCCTATCACACAAATTCAAGAAGAATTAGAAGAAATTTTTGCCAGCATGGGTTTTATTGTTGAAGATGGTCCAGAAGTAGAATCAGAATATTATAATTTTGATGCTTTAAATATACCGGCACATCATCCAGCCAGAGATATGCAGGATACTTTTTTTACCGCTGAAGGTAATGTTTTACGCACTCATACTTCTTCCGTGCAAGTAAGGGCTATGGAAAAATATGGCACACCTTTGCGTTGTATTGTACCAGGTAAAGTTTTTCGTAATGAAGCTACAGATGCCTCTCATGACCACACTTTTTATCAGTTAGAAGGATTGATGATTGATAAAAATATTAGCATAACCAATCTAATTGCAGTAATGAAGGAGTTGTTGCGGGGTATTTTTAAACAAGAAGTTACGGTTAGATTACGTCCGGGTTTTTTTCCTTTTGTTGAGCCAGGCTTTGAATTGGATATCAAATGTTTGATTTGCCGAGGTAATGGATGTAGTGTTTGTAAACAGAGCGGTTGGTTAGAACTATTGCCCTGCGGCTTAATACATCCCAATGTTTTGCGGGCTGGCGGTATTGATCCGGCTGAGTGGAGCGGTTTTGCTTTTGGTTTAGGTTTGACTAGATTGGTAATGATGCGTTATGGCATTGAAGATATTAGGTTATTATTTGGTAATGATTTAAGATTTTTAAAACAGTTTTAGTTTATGTTAGTCTCCTTAAATTGGCTAAAAGAATTTGTAGATTTACCAGACAATTTGACGCCAAATGAAATTGGTCAAGCTTTAACTATGTCAACCGTTGAAGTTGAAGGTATTAAATCTCAAGCTGAGTTATTTGCCCAGATGGTAGTGGGCAGAATTGTTGAATTGAAAAGTCATCCCAACGCTGACAATTTAAAAATTGCTTTGACTGACATAGGTCAAGGAAATATTGTGCAAATAATTTGTGGTGGGACAAATTTGTTTGTTGGCATGTTGGTTGCGGTTGCTTTGCCAGGAGCAAAGGTTAGATGGCATGGGCAAGGTGATTTAGTTTCTTTAGCCGAAACTACTATACGAGGCGAAAAAAGTTTTGGTATGATTTGTGCCAGTAATGAAATTGGCTTGGGCGATTTATTTCCAGCGGCAGAAAAAGAAATTTTAAACTTATCATCAACTGATGCAAAACCGGGCACAGCTTTAAAAGATATTTTTGGTTTTGATGACGTGATATTAGATATTGATAATAAATCATTAACCAATCGGCCAGATTTGTGGGGTCATATGGGGATTGCTCGAGAATTAGCCGCTATATATAACCGGCCTTATAAAGAATTAGATTTGGGTAAAATTGAAAAAAAATCAGAACAAAAAATTAAAGTTAAAATAAAATCTCCGACTGATTGCCGTCGTTATTTGGGTGTAGTTATTACTGGTGTTGAGGTTGGTCCTTCTCCCATTTGGTTGAAAAAAAGATTAGAGTCAGTTGGCCAAAAATCTATCAATAATATAGTTGATTTAACTAATTATGTTATGTTTGAAACTGGCCAGCCTTTGCATGCTTTTGATTTAAAAAAAATATCTGGACATCAAATTATTGTTAGAAAAGCAGTTATTGGTGAAAAAATAGTTACGCTTGATAACTCAGAAATAAGATTGGATGAAAATACTTTAGTGATAGCTGATAATAAAAAGCCGATTGCTTTGGCTGGAGTTATGGGCGGGCAGGAATCCGGAATAAATCAAAATACGACTGAAATAGTTTTTGAATCAGCTTGTTTTAATCCGATTACTATTCGTCAGGCAGCTAGGAATTATAATTTACGAACTGATAGTGCTGTGCGTTTTGAGAAAGGCATAGAACCAGAACGAGCGGAAATTGCCATGCGTAGAATATTATTTTTGTTAAAAAAAATTCAGCCCAATGTACGGATTGGCGATATAAATGACGTATATAAATACAAAAATAAACCAGTGGAAATAAAGACAGATTTGAATTTTATTCAAAATCGTTTAGGTTTTAATATTACACCTGAAGATATTTCAAATATTTTAAAGCGTTTGGGTTTTGTGGTAAAAATTAAATCTAAAAAATTTACAATTATACCGCCAGTATATAGAAGTTTAGCTGATGTCACAAAGCCAGAAGATATCATTGAAGAAGTAGCTCGTATATATGGTTATGATAAATTTAAACCTGATTTACCAGTTGTTAAATTGACTTCACCACAAAAGTCAATTTTAAAGTCCAATGAAAATAAAATAAAAAAGTTACTTGCTTATGGCTTGGGCTTATATGAGGTTATAAATTATTCTTTTACCAATGAAAAATATGCTAATTTGGGTTATGATTTTACAACAATGGTCAATATAAAAAATAGTATTTCTAGTGAGTTTACTCATTTGCGCAAATCATTATTGCCAGGTTTATTGGCCAATGTTGCGGCCAATGAACATAAACAAAAAGATTTTGGTTTATTTGAATTAGGCCGCGTTTTTATGGCTGATAGATTAAGTGAATTTAGAAGAGGGGGTAATTTAACAGGGGAATTAATTTGGCAACCTTATTATTTAGCTGGTGTTTTTACGGGCAAAAAAGAACAAGTATTTTTTCAAGCTAAAGGTGCAGTGGAAGCAATATGTAATCATTTAAAATTGTCCAATTGGGAATTGGTGCCAGGTGGTGATGATGTTCTGGCCAATAAGAATATTTTAACTTTACAGGTGAATAACAATATCGTGGGTAAAGTTTTTTGTGTCGCAGATGACAAATTAAAATTTTTTGATATCTCTCAGTTTGTTAGTGCTTGGGAAATTGATTTTGAAGCATTAGTTAAATTTATAACCACTGGTTACAATTATAGTCCTTTACCTAAATATCCCGCGGTGATATATGATTTAGCAGTAGTTTTTCCCCAAGATGTAAAATGGCAAGATATTGAGAAAAATATTTTTACCGCTAGTGATTTGGTTAGAGAGGTAAATTTATTTGATATTTATGTAGGTGATAAAATTGGACTAGATAAAAAATCAATTGCTTTTACTTTAACTTTTTCAGATCCCAATAAAACATTACAAATGAAGGAGGTAGAAAAAGAAGTAGATAAAATTTTAAAAAAATTAAACCAGCAATTGCAAGGTGTTTTAAGAAGTTAAATTTATAAATAATTATGGCAAAAGAAAAGATAACCAAGACAAATAAAAATATTTCTAAATCAGCAGGTTATGGCGCTGAACAGATAACCGTATTGGAAGGTTTAGAGCCGGTGCGTAAACGACCGGGCATGTATATTGGCAATACTGCCAAAGAAGGTTTGCATCATATGATATGGGAAGTGGTTGATAACGCTGTTGATGAAGCTATGGCTGGTTTTTGTGATCGGGTGGTTGTAACTTTGCATCCTGATGGCAGTGTTTCTGTAGATGATAACGGCCGTGGTATACCTGTAGAAAAACATAAAACAACTAAATTGTCGGCTTTGGAAACAGTTTTGACTAAATTGCACGCTGGTGGAAAATTTGGCGAAGGCGGTTACAAAGTTTCTGGTGGTTTACACGGGGTAGGCGTTTCAGTGGTCAATGCCTTATCAAGTTATCTCAAAGCTGAGGTTAGACGTGACGGTAAAATTTGGGTTCAGGAATACGAAAGAGGCAAAGCCAAAGCTAATGTGAAACCCATTGGTAATAGTAAGGAAACTGGAACTACTATAACTTTTTTACCTGATAAACAAATTTTTTCTGTACTTGATTTTGATCTTAAATATATTTTAGATCATTTGCGTCAGCAAGCTTATTTAACCAAAAAATTAACGATCTTAGTCGCAGACAAAAGAATAAAAAATAATCATAGTATTTATACTTTTTATTTTGAAGGTGGAATTGCTTCTTATGTGCGACATTTAAACCGAAATAAAACGCCAAAGCATGATCGGGTATTTTATGTTGAAAAAGAAAAAGATGGGGTGCAAACTGAAATTGCTTTACAATATGTTGATGAATATAATGAAACAGTTATAAGTTTTGCCAATAATATTTATACAGTTGAAGGGGGAATGCATTTACAGGGTTTTCGAACCGCTCTTACCCGAACATTGAATAAATATGCTAGAGATAAAGGATTTTTAAAAGAAAAAGATGATAATTTAACTAGTGATGATACTAAAGAAGGTATTACCGCAGTAGTTTCAGTTAAGTTAAAAGAACCTCAGTTTGAAGGACAAACCAAAGCTAAATTGGGAAACGCTGAAGTTAAACCTATAGTGGAAACTGTCTTAGCCGAAGCCTTACAAAATTTTTTAGAAGAAAATCCACGTGATGCTGAAGGGATAATTAGTAAGTGTTTATTGGCACAAAAGGCTCGCACCGCAGCTCGTATTGCTCGAGATTCGGTTTTGCGTAAAGGAGCTTTTGATGGTTTAACTTTACCGGGTAAGTTGGCGGATTGTTCGAGTCGTGATCCAAAAAATACGGAAATATATATTGTTGAGGGTGATAGTGCTGGTGGTAGCGCTAAACAAGGTAGAGATCGTAGATTCCAAGCAATTTTACCTTTGCGAGGTAAAATATTAAATGTTGAAAAAGCTAGAATTGATAAAATGTTAGCCAATAACGAAATTAAATCTCTAGTTATAGCTTTAGGTACAAATATAGGTGAGAAATTTAATTTGGAAGAATTACGTTATGATAAAATAATTATTATGACTGATGCGGATGTTGACGGAGCACATATCAGAACATTATTATTAACCATGTTTTATCGTTATTTTATTGAACTTATTAATCACGGACATGTTTATATTGCTCAACCGCCACTTTATAAGATTCAACGTGGTAAAGAAATTTACTATGCTTATAGCGATGAACAAAAAAATGAAATTTTAACCAAGAATTTAAATATAAAACAAATTAATGAAGTGGAATTGTCAGCAGATTCTGAATCAGAAGATATAAAAAAAGATAATAAAACAAAATCAAGTGGAGTATCGATTCAAAGATATAAAGGTTTAGGTGAAATGAATCCACAGCAGTTATGGGAAACAACTATGAACCCAGCCACTCGTTTGTTATTACAAGTCACTATTGAAGATGCCGCTCGGGCTGATGAAACTTTTGCTATACTAATGGGTTCAGATGTTGCTCCGCGTAAAAAGTTTATTTCTACTCATGCTAAATCAGTTAAAAATTTAGACGTTTAGATCAAAATTAATAATAACTTTAAATTCTTCAGTAGGTTTTTAATAAACTTGCCAGATTTGGTAAATTTGATATAATTATTTTAGTTTTATAAAAGCCCCCAGGAAAGGGCTTTTAAAAAACTTAATTTTTATTTAATATTAGCCAATATATGGCAAATAAATTAATTCAATATTTTATAGATTCTAAAGCTGAATTAAAAAAAGTCAGCTGGCCGACTAAAAAAGAAACCATAAAAAGTTCCATATTGGTAATAGTTATTTCTTTATTGACTGCAATTTTTTTGGGAGCTGTTGATTTCTTTTTAAATCTAGGTTTAGAAAAAATACTTAGTATTTAAGTTTAATCTTTATGGCAAAACAACAACTTAATCAAGGCAAACGTTGGTACGTCTTACATACATATTCTGGTTATGAAGAAAATGTTGCCAGAAATTTACGGCAAAGGATTGAATCTATGGATATGGAAGATAAAATTTTTGATATTATGATTCCTACCGAAACGAAAATTAAGATAAAAAATGGAAAACGTAAAACCGTTAGAGAAAAAATATTTCCTGGATATGTAATGGTTAATATGATAGTGACTGATGATTCTTGGTATGTGGTAAGGAATACGCCGAATGTTACCGGTTTTATTGGAGCGGGAAATATTCCCACACCAATTTCCGAAAAGGAAATACAAGAATTACAAAAACGGATGGGTGTTGAAGAGCCTAAATATAAAATTGACGTCAATATTGATACTCCAGTTAGGATTGTCGACGGTCCTTTTAAGGATTATGAGGGTAAAATTGCCGAAATAGATGAAGCTAGAGGTAAAGTTAAAGTTTTGATTTCGATTTTTGGACGGGAAACGCCAGTAGAGCTAGATTTTTTACAAATTAAAAAAATTTAATTTATTAATTAAGAAAGACAAATATTCCTTTTAGGAAAGCTTCTTGTTTGTCTTTCAAAAGAGAAGAATATATATGGCTAAACCAGTAAAAGCAATAATAAAATTACAAATTCAAGCTGGACAAGCTAATCCAGCGCCACCAGTTGGTCCTGCTTTAGGGCAACACGGTGTAGCTATTCAAGATTTTTGTACCAAATACAATGAAGCTACCAAAGATAAGATGGGGAGTGTATTGCCCGTAGTTATTACTGTTTATGAAGATCGTAGTTTTGATTTTGTTGTTAAAACTCCGCCAGCTGCTGAGCTTTTAAAAAAAGCCGCTGGGATTCAAAAAGGTTCAGGTAGTCCATTGAAAGATAAAGTTGGTACTATAACTAGTGCCCAGGTAGAAGAAATAGCTAAAATAAAAATGCCCGATTTGAATGCCAAAGATTTAGAAGGAGCAAAACGTATTATTAGCGGCACAGCTCGCCAAATGGGCATTGTCATTAAAGATTAATTATTAATTGGTGGGAGGCAATATTAGCCGTTATAACCACCTTATAAATTTATGAAATCAGGAAAAAAGTATTTAGCTGCTGCGCAGCTGATTGAAAAAGGTAAAAGTTATTCAATTGATGAAGCTTTTGATTTGGTAATAAAAACAGCTATTACCAAATTTGATTCAGCGGTTGAATTGCATTTGAATTTGAATATTGATCCAAAAAAAGGAGAACAACAGATTAGAGGAACTGTAGTTCCGCCCCATGGTAGTGGTAAGAAAAAAAATATTGCGGTATTTGCTGAAGGTAAAGCTGCAGCTGATGCTAAAAAATTAGGAGCAACAATTGTTGGTGGTGTGGAGTTGATAGAAGAAATTAAAAAGAGCGGCAAGGTAAATTTTGATTTAGCTATTGCCACTCCTGATATGATGAAAGAGTTAGCAAAAATTGCCAAAGTTTTAGGTCCCAAAGGCTTAATGCCCAATCCAAAATCTGAAACTGTTACAACCGATGTTGTAAAAACAATTAACGAATTGAATAAAGGTAAAATTTCATTTAAAAATGATAAAAATGGCAATATCCATTTATCTTTAGGCAAGGTTAGTATGGGCGTAGATAAATTGAAGGAAAATTTTATGGCAGTTATGGAAGAAATAAAAAGAGCTAAACCGGAAGATATTAAAGGCACTTACATCAAATCAGTTACCTTAGCAACCAGCATGGGTCCAGGTATAAAAGTTAAAGTATAATTGATGGCAGATATTAATCCCGCCTAATTTTAGCGGGATTCCATTTGCAATTAATTATTTGTACATTTAAAAAAGGAGCAGGTAATGCAATTAAAAGTCATTTTTATCCTCAATCAGGATAATGTTTTTGAAGGTAAGTTTTTTCATCGGGTTTGGATTGATCCGGAAACGTTTTGTGTCAAACCCAAAGTTCATGATTTAATTAAGTATGGCCGGGTGACTTCACCTAAATTGATTATCTTGCCGGTAGGCGATAATAAATGGTTGATTCAAAGTGAGCAAAGTATAAAAAAAAGAGGTATTTTAAAAAATACAGAATCACCAAAAAATAAATATATTTCGTCGGATGTAAATAAACAAATAATATCTCTTGATATTAACTCATCTGAAAAAATTGATAAAAAGTTTTTTTTGCAATCATCGATTGAGTTGTTTGAGTTGTTTTTCCCGGCGGATATTGACTATACTGAAGCCATTGATATACTAATAAACAAATTAAAATAAAATCATCTAGCCCAATTCAAGGGCTAGTTTTTATTTGCTCAAAAACAAATAAATATGTAAAATTAAGAAAATATTGTGTATAAAAAATTATGAAAAAAGATAATCTTTCCTGGGATGAATATTTTATGGGATTGGCAATATTCACTTCATTTCGCAGTAAAGATCCATCTTCCAAAGTGGGAGCAGTGATTGTGGATAATCATAATCATATAGTCGGAACTGGTTATAATGGTTTTGTAGCCGGCATTGATGAAACTAAACTTTCTTGGTCCAGAGAGGGTGAATTTATGAATACTAAATACCCTTATGTCGTTCATGCTGAAGCTAATGCAATTTTAAATGCTATTAAATCAGATTTATCAGATTGCCGCATCTATATTACTTTAAGTAGTTGTAATGAATGTGCTAAATTAATTGCTCAAAAAGGCATAAAAAAAGTCTATTATTTACTTGATAAATATCCGGAGCTTGATACTTTTGTGGCAGCCAAAAAAATTTTTACCTTAAAAGGAATCGAATCTCAACAGTTGGTCATGAAAAATTTACATGAAATTTTGGATAATTTTAAAGAATTTTATCCTGATAATATAAAATAATGTTATTTTCACCAAAATTTTGGCAATTTTATGCCAAAGGGGTTATCTGGAGTGGTTTAGTTTTTTTACCCTTGTTATTATTACAAAATTATTTAGATAGTAGAGGTTTGGTTTTGCCTTATATCACTGAGGTAATAGTTACTTTGTTTAGTTTAGGCGATTTAGTTGTCGGTTTAATATGTGATTATTCTAAAATTTGTTTAACTCAAGGAATGTCACATTGGGAAAGATCATTTTTTTCATATTTTGTTTCCATTTTAATTTTTGGGTTTGTTGTTGGTTTGTATTTAGCTTGGACTTATTTGCCAACAAAAGAGAAAATCGAAATAATTTATAAAAAGGAAGATGATAATGAAAACAAATACTAATAAAATTGTGGCAATCGTAGGCATGTGCGGCGCTGGCAAAAGCCAAGTGGCTGATTATTTAGTTGAACGTGGGTATGCTTATTTGCGTTTTGGTCAGGTTACATTGGATTTATTGAAAGCTCAAGGTTTAGAAATTAATGAGGCCAACGAAAAAAAAATAAGGGAAGGTTTGAGACGAGAACATGGTATGGGTGCTTATGCTAAGTTAAATTTAAGCAAAATCAATGAGATGTTAAACGAAGGAAAATCTGTTGTAGTTGATGGTTTATATTCCTGGTCGGAATACAAAGTTTTGAAAGAGAATTATAAAGACAAATTATATGTTTTAGCGGTCTATGCTCCACCTAAATTAAGATATGAACGTTTATCTCAACGGGTACATAATAAACTTAATGATGATGCGGTAAGATTTAGAATGTTAACCCCAGAACAAGCCCAAGCTAGAGATTATGCTGAAATAGAAAATATTGAAAAAGGTGGTCCGATTGTCATGGCAGATTATACTATCATCAATAATGCAGATTTTAACAAAATGTACAAACAGATCGATGAATTTTTAAAATTAATAAGTTAAATATGGATTATATTAATTTAAATATCATCTTTAAATTAATATTGGCTATTTTTTTAGCAGGTATAGTTGGTTGGCAACGAGAAAAAATTAAAACTCCAGCTGGTTTGCGGACGCATATGTTGGTGGCTTTGGGTTCCACAGTTTTTACTATCATTGCTTATGAACTTGGTTTAAATAGTATTGATACTACCCGCATTACTGCTGGAATTGTAACTGGCATAGGGTTTTTAGGAGCAGGAACAATAATTCATAATTCAGATAGTGTCAGAGGGTTATCAACAGCTGCTTCCATTTGGACCGTAGCGGCAGTCGGGATGGCGGTTGGTTATGGTATGTATTTTTTGGCTATTATTGGTTCAATTTTAACTTTACTGATTTTATTGTTGGAAGGTGTGGAAAAAAAATTATTTAATTAATTTAATGAAGGTAAAAATTAAATTAGTTGACAAGTCATTACCTCTACCGCAATATCACACTTCCGGCGCGGTAGCTTTTGATTTATATGCTCGCCACGATTTAATTATTCCTCCTAAGGAAATTGCTCGTATTCCAACTAATTTAATTATTGCTGTGCCAGAAGGATATATGCTTTATTTAAAAGATCGTTCTTCAACGGCCAAAAAGAAAGGATTAATAGTTACCGCTGGTGTAATTGATCAGGATTTTCATGGTCCAGAAGACGAAATACTTTTTCAGGTTTATAATTTTACAAAACAAGAAGTCTTAGTTAAGAAAGGCGAACGTATTGGTCAGGGTATATTTATTAAAATTGATCGGGCTGAGTGGGAAGAAGTGGTTGAAGATATAAAATCATTTAGTCGAGGTGGTTTTGGCAGTACTGGCTGATTTAATTGTTTTTTTATTTTTTTTATTTTTATGCAAGCTTATCTTGATATCGTAAAAAATGTTTTAACCAATGGTCAAGAGAAAACCGACCGAACCGGTACGGGAACTTTGGCGATTGCTGGTGCTATGTTTCAGCATGATATGAGTAAAGGTTTTCCTTTATTAACCACTAAAAAAATACCTTTTCGTTTAGTAGCCTCAGAGTTGGAATTTTTTATTAAAGGAATAACTGACAAAAAGTGGTTGCAGAATAGAAATAATCATATTTGGGATGAATGGTGCACTCCAATCAAGGTGCCTTATGCCCACGATGAAGAAACCAAGCAAAAAATGTTAGCCGAGAGAGATTTGGGAACAATTTATGGTTGGGAATGGCGTCATTTTGGGGCAATTTATCAAGGTTATCAAAACGATTATACTGGTCAAGGAGTAGATCAGTTAAAACGAGTAGTGGAAACTTTAAAAACTAAGCCAGATAGCCGACAAATGGTGGTGGTTGCTTGGAACCCAATGGATATTGATAAAGTTATTCCGCCTTATTGTCATTATGCTTGGCAAGTAACAGTCATTAATAATCGTCTTAATTTATTTTGGAATCAACGTAGTGTAGATGTAGCACTAGGACTGCCGTTTAATATCGCCAGTTACGCTACTTTATTGCATTTATTGGCCAAAGAAACAGGTTTGGCAGAAGGAATTTTGACTGGATTTTTAGCTGATACACATATTTATAAGAATCATATTGCTGGTTTACAGGAGCAGTTAACCAGAGATCCAAACAGGTATAAATTGCCTCAAATTAAAACTGAAAAATTTACTTCTATTTTTGATTGGCAATATACGGATAGTGAAATTGTTGGTTATGAAAGTTATCCTACAATTAAGTTTGATATTGCTGTATGATTATAATTATTGCGGCTGTGGCTAAAAATAATGTAATTGGCCGAGGTAATGATTTACCTTGGCACATTCCGGAAGATTTAAAACATTTTCAAAATTTAACCAATGGTAAAACCGTTTTAATGGGCAGTAATACTTTTACCTCGATAATCAAACGGTTAGGTAAGCCATTGCCAAACCGTAAAAATATTGTGGTTACTTCGGATAAAAATTTTAATGTTCCACCTGGAGTTATAGTATATTATTCTCTTCAGGATGCTTTGTTGGCTTTAAAAAATCAGGAGGTGTGGGTAATTGGCGGTGCCAGTATTTATAAACAGGTTTTTCCCTTAGCTGATAAAATGTATATAACCGAAGTTGATTTGCGTCCAGTCGGAGACACTTATTTTCCCAATATTTCTAAGACGGAATGGCGAGAAATTAGTCGCAAACAATATGAAGGTTTTGCCTTTGTCGAATATGAAAGGATAAACAAATTATGAGTACGGGAAAATTAATAGTTATTGACGGTGGTGATGGTTCAGGTAAATCAACGCAGGTAGATTTACTGATTGAACGATTTCAAGCTGAAGGTAGGCGAGTCGCAAAGATTGACTTTCCTCGCTATTCTCAACCCTCTGCTTGGTTTGTTGAAAGTTATTTAAATGGAAAATTTGGGAGTTTAAGTGATATTGGACCTTATCAAGCTTCAGTTTTTTATGCCTTAGATAGATTTGCAGCCAAAAAAGATATTCAAGAAATGTTAGCCGATGGTAGTTTAGTAATTGCCAATCGTTATGTCTCAGCAAATATGGGGCATCAAGGAGCTAAAATAAAAAATAAGGATGAAAGAAAAATTTTTTTCAACTGGCTTTATAATTTTGAATTTAATATTTTAGGAATTCCTAAACCAGAGGCCACTATTATTTTACATGTACCGGCAACTGTTGCTCAAAATTTGGTAGATAAAAAAGGCCACCGGGATTATGTCGGGGGCGTTAAAAGAGATTTACACGAAAGTGATTTACAGCATTTACAAATGGCGGAAAGAGTTTTTTTGGAAATTGCTCGTGAATTTCCTAATTTTTATATAGTGGAATGCTATGAAGCTGGTAAATTATTGACAAAGGCTGAGGTTAACGATAAACTTTATAATATTTTTAATAAAATTATTTAACAAAAAAAAGGAGGAGTTATGTTCTTTAATATTAATAATTATTTTGATGCAGCTGAGATGGAACAAGAATTTAATCTAGATCACGAAATTGATTCGTTAGTTTTGGTTCTTAAACTACGCACCTTAGTGGTGCCACTCGGGCAAAGATTTCCAATTAAGTTGCAAAATTTCCTTGATAAGGAAGAAAAATATCGAGTAAAACTCAAAAGCATATTTATTTATCGTCATAAAAAACATGGTTGGAATGAAGCCAAAAATTGGCTAAAAAATTTTTTTTCCCATCGTTGGCAATTGATAAATCAATTATAATATAAGGGTTCATTTGAACCCTTTTTTTATTGGTATGCTTATGATAATATAATTAAATAAAGAATAATATAGTAACAATTATGAAATTGGAACCAGTTATTGGTTTAGAAATCCACGTCCAGTTAAAAACAAAATCAAAAATGTTTTGTGCTTGTGCTAATGATTTTGATTTAACTGAGCCAAATAAAAATATTTGTCCGATTTGTACTGGTCATCCCGGAGTTTTGCCGGTGGCAAATAAGCAGGCAATTGTTTTAGGAGTTAAAGCGGCCTTGGCTTTAAATCTAAAGATTAATGAGTACTCAAAATTTGACCGTAAAAGTTATTTTTATCCCGATTTACCAAAGGGTTACCAAATTTCACAATATGATAAACCGCTAGCTGAAAACGGTTATTTAGAAATATTATTGCCTGATGGCGAAAAAATTTTTGGCATCGAAAGGTTGCATTTGGAAGAAGATGCGGCGAAAAATTTTCATCACGATGATTGTACTCTAATTGATTTTAATCGAGCGGGGACACCTTTGGTTGAAATTGTAACTAAGCCAGATTTTAAATCACCTCAAGAAGCAAAAATTTTTTTACAAGAGTTAAGAATGATAATGCGTCTATTGAATATATCAGACGCTGATATGGAAAAAGGTCAACTTCGTTGTGATGCTAATATTTCATTACGTCCTTTAGGCGATAAAAAATTGTATCCCAAAACAGAAATAAAAAATTTAAATTCTTTTCGCGCGGTTGAATATGCCTTGGCATATGAAATTAAAAGACAAACAAAATTATGGGAAACAAATCAGGTGCCTGATAATCAAGAAACACGAGGGTGGAATGAACAACAAGGCATTACTGTAGAGCAACGGACAAAAGAAGAAGCCAGCGATTATCGTTATTTTCCTGAACCTGATTTACCACCGATTGCAATCACCTTGGAAGAAATTAATTTTATTAAAAAACAAATTCCGGAACTACCCAATCAAAAACGTCAGAGATTAATTAATGAGTATGGTTTTAAATTGTCAGAGGTAAATATTTTACTTAATATTCCTGGTTTTGATAGTTATGCTGAAAAAGTATATTCAGAATTTTTAGCTTGGTTAGAATCAGGTGATGAGATTGAAGGAACAGCGGCTGAAATTCAGGCAGAGTATAAAAACAAAATTGCTAAATTGGTATCAAGTTGGTTATTAAATAATCTTTTACAATTGATGAATAAATCAGGAAAATCAGTTACGGACTTAAAAATAACTCCAGAAAATATGGCTGAATTTTTACGTCTAATTTTTAACCGAAGAGTCAACTCTACTTCAGCACAAGTTATTTTAGAAAAAATGTTTAATACTGGCGGCGATCCTTCAAATATTATGGATGAACTTGATTTACAACAAACAACAGGTAGTGACATTGATCAGATTGTAAAGGAAGTAATAAGTGAAAATAAAAGTCAGGTAGAACAATATAAACAGGGTAAAGTGGTTGTACTCAAATTTTTAATTGGGGCAGTTATGAAAAAATCAAAAGGTAAAGCTGATCCTAAAGCAGTAGAAGAAATGCTTATTAAATTATTGAACTAAGTTTCAATTGACATTTTATACTTTTAATAATAAAATACACTTTTAGTTATTTAACAATTATATTAGGAGGAAATATGCGTGTTGTTGCGCTATTTTTTGTTTTGTTTTTTAATAATTATCTTTATAGTCAAATAGTTCAGGAGGTAAATGTTAATCAAACAAAAAATTTTTATAAAAAATTATATCAAAGCATTTTACAGTCAGATACTGTTTATATTTCTAGCTTCTTACCTGATTCTTTTTTAGTCGGCGAGGCATACTCTGAAGCCTATTTTTGCCCCAAAGAAAAAGTTTTAAGCTGGTTAATTAGCAAAAAATCGCAGTTACCATCGTTTGATAAAGTAAATTTCAAAGAATATTCGTTAGATGAAAATCAAAAGATGTTAATTTTTTCTTATCAAAATAATTTATTATTTACTTTAGTTATTGACAATAAAAAAACAACAGCTATTAGTTTAGGCATCGGGCGGTATTTATTAATACCTTAATTGGCAGTTTTATTAACTGCCTTTTTTATTGCTTGACAAAAAATTAAATATAATTTATAGTAAACAATCTTTATAGATAATAATTTGTATTTGTATATTAAAAATTTTATAAATTATCTCGGAGGTGTTATGGTTATGGAACCCATTTTAGTACATACTAAATTAAATGGTATTGTCGGGTTTGCCATCCAGCCTTTTTTAAAATATATTGAATTAATTGAACTGATTAAATTTATTTTGATTAATAATATAAAAAAGGTTGCATTGGTAGATTTAGGTCCAAGTAATGAAATTGTTGATTTTATTAAAATGTTGATTTTATTTGGTATTGATGTGGTTTATGTTGACCATCATGAAAATCAAGAAAAAAATCTTGAGAATTACCAAATTATTTATACTTTACTTGGAAAAAATACTCATATTTTACCCGGCAAATACGCTCCTTCCGCTACTAGTATGGTAGCAATTGGTGAATGGTTAAAGGAAAATATAGAATTAGTATTTTTCCATGATGATTTGGATGGTTATTTGGCTTATGCTAAAGGCTGTTATAGTAAAAAGTTATATGATGAGTTAGATAATGACGCCAATAAATTTGAAGGACAAGCTAATGGTTATAACTATTCAAAATTGGCTCAGATTTATTTGCGGGGGATTTATTTAGGTCCAAGTTATTTTATCAATCCGCCCAGAAGGCAGGAAAATCGTCAAGTTCTTTATGATAAGTTAAAACTTTGGATTGAAAATGAACAAAATGACAGCGTCATAGCTGATTATTTAAATATTCTGGAGATAGAGTATATTAAGAATAAAGAATTAACAATAAGCTTATTTTCCAAGATAGAAAAATTTCCTGGTTTGATTTACATCGATATTATTAGGGAATATAAAAATGAAATTAAGCCCAATCTCGGTTTGTTAAAGGCTGAAATGTTTAAACAAGGTAATAACGAATGTGTTATAGCCATTCGTTTAGTTGGCAAATATGGGGATCAGGTCAGTCTATTTACCCCTCGTAATTTTAAAAAGCATTTTAAGCTTTATGAGCTTTTACCTTACGAGGAAAAAAACGATTGGCACCGAGATAGTCGTTTACATATCAAATATGAAAATTTTGAATTTTTTAAAGAAAAAATTAAAAAGTTTTATTAAAATAGGGAGCAACTTAGCTCCCTTTTATTTTGACAAAAAATCTTTAACCAATTTTTCCGCCGTAGCATAATTTTTTACCCAGTTAATTTTTTTATCTCGTTTAAACCAGGTGAGTTGGCGTTTGGCATAATGACGGCTATCGCGTTTGATTTGTTCAACGGCTGCGGTTTTATCTAAACTACCATTTAAATACATATTTATTTGACGATAACCAATCCCTGACATCGCTGGCAGATTAGTTGAATATTTTTTTGTAAGCCGTTTAGTTTCTGCAATTAAACCATTTTTTAACATTTGATCTACTCGTTGGTTGATTTTTTGATAAAGTTGTTCGCGTGAAATATCCAATCCGATTTGTAGAAATTGATAAGGTGATTGAGCTGGTTTATATTCAGGCTTAAAAAGTTGGTTGTTTGTTAAAATATATTCTACAGTTCTAATAATTTTTCTTTTATTTTTTTTATCAATTGAATTGTAAGTTTCTAAATCAAGTTTTTTTAGTTTGGCGAGTAGTGTAGTCAATGATAATTGATTTAATTTATTTCTTAAATTTAAATTGATTTTACCTTTTGGTAATTGAAAATTATTAACTAAAGCTGAAATATAAAGCCCCGTGCCCCCGCAGATTATGGGAATACGGAATTTTGAATTTAGTATTTTGGAATTTAATATTTTTTTTGTAACTTTTAGCCAATCGGCCAAAGTAAATGGTTGATCTGGTGTAATGTAATCTATTAAAAAATGAGGTATATCTTGTACAAAATAAATATGATTATTTATTTCTTTTATTTTTAATTCAAGTTGCTTGATTTTACCTCGAGGTTTAGCAGTGCCAATATTCATTTCTTTATAGATCTGTCTAGAGTCAGCCGAAATTATGTAACCATTGAATTTTTTGGCTATTTTTAAAGCCAGTTCTGTTTTACCTGATGCAGTGGGCCCTAATATTACTACAATTTTTTGTTTGTTCATATTATTTTATTTTGTTGCCGATTAATCCCCACGGTCCAGTGTTTTTTATTTTTACTTTGACAAAATTGCCTATTAGTTTTTTTTGTCCAATAAATTGGACGGTTTTGAATTCACGATTTTTTCCGTATAATTTTTTATTTTTTATTCCATCAACCAGTACGGTGGTAAATTGGTTGGTAAATTTTTGGTTGTATTCTTTGGCGGTTGTTTTTAAAATTTCATTTAGATAATTTTCACGACGTTTTTTTTCTTCGGCAGGTACTGAATCTTTATACAAACGATGAGCTGAAGTCCCTGGACGCGGAGAATATTGTGCGATGTAGGCCATATCATATTTTGCTTGTTGCATTAGTTTGGCTGTATCTAAAAATTGTTTTTCGGTTTCACCGGCAAAACCAACTATGATATCGGTAGATACAGAAATGCCAGGAATTTTTTGTCTAATATCAAATAATTTTTCTAAATAACTTTCTACCGTATAATAACGATTCATTTTTTTTAAAATGTCGTTGTTACCTGATTGTACTGGTAGATGCAAATATTCAGCCAGGTGTTTTCTTTCAGCCATTACACTAATTAAATCATCCGACATATCATAAGGATGGGAGGTAACGAATCGTAACCAAAAATCGCCGCGCCAAGAATTTATTTTTTCAAGTAATTCAGCAAAAGATAACATTTTTTTCTTATAGTTGGGACTGCGGGTGTCTTTATTGTCAAGTCCATAGGAGTTTACATTTTGTCCAAGTAACGTAATTTCTTTATAGCCCTTGTTTAATAATTCTTTTATTTCAGTAAATATTTCTTCAGCTGGTCGAGAAACTTCAGGCCCTCTAGTATAGGGGACAGCGCAATAGGTACAGAATTTATTGCATCCCGTCATAATCGGCACATATGCTTTGAATTTTGATTCATAACTAGGTTTGATTTGCAAATAAGAGATGGCTGGAATAAAATTTCCCAAAGTTGCTTGTCTTGATTGTAATTGTTCTGGCAATTTTTGAATATCTTTCATATCCAACAGAATATCGAATTGATATTTTAGTTTATTTTTGTCGTGTTTAAGTACGCAACCGGTTAATAGGGTAATAAGAGGACGAGATTCTTTTATTAAGTTCCATTGTCTAATCTTACCATAGATCCTATCCATGGCTTTTTGTCTAACAGCACACGAAACTACACCAATAAAATCAGCTTCTGCTTCTTTGGTAGTTTTGGTATAGCCGATTGATTGCAATATGGTTTCTAGTCTTTCCGCATCAGATAAATTCATTTGACAACCAATGACAAATAAATAATATTTTAGTTTTTTTGTTGGCATATTTTTGTGCTTTGTATTATATAGAATAAAATAATAAGAAGCAAGAATTTAAGATTGATAATTAAAAAATATGTTAATAATTTTAAATTAATATAATTCCAAGTTAAAAAATATTAATAAAGGACAGCCAGAAAGCCGTCCTTATTTATTTTATTGAATAATTTCTCGGCAAGCAATTTTACCAATTGCTTTGCCTTCCAGACAAATTAATGGACCAAGATCCTTGTTTTTCGTAGGTTTTTCAGTAATTATTTTCAACTCATATCTTGGACTCGAAGAAGATTGTGGTTTGACATCTAGAATATATTGGACACGTTTGTCCAAATATACTTTTTTGTAAAGAACAATTTTTGCATTAATGGTTTTCCCCAATGATTCCTCAGAAATATAAAAGTGTCTGTACATTATAATTTTGCCAGGAAAAATAAATCCTAGCACATAGTGTCCTGGAATATATATGGTTTTGCCATTAACAGAAATTTTATGTGCAGAATCATAACGCATATATTTACCCATGAGAGGAATTTTTACTGCTACATTATCACAGACAAATATTCGGCGATATTCAGCCAAGACAACCTTGGCTAAATTATTATTTGAGCCGGTAATAGCATTCATTATTGATACTCCTTTATTTTTTTTGTAGATTTGTGATAGGTTTTTAAAGTTTAATAAAAAAAATTATCATTTTTTTTAAAATTTGTCAATCATAAAACAAACCTCAAGTTTGAGGTTTGTTTTATGAAATTATTTTAATTTATTGATGATCGTTTACTTCTTTTAGCACATGATCAATAAACTCTTTTTTTCTGATTTTTAGTAATTTTTCTTGTCCCCGAACTCGAACTGCTAGTTCTTCCGATTTCATTTCTTTGTCCCCAATTACCAAAATATAAGGTATTTTATTGTGGCTGGCTTTGCGAATTTTATTACCAACTGTTTCATTAGCATCGTCAACTTCAACGCGAATATTAGTTTTTTTAAATTCTTCAGCCAATTGCTGACAAAAGTTATGATGTTCTTTACCCACGGAAATTATCGCAACTTGAATAGGTGAGAGCCAAACTGGCCAAGTGCCAGCGTAATGTTCAATTAAAAAGGCCATAAATCTTTCGTGGGTTGATAGAGGAGCGCGGTGAATTACAAAAATTTCATTATTTTCTTTACCTTGATTATCTGTATAAGAAAGATTAAATTTTGTTTTGGCAACAAAATCAAGTTGAATAGTAGACATAGTTTCTTCCCGGCCAATAACTGATTCAAATTGAACATCTATTTTTGGTCCGTAAAAAGCGGCTTCATCATCTACTTCAATAAAATCTAATTTATTTTCGGCTAATACTTCACGTAGAATATTTTGACAATCTTCCCAATTGGTTGGCTCATCAACATATTTTTCTTTATGGTTAGGATCCCATTTTGAAAGTCTAAACCAAAAATTTTTTAACCCAAATATTTTAAATAGTTCTAAATTTAATGTAATAACTTTTTTAACTTCATCTTTGATTTGATCTTTACGACAATAAATATGAGCATCATTCATTTGTAGCGATCTAACTCGGAGCAGTCCTGCCAAAGTACCCGAAAGCTCATTACGATAAACCGTACCATATTCTGCTAATCTTATTGGTAGGTCGCGATAACTTCTAGGTTTTGATTTAAAAATAATATGATGATGAGGACAATTCATAGCTTTTAAATAATAAGTCCCGTCATCCATGACCATAGCTGGATACATTGAATCTTGATAATATGGTAGGTGGCCAGAAGTGAGATATAATTCTTCTTTAGCTAAATGAGGAGTTGAAATTCTTTGATAACCATATTCATTTTCAAATTTTATAGCTAATTTTTCGATTTCGTTTTTAATAATTGTTCCTTTTGGTAACCAAATTGGCAGACCTTTACCCACTAAAGGATCAAAAAAGAAAAGTTCTTGGTCTTGGCCAATTTTTCTATGATCACGTTTTTTTGCTTCTTCAAGTTTATTTAAATATTCATCTAGTTCTTTTTGAGAAAAAAAAGCCGTTCCGTAAATACGTGTGAGCATAGTATTTTTTTCGTTACCTCGCCAATAGGCCCCGGCTAAAGATAAAAGTTTAAAATATTTTAGTTCTTTATTTGGCTTTGATATGTGTCCGCCTCGGCAAAGGTCAGTAAATTTACCTGAATGAAATAAAGTTAAAGTTTTACCTTCGCTGGAGAATTGTTCTATCAATTCCAATTTGTATTGATTATCATGATAAATTTCTTTGGCTTTTTTTAGGTCAACTTCCTCACGTTTGAATTCATCCCAAGTTGCTATAAGTTCTCGCATTTTATTTTCAATTAGTGGTAAATCATTTTCCGAAATAGGATGTTGAAATTCAAAATCATAGTAAAAGCCGTTGGCAATTGCCGGACCAATTGTGTTTTTAGTATCTGGCCACAATTCCAGAACCGCGGCAGCTAATAAATGAGCCGCAGAGTGTCTTAGTGCATCTAGTTCCGTTTGGTCTGATTTTTTTGATATTGACATATTTTTAATTTATATTTCTTAATTGTTTATTTTAAATAATAGGAGCTAAAAATGAAAATTTTGTTTATTAATAATATTTTTAAAGAAAGAGCTTTATTTGATAATAATATCTCAACGAATTTAATTTTAGTTGGCTATCAGTAAAATTATAATAGAAAATTTTCCAAATTTACAAGTTTGAGTAATGCCTGGTTTACATGCCAATACTGAAACGATATGATCAAAGTAATTATTTATATAGGATATTAGTATTGACCGTTTTCAAGCTGGCAAAGTTTTTTTATAAAGGACAAATAATAATTTCTGATGAACTTTAGGGTTTTAAATAAAAAATCCCCAAAGCACTATGCTTTCGGGGTCCTAGGATTAATTAGGACGGTTCCACCCGAATTTCTCTAAGAATAGAGACACTCTTTTGAAAACCTATTAATTTATTCTGCTGAGCAGAAACTAGGTGGTATAGCTCAAGACTTACCTTAGAAAAAGCTTTCAGCCTATGGCTTTTTCTCTCTGTTAAGGAGTGATTTGGCTACGTGTCCTAGTATCTGTATAGTAGTTTTTATTAATTTTATTGTCAACTCTTAAATTATTTCACTATTTTTATTTCCACATGATCCTCTAGAGGAGGTATAGATTTTACCCAACTCGGAGAAAAATGAACTTGAATATTGGTGATATTAAATTTATTTTTAAAATATTCTAAAACATCTTGTTCGGAAAAACCTAAAATATCTTTTTTGCTAAATTGATCAAGAATATCAGCTATAGCCGTCCCTTTGATGTTGATTTTAATATTTGCTGATGGCGGATTTAAACTATAATCTAATAAATCATAAGTCAGAGATTCCGGGTCATGATTTAGATAGGTTTGTTTATCAGGTAAAGAATTTTTTAGGTTATTGACAGCTAGTTTTTCTAAATCATTTTTAGAAAAAGCCACAATATCAACTTTGGCTGTTATTTTCATTTCATAACTATTTACATCTGCTCCGACTGGATTAGAAGTGCTGGTAGAAATTAGAGTAATATTTGTGATACTCAAGTAGTCATCACGGTTAATCACTTCTTGTTTAGCTTTTTTATCTAGTGTAATCAGGAGTTCATCTTTAGCGTTTTCTAGATCTTGAGGGGTGATGATTCGCATGCTGGTTGTTTTTTTCGTTATTTTTCCATCAGCTACAGCATATATTTTATTTTGGAGTCCTTCCCATAGACCGGGAATAGTAAAATTTGTTGGTTCGGTTTCATATTCATCACCAGAACCGTCGGCTATGATAGGCACTTGAACGCTACCGCCGGCCGGAACAATCACCGTCTCTGTAGTGCGGTAAAGCATATTTTTTGGAGATAATAATCTAGTAGTTGCTACTAAAGTTTGATTTCGGGAATAATTATTTATAATAGTCACTATGCCGGTAGCTTTTTCTTGAATGGTTGTTTTTTCTGAAGGGGAAAATTGATTTTGAGCACTTAGAATAGTAGAGGTAACAATTCCGGGCAAAATATTTGAACTAGTTAAGGTTGAGGTTACTTCAGGTAATATTTGCAATTCAGCGCTTGCCTCGACAGAAAATTTTTCAGGAGTAATATAAATAATTGCTCTAGATAGTGAAAAATAGGCAATAATCACGATAAGAGAGATAGTAGTCAAAACAAAACCAACGGTAATTTGTCTGTTAACTTTAGAGATTGCAGCTTTAGGTTCTTTATTTTTTGGTGAATTTATTTTAACCATAATATTGCCATGCTAGCTCGATTTTTTGTTTAACAGTTTCATTATAACTAATTGAGAAATTAGTGGCAATTTTTCTAATTTGTTTTTCTTGGCGGACAATCAGCATCACTTGTTTTTCACCAGGATGACTAAGAAAAATATTTTTTAACTCTTCAATAAGTTTTGCTTTTGTTTTAAGGGGGAGTTGTAAATAAATTTTCCCTTGCTCTTGTATTATTTGTAAATTAGTTTGAGAGAAAGAATTATTTTTGGTAGATTTTTTATCTAACGGAAAATTTCTTTTTAAATTATTAATATCCAGTTTTCTCACTTCTTCGGCTAATATTTTTATTTCGTTATCTTTGTTTGATACTTTGCCTTTAACTAAAATTGTTTCTCCCTCTATCCATAGCTCACGAGTATTTTTATAAATTGTAGGAAATACTATTATTTCCGTCGATGCGGTATAGTCTTCAATATTTACAAATACCATAGTTTCTCCCTTTCGGGTAATAATCTTTTTAATTTTATCTATCACTCCCACTACATACACCATTTGATTTAAAAAATTAGATAGATTTTTGCAAGGTTTGATATTGGTTTGTTGTAAATAGTCAGCAAAACTTTTCAAAGGGTGAGAGGATATATATAGACCAAGTAGTTCTTTTTCCCAAGCTAAATTTTTTGCCTCGCTTGATTTTTCGGTTGATTCTAATTTAAGTGGTGGAGCTGATTTATTTGTTAGACCAAAAATATTTGTTTGTCTTGAATTTTCAGATTTTTTAGCATATTTGTTATATTGGAGTAGTAAATCTAAGTTAGCCAACATTTGGCCACGTTCACCTAACACATCAAGTGTTCCTGATTTAATTAAAGATTCTAAAGACTTTTTATTTAGATCTTTGTCGTGAACCCGAAATAAAAAATCTGCGAGAGATTTAAAATTACCGTTGGCCTTACGTTCTTTTATTATGGCTTTAACAACACCTAAACCCACATTTTTTATAGTGGCTAAGCCAAAACGAATTCTAGGATGTTTGGCATCAATAGTACTGGCCACAACCGTAAAGGTAGAAAAACTTTCATTAATTTCAGGGGGTAAAACTTCAATACCGATTTTTTTACATTCATCAATTTCAGCCGCGACCCGGTCTAAGTTATTTTGATTGGCAGTAAGTAGAGCAGCCATGAATTCGGTTGGATAGTTAGCTTTAAGATAAGCGGTTTGATAAGCAATCATAGCGTAACACGCAGCGTGAGCTCGATTGAAACCATAACGGGCAAATGGTAAAATAAATTCCCAAATTTTTTTAGCAGTTTTTTCATTACATCCATTGGCGATTAGACCATCAATCATTTTCTTTTCTTGGGTATCAAGTAATGATTTAATTTTTTTACCAACAGCTTTTCTTAAAACATCTGCTTCAGCATAAGAAAAGCCAGCCAGTTTTCTAGCAATTTCCATAATTTGTTCTTGATAAACAGCTATGCCGTAGGTTTTACCTAAAATTGGTTCTAAACGATTGTCAATGTAAGTTATCTTTTTTTGTCCATGTTTACCTTTGATATAATCGTCAATAAATTCCATCGGACCAGGACGATACAACGAAACCATCGCAATAATATCTTCCAGTTCTGTGGGTTTTAAAGATTTTAAATAACGACGCATACCGCTTGACTCCAACTGAAATACACCAGTGGTATCGCCGGCCTGAAGTAAGGCAAAAGTTTTTTCATCATTTATTGGTATTTTTTCTATGTCAATTTTTTTACCGTGAATTTTTTCAATAATTTCTATTGCCGCTTCAATCAAAGTTAAATTTTTTAATCCCAAAAAATCCATTTTTAAAAGGCCTAAATCTTCAACAGCATGTAAAGAATATTGAGTTACTATAGTTTTGTCATCCGAAGTGGCGTGTTGTAGTGGTAAATAATTTATTAGAGGTTTAGGAGTAATAACTACTCCGCAAGCATGTGTAGAAGTATGACGAGAAATGCCTTCTAGTTTTTTGGCAGTGTCAATTATTATCCGAGCGTCTTCCTCGTTATTATATATTTCTTTTAATTCAGAGACATTAGTCAAAGCTTCTTCCAAGGTAGTAAACATGGGGATCATTTTTGCCAGTTTATCGCAATAAGTATAAGGAAATCCTAATACTCTACCCACATCTCTGACTGCTACTCTGGCAGCCATAGTACCAAAAGTAATTATTTGCGCCACATGATCTTGGCCATATTTATTTTCGACATAACGTAAGACCTCGTCTCTTCTAGTATCAGCAAAGTCCAAATCGATGTCAGGCATAGATATACGATCCGGATTTAAAAATCTTTCAAATAATAAATCATATTCCAGTGGATCTATATTGGTTATATTGGTAAGATAAGCTACAATAGATCCAGCAGCTGATCCACGACCTGGACCCACGATAATACCATTATTTTTTGCCCAATTGACAAAATCTTGAACTATAAGAAAATAAGAGGCAAACCCAGTTTTATTAATTACTTCCAACTCATAATTCATTCTGGAAATAATTTTTTCATCATTTTCTTTTCCCGGATAACGTTTACTTAAACCTTGTAGGCATAATTTTTTTAATTCTTCTTCTGGGGTTATCCCTTCCGGCAAAATATATTTGGGGAGCAAATATTCACCCATTGGTATTTCCAGATTACATTTTTCTGCAATTTCTAAAGTATTAGTAATAACTTCTGGATGGTCTCTAAAGTCTTGTTTCATTTTTTGGGGGGAACGGAAGGAAAAATCATCATGTAAATAAGAAACGCGGTTTTGATCAAATTTTTTACTTTTTGTTTGGAGGCAAATAAGTGTATCGTGTGCTTCAGCGTCTGCTGGTTCTAAATAGTGGACGTCATTTGTGGCAACTGTTTTGACCCCGTACTTATTAGCCAATTTGTAAATAACTTCATTAACTTTTATCTGATCAGAAATACCTGGATGGTGCTGAACTTCAAAATAATAATTTTCTTTGCCAAATAAAGATAAATATTTTTTTACAACCTTATCTATATCATTTGGATTTTTTATTATTGCTTGTGGTAATTCGCCCTTTAAGCATCCAGATAAGCAAATAATTCCTTCAGAGTTTTCACTTAATATTTTCCAGTCAATTCTTGGTTTATAGTAATAACCTTCCAGATGCCCGCTAGTAACCAGTTTTATTAAATTTTTGTAACCGGCCAGATCTTTAGCTAGTAGGGTAACATGATAGTATCTATTTTCTTGGTTGCTAGATTTATTAAAGCGGTCCTCAGGCGCCAAATAAGCTTCTACACCAATTATAGGTTTAATACCAGCTTTTTTGCATTTTTGGTAAAAGTCGATTGCTCCATACATTACTCCGTGATCAGTTAGAGCTACGGCTGGCATATGAAAATCTACGGCTTTTTCTACCAATTTATCGATTTTTGACAAACCATCTAATAAAGAAAAATGGCTATGAACATGGAGGTGAACAAAACTCATAAACTATGGGGAAAATTACTAATAAAAAACAGAGTTTTAAAAATTTAAATTCTTGACTCTGTTCTTAATATTTTAATAACGATCAGTATTTAATTATAAAACATATTTTATGTAACGACAAAATTTTTTTATTTTAGGTAAATATTTCTTATTTTACCTATTTTTGTTGGGTTTATTTTGTAACAGATTTATTTTTTTTATTATTGGATGATTTTTTTTGCTGTTCAAACCATCCTGTAATTTTTATAACAGTTTCTATAATTGTTTTTAAATATTGTGAAGTGTCGGTTATTTTTTCTTTAACTGTAGTCAAAAATTCTTCGACTAAATCTAGTTTTCTTTTTAAATTTTTTATAGTTTCCCTTAAATCTCTAATCGTCATAATCATATAAAACATTCCCCAACAAACAAATAATGTAAATAATACAATAGAAAGGCCAAATAATAGCCAAAATAAATCTTTTGTAGTTTCAATTATCATAAAGTTATTTAATATTGACCTAATTATATCATATTATTATTGGTTTGTAACTCTTAAATATGATTGCTTTAAAAATAATTATAATTAAGGTAAAATAAAGTCATGACTGACGAATTTGGACAATTAACAGAAAAAGAATTAGCCGTAGGCTATTGGTGGGTTAGGCATAGACTAAAAATCAGAGCTGGATTGATAATTTTATTTATTGTTTTTATTGTTGTAATTTATTTAAATGCGGGGTGGAAATTTTATAATTATTTAAAAAATACCCCTCAACACCAGGCGATGTTACAAGAGTTAACCATCAGTGTTCCAAATTATGAACAGATTAAAACTACCAACGCTCCCAAGCCTTTATTGCTGGGCGATACTGTTGCCGTAGGTGATAGGAATACTGGCTATGATTTAATTACCGAAGTGCAAAATACAAATAGCCGTTGGTGGTTAAAAGAACTAGAATATTATTATATTATCGATGGTCAAGCAACCGCAGCCAATATTACCAACATTTTACCTAGCGATAAAAAATATTTAATTCATTTTAATTTAGCAAAAAATATTTCCGTAAGTAATGCTAAATTATTTATTAGGCGACAATTATGGGAAAGAGTCAAAGATCGAACACAGTTAGATAGTCGTAATAACTGGGTTAAACCGGCAGTTAAAGCAGACAATGTGATAACTAATTTTACCAATACCAATCAGTTAAATATTATTACTAGTTTTAATTTAGTAAATGATTCGCCCTATAGCTTTTGGGATGTAGAAACTCAGATAATTTTAAGGCAAGGAAATAAAATTGTAGGAGTAAATGCTTTGACAGTCAGTGATTTATCTAGTGGTGAAAGACGTCAAATAGAAATTTTATGGCCAAAAGTTATGAATTCAGATCTAAGTACCGAAGTTAAAGTTTTTGCTAATTCATTAGATATAAAAAATATCCGTCTAGTACCTGAAACAACACCTAATTTAATTCGTTAGATAGCCATGAAAAATTGGTGGCAAAAATTTATTAATTCAGATTGGTTGCTAGTAGCAGCCATTTTTATATTGGTAATTTTTAGTTTAGTGATACTTTTTAGTTTGGATAATTCTCCAGGAAAAACATCATTTTTTACCAAACAATTATTAGCATTTTTTATTGGCATTTTTGGTTATTTGTTTTTAGTTAATAAAAATTATAAAATTTGGCAGCATTATGGCTGGTTATCTTATTTACTTTCTCTGTTGTTATTAGTCGCAGTACTATTTTTTGGTGAGGAAGTTCGTAATATTAAAGCTTGGTTTATTTTCGGACCAATAAGTATTCAACCAGTAGAATTTGTGAAAGTTTTATTTATTGTTTTTTTAGCCAGATTCCTCACAAGTTCAGTAAATCCTAATAATTTACTATCTAAAATTTTTTTTGTTAGTTTATTAACTGGTATTTTGATGTTTTTAATTATTCAACAGCCGGACTTGGGATCAGCGATGATTTTATTTTTTATATTATTGGCAACAATATTTTTTATGCCGTTGAGACGTTGGCATTATATTTTGATCATATTTTTAATATCGTTGGGTGCGATTTTGAGTTGGAATTTTTTCTTGCAGCCTTATCAAAAAACACGAATTATGACATTTTTAAATTCCAATGTTGATCCATTAGGAGAAGGTTATAATATCACTCAAGCCAAAGTTGCTATTGGTTCAGGTGGATTGTGGGGCAGAGGTTTAGGTTTTGGCACTCAATCCCAATTAAAATTTTTGCCTGAAGCACAAACGGATTTTATTTTCGCTGTGATTGCAGAAAATTTTGGTTTTTTGGGCAGTTTAGTTTTTTTATTGGTTTATTTTTTCTTTTTTTATCGTTTATTAAGAATTTTAATAATAGCCCGAACGGACTTTGGTAAATTTATTGCTTTAGGTGTTATTGTTTATATATTTGTTCAATTAATGATAAATATTGGAATGAATATTGGATTATTACCAGTTGCCGGTGTGCCTTTACCGCTTGTTTCTGCTGGTGGTTCTTCTTTGTTATCAGTACTTTTGGCTTTAGGTTTAGTGCAAAGCATCTATGTGCACGATCGCTAAGGCAGGGTTGACTACTTATTTTTTTTTGTTACAATAGATAGCACGTAATTGTTAAGTTTTATAATATGTATGAATTTAAAGTAAAAACACGGCCAGATGATGTAAACCTTTTAGATTTACGTCAGCAAGGATTTATACCCGGGGAAGTTTATGGGCACAATAAGAAAAACATTCATGTCATTTTCTCTCGGGTAGATTTTGAAAAGCTTTTTAATCAAGTTGGTGAAAGCACCTTAGTTATGTTATCTGTTGATGATGCTAAACCTTTTAATGTACTAATTAAAGATGTTCAGTTGGATCCTGTTAACGACCAAGTGATTCATGTTGATTTTTATGTAGTGAAAATGGACGAAAAACTTACAACCGATTTGCCCCTTGAATTTATTGGTACGGCGAGAGCTGTAAAAGAGTTGGGAGGCATTTTGGTAAAAAGTTTAAGTCATGTACCGATTACTTGTTTACCAAAAGATTTAATAGCAAAAGTAGAAATTGACATTAGTCCACTTGATGAATTTGGTAAAGTTATAACTGTTGGTGATGTAAGTTGGCCGGCGGGCATTGAAGTTTTGGTCGAAAATGATGTGCCGATTTGTTTAGTCCAACAACCTAGAGTGGAAGCAAAATCTGAAGAAGTAGCGACTGAAACTGAAGGGGCTGAAGTTAAAACTGAAACTGAAGGGGCTGAAGTTAAAACTGAAACTGAATCCAGTAAGGACAATAAATAAATATAATTATATGTAAAATAAATTCCGCAAATAGCGGAATTTATTTTTTATTTAATGTGTTATAATTATAATATATTAAGATAATATGTTGCAAACCAAAGGAACAAGTAAATTAAGAAAAAGCTTTGCCATCATAATTGTCAGCTGTATTTTGGTGATATTTTTTGTTGGTTTTGATGATATAAGAGCAAAAGTTAGAGATACTAAGCGTAAAGCTGATATCAATCAAATAGTCAAAGCTTTAGATATTTATTATGATCGTCATGGCAAATATCCTGAATCGGAAGATGATTGGCAAGGTTGGGATATGACAATTTCACCAAGTGGCGGATCTTCCAATTTTTTAAAACCTTTATATGATGAAAATATATTAACAGGACAAATTAGAGATCCTTTAAATAATAATACTTATTTTTATCGTTATCAAAAATTTCCTTATGGTAGTAATAATTGTTTGACTGAGTATTATGTATTGCAAATTGTTAATTTTGAAACTTATCAAAATGATCACGGTCAAGGTAGTTGTCCTAAATATAATTTTGCTAAAGAATTACCCAACGGTTTTACTATAATGAAAAATGACCAATAATAGGAAAAATAAAGATTTGTTTTTTGTTTATCGAGATAAAATAATTGCCATAATAGTTTTGTGCTTGTTTGTCTGGTTGGTTTTTGGAAGTTTTATTTTATTTGAAAATGTCATTAGTAGTTTAGCTATTGTTGAGCCTAAATATTTTTATGATTTAAATAAAGAATCTGTTGCTAATGAAAAAATAGCCAATGAGCAAACTTTTATTCAAATGGTTTCTTCTACTTATCCTGTAGCTGTGATGATTGATAATAATTCTTTAGCTAGGCCGCAAAGCGGCTTAGGAACGGCTGATTTTATTTATGAAGCTCCAGTAGAAGGCGGTGCAACACGATTAATGGCCATAATAAATTTGAATAAGGTTGAAACTGAAATAGGTCCGGTTAGATCAGCGCGTCCTTATTTTGTCAGTTGGGCTTCAGAATTTGCCGCTTTATATGTCCATGCCGGTGGTAGTCCAGATGCTTTGTCCTTAATTGCTAGGAGCCCAGTTATAGATTTAAATGAAATATCTGGTTATGGGCCAAGATATTTTTATCGTAGTCCAAAAAAATCTGCTCCACATAATTTATATATAAATTCTCAAAATTTAAAACAGGTATTATTGGATTTTAATTTAGACAAAAACGTTCGCGGCGTTTATGATAATTTTATTTATTCTAGCAATCTATCTTTAGTATCGAGTTCGAGTGCTGTTAAGATAATGGTTGATTTTAGTAATGGAGAAATTTATGATGCTCAGTTTGTTTATTTACCAGATGTAAATACTTATCGACGTTATGATGGTAAAAATTTTAAAAAAGATTCGGCAACTGGTTTGCCAATAGATGTTAGTAATATAATCATTCAATTAATTCCGCCTGAAATTGTTTTAGACAATGCCGGAAGATTATCACTGACGATTGTTGGTAAGGGTGATGGATATTTAATTCAGTCCGGGAATAAAAAAAATATTACTTGGTTTAAAAATACAGAATTTTCGCCAACTGAATTTATTGATCAAGAAAATAAAGTAGTTTTATTGCCAGGATTAACTTGGATTTTAGTTGTACCTGAGAATAGGGAAATAATATTTGAATAAAAATTATAAAAGAGAAAAACCTGTTAATAAATTAATTAACAGGTTTTATATGTACTTTTTTAATAAATTGGGAATAGTTTCAGCTTGGATTGACATAAGATTGTATATTGGAATTTTAACTTTTTTCAAATAGTATATTTTTTGTTTTATAGTTTTACCACAGCTTTTTCTGTTTATTTTTTTCCAAGTTTTAATTTCTGCCGTCAAATAGCTATTGTTAATTCTATTTCCAATCAATAAATTTAAATATGAACAAAGACCGGTAATTGTTTGTAATCTTTTGAGTTTATAAAAACTCAAATTTACTTTTAGTGGTTTTTTTTCTTTGCGGTTAAGTAATCTAATTTCGTCATTGACATTTAGCAAAATATTTATGTCCATTTTTTTGTCTGCCAACCACTGTTGCCGCAAAATTATTAATAAATTATTTAGTTTTTTCATTTCGCCTCCACGGTTTAGTGATGATTGAATAACGGTTGATTTATTACTGGTCTGACTGTGTTTGTTTTGCCTAAATATTTTATGCTGATGATATTATTAAACGGTATCTCATAATAGTTAATCATAACTTTATCTTGATGATATTCTTCCAAGTAGTATTTAATTTTCTTTTTATAAGGAAAAATACACCACGCCAGACCGCGATGAATTTTTTTGTCGATGGTTATAATTTGAATACCAAAACCTGGTCCAGTTTGGTTCCATTGCGAGCAAACATTTTTTATTTTTTGGATATTTTCATCGTCTGTTAAGATATCCTCTTGATTGCTTCCCCTGTAATAATCAAATATTTTTGCTGTTAATTCCCATTCCATTTTCGTCTCCTTTTTATCAATTATTTTTAAGTTTATAATTCAATTGTTAATGTGCGATCAAGTTGATCAAAATCTTTAATTATTTTAGTTTTATAATTGTATTTTTTTGTTTTATTGATAATAATTTTTTTTTGCCAAGGGTCAAATTCAATTAATAAGAATTTAGGTTTATAATCAAGATTTTCTATTTGCAAAATTACATCTTCAATATACTTAAGTCCTTGATTTTTAGCAAAAAGGGCTTGTTTGGGTTCATGTTTAATTGATTTTTCTTTTTGATAAATTTTATGGCTAAGATAAGGCAAATTGGCAACAAAAATATCAATTGGCAAATGTTTATATGGTGTTAATAAATCTCCATGTTTAAAAATTATTTTTGTTTTATTTAACTGAGCATTTTTTTTAGCTACCCAAAGAGCTTTTTTATTTATATCATTGGCGTATACTTTTATTTGGGGCAGATTTTTTTTTATACTAATAGCTATACAACCACTACCCGTACCAATATCGGCTAAGGTTTTCAGATTATATTTGTTTATTAAACTGATACTTTGGTCAACTAAAATTTCTGTAGCTGGTCGAGGGACAAGGACATTTTTATTAATATAAAAATTTAGATTATAAAATTCTTTATGATGAGTTAAGTAAGCAACTGGTACATAATTTCGTCGTTTATTTATTAGTGATATATATTTTTTAATTTGTGTAATAGTAAGCGACTTTTCCGGATAAGTATAAAGATATATTTTGTCTTTTTTTAAAACAAAACTTAAAAGCACCTCAGCGTCAAGCTGAGGAGAATTTAAAAATTTTAATTTGTTGCTAGCCCAGTTTAAAATTTCTTTTATAGTCATATATTCATCAACATGCAAATATTTTTTAAGCCACCCAATAATTATTTATAAACAAAATAGTAAATAAACTAAATAACATTAGAGAAATTAGATAAATACTAAATTGAATTAATTTATTTTTTTCTGACCATAAGGCTAACATAATATAAATAGGGAAAGCAACTAATATATAACGAGACATAGATACAAAGATTCCAGTTAAAGCAGGAATTAAACAGGTAAGCAGGGTATACACTCCATAAGATTTCCTAATTTTAAAAAATATATAAAAACTGGCTGTTAATCCGAAAACAAAAAATATAAAATCCAAAGTTATTGCTGATTGAAAAGCCGGATTGTCAGAAATATAAATGAAAATATTATTAAAGTAATTTTTAAAAGTCAATAAAAAATTATAAGCGTTATCAGCGTGCCACATTTTTTGTCCGCTCATAAATATAAAGTAAGAACCAAATTTAATTTTTAAAAATTGAGCGTGCAAAAGAAAACCTAAGGGCATTAATAAAAAATAGCCTATGCTTTTTGTAGTTTTTTTAATTGAAAAGTTTAATGTTTGATAATATTCAATTAGTAATGGTATTAATAAAGCTATGCCCCACGGTTTAGTTAATACCACAAAAAAGCCAATAATACCTACTAACGGCCATTGGTTTTGTCTGGCGTAGTAAAAAGTCATTATCACCAAACAGATAAATAGTGCTTCGGTATAAACCAAGGAAAAAAATAGAGCAGTGGGAAATATTAATAGAAAAATTAAACTTGACCAGGCAATATTTTCCGAATAGTCAATTTTAATAAGTTTATATAGATAAATCAAGGCAATAAAAATAGCCAATAGAGAAATTATTAAACCAGTTAATAAGTAGTCCAGTTTAAAAATGTTACCAATATATCTAATTAGTAGGGGATATAAGGGAAAAAAAACCGCATTTGTGGTTTGATCAATATAATGATAGCCTTGGTTAGCGATTGATAAATACCAACCCGAGTCCCAATTGGCAAAACTTTTAAGCCAATTTGGTAGAGTGTTTACCCAGATGTTTATATTGGAATTATCATAGGCTAAATCAACATTTAAATTCAGACGGTGTTTAGTGAGGAAAATAAACAATTGAATAATAACACGCCAAATAACCACCAGACCGAAAATTTGCCAAATTTTTTTTCTGGTGTTTTGCATAACTATACAGAATATTAATTATTAGTTTTATCGGCTTTTTTTAAAGCAGTAATAATTTCGTCTAAATCACCATCCAAAATTAAGTCAAGATTATGTAGGGTAAGATTTATGCGGTGATCAGTTAAACGATTCTGTGGCCAATTATAAGTTCTTATTTTTTCGCTGCGATCGCCTGAGCCAACTTGAGATTTACGTAAAGCTGATTCAGCTTGTTGTCTTTTTTCTTCTTCTAAAGCTAGCAATCTTGAACGTAATACTTGCATAGCTTTGGCTTTATTTTGTTGTTGACTGCGCTCATCTTGGCATTTAACCACAATGCCAGTTGGTTTATGGGTAATCCGGATTGCTGAGTAGGTAGTATTTACTGATTGTCCGCCATGTCCAGTAGAAGTAGATGCTTCAATTTCTAAGTCTTTAGGATCAATTTTTAAATCAATTTCTTCCGCTTCTGGCATCACCGCCACAGTAGCAGCGGAAGTATGAATCCGTCCTGATTTTTCTGTGATTGGCACTCTTTGTACTCTATGGACACCCGATTCATATTTTAAATTGCTGTAAACATTTTTGCCCGATATCTCAAAAATAATTTCTTTAAAACCACCAATCCCAGTTCGATTGGTTGATAGTAGTGTAGTTTTCCAACCTTGTTTTTCTGCCCAACGTGAATACATACGAAATAAATCGCCGGCAAATAAAGCGGCTTCTTCGCCACCTGTTCCGGCTCTAATTTCCATAATGATATTTTTTTTATCATAAGGTGAAGCTGGATGTTCGATTTCTTTTATTTTTTCTTCCAATTCAATTTTTTTTGGATTAAGTTGAGCTAGTTCTTCCTCAGCTAAAGTTCTTAACTCGGGGTCGGTTTCATTTAAAGCTGCCTCAGCTTCATTAATAGCATTGATAGTTTGGTTAAGTTTTTCATAAAGACCCAATAATTCCTTGGCCTCATTGTAAGCTTGAGAATTTATTTTTAAAGCTTGCGGATCTTTACTAGATTCAGCCAGTTTTTTTTCAAGTTCCTGACAAGTTTTTTTAAGTTGTTCAATTTTTTCTTTCATCATATTAAAAGCATAACAAAATCCCTGCCATTATAAAAGCAGGGATTTTTGATATTTATGTGGTTATTTTTCTTTTTTACCGCGTCGTGATATGGCTTTAGCTTTTTTTTGTGCAGGTGACAATGTTTTTTTAACTTTTTCTTCAGCTTTGGCTTGTCGTTTTTTGAATCTATCAACTCTCCCCGCAGTATCAACGATAGTTGATTTACCAGTATAAAATGGATGGCAATTAGAACAAATTTCTACATTAATTTTTTCTACGGTTGAACCAACGGTAAAAGTTTGACCACAGGCACAACTGATAGTCGCTTGCGGATAATATTTTGGATGGATATTCGGTTTCATAATAACTTATAAATTCAATTGTTTAAAGTAGAAATATACTAACATATTCACTAAAAATAGGCAAGTTTAATTTTTCTTTAATTTTTTAGAATTTAAAGAAATAGCAAATAATCCCAAAATGGTAATATAAGTTGTATAAAAGGTAGCCGGAACAGTGTATTTTTCTGGAAACAGAGCTGTCAGGAAAACAAATAAAAATAACAAAACGGTCCACAAGACAATAAAAATTTCACCAGCATATTGGGAAACAAAATTATTTTTTTGCCAGCGGAGGTATTCTTTGTTGGATACGTAAATTACCAAAATGGCTGTATAAATAATAGCTATTCCCGTGGTTTCTACACGTAATTTATCAGGTTGAAAAAAATCCCAAGTAAATATTATCATAGCTAAAATTCCCCAAATGTCTGATAACCATTTCCAAGGTTTTTTAATTCTGTTTAGGATAATTTTTTCTAATCCGTTCATAGATATTTAATTTATCTTTCTAATTTTAGCATATTTTTTTATTTTGGCTAATTGAACTTGCCAGATTTTATTTTTTTGTTATAATATTTATGATCTCAAATGAGATCTTTTATTAAATATTAAATCACTCATACTTTTTGATTAGTTTATTTTCCTGCCCATTTTGTCTTTGGGTATATAAACTAAGTTGAGAAAAGTAGAGGCTCCTCAAAAATTTTGAGGAAAGAAAGGAAAAAAGTAATGGAAAAATTAAAACTTCCATCTCTAATGGAGATGTTAAAATCAGGGGTTCATTTTGGCCATAAAAAGTCACGTTGGCATCCAAAAATGAAGCCTTTTATTTATACTCAAAGAAATGATGTCCATATTATTGATTTGGAAAAAACTTACGCGCAATTAGAAAAAGCGGTAAATTTTATTATTGACGAAACTGCCAATGGTGGCGAAGTATTGTTTATCGGCACTAAACGGCAGATTAGGGATATAGTCAAACAAGCTGCTGAATCGGCCAATAGCCCTTATGTGATTGATAAATGGGTAGGAGGGACTTTTACTAATTTTAGTACAATTATTAAATTGATTAGAAAATTAGATAAATTGGAAAAGCAAAAAGAAAAAGGTGAATGGAATAAGTATACAAAAAAAGAACAATTGGAATTGGAAAAGGATTATCAAAATTTAATACAAAAAGTTGGTGGTATTAGACAGATGGTTAAACTACCAAGTATAGTTTATGTCGTAGATATTCGTGAAGAGAAAACAGCCGTAACAGAAGCGAGAAAAAAAGGTGTGCCAATTGTGGCTATGTGTGATACTAATGTAGATCCTAGTAAGGTAGATTTACCTATACCAGCCAATGATGACGCTGTAAAGTCAGTGGAAATTATTACAAAAGTTATTGCCGCAGCAGTTAGTTTTGGAAAAAAAGAATATGAAAAAAAACCAAAGGTTGAAGAAAAAAAAGTTAAAAAAAATTAATTCAAGATTTTAATTTATTAATTATTGATATTGATAACTATGTCTATATCTGCTGAAAATGTAAAACAACTAAGAGAGCAAACTGGAGCCGGTATGATGGATGCTAAACAGGCATTGATTGAAGCTGGAGGTGATATTAACAAAGCTTTAGAAGTTTTGAGAAAAAGAGGACAAACTATTGCTTCGAAAAAATCTACTCGTCAGGTAAAAGAAGGTTATATCGGAGTTTATTTGCATAGCAATGGTAAGGTGGGGGCAATGGTCGAGTTATTGTGTGAAACAGATTTTGTTGCTAGAAATGAAGATTTTCAAAATTTAGCAAAAGAGTTAGCCATGCAAGTGGCGGCTATGAATCCATCATATCTTTCGCCTGAAGATGTTCCCGAAGAAATAAAAGTAAAAGAAAAAGAAATTTATCGGGCAGAAATGCAAAACGCTGGTAAACCAGCAGAAGTTTTGGAAAAAATTGTGGAAGGCAAATTAGATAAATTTTATAGCCAGCATTGTTTACTGAGACAAAATTATATTAAAGATGATAATTTAACTGTTGAAAAATTATTAACTCAGAATATTGCTAAAATAGGTGAAAATATAAAGATTGGTAAATTTTATAGGTTGAGTATATAAATAATCCCGCCATTGGCGGGATTTATTTTTTAAGGTAAAATTATTTTGATGAAAAAAATTTTGCTTAAATTATCTGGTGAATTTTTTGCTAACTCTAACCAGGCCGTATCACCTGACAAAGCTATGATATTGGCCAAAGAGATAAAAAAGCTCTATCAACATAAAGTAAAAATAGCCGTGGTAGTTGGAGCCGGAAATATTATCAGAGGCAAGCAAATAAAAAATTTATCTAGATTAAAACTTGATTATGCCGGGATGTCCGCGGCTTTTATAAATGGTTTGATTTTGCAAGCAGCTTTGGAAAATATAAAAGTCCCAGCTGTACTTGATAGCACTTTAAATATCACTCAGGCCAGTCAACATTTTAATCCCGATCGAGCCAAAAATGATTTTTTATCTGGTAAAGTTATTATTTTTGGTGGCACAGGGTTGCCTTATGTTACAACCGATACCGCAGCAGTAATTTTTGGGGCAAGCTTAGGAGTTGAACAGGTTATAAAGTTGACCAAAGTAAATGGAGTGTATGACTCTGATCCTAAGACAAATAAATCAGCGAAAAGATTTAAAGTTTTATCACACAACCAAGCTTTAGTAGCTAGTTTAAATGTTATAGATATGGCCGCTTTGGCTTTAGCTAGAGAATTGAATTTATCAATCAGGGTTTGTAAATGGCAGCCGGGAAATTTATTAAAAATCTGGAAAAATACAAATTACGGCACAATAATTAAATAAATTATGCACTATATAGAAGGGCAATATATAAATTGGGATAAAATTTATTTAATCCCTTTAACATTGTCTACTGCAATCAAAAAAAATGATAAATTGATTGTTAATTTTGAGTGGGGTAATGAAATAGTCAGAGTGATTAATGTAATTACAGAAAAAAAAGATATAGATCTTGACCAGGGTGTTGAAATTTTAAGACTGGCCAATGGTGAAGATATTAGTTTACAAGAGCAATTATATAAGGAAAGTCGTGAAGCTTTGGAGTTTTGTCATGATCATGCTCGACAGTTAAATTTACCAATGAAATTGGTTGATGCTCATTTTTCTTTTGATAAAAAAAGATTAGTTTTTGCTTTTATTGCCCAAGGCAGGGTTGATTTTAGGGATTTAATTAAAGAATTAACTAAAAGATATCGTGGTAGCATTAGATTGCAGCAAATAGGAGTAAGAGATGAGGCTAAAATTAGCGGTGATATTGGCACCTGCGGTTATCGTTTGTGTTGTCAGTCACATTTACGAAATCTAGGTAATATTTCTTCAGAAATGGCTAGTAATCAAAAAATTTCTCAACGTGGCATTGATCGTTTGTCCGGAATTTGTGGCCGTTTAAAATGTTGTTTAGCGTTTGAAGAAAAAAATTATCAACAGTTAAAATAAATTTTAATAATATAAAAATATGATCAAGAAAAAAATAGCTATCAATGGCTTTGGCCGAATTGGCCGAGCGGCTTTTAAAATCATTTTGGATCGTGATGATATGGAAATAATAGCCATTAATGATTTAACTGACACTGCCACGTTGGCTCATTTATTGAAATATGATTCAGTTTATGGAAAATTTAACAAAGAAGTTAAGCAGGACGATAATCATTTATATGTTGCTGGTAAGAAGATTATTACTTTTAGTGAAAAAGATCCTGCTGCATTATCTTGGCGAAGTTTAGATATTGATGTGGTATTAGAATGCACAGGAATTTTTCGCACTCAAGAATTAGCCAGTTTACATTTGAAAGCGGGGGCTAAAGCGGTAATTATTTCCGCTCCAGCCAAAGATCATTCTACTCCTACCTATGTGCTTGGTGTTAATACAGATAAAAAGTCACAAGAAAATATCATTTCAAATGCTTCTTGTACAACTAACTGTATTGCGCCAGTGGCACAAATTATGGCAGAAAATTTTGGCATCAAAAAAGCAGCCATGACCACTATTCATTCTTATACTGCTGATCAAAATTTAGTTGATGGGCCGCATAAAGATTTGCGACGAGCAAGGGCAGCGGCTTTGAATATTGTTCCGACAACCACTGGCGCTGCTTCGGCAGTTAGTCAAACTATACCTGAATTGGCTGGAATTTTTGATGGCTTGGCTGTTCGGGTGCCAACTCCTTGTGGGTCATTATCGGATTTTACTTTTTTGGTCAAGAAAAAAACTACGGTTACTAAAGTTAATGAAGTATTATCTGCTGCCGCCGCTAGTCCGCGTTACCAAGGCATCTTAGAAGTATCGAGTGATCCTTTAGTTTCCAGCGATATAGTTGGTAATCCCGCTTCTTCTATAGTTGATCTAACATTAACCAAAGTTATTGACGATGATTTAGTCAAAATAATTGCTTGGTATGATAATGAATGGGGTTATGCCAACCGTTTGGTAGAAATGGCAAATTTTGTTCTTTAAAAAAAGGCGGCTATTAGCCGCTTTTTTTTATTGACCAATATAATGTTTGGGTAGTGATAAATAATAGAGTAGAAACTAAGGCAGAAAACATACAAAAAATACAAATAGATCCTATTTCAAAAAATTGCAAATATACAAAATATCCTGACATCAGAAAGCCACTGAGAGTAATAATTGTTAATAATTTCAACCAAAGTGTTTTTTTATTTATCAAAACAAAAAATATAACAAGTAAAAGTGTCAGATAGTATATTAAACCCAAATAAGCCAAAGGAATGCCTATAAGATAAGCATAGTTACTATTTATGACAGTATTACAGCCACCAAAAGTGGAACAGGCAACTTCATTATTATTTATTTTTTGGTAAGACAAATATAAACTATCAAGCAAGCCCAGAAAGCTTAAAATGATTTGCATTACCAATAAATTTTTTTGCCATTTTTTGTAGGTATATAACATGTAATTATTATTATAACATATATATAATCACTTTAAAATTATAAGTTTTTTTGCTAAAATAAAGTTATAAACATAGTGAAATTGATTAATTAAATGTCAATTATTACAGAAAATTTTGTTGATGAAGAATTTTTTGATAAACACGCTAAAATAATCCAAATCGATGGCCAGCAATTAAAAGGTTTTATTGCTATTCATCGTCATTTTAATAATTTTCCTTCTTTTGGTGCCACTCGTTTATATGATTATAATGATCAAAAACACGCTTTAATAGATGTTTTACGTTTATCTTGTTTAATGACTTATAAATCAATAGCGGCTGATTTAAGTTATGGCGGGGCAAAAGCAGTATTATTTACTACTGATTATTTAAAAAAGGATAGGGTAAATTTTTTTAATGAATACGCCAATGAAATAAATAAATTATCAGGTGAATTTATAACTGGTAGTGACGTGGGCGTTTATCAGCAAGATGTAGTAAACATGAAAAAAATTACCCCGTATGTTTCTGGAGTGATAGTTGATCCAAGTTATTATACTGCTTTAGGTGTGGTGACTGCAATGAAAAAATCTATTGAATATTTAAAGTTGGGAGATTTTACCAATAAAAAAATTGGTATTGATGGCGCAGGAAAAGTTGGATATGAAATACTAAAAATTTTATTAAATAAACAAGCTGATATTTATCTTAGTGATATAAACATTCAGCTATTGAATAAAATAAAAAGTGAGTTTCCGCAAATTAATATTGTCCCGGTCAATAAATTATATTTACAATCTTTAGATATTTATTGTCCTTGCGCACTTAGCGATGTTGTCACCTTTGATAATTATAAGAATTTTCAATGTCGAATGATAGTTGGTGCAGCTAATAATCAATTATTTTCTCCGGAGTTAGGTGATTTATTGTGGCGCAGAGAAATTTTATATTTGCCTGATTATTTAGTTAATGCTGGCGGTTTAATAAGTGTGGTCAGCGAATATGAAGGTGTCACTGATGAATTATCTGTAACTAATAAAGTTTTAGCAATTGGCGATAGATTGCATTATTATTTAGAAGAGGCGTACAGATTAAATAAACCACTTCATCGTTTAGTTGATGCAGCGGTTAAAAACAGGTTAAATTCTTTAGAATTTAATTTATGAATTTAATTAAAATTCCAGCTAAAAAAGTTATCAAGGATTTAAAGAAAGTACCTGAGTCAAATTGGATTAAACGCGGAGAAAAGATGGCTTTAGATTTATTTCAGCAAATGTCCAAGCGTGTGCCAGCTTATAAAGATTGGTTACAAAAAAACAAGATTGATCCTCAAAAAATAAAAACAATTTCCGATTTTAAACAAGTACCTACTATAGATAAAAAAAATTATTTGCAAAATTATAGTCCCCGGGAGCTGTCTTGGGATGGTATTTTTAAAACAAAACAATGGGTAATTTCTACGACTTCAGGTTCCACCGGTGAACCATTTTATTTTCCCAGAACTAAAGAACAGGATGAACAGTATGCATTAACTGCTGAAATTTATTTATTGACCAATTTTAATATTGATAAAAAAAGTACTTTATATATTGTAGGTTTTCCTATGGGAGCTTGGATTGGAGGTCTTTTTACTTATGAAGCATTAAAAATTTTGTCGGCCAGAGGGAAGTATAATTTAAGTATTATTACTCCGGGCATAAATAAACTGGAAATAATAAATGCCGTAAAAAAGATTGGTCGTGAATTTGATCAAATTATAATCGGAAGTTACGCGCCGTTTTTAAAAGATACGCTAGAAGAGGGCCAAAGATTGGGTTTAAATTGGAAAAAATATAATTTAGGTTTTATATTTTCCGCTGAAGGTTTTAATGAAGATTTTAGAGATTATATTTTTAAAATTACTGGTAGTAAAGACATTTATCGTAGTACACTTAACCATTATGGTACGGTTGATTTGGGGACCATGTCACACGAGACACCATTATCTATTTTAATTCGTCGTCTAGCATTAAAAAATAAAAATTTATATTATGAGTTATTTTCCGAGCGTGATAAATTGCCAACTTTTACCCAATATTTACCAGAAATGTTTTATTTTGAAGATATTAATAAAAGTTTAGTTTGTTCGGCTCATAGTGGTTATCCCTTAGTCAGATATGATTTACATGATTACGGTGGCATTGTCACTTTATTTGAAGTTTATAAAATTTTTACTAACCATGGTTTAGATCTAAATAAATTTATTAGTAAATATAATTTACAGGATACTTTATGGAATTTACCATTTGTTTATGTCTTCGAACGTAAAGATTTGTCAGTAAGTTTTTTTGCTTTTCAAATATATCCCGAAACAATAAGAAAATCTTTATGGCATAAAGACTTGTTAAAAAGTATAACCGGCAAATTTACTCTGTTGGTTAAATATGATAAGAACGCCAATCAGTATTTAGAATTAAATATTGAATTACAACCAAATGTTAAAGGTACAAAAATTTTAAGTGATAAAATAAAAAAATTAGTAGTTAGTCGACTATTAATTGAAAATTCTTCTTATCGTAAAACCGCAGAAGAATATCCTAAAAGAGTGATACCAAAAATAGTCTTTTGGCAATATGAAGATGCTAAATATTTTAAACCTGGAACCAAACAAAAATGGATAAAAACAAACCCATAATAAAAAAATCATTTACTAAGATAAAAAAATCAAAGTTGATAGATACATATCAGGAACAACTTACTGATTTGTTTTTGTTGAAAAATCCTCAATATCGTTTTATTAAGGATTATCAAAAACCATTAGCAGAGTTTATTAAAAAATCTGATAAAGGTAATTGGGTTTTTTTTCCTTGGTTGGATAAATATGTGCACATTTTATCAGAAAAAGATTTTTTAACGGTTCGGACTGGTAGAAATAAAGAAATTATTACTGCCAGTGAACAAGAAAAATTTTATAATTATAATATTGGTGTAGCCGGACTTAGTGTTGGTAGTCACGCAGCCATATCAATTGCTGTGATGGGTGGTGGTAAAAAGATGAAAATTGCCGATCCGGACGTTTTATCGCCTTCAAATCTAAATCGTGTCAGGTACACAGTCTTGGATATCGGCAAAAAAAAATGCGATCTTGCCAGTCAACAAATTTATCAAATAAATCCTTATGCGAGAATTTTTACTTATCCCGAAGGTTTAAATGAGAAAAATTTAATCAATTTTTTAGCCGCTCCGCCCAAGTTGGATGTTTTAATTGAAGAAATGGATAATTTAGAAATGAAAATTAGAATTAGATTGGCAGCAAAAAAATTAAAAATCCCTGTTATTATGGCTACTGACAACGGTGATAATATAATAGTAGATGTGGAAAGGTATGATCTAGATCATAATTTAAAAATTTTTAATGGAAGGGTTGGTGATTTAACATTGTCAGATTTTAAAAAAATTCATCCGCAAGATATGCCTCGTTTATCAACCAAAATTGCCGGTCAAGATAAAGTTGCTCCTCGGATGCAAATTTCTTTATTACAAGTTGGTAAAACTATTTATTCTTGGCCTCAATTGGGGGACGCGGCTATGTTATCAGGAGTAGCGGTGGCTTATTTAGTTAGGAGATTGGCCAATAAACAACCTTTAAAATCAGGTCAATATGAAGTTAATTTAGATGCAATTTTTGATCCAACTTACAATCAAAAACAAAAGATTGCACAAAGACAAAAACAATTAAAAAAATTTTTAAATATTATTGGTCTTTAAAATATGAAAGAAACAATTGAAAAAATTTTAACATTAGCAATTAATGCTCCTTCGGGTGACAATTCTCAGCCTTGGCGATTTGAAGTAAAAGACAATATTATATTTGTTTTTAATTTACCTAAATCTGACAATCCAATTTTAAATATCAACCAGCGCGGTTCATATATTGGTCACGGCGGTTTATTGGAAAATATTAGTATTGCGGCTACCAAATTTCAATTGCAAGCTCAGTTGGAATTGTTTCCAGATGAACGACAAAAAGATCTAGTTGCTAAAGTAGTTTTGTGCGATAGTCATGTAGAAACTGATGCTTTATTCCCGTATTTATCACAAAGGCACACAAACCGTCGTAAATATAAAAATATTAAAATGACTTTAGAACAAACCAATGCACTGAAACAGGAAATAATAAAAATTGGTCAAGAAAATAAAGTCAGATTAATTTTTATTGATGATGATGAAAAAAAGAAATTAATTGGTCGTGCCATGAGTTCAATTGAAGAAATAATTTTACAACACAAAGATTTGCACGCCCTGTTGTTTAAAGATATTATTTGGTCAAAAAAAGTTTTTGCCAAATTAAAAAAGGGATTTTATATAGGCACCATGGAGTTCAATTTAATGCAAAAATTTGTTTTTTTTCTTGCCAGTAATTGGCAGAGGGCGATTTGGTTAAATAAATTGGGATTAGCTAAAATGGTGGCTAAAGAAGATGCTAAATTATATTCAAGCGGAGCAGCTGTCGGAGCAATTATCATTCCCGAAGATACCCAGGAAAATTTTATTTTTGCTGGACGGGCTATGGAAAGAGTTTGGCTCAAAGCGACTGCTTTAGGATTGGCCTTTCATCCGGTCAGTGCCTTGTGTTTTGCTCGTTTGCGTATTGTAGCAGGTAGTGGTGATGTATTTGATAATGCGCAAACTGATAAAATTTTAAGTAACTATCAAGTTTTGCATGATCTATTTAATGTCGGTAATAATTTAATTGCCATGTCATTTAGAATTGGTTTTGCGCCACCGGTTAGAGCCAAAGCTTTGAAAAGTCAGCCAGATGTAAAATTTATTAATTGATTATGGAAGTAATGACTTTTAATTTAAATCTATTTACTGTTGGGTTAGTTACAATAACTTCAATTATATTAGGCGTCATTGTTTATATCAGAAATGTTCGTAGTATAACTAACATTTCTTTTGCATTATTTGTTTTAGTTACTGTAATTTGGGGTGTAATAAATTATTTAAGTTATAATTTGTTTGATCCAGAAATCATTTTATGGTTATTAAGGTTGGTTTTATTTTTTGCCGTTTGGCAAGCTTTTTTTATTTTTCAATTTTTTTATGTTTATCCGCATGCTAAATTTAATTTTTCTAAAAATTACAAAAGATTTTTAGTACCTGTGGTTTGTTTAGTATCATTGTTGACTTTAACCTCTTTTGTTCTGAAAAAAATAAACGGGGTTTTAGTCACAGGTGGAGCCACATCAGTAACTAACGGGCCGGGGATAATTTTATTTGGTTCTTTAAGTATTGGTTTGGTTTTTAGCGCTATTTACACGTTAATTAAAAAAATAAAAAATTCTGATGCTAAAGATGCTTTACCTTTACGTTTGATTTTAACTGGTACTATAATTACTTTTACTTTTATTATAATTTTTAATTTTATTTATCCAGCTTTTTTAAATAATCCAACTTATATATCCTTGGGAGCCGTATTCTTTTTTCCTTTTATTGTTTTTACTACTTATGCGATTTTAAAACATCATCTGTTGAATATCAAAATTGTTGCTACGGAATTATTGGTGTTTTTATTAGCTTTTAGTTCATTTGCTGAAATATTTTTTACCAATAATTTAAACGTAATAATTTTACGCTTAATAATCTTTAACGCTTTAATATTTGTAGGCTTTTTCTTAATAAAAAGCGTCAGAAAAGAAATCGAGCAAAAAGAAAAATTAGAAAAAATTACCTCAGAATTACAGGTTGCTAATGAACGTTTAAAACAATTAGATGAAGCCAAAACTGAATTTTTATCAATAACTTCTCATCAGTTACGTACCCCTTTATCAGCAATTAAAGGTTATCTTTCCATGTTACAAGATGGTGATTTTGGCAAAATGTCAAAAAAACAAGCAGATATTATTGGTATTCTATTGCGTAATTCTGAAAGATTAATTCGCTTAATAAATATATTTTTAAATATCTCACGGATTGAATCAGGGCGTTTGAAAATTAATAAAAATTTAAACGATCTTAATCGTTTATTGGATGACATAATTAAATCACTAGCTATCGAAGCCAGTACAAAACATATAAAGATTGAATTTAAAGAAAGTGATGTCCCATTATTTAAGTTTGATATAGACAAAATGGCTGATGTAATTATTAACCTTATTGATAATGCCATAAAATATACACCTATTGGCGGACATATCAAAGTATCAGCAAAAAATATGGATAAATATATTCTAGTGAAAGTTCAGGACAACGGTAAGGGAATAAGTTATGAAGAACTTGATCAATTATTTCAAAAATTTAAACGCGGTAAAGATATAAATAAAGTTGATACAAGCGGTGTTGGCTTAGGACTTTATATTGCTAAAAAAATAATCGAAGGTCATGGCGGTAATATTTGGGCAGAGAGCGAAGGTGAAAATAAAGGTACTACTTTCAAATTTACCTTACCTTTAGAATAGTTATGTATTGTGGATATCTGCTAAGTAGGCAATTTATAAATGTTTGCTATAATAATAGCAATTATTTGGTTAGTTTTAATAATTAATATTTATTTATGCCCAATGAAGATTATATGATGGAAGATGAAAACGAAGATAATTTTGAAGAAGGTTTGGAGGATGATTATGCAGATGATGACATGGATGACGAAGACGAAGATGATATGGAAGAAGATTATGATGAAGATATGTAACAAATATACCCTCAGCTCAAAAGCCGAGGGTATATTTTTTTTAAGCTGTAAGATATAAAAAATTATAATCCCAAATTTTTAAAAAAATATTTTAAAATACTGTTGGTATGCTTTTTTTATTTTTATAAAAACTATATTATATAAATATGTTGGAAACATTATTATTGATTGTAATTTTAATATCAGTATATGGTTTTGCTCGTGGTTCATCTTCTTTAGCTCCTTGGGTGCCTACTAAAGTTAAAGATTATCAACGAATAAATCAGTTGATAAAAAAAAATAATCCAAAAAAATTTATTGATTTAGGTTGTGGCAGCGCTGGATTAATTATTTTTTTAGCCAAGAAAAATCCGGATATTGAATTTGTTGGTGTGGAAATAGCTTTACCCTTATTTTTATTTGCTTGGTTGAGAGCAAAATTTTTTGGTTTAAAAAATTTAAAAATCAAGTATCAAGATTTATTTAATATTGATTTGAAAGAATTTGATATTATTTTTGTATATGGTTATCCGCGCAGTATTAAAAAAAGATTAACCGCAAAGATTAAAAAACAAGCAAAACCAGGCGCTTTATTATTATCCTATGTTTTTAAGTTTCATGAATTAAACCTTTTAGAAATTGATAAACCAACCAGTGATTCTTTAGCAATTTTTGTATATAAATTTTAGATAGATAATAGAAAATATTAAAAAAATATGTTATTATTTGTATATGCTAAAATTAAAAACAATCAATAAGAACAAAAAATTTCGAGGGCAAAAAGTTTTATTAAGAGTTGATCTTAATGTTAAACTCGGACCAGATAAAACCGTTGATAAGAATGAAGATTTTAAATTACAAAGAATACTGCCGACTATTAATTATTTGCAGGATCAAGGGGCAATTATTATATTATTGTCTCATCTTGGTCGTCCGCAGGGCAAAGTTGACAAGAATTTATCATTAGCGCCAATAGTTAAAAGGCTGATAACTTTATTGGGGCAAAATATAAAATTGATTACCGAGAGGGATTTTAGGAAAATAAAACAAAATGTAGATTTATTGAAAAATGGTCAAATTGCGGTTTTGGAAAATTTACGTTTTTTTAAAGGTGAAGATACAAATAGTAAAGAATTTGCCAAAAAATTGGCTAGTTTAGGAGACATATTTATTAATGATGCTTTTGCGGTCAGTCATCGTGCCTCAGCTTCGCAGGTGGCTATTGCTGATTATTTACCTGCTTATGCCGGTTTTTTAATGACTAGTGAAATTACTGAGTTAACCAGATTGATGAAAAAGCGCCAAAGGCCATTTGTTACCATTTTGGGAGGGGCAAAAATTAGCACCAAGATACAACTAGTAGAAAAATTGTCAAAACTTTCTGATTTTGTTATGTTGGGCGGCGGATTGGCCAATAATTTTCTTTTAGCCGATGGTAAGAAAGTTGGCAAATCAATAGTTGAAAAGAAATTTATAGTATCAACAAAAAAAATTTTAAAAAAAAATGGAAAAAAAATATTATTACCAATTGATGTAACTGTTGACAATATTAAAACTAAATCAGTTGAAACATGGCAAAAACCAGTTACTGACATAGGACCAAATGATAAAATAATTGATATTGGTACAAATACAGTTAGGGTATGGTCAAAAATAATAAAAGCAGCTAAATTGATTGTTTGGAATGGACCTTTAGGTATAGTTGAAGACAGAAAAGCCAGTCATGCCAGTAGAGCCTTAGCTGAACTGATTGCTGCCAGATCAAAAGGTTCATGTTTTAGTATTGTCGGCGGTGGTGAAACTGTTTGGTTAATTCAAGATATGGGAATTTTTGACAGTTTTGATTATGTTTCCACTGGGGGCGGAGCTATGATAGAATTTTTGGAAGGAAAAGTATTACCCGGAATTAAACCTTTATTGATAAAAAAATAACATGCCCCGATTAAAAGGTTTTACATTGGTCGAGGTGTTAATAGTAATTGCTATTATTGGAGTATTAAGTACTTTGACTGTCATAGCAGTCAGATCTGCAAGACAAAAAGCAAAAATTGCCAAAGCCCAACATGATATTGATATTATTTATACAGCCATGGGCCAGTTGATGGTTGATACGGGCGAATGGCCAGGACACCAGACAGCTGAAGAAATTAATTCTGGTAGTGCCAACGAATTATGGGATTTAGCTACAGATGCGGCAGGAATTTTGTCTTCTGATGGTTTATATTTAAATTGGGCTGGTCCATATATGGGTGATATCCCTATTGACCCGTGGGGGAATAAATATTTTTTTGATACTGATTATCAATTAACTACTGATAATAAACCGTGTAATGGAAATGCTGGTTGCCATAATAGCGCGGTAGTTGGCTCATTTGGTCCAGATGGCATTGGTCAAAATTTATATAATGCTGATGATATTATAAAAATTATTAAATAAAATAAAAATATTTATGTTAACAATAAAAAAAATTAAGGGTTTAGAAATACTTGATTCTCGTGGCAATCCTACGGTGGCTACTTTTATAGAATTGAGTTCAGGAGTTAAAGCTTCAGCTTTGGTGCCGTCAGGAGCTTCTACTGGACGCCATGAGGCATTTGAATTAAGAGATGGAGGCAAAAGGTATCAGGGTTTAGGTGTTAGACAGGCGATAAAAAATATTGAGAATGAAATTGCCAAAACAATCGTCAATAAAAAAATTGATGATTTAATTGATTTGGATTATACCTTATGTTCGCTTGATGGTACGGTTAATAAACAGAGGTTGGGAGCCAATGCTATTTTGGGTGTATCAATGGCTTATGCCCGAGCTTGTGCGTATCATTATCGACAACCATTGTTTGCGTTTTTACGTCAAGTATATGGTTATAATTATAAAATAAGAATACCTATACCAATGATGAATATTTTAAATGGAGGAAAACATGCTGATAATGGATTGTCAATTCAAGAATTTATGATTGTTCCCAAACAACATACTTTTGCCGAAAGATTGAGAGCGGGAGCGGAGATTTATCATGTTTTAAAAAAAATACTAAAAACAAAAAAATTATCAACAGGACTAGGTGATGAAGGTGGCTTTGCCCCACGTTTGTTAAATTCTGAAGTAGCTTTGCAATTATTAGTTCAGGCAATAAAAATGTCTAAGTATAAGTTGGGCAAGGATATTTTTTTGGCTTTAGATGTTGCTGCTTCTGAATTTTTTGATGGTAAAAATTATAATTTTGAAAATAAAAAAACAAGCATTGAAAAATTGATAAATATATATAAAAAATGGATTGATAAATATTCATTGCTGGCCATTGAAGATGGTCTAGCTGAGGATGATTGGTTAGGTTGGCAAAAATTGACCAAAGAATTAGGAGCCAAGACTTTGTTAGTTGGTGATGATTTATTCGTCACCAATCAGGAACGCTTGCAGCAAGGTATAGATCAAAAAGTTGCTAATGCAATTTTAATTAAATTAAATCAAATCGGTACAGTTACCGAAACTATGCAAACAGTAATTGCCGCTCAAAAAAATAATTATAAAATTATTATTTCTCATCGCAGTGGTGAAACGACTGATGATTTCATTGCTGATTTAGCTGTTGCCGTAAGTGCCGATTATATTAAGAGCGGCGCCCCGGCCCGATCGGAAAGATTAGCTAAGTATAATCGTCTGTTAAAGATTGAACATGCCAAATAATTTATTTTATCAAAATATGTTAATATATAATAAGGTGTTATAACCTTATTTTTTACTATTTTTTTAAAATATGCCAGATAATCAAGTACAAAGAAAACCTTATGTTTTGGTAGTGATTGATGGTTTGGGAATAGCCGCCAATCAACCTGACAATCCTGTAGAGATGGCTCACACACCAAATTTTAATTTATTTCGTGAAAAATATTATCATACTTTTTTGGCAGCTTCAGGAGAAGATGTTGGACTGATGCCAAATCAGGATGGTAACAGTGAAGCCGGTCACATGAATATTGGCGCCGGTAGAGTTGTTGGGCAAGATGTTTCAATTATTAATCATAGTATTGAAGACGGCACATTTTTTAAGAATTCAGCTTTTATTTCTGCTATTGCTCATGTACAAAAAAATAACAGTAATTTACATCTCATGGGCTTATTATCTGATAAACATTCTGGACATGTTAATCCTAAGCATTTGGAAGCGTTATTAAAGTTAATTCGCCAAAAAAATTTAACTAATGAAATTTATTTACATTTATTTACTGATGGTCGAGATACGCCCAAGCATGCTGGGCTTGGTTTTTTAAGAAATCTTGAAGAGATTTTACAGCCTCGCGAAAGAATTGTAACTATAATGGGGCGGGTTTTATTGGATCGCAAAAAAGATTGGGCTAAAACTAAAAAAGCTTATGAGGCTTTAACTATGGGCATTGGTAAATTAGCAATTAAACCAGAAAAAGCCATCAAAGAAGCTTATGCTTGTGGTGAAACAGATGAATTTATCAGCCCAACAATAATTAGTATGAACAATGACCCTAACTACGGGCGAATAAAAGACAATGATTCAATAATTTTTTATAATCTTAGATCTGATCGAGCCAGACAACTGACTAAACCCTTTGTTCAAAAAGAGTTTGAAGACAAAAATCCAGGTTCTTTTCAAAGGGAAAAAATTATAAAAAATCTAGTTTTTGTTGCCATGACAGATTTTGGTCCTGATCTTGACCATGTTTTGACTGCTTATCCCTCAGCAAATATTAGTGGTACCTTGCCTTATGCTTTAAGAAATTTAAAACAACTTTATATTGCCGAGGGCGAAAAATATGCTCATATCACTTATTTTTTTAATGGCGGGCATGATCATACCGTAGCTGGTGAGGACAGAGTTTTTGTTCCTTCGCCGATTGTTGATTCATATGATCAAACACCAGAAATGTCAACTGACAAGATAACCGAAATTGTAATTGAGAATATTAAAAATAATAAGTATGATTTTTATGCCATCAATTATGCTGCACCTGATATGATGGGTCATACCGGTAATTTAGGTGCGGCGATTAAGGCAATTGAGTGTGTTGATAAAAATTTAGGTTTGTTGCAAAAGGAAGTATTGTCTCGCGACGGCGTTTTGTTTGTAACTGCTGATCATGGTAATGTTGAAGAAATCATCAATGTTCAAACTGGAGAAATTGATACTGAACATTCTAGTAATCCCGTGCCATTTTATATTATAGCCAATAACAGGCTTTTTCCAACTCATAAATTTCCTAACGGCAGATTGGCTGATGTTGCACCAACCATTTTATCTGTGATGAATATACCCAAAACCAGAGAAATGACTGGAAGAAATTTATTAGCTAATGAGTAATTATGAAATTTAACCTTCCTGTTGTATTAGTAGTGCTTGATGGCTGGGGAATTGCCCCGCCTTCTATAGGCAATGCAATATCCCTAGCTAATACACCAAATTATGATAGTTTTTTATTAAATTATCCATCTTTTAATATTCAAGCTTCTGGTGAAGCTGTGGGTTTGCCATGGGGCGAGATGGGTAATTCAGAAGTCGGACATTTATCATTGGGTTCAGGAAAAATTTTATACCAAAATTTACCTCGTATTACTAGAGCTATTTCCGATGGTAGTTTTATAAAAAATAAAGCGTTTTTAGAAGCATTTGATCATGTTAAAAAAAATAATTCAAAGTTACATATTATGGGTTTAGTATCTGATGGTGGAGTGCATAGCTTCAATGAGCATCTTTATGCTTTAATTGAAACGGCTAAAATTAATTCAATCAAAGATTTATATATCCATGCTTTTTTAGATGGACGTGATACAGCAAAAAATAGTGGGTTGAGCTATATTGTTGCTTTACAAAAAGTTTTACAAAATGTTGGTTTGGGTAAAATTGCATCAATTAGTGGTCGGTTTTACGCCATGGATCGTGATAATCGTTGGGATAGAATAGCTAAGGTATATGATGCTATGGTTTTAGGTAAAGCTGAATTTGTTTATACCGACCCGGTAGAGGCAGTCAATAAATCTTATGAAAGTGGTGTTTTTGATGAGGAGTTTGTTCCTACTATTATTGTAGATGAAAAGAAAAATCCAAACTTAATTTCCGATAATGATGCAGTTATTTATTTTAATTTTCGCAGTGATCGCGCTCGGGAATTAACCAAGGCAATGGTGTTGGATAATTTTACAGGATTTACTAGAGGAAAAGTATGCCGTAATCTATTTTTTGTTACTATGACTGAATATGAAAAAGATTTGCCAGTAAAAATTGCTTTTCCACCAGAAATAGTTTCTATACCTTTGGCTAAGGTAATCTCAGATAATGGCGGCAAACAAATTCATATAGCCGAAACAGAAAAATATGCCCACGTAACATTTTTTTTCAATGGCGGTATAGAAAAACCTTTTCCTGGTGAAGAACATGTAATGGTACCTTCTCCGAAGATTTCCAGTTACGATAAAAAGCCAGAAATGTCAGCTTACGAAGTAACTAAAAAAGTTGTTGCCGCAATAAATAAAGGTGATTATATGTTTATATTAGTCAATTATGCTTCGCCCGATATGGTGGCACATACCGGTAATTTAGCCGCTACGATTAAAGGTATTGAAGCGGTTGATGATTGTTTAGGTAAGATAGCTCAAGCAGTTTTAGTACGCAATGGAGTTTTATTGATAACAGCAGATCATGGTAACGCTGAAGAATTGATTAAATTACGCAGTGGAGAGATAGACAAAGAACACTCTTCTTCACCCGTGCCTCTATTAATTATTGGTAACCAGTGGCTTGGACAGGGAAGGCTAGCTAACAAAAATGAATTGTATGCGAGTACGCCAGTGGGGGTATTGGCTGATGTTGCTCCCACAATTTTAACTTTATTGGGTTTGCCTATTCCTGATGAAATGACAGGCAAATCATTGATTTAAATAAATATACCCCGCATGAAATTTGGCGGGGTGTTTTAGAAGTAAATTAAATTAGATAATAAAATAAATAAGTCAGAACTAGACCTAAGATCGCACCGACAATCACTTGAGCGTAGGTATGCCCCAATCTTTCAGGAGAATATGGATAATTAAATTCTTTTTCATCAGGTAGTTCTTTGATCAATTTATTTAAGATTTTCGCATGTTCAGACAATTGCATTCTAAAACCTAAAGCATCTCGGACAATTAAAATTGCTAAAACTAAACTCAGTAAAAAAACCGGTGAATCAAAACCACTATATAGTCCTATGGTAGTAGCAGTTGAAACTACCAGAGCTGTATGTCCCGATGGCATACCGCCATAAGTAATGAATACATTCCAATTAAAATGTCCCTTTTTTAAATCATAAAGAGATTTAATAATTTGCACAATAACTACGACTATTAGCGGTATAATTAATATTTTGTAAGTCATAAAATTATTTAAGCGGTTGTCCAAAAATTTGTACTACTATATAAGTAGGTTTATTTTGATATATACCATATTTAATGGCTATGCCAGTTTCGTGATAATAAGGATTTAAAATATTTTTGCGATGAGTTTCAGATTCGAGCCAGGCATCAACAATTTTTTTATTATCAGTGAAAGAGATTGCTAAATTTTCTCCCACTCGCTGGTATTGGTAGTTGTTTTGTTTTATCCAATAAGAAAATGGTTCTCCGTTTTTTCCAGAATGAGAAAAAATTTGTTCGTGGAGAAGATAATTTGCTTTAGCTTCAGCAGCAGATTGTAATTTATCATTTACAGTTAGGACATTTAAATTATATTGCATTCTTTGTTGATTTACAATATTTAATATTTCCTGAGCAGCCAATGGTTTTAATTCTTCTGTTTGGTTGGCTTGAAAAATTTGCGCATTGGCTGGTATAAAAAAAAGCATTCCCATTAAGAATGCTTGTAAGAGCAAAACCAATAAAATATTAACTGATAAATAAACTAGAAGATATTTTTTGGTTGATAAAGATATTTTATTGTCCCAAAAGTTAGCATTGGTTGCTAAATATTCTGACATATATTTTTTGTTTTTGTTTTTTGTTTTTTTGGTTGTTTTACATCAACTATATATAGTATAGCATATTTTTTCAAAAAAATCAAGCAAGTTTATTTTTATTTACAAGAAAAATTTGATAAAATATATTTATGTCATATCACTATCAAAACTTAATAGATGAATTAGAGCGAGATAATTATTTAAAAACTCCAGAAATAATCGCTGCTTTTAGGCAGATTAACAGAAGTGATTTTGTAATGAAAGGATTGGAACATGAATCTCATTATAATTATCCTTTACTGATAGGTTATGGTCAGACAATTTCTCAACCAGCCACAGTTGCTTTTATGATTGAGTTGTTGCAACCACGGTTGGGAGAAAAAATTTTGGATATTGGTACTGGTTCTGGCTGGCAAGCGGCCTTACTTGCTCAAATCGTAGGTAAGAATGGTCAGATTATAACTATTGAACGGATCCCCGAATTAGTTGAGTTTGCCAAAAAAAATATCAAAAAATATAATTTTACTAACATTGAAGTTGTGGCATGTAATGGTTATGATGGTTATCCATTATATGAACCTTATGATGCCATAATTGCTGCTGCAGCAGCACCGAAGGTTCCCCAAGCTATTTTAAGTCAATTAAAAATCGGAGGTCGTTTAGTTATGCCGATTGGTGATGATAAACAAAGTATTTATTATATTAAGCGAGAGTCAGAGAAAAATTTTAAATATAAAGAATATCCTGGTTTCATTTTTGTACCCTTGATACCAGAAATAAAATAACTTATGAAAGCTTTAATATTGGCAGGTGGTAGCGGTACCAGATTGTGGCCACTTTCACGTAATCATAATCCCAAGCAATTTTTGTATTTATATAAACAAAAATCTTTATTACGTCATACTTATGAGAGATTGCAGGGAACCTTTACTGATAAAGATATTTGGTTAGCTACAGCTTTTGAACACAAAAAAATCTGTCAAATTGAAATACCCACTATAAAAAATTATTCACTGGAACCTATCGCAGCCAATACTGCTCCCGCTATTGGCTTGGCTTTATTGCATATAAAACAAAAATGTTCTCCAGACAGTATTGTGGTCGTAGCCAATTCTGATCATTATATTGCTGACAGTAAAGAATATTTAAGAATAATCAAACAGGCCGAAAGCATTGTTAAACAGCAACCGGAAAAAGTAGTTCTTGTGGGAGTAAAAACTGCTTATCCAGAAACTGGTTATGGATATATAAAATTGGGGAAATTAGTAAAAAAAATTGGTCGGGATAAGATATATCAAGTTGATACTTTTGTTGAAAAGCCAGATTTAACCACTGCTAAAAAATATCATAAAAGTCCAAAATATCTTTGGAATCCAGCAATTTTTATTTTTTCTGTGCAAACAATGTGGCGGCTTTTTGAACAACATCTGCCTGATCATTATAAAATTCTTATGCAGATGGAAAAAGTATATCCGAATCAAGAAAAAATATTTAAGCTGTTTAGAAGTTTTCCCAAGATTTCTATTGACTATGGAATTTTAGAAAAAGCCCATAAAGATTTATTAGTAATTCCGGCTGCGATTGGTTGGAGTGATATAGGTAGTTGGCAATCAGTTAGTGAGCTTTTTGTAAATCATAATAAAAATAAAGTTAATGGTGATTATATATCTATTGACAGTCACAACAATATAATTTATGCGCCGTCGGGCAGATTGGTGGCCACTATAGGTATTAAAGATAGTTTGATTGTTTTTACATCAGATGCCGTGTTGGTAGCTGATAAAAATCGCACTCAAGAGGTAAAAAAAATAGTTGAAATTTTACAGCAAAAAAATATGAAAAAATTTTTATAGTTTATGAAGTATTTTATTTATTTAGTAATTTTAATTTTTGGTATTTTTTTGATAGGCATAGGTTTTTTTGCATATAATTTTTTGCCGGCGGAAAAATATGAAAATAAAGATTTTGTAATTCAAGTTGGTGATGGCGTTCATCAGATTAGCCAAAATTTGTATCAACAGGGTTTGATAAAAAATAAGTTTGTTTTTGAAACTTATGTTTGGTACAAAGGTTTAGAAAAACAATTTATTGCTGGTAGTTTTACTATACCCGCTGGCAGCAATAATTTTGAATTAGTAAAAATATTAACCTCACCACAATCAGCAAATAAACTGGTATTAAAATTTATTGAAGGTTGGACCACTGTAGATATTGCCAATTATTTATTGGAACAAAAAGTGATAAATTCCACAGCCGAATTTGACGAATATAATAAAGTCGGTTTATGGCAAGATAAATATTCTTTTTTAGCTGAATTATCTTCCACTACAACTTTGGAAGGTTATTTATTTCCTGATACTTATCATTTTTTTTCCAACCCATCTGTGGTTGATATAATTGATAAAATGTTGAAGAATTTTGATAACAAATTTAATGAGTCAATGCGTTTGGCAGCTAGTGAGCAGGGAAGAAGTATTTCCGATATTGTGAAATTAGCTTCATTGTTGGAAAAAGAAGTTAAAACTGAAAAAGATATGCGCTTAGTAGCTGATATTTTTTTACGTCGTTTATCATTAGGAATGCTTTTACAAGCAGATAGTACTTTAAATTATGCTATTGGTGGCAAAAATCCCAGCCTAACCGCAGAGGAATTAGCTTTGGATAATCCTTATAATTCTTATAAATATCCTGGTTTACCGCCAACGCCGATAGCAAATCCCGGACTTATAGCTTTGCAAGCAGCTTTGTATCCCCAAGCTAATGATTTTTTATTTTTTTTAACGGCACCGGATGGTCAGGTCTATTATGCTAAAACTTTTGTTGAACACACCAAAAATAGGCAGTATTTAAGGTAATTTTATATATTTTTAGTTTATTTTGTTTTTTAAACCTTGTTGGTAACAAGGTTTTTTAATGATCTTGACAAAATAAAATTTTTTGTGTTAAGGTAAGCGGAAATGTTTTTTTTAAAACTAAATATAAAGAGGTAAAAATGAAAGTAGTTAAATTTTGTTGGTTGCTCCTTTTTTTGTCATTGGTTTATCCGACAATAGCTCAACAGGAGATTGAAATTATAGACAATATTGCCTTTAAAAAAGGAAAAATTGAAAAAGTTAATATTGTCTATCAGGAAAATAATTGTATTGATGTGTGGTTAAAATATATTGGTGATTGCGCTGATCAACTTGATATTTATATTGATTCAACTTTTTATGAATCAAAATATATACCAAATGGTTCGCGCCTAGATGAACCGTATATTTTTTCTATCACCGGACTCAAAGGAGATGAGTTAATAGATGTTTTAGTGCATTTTATTGATTGTGCTGAACCTGAACCAATTTTACCACCGCCAGTGGTGATCCAGTCACGTGATCCTTGTGAACCTTGTTTAGCTGACTGTGATAGTAGCGGTATTTATGCTTTTTATGATCAATTTCATAACGGTTGGTTTAAAGCCACAACTCTACCGCTTAACGAAGTCAGAACAGGTTTTGGTTGGTACAGAAAATGGTTAAGTTCACTTCTTGTTTTAAGTACTGATTTGCAAATAGGAATCTTAGATTATAAATGGATAGAAGATTTTGATGTAAATCAGTATTATTATGGAGCATTTTTTTCTGGTTTAACTATAAATTCTGGTTTAGATTTTAGTTGGTTTAAAGTAATTGGCGGACTAGATATTAATCTTTCTTATGATTACGAAAATTCTGAGATTGATTATAAATATTACCGTTTAAGCGCTTTAATTAATATTTGGAAATTATTAATTTCTGGAGAACAAGAAAAATACGATTTAGTACAATTATATCGTGTTCGTTCGTCGACTGGTTATTATAATCGGGCAAAATTTCGTATTGGTTATCAAGATAATTTAACTACTAAATTTTCTTATACTTTTGGTTATCAAACAAGTATAAGTAAATATGACGATGAATTATATACCAGAAAACATCAACCTAAATGGATAGGAGGATTTTTGACATTAAATTTTTGTGCTTTCCCATTTGATTTAAATGTCAATATCTCTTATGAATCGGGAGATGAAATTGAATTTTATAAAATCGATCAGATTTTAGTTGATCCACCGATTGATATTTTTGATATCAGTCTTAATGTAAAATATTTTTTGTTCTAGTAGTTCTAATTAATTTAACATGTTTCACAAATAAAGGAGTTCAGATCATGAACAAGTTCAAAAAGTTCTTGCCGTTTCTAGTAGTTATTCTAGTTGCCTTTTTTTCTTTTAACCTTTTCCAAGGTTGTCAGGAGGATTATAAAGATCCGGTTTCAGCACTTAGTGGTGGCCAGGATGTTACCTTTGATGGAAAAGATATAACTATCACCGGGGTTGGTTTAGGTTATGCTCCAGATTATACTGGTTCTACAAGACTGATGAAAGGCAATAGTGAAGATGATATACCATTATATAAAGATGGTGATAAAGTATTTGTTGTTCTAACCAACCAGCAAGGCGCAGCTATCTATATTCAAGAAGTGGGTACTTGGCCAGGAAATAATGGCTTTTATACCTGTCCACCATTCAAAGTGACTTGGGGTGATTATCGCGCATTTATGGTTATTGGTGGTGAAACTCAAGCTTATCCTATGTATATTGAGGTTAATTCCTCTGGTTATGTACAATTGACACAAGTTGTTCACGGTACTACCCCAAAGGGTAATGAATATGATTATTTTGTTTTTAGTCTAGTATCAAAATGCAGTGGTTCTTGTACCAGTATTAAACAAACCTATGATAATTTAAATACGCTTATGAGGGTGGCACCCTTTGTGTCAAATCAAGATGAATTAACCAAAAATTTGCACAATACTTGGAGTGCTGATTTTCCCAATCTCAATCCTCCTTATCCAGAAATGGACTTCTATTGGCAGGGTGCTAATTGTTGCGATGAAGATGTTCGTTATGTATCTAATTTAAGTGAAGCCGGTGAAGAATATATTGGCGGCGAAGGCACCAGATATGTCAATATGATTGAAACTACTTGGAATAGTTTATGCTTTCATTATCGCGGTATCGTTGTTAAAAATACGGGAAAAGAAAATAGTTATACTTTGACTGCTTTCCGTACCAGAGAACCACAAAACCCTCCTTTAGGGGTTAGAGTATTGGTAGAAAAGTTTTTACCCGGTAAACCGCAATATAATAAATCATTAGTTCATCTCTATGATCAAGCCTGGGGTATTAACGGAACATTTTACTATGTATTCCAATTTGGTTTTAGTCAAAACGGTTTGATACAAGGCAGTGATAATCGTGTAGAGACAATAACTTTACACGGTGGCCTCTAAAATTTAAATTAAATTTAACCAGCCTTAACGTAGGCTGGTTTTAATTTATCCACAACTATACTATTGAAGGATTTTATAATTTTGTTATCATTTTTACATGACTACAGGTAAATCTGAAAAAATATTGCATTCTGGCGCGCAAATAGTTTTATTTGTAATTATTATTATTAATCTGGCGTTGTAGTCAGCAGTTTTAAAATATTTTAAAAGCTGGCTACTATTTAGCCAGTTTTTTTGTTTTTTTAGCTCTTTAACAAATTATTTATCTAATAACAAATCTAAGGGAGGTTCTTATGAATAACCAAGCATCAAATCAGTCTCACGATGTTCAAATTGACATCAAACAAGAGGAAAAAAATAGGCGAGAAAGAGAAAACGAACAAAAAAAAGAAGAATATTATAGATATTTGCAACAACACAATTTTACAGAAATGAATTTTCCATTTTCTTCTTTTTTGATTTTGAGAAAAAACGAAAAGCCTTTTTATTTAGAGGTGGGTGCTTTATGAATAATGACAATAGTAAAAAAAATAAAGAAAATAAAACTGATGACAAAGAGAACGAATTTATTGCTCAATATATAGAAAAACAGTTTATCACTCCTCCAATTGATAAAAAAGAAGAACATCGGCCCGTAATGAAATCAGAATCACAAAAAAAGCCATATTTTTCTTAAACTTAAAATCAACCCCGTTATAATTAACGGGGTTTTTTTATTTCTTGACTAGATATTTTCTTATGATATAATATTTTTACACCGCAGACAATAGGTTATAAAGGTTTAACCTTTATGTAATGCAAAATTTGCGCCTATCGAGGTAAGATCCTTTATTGTGGATTAGGTCGATTACCGAAAAAAAGTCTGCGTTTAAACGCAGTTTTTTATTTTATATGGCTAAAACTAAACAACAAAAAGAAAAAGAAGTAAAAGATTTATCTGAAAAATTAGCTCAAGCTAAATCAGTTATTTTTGCTTCTTATAATAATTTAACAGTTAGTCAAACCGAAGATCTTCGTAAAAATTTACGTCAAGATGGTGCAGAATTAAAGATGGCAAAGAAAAATTTATTAAAGATTGCTTTAAAGCAAAATAAATTTGACGAAACAATAGTTGATAATTTTACTGGTGCTGTTACCGTAGCGTTTGGTTATCAAGATGAAATAGCACCAGCAAAAGTATTAGTAAAATTTGGCAAAACCAACGAAGCTATGCAAATATTTGGTGGTATGTTAGAGCATTCATTCATTGATTCTAACCGAGTTAAAGACCTAGCAACACTACCAAGTAAAGAAGAATTATTAGCTAAATTAGTAGGCAGTATCAATGCTCCTGTATCTGGATTGGTTAATGTATTGGCGGGTAATTTACGAAGTTTAGTTTATGCGTTAAACGCAATTAAAAATTCTAAAAATTAAGTAGTAAAAATATGACAGATGAAAAAAAAGATAAACAAGTTGAAATTCCTGAAAAATTTAAAAAAATTGTTGAAGAAATAGAAAAAATGTCAGTGCTTGATTTGTCTGAATTAGTAAAAATTTTGGAAGATAAATTTGGCGTTTCTGCCGCTGCTCCAGTTGCCGTAACTGCTGCCGTATCAGCAGCCGGAGGTGGTGAAGCAGCTGAGGAAAAAACTGACTTTGTTGTTGAATTAGCATCAGCTGGTGACAATAAAATCGGTGTTATTAAGGTAGTTAGAGAGGTTACACAATTAGGATTAAAAGAAGCAAAAGATTTAGTTGACGGTGCACCTAAAGTTTTGAAGGAAGGTGTTAAAAAAGAAGAAGCAGAAGAAATGAAAAAGAAATTAGAAGAAGCTGGCGCTAAAGTTAATTTAAAATAGTAACTTTTTCAGTTATTTTAAAATTACCCCGATTTTTCGGGGTAATTTTTTATTTTTATTTGTTGCGTAAACACTTATTCATCAACTAGAAGTTCATAAATATTATCGTCATTAATTAAATAAATCAGTCTTTTATTATTTTCTTTTATTCTGGTTACAGTCATGCTTTTAATTTGATTGGCCACATCGAATTTATATTGTTTTATCAATTTGCCATCTTTATTGTAGATTATAATTCGTTGATTATTATTATCCAATAAATATAATGCAGGGATATCGTTGGCAGTTATAATTTGAAAGCTACTCCGAATTATTGGTTCAATTGGTTCAACCGAAAAATTGTCTAATTGACCACGGGTAAATTTATTTATGTCTCCATTTTCGTGCCAAGTATATATTGATCCATCGATTGCTAAACTTTTTATTTTTGGTAATTGATTTGTTCCTAACCAAGTTTGTGAATTAATAAATCCATCTCCTGAGCGGTTATAACGAATAATTTGGTTGTTATCATTTACCAAATAAATATTGTCATTATAAATAGCACCTGTTATAGGGAAATTTGCGTTTGGCCAGTTAAATTTTAATTCTTGCCAGATATTTGATTTATTTTCGTAAAGATAAATTGAATTATTTTTAAAATAAACAAGTAAATTATTTTGATCACTAATTAAAAACAGTGGTGATTCTGCTGGTAAATTTGTGGCAATAATATCACGATTGATTAAATTTAATTTAAATAAATTATTATTAGTAAGAATATATAAATTATTTTCTGAAGTTGCTAAACCGCCAGAAATTATTTTATCAGAGGTAAAATTTTTAATATCAATTAAATTGGTAAGATTTGATAACACAGTAAGTTTATTGGCCTCGGCCATTAATTCTGAATTTTTATTAAAAAGTTCTTTATTAATATTTTCTCTTTCCGTGTTATTTTTGGGCAAGCTGGAAATTAAATTTAGGGCTTCACCCAATATTTTTCTTGCTTTTTGATTATCGCCATAAATAATTGCCGCTTGAGCTTCATTGTGTAAATTGTTTATTTTATTTACATTTTCTGTAAAGTATTCTGTGTTTATATTAGTATTTTTACTAATACCCATTAGAGACAAATTAGTTAACAAAGCTACCAGTAAAATTAAGGCTGTTGCAAGTAAAAATTTACTTAAACCAGAAAGTAATTTGATTTTATTTTTAAATAGTTTAATAGCAAAAATTAAATTACTTGGTGAATTTTTCAATATGTTTAAAAAATCATCTTTTTTATGTTTTATTTTTCGATTAAAGTTTATTAAATCAGTGGGAAAATCTTTGAATCTTTTAAAATAGTTATTAAATTTAGGTAATGATTGATTGTTATTATAAACCAATTTTTTTTTGTTTGGTAGCCAAATATTTTTTAACTTTGTTTTTATATTGGTAATATCTGGTAGATATTTAGGATGTAGATATTTTTGAGTTTCAGCTGTTTTTGTTTCTAAGCTTTTAATTGTTTCCTCAGCGGATAAATTAATAATATTTTTATCTTCAGATTTTAGTGTGGGATTGGCAGGATTGATAAGAATTATCCCTGACAAATTTTGGTTTATAAAAGTGTTGATAGTTAGTTGCTCAATTTGATTGCCTATATTTTTTATAGGTAAAAGATTAAATATTTTTTTAATATTATCAATACTAAGGTAGTCAAAAATTGCTTGATTGACTAAGGCAATGCGCGGGAAGTTAGTTATTGGGCCAGAATAAATTTGATCAAAAATTTTTTTACCCGGAATATATAAATTAGCCGATACTTGCTTGATAACATCGATATAATTTTTTTGTCTTAGAAGCAATAAATGATTATTACCGTAGTTAGCAAAATGAAGTTTATTATCAATTAGTAAAGCAATTGTCAAATTTATTTTTTTTGACCAAATATTTTGTTCTTTAAAAGTTAAAGCAAAATCTGTATTAAATTCATTTAAAACATTTTCAAAACAACCTAAAGGATCAGTAATATCTTGTTTAAGAAAATAATTATCACTTAAATTAAAAAAAAGTTTAAGTATTTTTTCGAATTGATTAGTTTTTAAAGTGGTATCAATACCAAATATCAATACTCCCAGTTCAGGTAATTCAGGTTGAATCTTATAAAAAAAACTGCAGTTGTTATTTGCTTTATTATTGGGAATAAATATTGTATTTATTGATAAATCCATATATTTAATATAGACATCATAAGATGTATTATATTTTAACCAATATTGACACTTGTGGCAATGTAAGATAGGATAAAAATATCTGAAATTATTCTGATAATTTTTATTTATTTAAATATGCTTGAACAACTCTTTAGTTCAAGAACCAGAGTAAAATTATTAAAAAAATTTTTACTAAATCCTGAGAGTAAATTTTTTGTTCGTGAATTAACCAGAGAGATTGATGAGAGAATAAATTCGGTTAGGAGAGAATTAGAAAATTTAGTTAGTATTGGTTTTTTAATTACATTTAATCAAGAACAAAAAAAATATTATCAAGTCAATAAAGATTTTCTATTATATTCCGAGATTGAAGCTTTAATTATCAAATCTCAAGGTTTAATTGAAGATAAAATAATTGACAAAATAAAGAATTTAAAACAGATAAAGTATTGCGTTTTAACAGGTAAATTTGTGCGTCGGATTGATACTTTAACTGATATATTAGTTGTTGGTGAAAAAATACCTTTGGAAAAATTAAAAAATATTATTAAAATTTTAGAAAAAAATTTTGATCAAGAAATAAATTATACTATACTTTCGCCAAGTGAATTTCAAGCTCGTAGTCAAATGACTGATAGGTTTATTTATAATATTTTAAATGGGCCAAAAATTATTGTCGTAGACAAAATATTCAGAGTAAAAAAATGATTAGATTAAATCGTTATGTTGCATCAGCTACGAAGTATTCCCGTCGTCAAGCAGAAGGATTTATAAAAAGAGGCGATATAGCTATTAACGGAAAAATTATCAAAGATTTAGCAACGAAAGTTAATCATAACGATCAAGTAACCTTGCGGGGTCAAATTTTAACACCTTTACATAAGGTGTATTATATTTTAAATAAACCAGCTGGTTATGTTTGCACTTTAGAAAAAAAACAATCAGAAAAAAGAGTTGTAGATTTAGTTCCATCTAATCCGCCAGTTTTTACTGTTGGTCGCTTGGATAAAGAAACTAAAGGATTGTTAATCTTAACTAATGATGGTGATTTTGCTCAACACATAACTCATCCCAGTAATAAAAAAGAAAAAGAGTATTTAGTCAAGCTAAATAAAGAGTTGTCCAGTCATGATCAATATATTTTATTAAAAGGTATAAAAGTTGATAATAAATTAATGAAATTTGATAAGTTATTATTGGATGAAACTAATACATATCGGGTTGTTCTTCACCAGGGCTATAACAGGCAAATTCGTAAAATGTTTGATCAGATTGGCTATCAGGTATTAGATTTAATTCGTGTTCGTATCGGCAATTTTTTATTAAGGGATTTGCCAGAGGGAAAGTTTTTAAAATTAAATTTTTCCGATATTAAGAAATATTTTTTATAATTTTATGAAATTAATTATTGACAGTAGTCAGTTTGATAAAACTATCCTGGCCATAGCCAATAATTTTGAAATAATAAAAAAAGTTTCTGCATCATCACGATTTACCCATGAAGAAGTAATGTTAAAGTTAATGGATAAGTTGTTCACAAATACTAAAATAGCACCTCAAGATATAGTTGGTGTTATTGTCGTTAATGGCCCAGGAAGTTTTTCGGCATTGCGTATTGGTTTATCAGTAGCCAATACTTTAGCTTGGCAGCTAAATATTCCGATTGTGGGGGTAAGTAATAAATTGTTTAAAAATTTATCAGAATTACATAAAATTGGATTAAAATTATTAAGTCAGCAACAGGAATTCCAAATAGTTTTGCCAAATTATGGCCAGCCGCCAAGTATAAATATTAAAAAAAATAATTTGCTTAAAGAAAGGATGTTTTGACTTTATTTTTTTATTGTGATTATTTAACTTAAATTGTAAATTCAAAAATAAAATAAAGAGGAGTAAGCAATGAAAAGACTGTTTTTATCTAGAATTGATTTATTGGCTGACTTGTTTGCCGAAATCGAGACTGGCCTTAAAAAATCAATCCGATGGAAAAAATATTATCAACTTGGTTTATTTCGTAAACAAACATCGTGGGATCATGCTGGTTGTGATATTAATTTATTGACGTTGATTGTTGGGCATCATTTACAACAATATTATCCCAGATTAAATATTTTAGCCTTACTTAGCTGTGCTACTTTACATGATTTAGGCGAAGCAATTGTTGAACCTGGTGATATAGGTGACATTCCTTGGCCGGAAAAACAAAGAGATGATTCTCACCAAATAATTGAATGGAATATTTTTAAACGTCATTTTCGTTTTTTGGCCGATGATTCACTTAGATTTTTGACCTATTTGTCTCCTTATTATCTCTTGCAATATAACAATCAAGAGTTAAGCAAATTACTGTCAGATGACAAAGAAATTACTGGGTTAGTCTATCGTGAATACGACATGCAGTTAGAAAAAAAAGTTTTCACTGCTATTGAAAGATTATTATATGTTATTGATGCAGCTAGGGAATATCATCAGCATCCCCGTAAATGTTTAAGTGTTTATTTAGACATATTGAAGGATCAAGCACCTTATTTAATGATTTTTTCTAAAGAATTAAAAGGTTTTTCATATTTTTATTCGTCAGCAGATCATCAAAGAGTAAATAATTTTTTATGTAGGCACTTAAAGTGAATATTTTTAGTATCAATAATTGATATTATTTTTCCACATATTATGCACCGGATAACGGTGCATTTTTTATTTTTTTATTAGTTTTTATGTTAATTCTTATTTAATCTTAGCAAATAGTGGTGGTTGATTTTTTTGGTTAGGTGGGGTATAATGTCTATAGAGGGTGAAAAGTGGATAAAAGTGGGGATAACTTATAAAAATAGTGGATAACTCAATTTTAAATTTTATTATAATTTAATGTTTATTGGAGAATTTCATCACAGCATTGACGAAAAAGGCAGACTGGCAATACCAGTGAAATTTCGTAATGATTTTAAAAATGGAGCTGTGGTGACTAGAGGTTTAGACAAATCTTTGTTTTTGTATACCAATAAAGAATGGAAAAAATTGGCAGAGAAATTGGACAAATTACCTATATCACAAAGTAAATCAAGAGCTTTTGCCAGATTAATGCTAGCCGGTGCTATGGATGTTTCTTTAGATAAACAGGGAAGAGTGGTATTACCAGATTATTTGCGTAGTTATTGCAATTTAAATAAAAAAGCAGTGGTAGCCGGTCTTTATAGTCGAATTGAAATTTGGTCCGAGGAAGAATGGGAAAGATATAAACAACAAACTGAAAATTCTAGTAATGACATTGCTGAAGCATTAGGAGAACTTGGCGTTTGAGTCTATGACTCAACAAGATAAACATATTCCAGTACTTTTAGCCGAAGTTTTAAGCTATATTGAGCCTCAAGCAAATAAAAACTATATTGACGCAACTTTGGGTGGAGGTGGTTACACTGAAGCTTTATTAAAAAAAAATGCTCCCTTAGGTAAAGTAATGTGTTTTGATCTTGATAGTGATGCAATTTTATTGGCGCAAAAAAGATTAAGTTTATGGCAAGACCGAGTGATATATATAAATGATAATTTTTCTACAATTAAATCTAAGATAGATGAATATAAATTTGATAAAATTGGCGGTATTGTATGCGACTTGGGTTATTCCTTTTTACAGATTAAAGATCGGTCACGAGGTTTTAGTTTTGAAAGCCAAGGAGAACTTGATCTTAGATATAATAAACAAACGTCATTAACCGGCCACGAAATAGTTAATACATGGCAGGAAAATGATATTGCTAGGATTTTGAAGGATTATGGGGAGGAACCGTTAGCTAGAAAAATTGCCAAACTAATAGTTAGTGAAAGAAAAAAAACCAAGATTACGAGTCAGATTTTAAGAGAACTAATAATAAAAGCTTATAGGCAGAGATGGTCCACGCCTTCCAGAATCAATCCCGCGACACGAACTTGGCAAGCGTTAAGAATAGCCGTGAATGATGAATTTTATCACCTTAAAATATTTTTACAACAAGCCATAGCAGTTTTACCGAAAACAAGTCGATTGGCGATAGTTAGTTTTCATTCCTTGGAGGATAAAATAATTAAAGATTATTTTAAACAAGAAGCTAAGGATTGTATTTGTCCCAAAGAACTATCAAAGTGTATTTGTCAGCATCGGGCACAAATAAAAATAATTACTAAAAAGCCAATTATACCCACTGCACAAGAAATTCAAAGAAATCCTAGATCACGTTCAGCCAAATTGCGGGTAATAGAAAAAATTAATTAATAAAAAAATTAAATATAAAACCCATGCTTTGTCGCCCCAATAATAAAAATAAAAATTATCCAAACATTTCAATTTTTTACCGTATCTTATTATTTATTGCGTTGATCTTTGTTGGTTTAGCTTACGTTTGGCAAATAAGTCAGGTTTCGACCCAAGGGTATTATCTAAAAGATTTAGAAAAACAAATAAGTATTTTGGAAAAACAAAACGAAAAGTATAGTTTGGAAGCAGCTCAATTGAGCTCTCTGCCAAGAATAAATAATGAAATTATAAGACTAGGTTTAGTGAAAAATGATAAGATCGTATATTTAACCGATGTTTTAGAAGTAGTTGCGCGTAATAAATAATTGAAGCGCCTGTTATGCTGGTAAGGGCGAAAAGAAAAAAAATAAAAAAGTTTGCCGATTTGAGGCTTACTTTTTTTGTTTTATTTGTATTTTTTATTTTTTGTGTTATTGCCGTACGTTTATTTTATTTGCAAGTTTATGAGATGGATTATTACAAAAAACTTGCGTCTGATAAGCATAAAATTTTAAGAGAGTTGATTCCTAAACGAGGAGAAATATTTATGCAAGATAAAGATGGTAATCTTCAACCCTTTGCACAAAATCGGGTTTTATATATGCTTTATGCTGTCCCAAAAGATTTCGAAAAAAAACCTGAAGATATAATCAATCAACTCACAAATTATTTTCAGTGGGATGAAGCCACTACAAAATTTTTTTTAGAAAAGTTATCAAAAAAAGATGATCCTTTTGAGCAGATTAAAAAAGGTTTGGATGAAAATGATAAAAAAGAAATTGAATCATGGCAGATAAAAGGGTTGTATTTTTTAGACGAAGATTCTAGATTTTATCCCAATCAAAATATTGGGGCCAATTTAATCGGTTTTTATAGTTTTAAATCTGATAAACCAGCTGGTCAATATGGTTTGGAAGGATTTTTTGAAGATGAGTTGTCTGGAAGTAGAGGAGTAATTGATTCGGAAAAAGATGCATCTGGCAGGTTAATAACTATTGGCGTAAGAAATTTTACTTCCGCTACTGATGGTTCAGATCTGATTTTGACAATTGATCCTAGTATTGAATTTATTTCTTGCCAAAAATTAAATGAATATATTCAAAGATTAGGTGCCAAAGGCGGAGAAGTTATTATTCTCAATCCTCAAACCGGAGCAGTATTGGCTATGTGTTCTTTTCCTGATTTTGATCCCAATAAATATTTTGAAGTAGAAAATATTGAATATTTTAAAAATCCTGCTGTGACCGATCAGTATGAACCGGGTTCAATTTTTAAGCCAATTACAATGGCAGCAGCTTTAGATTTGAAAAAAGTTACTCCCAAATTTACCTATCGTGATGAAGGTTGCCGTTTGATTCCGGGCTGGCCAAAACCAATTTGTAATTCAGATGTAAATATTAAACCTCACGGACATGGTATTGTTACTATGACTGATGTTTTGATTAACTCATTGAATACTGGTGTTATGTATTTAATTGATCAGATTGGCGAAGAAACTTTTAAAAAATATTTGCAAGGTTTTGGTTTTGGCCAGCCTACCAATATTACTTTACCCGGAGAAACTAGCGGTAATATAAATAATGTTGGTTTAAGGCCAATTTATTCTTATACAGCTTCTTTTGGCCAAGGCATAACAGTGACTCCTTTGCAAATGGTTACTGCTTATGCTGCCATAGCCAACGGTGGAGAATTATTAAGACCTTATGTTGTGGCTGAAATTAGAAAAGCTGATGGCACGATTGAAAAAACTGAGAAGAAAATTGTCCGTCAAGTAATTTCACCTGAAGTATCAGTACTTTTGTCTGGGATGTTGGTGTCTGCTGTTGAAGATGGACATGGTTGGCGGGCTGGCGTACCAGGTTACTACATAGCTGGGAAAACAGGTACGGCTCAGGTCCCTTCACCCCAAGGAGGTTATTCCCAAGATACAATCCATTCTTTTGTCGGTTTTGGACCAATAGATAATCCTAAATTTGTTATGATAACCAAATTAGACAATCCAGGGACAAATTTTGCTGAATCTTCAGCTGCGCCGTTATTTGGTGAGATTGCCGATTTTATTTTGCAATATTATCAAATACCACCCAGTCGATAATGATTTTTATTTAAATAACGGATATAATAAATCAGTATGAAGAAAATTATAATTTGGTTATTAAAAATAATTTCCCGCTTTATTTTAGAAAAATATAATCCCGTGGTGGTTGCAATTACCGGTTCGGTTGGTAAAACTTCAACTAAAGAGGCGGTTTTTACTGTGTTAGCCAAAAAATATAAGGTCAGGAGAAGTATCAGTAACTATAATAATGAAATTGGGGTGCCTTTAACTATCTTAGGCGTTGATAATCCTGGCAGAAGTATTTGGCAATGGGTTAAAGTTTTTATAAAATTTTTAAGTTTGTTATTTTATCGGCAAGATTATCCGGAAATTTTAGTTTTAGAAATGGGTGCTGATCATCCCGGTGATATACAATATTTAACTTCATTTGTTCCTATTGACGTGGGAGTTTTGACAGCGGTGGCTCCGGTACATCTAGAGTTTTTCAAAAAAATTGAAAATATTTTAAAAGAAAAGCAAATTATTATTGAAATGGTAAAAAAGGGTGGAGCAGCGGTAATCAATGGCGATGACTGGCTAGTTAGACAAACTAGCCAAAGAACCAAAGAAAAAATTTATACTTTTGGACTACAAGATAATAATTCAGTTAGAGCAGTTGAAATAAAGTTGTCTACTGGCAGCACGAGTAACAAACAGCAGGTTAGTGGTTTGTCATTTAAATTGGTCTATGCTGGTAATAGTGTTCCGATTTTTTTACCAGGAGTTTTGGGTAAACATCAGGTTTATGCCGCTCTGGCAGCGGCAGCTGTAGGTATTGCCTTAGATTGTAATTTAGTGGAAATAGCTGATGCTTTACAAACTTTTAAGTCCCCCAAGGGCAGAATGAATTTAATAATTGGTATTAAAGATAGTATTATTATTGATGATACTTATAATTCATCACCCGCCGCTGCTCGAGCGGCATTAGAGGTGCTGGCAGAAATACCTATAGAAAAAAAGGCCAGACGTTTGGCTGTGTTTGGAGATATGTTAGAATTAGGAAATTACACTCAACAAGGTCATCGGGAAGTAGGACACAAAACCGCTGAGTTGAATATTGATTTTCTATTATGTGTTGGTGAAAGGGCCAGAGATATAGGAAGAGGAGCAAAAGAAGCAGGTATGGGAGAGGAAAGGATATATTATTTTAGTGATAATGAAAAAGCTGCAGATTTTTTACAACGGATGATTAAACCAAACGATTTAATTTTAATAAAAGGTTCACAAGGAGCTAGAATGGAAAAAGTGGTTAAGGCGGTTATGGCTCATCCTGAAAATGCCAAGCTGCTTTTAGTTAGACAGGATAAACCTTGGGTTAAATAGATTAATTATTGGTACCGGTACGGGGAATCGAACCCCGATTACCAGGATGAGAACCTGGCGTCCT
>DYGA01000001.1 GCA_020724865.1 Candidatus Paceibacter sp. | reverse complement strand
CATCATATATAAAATATTTAAAAAATACGAGCTAATTCTTGACAAACTGTGGCGGAGAGGGAGGGATTCGAACCCTCGAACGGCTATAAACCGTTAGTTGCTCTCCAAGCAACCGCACTAGACCACTATGCGACCTCTCCGTAATTATTGAATTTATAATATTAAATGTTAAATTTTAAAATTAAATAGTAAAAAGTAAATTTAGCGAACTGTGGCGGAGAGGGAGGGATTCGAACCCTCGGTACCTTGCGGCACTCCGGTTTTCAAGACCGGTGCACTAAACCACTATGCGACCTCTCCATTTAATTACGCTTACACATATTATTATAACTTATAAATTAAATCAAGAAAAAAGCCCAGAAAATCTGGGCTTGCATGGGTCTAATTAATTTTAAAAGCGTAGCCGTTGACGATAAAAATATCGCCGATAAAAAATTGTTTTGTAATGCTAAAAGGCAAGTGGTTTTCATGACTATTATTTTTTATTTTTATATCTGCACAAATATTGCGAACCAAAACATGGTCATCTCTTTCTTCAATTATAAAATCACCTTTGCCTTCTTTCACATTTTTTAATATTTTTTTTGCTTCTTCACAATCTTTTCCACTTCCACACGGAACCACTTTAGCTTTTTTCATAAAAAGACCTCCGAATATTGATAAGAATAGTTAATTTAATAAAGAACGAGGATTTAATATTAGTGCAAAAATATATTTTTGTCAATGGTCAATACAAAAACCCCAGACAATTTATCTGGGGTTTTAAAACAAACTCTAAAATATTATAACTTCTTTTTGTTCAACATGATCATAGTCTTTATCACTGAATCAGGATTTAAGCTGATGGAATCAATTCCCGCCCTGACTAAAAATTCAGCAAAATCAGGAAAGTCAGACGGACCTTGGCCACAAATACCAATTTTAGTTTTTGATTGTTTAGCAACCTTGATAGCTTCAGCAATCAATTTTTTGACAGCTTCATTTTTTTCATTACCTATATGAGCTAAGGTACCAGCATCCCTATCCAAACCCAAAGTAAGTTGAGTTAAATCATTGGAACCTATAGAAAAACCATCAAACATTTTGGCAAATTCTTTTGCTAAAATTACATTGGAAGGAATCTCTACCATCATATAAAGCTGTAATTTATTTACTCCTCGCTTCAATCCTTGACTGCTCATTATATCTATCACTTTTCTCGCTTCTGCCAATGTTCTCACAAACGGAATCATGATTTTGACATTGGTAAGACCCATATCTTCTCTAACTTTTTTCAAAGCTGCGCATTCCATCTTAAACACATCTACAAATTTTGGATCATAATACCTGGATGCCCCCCGCCAACCCAACATCGGATTATCTTCCTTGGGTTCATAATTAAGTCCGCCAATCAAATTGGCATACTCATTGGTTTTAAAATCAGACAATCTAACTATTACGTCTTTGGGATAAAAAGCAGCCGCAATCCGCGCAATACCCTCAGCCAATTTATCTATATAAAACTGTTTTTTATCTTTGTAACCCAAAGTAATTTTATCTATCTGAGCTAAAACTTTTTTATCTTTCAATTTTTTATAATCAAGCAAAGCCTGCGGATGGATTTTAATATAATTATTTACAATAAATTCTTCCCGCGCCAATCCCACGCCAGCATTCGGAATAAAAGAAAAATTAAATGCCTGATCTGGCTCGCCAACATTCATCATTATTTTTACCTTCCGAGGAGCTTTTAAATTTTTTATATTGGTCCGTTTTACTTCATATTTTAAACTACCATCATACACTCGCCCAACTTCACCTTCAGCACAAGACACGGTTACTTTTTGACCATTTTTCAAAACTTGACTAGCATTACCGGTCCCCACAACAGCCGGAATGCCTAACTCTCGAGATACGATGGCCGCATGGCAAGTTCGCCCGCCAGCGTCAGTTACAATCGCTGCTGCTTTTTTCATTACCGGTACCCAGTCAGGATCAGTCATATCAGTCACCAATACATCTCCAGTTTTAAATTTATTGATATCTTTAACATCCATTATTACACTAACTTTTCCAGTGCCTACTTTATTACCAACTGCAGCACCGCTAACAACTACTTTACCTTTTTGCAATAATTTAAATTCTTCAACGACTGTCATATTTTTTTGCGATTGAACTGTTTCCGGTCTGGCTTGTACAATATATAGTTTGCCATTTTGACCATCTTTAGCCCATTCCATATCCATTGGCTTCTGGTAATGTTTTTCAATAATCACGGCCCAACGTGCCAGTTGCATAACTTCCTGATCGGTTAAAGCAAATTTATAGGCCTCGGATTTATTTACTGCCATATCTTTAACAGGCTTAGGTCCGTTTAAATTGTAAACTAATTTCCTCGTCTTTGGGCCTAAAGTTTTACTAATAATTGCTTGTTTACCCTGAGCTAAGGTTGGTTTAAATACATAATATTCATCTGGGGTTACCATGCCTTGAACAATATACTCACCTAAACCATATATGGAATTGATTAAAACAGCATCGCGAAAACCTGATTCTGTATCAATTGAAAACATAACTCCAGAAGCAGCCAAATCAGATCTCACCATTTTTTGAATACCAACAGTTAAAGAGATTTTAAAATGATCAAATTTTTTTTCTGCTCGATAAGCAATCGCCCGATCAGTAAACAAAGAAGCAATACATTTTTTTACTGCCAACAACAGTTCCTTCTCACCTTTAATATTAAGATAAGTTTCTTGCTGTCCGGCAAAAGATGCATCAGGCAGATCCTCCGCTGTAGCTGAAGATCTAACTGCCACATCTACATTGGCAGTTTTAAACTCCCGTGATAACTCGTGATAATATTTAATAATTTCTTGTTCCAATTCAACTGGCAAATCATAACTTAAAATTAATTTTCTTACTTGCCTACCTCGTTTTTGCAAATTATCTATGTCATTGACATCTAAATCAGATAAAATTCTTTTGATCTCTTTCTTAATCCCAGCTTTTTCCAGAAAATACTGATAAGCATAGGCAGTGGTAGCAAAACCATTTGGAATATTTACCCCCTTTTTAGTAAGCAAGGAATACATTTCTCCAAGTGAAGCATTTTTTCCTCCTACAATTTCGACATCAGAGTTTCTAATTTCACGAAAACGTAAGATAAATTTATTCTTCTTATTCATATTTATTTTTATTAATTATAGCTCACTTTATTATACCATAAATAAAAACCCCGCCGAAAAGGCGGAGCTATTGGTTGGATAAAAAATTAGATTTTAAATTTTTCAGCGTATTGGCCAATCAGAGGCAAAGGTGCCATTTTATTATTCACAACATTCATAATACCGATAATTGCCATCACTACGCAAAACAAATATGCAATGGGCGCTAAAAATAAAGTAAAGGAGGCTACCATCCAACAGATAGCAAGCAGTAAACCTTGCTTAGCATGATACTGGGCAAAAGCTGAATCTTTTTTGGTCAAAAGAGGAACTAAAAACAACAAAAATAAATAAGACAAAATTACTATGGCTTTGTCATTATTATTTTGATTTTGATTATTGTCTGATAAAGGTTCTGAACCATTTTGCTTGTTTTCCATAAATTGATTATTAATAATAATTACTTATAATAAGCAAATATATAGTAACAAAAAACGAATAAAAAATGAATAGGAACAAAGAAATATAATACACCCTGTTAATATTATATGCCACTTGCAGCGTATTTAATAGAGTGAAGGATTTAGTAGATAAAAATAATTTAAAATTGTAAATTGTAAATCAAAATTTAAAATTAAAAGTAAAAAAATAAAAATCAAAATTTCAAAATTATAATAAAAATTAAAAATTGAACCAATATAATCAATAAAACAACCTCACTTACTAAAGTGAGGTTGTTTAAAATTTTAAAAAATTAAACCTACATCATACCCATGCCAGACATGCCACCGCCAGCACCATGATCATGACTTTCCTTTGGTTCAGGTTTGTCAGTAACCACAGCTTCGGTGGTAAGTAAAGTTGAAGCTACAGATACAGCATTTTCCAAAGCACTTCTAGTTACCTTCAACGGATCAATGATCCCCGCTTTTATCATATTAGTTTTTTCATTTTTAACAAAATCATAACCTGAAGAAGAATCTTTGATATCCTTTATATCCTCCACTATCTTTGCAATGTCGCTAATACCGGCATTCTTGGCAATTTGGCGCAATGGTTCTTCTAAAGCTTTCTTTACAATCTTAAAACCAATATCTTCACCTTCACTTAACGGTTCCTGATTAAAACTTTCTAAAGCATAGGCAACTTTGATCAAAGCGCTGCCGCCGCCGGGAATAATTCCTTCTTCAACCGCTGCCTTGGTAGCATTGAGAGCGTCTTCAATTTTATATTTCTTCTGTTTCATTTCAGTTTCAGTGGCTGCTCCAACTTTGATAACCGCTACTCCACCGGCGAGCTTGGCCAATCTTTCTTGCAATTTTTCTTTATCAAAATCAGAGGTTGAATCTTGATACTCTTTTCGAATAGCATTGATTCTGTCTTCAATTGCTTTTGCCTCTCCTTTGCCTTCGACAATAGTGGTATTTTCTTTGGAAGCTACAACTTTACGAGCGCTTCCTAAATCATCAACATTGGCATTTTCCAATTTCAAACCTAATTCTTCACTAATAAATGTTGCTCCGGTTAATACCGCAATATCTTTGAGCATTTCTTTACGTCGATCACCAAAACCCGGAGCTTTAACTGCCAAAACATTGAAAGTGCCTCGTAATTTATTGACCACAAAAGTAGCCAAAGCTTCACCCTCAACATCGTCAGCAATAATTACCAAATCTTTTTTACCGCTTTGAGCCACTTTTTCCAAAAGTGGCAAAATTTCATTGATAGCAGATATTTTTTTATCTGTTACCAAAATATAAGGATCTTCATAAATCGATTCCATTCTCTGAGCATCAGTGACCATATAAGGGGAAACATAACCTTTGTCAAAACGCATACCCTTGACCACTTCCTTTTCCAATCCCATGGTTTGTGATTCTTCAACGGTAATCACTCCATCAGTACCAACTTCCTCCATAGCCTCAGCAATCAACTCACCCACCTTTTCATCCAGAGAAGAAATAGTAGCGACCTGCATTTTTTCTTTTTTATCTTTGATTGGCTTAGAAATTGATTTGAGTCCTGCTACTGCTGAAGCTAAAGCTTTATCCATACCACGTTTCAAAGCGATTGGATCATTGCCAGCCACAATATTTTTTATACCTTCTTCAATTAAAGCTTGAGCCAATACAGTAGCTGTAGTAGTACCATCACCAGCTACATCATTGGTTTTTTCGGCTACTTCTTTGATCAACTCGGCGCCAATATTTTCAAACTTATCTTCCAACTCTACATCTTTAGCTATAGTAACGCCGTCATTGGTAATAGTCGGAGCGCCAAAACCTTTATCCAATACTACATTTCTACCCTTGGGACCTAAAGATACTTTGACCACATTGGCAATTTTATCTACTCCCGCTTTGATTGCCGCCCGACCGTCTTCATGAAATTTAATTAGTTTTGCCATAATTATTATAGTTAATAATTAGAAATAATGACTAAAATTGAAAATTTATAATTAAAGTCTTCAACTATTTTTCTAATACTGCTAAGATATCATCCTCACTTACGACCTTATATTCTACTTCATCAATTTTTACCTCTGTACCGCCATACTTTGAGCACAATACTTGATCGCCAACTTTCAGACCAAGTTTGGCAATTTTTTCTCCACTACCTACAGCAACCACTTCAGCTTGTTCGGGTTTTTCCTTGTCAACGGTATCAGGAAGTACTATACCTGATTTGGTAACTTCTTCAGCTTTAGCAGGCTTTAACACTGCTCTATCACCTAAAGGTTTTATTTTCATAAAATTTACAAATTAATTATTAAGAAAATATAGCTTACCCTAAAAACTTAAAATTGTCTAATTTTAAAGGGATTTTTAGGGTAATAAATAAGATAGCGACCAAAAACAATTTTAACAAAATTAGCACTCCATAGTCAAGAGTGCTAATTATCCACAAGCTATTAATTTATTCCTTTTTATACAAAAAAATACCTGAAAATAAAAGTAGTAAATAAATACCCAATGATAAACTCCACCACCAATGATCAAACAACATCAAAAATATTAACAAACTAAAAATGCTCAACGCTTGGGGTTGATAAAAAATACTTTTAGTAAATAAAAAAAATATTATTAACAATAAAACTAACCCCACAATCCCTAACTCAGCCATTACCAATAAAAAAGTGTTATGGGGAGGTTGTAACTCCCAAACATAACGCTTCGGATATTGTTCGTGTAGACTATAAGTATAAACACCCAAACCTGTACCCAACCAAGGATGCTGTTTAAATGACAGCCAAGCATCTTCATAACTATCTATCCGCTGAGTAAAAGACAACTGCTCAAGACGCTCGCTGGCTTTAATCCTAGTGATAAATGGTTCACTGTAAATTCCCACCCATAAACCAGTAGTTAATATGGTCAGCAAAAAAACAATACTAAAAGTTTTTGCGCTTATAAAAGCTTTTTTAAAAATCAATTGCAGTAAAGTTATTAAAAACAATAAACCAGTAGCTAACCAAGCAACGCGAGAAAAGCTAAGTAAAATTCCTGATACAATTATGATAATACTAAACGACAAAGTAATTTCATAAATTTGTATTTGTCGATTTTTGGCCTTCAACCATATTGTTTCTGCCTGTTGGAACAACCACCAAGCAAATCCTAAAGTAAGAACTAAATATCCCCCTAAAATATTTGGATGAGGAAACGAACCATAAGCTCTGAGCCAGCGCCTAAATCCGGTATCTACCACTGAGACACCTAAATTTTGTGGATCTTGCCCGGCCATACCCAACCATTTACTACCCCAAACTAACTGATTTAAAAACTGGCCAATTGCTAATATGCCTTGAATCATGCCACTAGCAACAATTATGGTTGCTAATTTGTTAACAGATAATTTATTTGTACTTAGCAACCAAACAATTCCCAAACCTAAAAATAATTTAAGTCCGTAATAAACACTTAGAGCTGGAAAAATTGACCAACCCGCACTAAGAAAGGCAAAAATGACAAAAATAATCAGCCACAAAATAAATTTGGTAATATCAATATGTTTAAACCAATTTTTACCGCTAGTTTTTTTGGCAGTCCATAAAATAAAATTAATCACCAATAAAATTAATAAAACAATTTCGCTCGCATAAATAGAAATATTTCCTGCTTCCCAAGCTCCACCTCTAATTTTTGCTTCATAAAAATATCTGACCTGCCAAGGCAATAAAAAAATCCAGAAATAAATGCCATATTCCAATATTTTTTCTAATTTTTGTTTCAACATAATTAATATGATTTTTAATTCCTACCTGACGGCCGGCAGGTTGTAATTTTTTAATTTTAAAAAAATTTAGACCTATTTATAAAATTAAAAATTTAAAAATTCATTAGTTGTCCCTATCCAGTTAACTTCTCCTGCCATAACTTTTGATAATATTCTCTTTTGTCATCTTGGCCATGAAATTTTAAAACTAGATCATTGACTATAACCCTAGTATCATGGTTGGCTATTTTTTTCAAATCTTTTGGCAATAATTTCCACTGAATTTTTTTGAATAACTTTTCCCAAATTGGCAATGTTAACAGAAAAAATAAATTTGATAAAAATGTTTTTTTGACCATCCAATTACTATCCAGTTGTATTGGTTCTGCGTGAGGTAAATATTTTTTAAACCAACCGTTGACTGTAAAAAAATTGTAATAAATATTATCTGGGTCGTAAATTGGCAATAATTTAGTCAACCAATAAATCAAATAAATATCCGGTTTATTTATTTGTAAATTACTAATATCTAAATTTTCCTGACTTAAAAAAAATGTTAAACAAAAACTGTCCTGTTTATGACCACGATCAAAAGGACGTAAACGTAAAAATTTTAAAAAACTTTGCAACCAGAATCTGGTCAACCAAATTTTATTTTTATCCGTTATAATAAATAAATCTATATCGCTGGTCTGACTGGCATTTAAATAACCCAATGAATTACAAATGGCAATCATTTTTACACTGGGTAATAACCTTAACCAGCCCACCAAACGCTTGGCTTTACGCAATTTACTAATGCTAATTACAAAATTATTATTTCTTATTTTTATGTTATCGGCTTTGTTTGGCAAAAAATAAAAACCAGCCTGATTTTCATAATTGGTTACATCTTTATTATCTTTAAATTCATCATACCAAGCAAACTTTTTTAATTCGCGCTCAGTTAAAGGATAGGAAAAAATATCATGAAAAACTAAATTTTTGTAAGCTGAAGACTTAATCATATTTATATTGTAGCAAATACAAAAAATTATGCCTCTCAGTAGAGAGGCATAAAAATTAAAACATTTTTTTTAAATATTGACCAGTATAACTTTTCTTCTCATTGGCTACCTGTCGGGGTGTTCCTTCAGCGACAATAAAACCGCCTTTATTGCCACCGTCAGGACCTAAATCAATTATCCAATCACATGATTTTATAACATCCAAATTGTGTTCAATAATCAAAATACTATTGCCTTTGTCTACCAATTGATTTAAAACCAGCAATAACCTTCTCACATCAGCAAAATGAAGTCCGGTAGTTGGTTCATCCAAAATATACAAAGTCTTACCCGTGGCTCTTCGGGATAATTCAGTAGCTAATTTTATTCGCTGAGCTTCACCGCCGGACAAAGTAGTTGCTGATTGCCCGAGATGAATGTACCCCAAACCTACTTGGTGTAAGGTGATTAACTTATCGTATATAGCTGGCACATTGGAAAAAAAATTCATTGCTTCCTCGACGGTCATATTTAATACCTCAGAAATATTTTTACCTCGATAATGTATTTCTAATGCCTGTTGATTATATCTCTGACCATGACACTCTTCACATTCAACATAAACATCAGGTAAAAAATTCATTTCTATCCTTACCAACCCATCCCCCTGGCAAGCTTCACAACGACCACCTTTAACATTGAAAGAAAATCTTCCTGGACTATAACCGCGCATTTTAGATTCTGGTAACTCAGCATAAAGTTCTCTAATCGGGGTAAATAGACCTGTGTAAGTTGCTGGATTTGATCTAGGAGTGCGACCAATTGGCGATTGATCAATATTGATAACTTTATCTAAATTTTCTAAACCTTTAATTGCTTTATGAGCGCCTGGTAAATCCTTGGCTCGATAAAAATGCTGCGCTAAAGCTTTAGCTAAAATATCAGTCATCAAAGTTGATTTGCCACTACCTGAAACACCGGTAATAGCCACCAATTTACCTAAAGGTATGGTTACATCAATATTTTTTAAATTGTGTTCAGTGGCACCAATTATTTTTATACTTTTACCATTACTTTCACGATATTTTACGGGAATATTAATCTTTTCTTTCCCAGAAATAAATTTACCGGTTAAAGAATTTTTATTTTTTTTAATTTGTTCAGGTGTCCCGCAAGCAACAATTTCTCCGCCATGCTCACCCGCGCCCGGACCAATATCAATTACATAATCAGCACTTAAAATTGTATCTTCGTCATGTTCGACAACAATAACGGTATTACCCAAATCTCTTAGCTGTTGTAAAGTTTTTATCAATTTATGATTATCTTTTTGGTGTAATCCAATTGATGGTTCATCTAAAATATAAAGTACACCGACTAACGCCGAACCAATTTGTGTGGCCAATCTAATTCTTTGAGCTTCTCCTCCGGATAAGGTAGCGGCCGGCCGATCCAAAGTTAAATATTCTAAACCAACGTTTTGTAAAAATTGTAAACGAGAGATTATCTCTTTTAATATTTGTTTAGAAATTTTCTGTTCCCTTTCGGTTAAATTTTCATTGTGATTGGGGCTGGCCAATTGTTTAAAAAAAGGAATGGCTTCGCTGACTGTTAAAGTTGTTACTTCATTGATATTTTTTTCTGCTACCTTCACAGCTAAAGATTGGGGATTTAATCTTTTCCCCTGACACTTAGGACATTTAAGCACTCGCATATATCTTTCAATCTCCCCCCGAACATAATCTGATTCAGTATCCTTATAACGCCTTTCTAAATTAGGAATAACCCCTTCAAAGTTTGTCGCGTATTCTCCAGAAAAACTTATACTCTCAATATCCATGGTATACTTTTTATCACCAGTGCCAAAAAGTAAAATATTAAGCTGTTTTTTGTTGAAATTTTCCAAAGGTTCATGAACAGAAAATCCGTGCTTTTTACCTACCTGTTCCAAAATTCTAACATACCAACTTTGATTTGCCCTGGTTCTAGCCCAAGGCCTTATTGCTCCTTGAGCTATGGTCAATTTTTTATTGGGTATTACTAATTCCTGATCTATTTCCAATTTAGTTCCCAAACCACTACACTCTAAACAAGCGCCGTGCGGAGAATTAAAGGAAAAATTTCTAGGTTCAATAGGAAGTAAACTAGTGTTACATTTGGGACAGACAAAATGTTCGCTATAAATAAAGTTCTCATTACCACCTTCAAGCGATACCATAATAAAACCGTCGCCTAAATCAAGGGCGGTCTCAACGCTTTCTAACAATCTCTGTTTATCATCAACATCGTTGCTAACTGAAATACGATCAATAATTACTTCTATATTGTGACTTTTTTGCTTGTCAATATTTTTATCCATAGCTTCCTCAATCGGCATAATCTCATTATCTATTCTAACTCTAACATAACCAGCTTTTTGTATTTTTTCCAAAACTCCTTTGTGTTCACCCTTTTTATCTCTTACCACCGGAGCCAACAATACAAGTTGAGTACCTTCAGGTAAAGTAACTATTTTTTGAAAAATTTGTTGCTTGGTTTGTTTAACTACCAATTGTCCGCAGTTTGGACAATGTGGTTTTCCGATTCGAGCATAAAGCAATCTGAGATAATCATAAATCTCAGTAACAGTTCCAACGGTCGAACGGGGGTTATGAGATACTGAACGCTGATCAATGGAAATAGCCGGCGATAGCCCTTCAATAACATCAACATCTGGTTTATCCATCAATCCTAAAAATTGTCTGGCGTAAGATGACAAACTTTCAACATAACGCCTTTGTCCTTCAGCATAAATAGTATCAAAGGCCAAAGATGATTTGCCGCTGCCAGATAAACCGGTTATAACCACCAATTTATCTCTGGGTATATCAATATCTATATTTTTTAAATTATGCACTCGAGCGCCACGGATGACTATTTTATGATTATCTTTGGTTATATTATTTTTTGTTGGCATAACGGGGTATAAAAGTAAGTAAAAAAATCAGCAGTTAGTATATATCAAAAATAAAAAAGGGTCAAGCTTAGAGCTTAACCCAAAAATATTATCTACCGAGAAAGGGAAAAGAATCTGGGTCTAACATGAAAAATTCTCTTTTTTCTAGAAATAATAATTGATTAATATCATAATCTGCTTGTTGCCAACTTGATTTTTTACAATCTTGGCAAACATATTCTTGATATTTAACAATTTCATTTTCATTAGAAAATTTTTTTTCTACATTAGACGAATGACACCAAGGACAAACTATTTTAATCATAATTCCTCTCCTTTTAATAAATTATTTGTGTTTATGTTAAAGTAATAATAGTATAAAATATACTATATCCTATATTTAGTCAAGTTTTACTATATTATGAAAAAAGATTATTTAACCAATTTACCCAATCAGCCAGGATGTTATCTGTTTAAAAATAATCAACAACAGATAATCTATATTGGCAAAGCAAAAAATCTTCGCCTGAGAATTAAAAGTTATTTTACAAAAAATGCAGAGCTTTCTCCAGCCAAAAAAATTATGCTTCAAGAAATAGATAGTATTGAAACTATTATCGTCAGCAATGAAATAGAAGCTATGCTGTTAGAGAAAAATTTAATAAAAAAACATCAACCAAAATACAATATTGACCTCAAAGATGATAAAAATTTTTGTTATGTAAAAATATCAAACACCAATCCGCCCAATGTAACTATCGAAAGACAAATAAAAAAAGATCGGGCAACATATTTTGGACCATTTCTATCAGCTAGTGCGGTCAGAAAAATTTTAGCTCTATTTTGGCAAAAAGGGCCAACTGCTTTTAAAAAAAATTTCACTGATAAAGAATATCTATCAACTATCAAACAAATAAAAAAATTTTTTCAAGGGAATACTAAAATAGTTATCCAGGAATTAAAGAAAAAAATGATGATGGCTGCTAACAAAAAAAACTATGAACTAGCGGCAATTTATCGTAATCGCCTTTTAGCTATCGAAAAAATTACACAAAAACAAAAAATCGTCAGTACCAAACTAACCAATCAAGATGTTATCAATCTATTTTCTTGGCGACAGCAACATGCTATTAATTTATTTCGTATTAGACAAGGTAAAATTATTGATAAACTAAACTTTATCATTGGTTCAAAAATAAGCGACAAAAAACATATTCTCATGGAATTTATACAAAATTATTATCCCCAAACCAATGATCTGCCCAATGAAATAATATGCGATATACCACTTAACAAAAACAAACTGACCATAAAACAGAAAAAAATAAAAATTAGTTTTAAAAAAAGCGGACGATTAAAAAAAATACTTGAACTCGGCAATTTCAATGCTCAGGAATACTTAGCAAAAAAAATACCTTCATTTTATAAAACTGAAAAAAATGAATTACAAACAATTTTAAATTTAACTAATAAATTGTCGCTTCCTAAAGTACCAAATAGAATTGAGTGTTACGATATATCTAATATTCAAGGAAACTTTGCCGTTGGTGCTATGGTAGTTTTTACTAATGGCGAACCAGATAAATCACAATACCGAAAATTTAAAATTAAATATACCAAAGGCATTAATGACTTTGCCATGCTAGCTGAGGTAATTGCCCGGCGATTTTCTGGAAATAAAAATTGGTCTTACCCTGATTTAATAATTATTGATGGCGGCAAAGGACAACTCTCTAGTGTCAAAAAAACAATGCGGAATTTAAAAATAAATTTACCTATGATTGCTTTGGCTAAAAAAAATGAAGAAATTTTTTTTCCTGATAAAAAACTCTCCTTGCATTTAAAAACTGATAGTCCGGAATTAAAATTATTACAAAGAATCAGAGATGAAGCTCACCGCTTTGCGATAAGCTATTATCGTTTACGACATAGTCGTCAAATTTTTAAATAAATTAATCTTGACAAAGCAAATATTATTTGTTATACTTTGTTCAGGTTAATAAACCTTCTTTTTTATTGTCATATTCAGTCAAATCAATGAACAAACCTTTACTCATAATTCAGATGGTAGTTGCTTTTCTTTTAATATTTGCTGTTACCCTACAAAATAGAGGTAGTGGCACAGGCGCCGTTTTTGGCGGTGGCAATCAAGTCTTTCGAGCTAAGCGAGGCGCTGAAAAAACATTATATTATATCACTATTATTCTGGGGGTTATTTTTTTTGCTTTAAGTTTTTATATTGCTGTTTTTCTTAGTGAATAACTTCAAAAAATATAATTTTCTCTACTTATTAAACTATATCAGTTGTGAATTTATCGTGGTTAAATAAAACTACCAGCTTTATTCAATATTGGTTCAAAAAAATCACCTATTGGTTTAAAGCTGAGAAAAAAAATGGTGTCCGTTTAGTAGAAGAATATGATGAAAAATTAATTCTTCAATTATCACCTAAGCGACTGCCCCATTTAAAACAATTAAAATACTTACCTCGCTTTTTAAATAAAAAAGAAAAAAGGTTAGTAGTATCTTTTATTTTAATTGGATCAATCTCTTTACTATCATTTATTTTTAGTTTTACCTGGCGTCACACAATTTTAATCCCTAAAGCTGGTGGAAGCTACACCGAAGCTTTAATTGGCACGCCACAATATATTAATCCAATTTTTGGATCAACCAATGATGTTGACACTGACCTGATAAAATTAATTTACTCTGGTTTACTTAAATACAACAACAATCTTGAATTAGAAAATGATATAGCCGAAAGCTACGAAATTTCTCCTGACGGAAAAACTTATACCTTTACAATCAAACCAAATATTCGCTGGCATGATAATAAAGAGTTGACTACAAAAGACATAGCTTTCACCATTAACATGATTCAAGATATTAGAAATAACTCCCCCTTAGAACCATCTTTTCGAGGAGTGAAAGTAAATCAACTAGATGATCGTAAAATACAATTTGTTTTAGAAAAACCGTTTGCACCTTTTCTACATAGTTTAACTGTTGGTATTTTACCGGCTCATGCTTGGGAAAACATATCTTCCCAAAGCTACAAACTGGCTGAACTTAATTTAAAACCAATTGGTTCTGGGCCCTGGCAATTTGACGGTCTGAAAAAAAATAAAGACGGCAACTTAATATCCTATTCTTTAAAGCCTTTTGAAAATTTTTATGGACAAAAACCTTACATAAAAAATTTAAATTTCAAATTTTATGCCAATTACGATCTGGCTTGGCAAGCTCTTCTGGAACAAAATGTAGATGGTATAAGTTTTATACCCAAAGAAAAAAAACAATCCTTAGAAAAAAACAACCGTCAATTGCAAATCTATAACTTGCAATTGCCCCAATATACTGGAATCTTTATCAATGAAAACAAAAACGACATTCTTAAAGAACAAAAAATTAGAAATGTACTGGAACTTACTATTGATAAAAATAAATTAATAAATGATGTTTTTGCCGGTGAAGCTTTAGCTCTAGCCAGTCCACTACTTCCAGGATTACCAGGCTATAATCAAAATTTAAATACCAATCCGTATAATCCCGAAGAAGCAATTAAGATATTAACCGAGCTAAATTGGCAAAAGAAAGATGAAGATCAGTTCCTTTATAAAGACAATAAAATACTAGAATTAACATTAACTACAGTTGACTATCCAGACAATATAAAGATGGCCAATATGATAAGAGATTTTTGGCAAGAAGTGGGTATTAAAACAAATCTAAACATTGTCCCTGCCAGTAGTATTCAAAGAGAGACCATAAGAACACGAAATTATGAACTATTATTGTTCGGAGAAATACTAGGAGCTGACCCAGATTTTTATCCATTTTGGCATTCCTCGCAACAAAAGGATTCTGGATTTAATTTGACCAGCTTTAATAATAAAAGAGCCGATGCTTTATTAGAACAAGCCAGAGAGACTAATGATTTAAACAAAAAATCTGAACTGTTTAGTCAATTTGAAAATATTATTTTAGAATACAAACCAGCAATATTTTTATTTCAACCAACTTATTCATATTTGTTGAATAAAAAAGTACTTGGCTTTAAAACAACGAGAATAAATATACCTAGCGACCGTCTTAATGATTCGACTAATTGGTACATCAAAACCAAAAGACGTTTTAAGACGGAAAATTAGAATACTTATTTAATTTATTTAAGGGGCACGTGGTGGAATTGGCAGACACGCTAGCTTCAGGAGCTAGTGGGAGAAATCCCTTGGAGGTTCGACTCCTCTCGTGCCCACCAATAATCATTTTTAAATATATTAAATAAACTAAATTATTTAAAAATAAATAAAATTAACTAATAATAATTAATTTAAATTAAAAAATTTATGAATGCGAATGCACTAGCTGATACCACTAGCAATTTACTTGCCAGTTCGGCTAAAAAACAAAAAAAACAAAACAACCAAAATCGAACCAAGCGAAAATCATTTAACCGTCATAAACATTATGACAAACCATTGACTGCTGCCGCCAGCAAAAAACCAACTAAAATTCTTGATACTAAGCTTGTTAAATCAGAAAAAAAATTACGTATTATACCTTTGGGCGGTCAAGAAGAAGTGGGCCGAAATATGACTGTATTTGAATATGGTCAAGATATTGTTATTTTGGATATGGGATTACAATTTCCAGAAGAAGACATGCCAGGGATTGATTATATTATTCCCAACATTTCTTATTTAAAAGGCAAAGAAAAAAATATTCGAGCAGTAATATTTAGTCATGGACATTTAGATCATATTGGTGCAGCCCCAATTTTATTAGAAAAACTGGGTAATCCTTTAATTATTGGTCGGGATTTGACCTTGGCTCTAGTTAAACATAGACAAGAAGATTATAAAAAAGGTTCCTCTCAAAAACTAAAAACATTAGCCATAAAAAATCTTGAACAAAAAATTACTTTAGGCGGTTTTCGTGTCGGTTTTTTTCAAGTGGAACATTCTATTATGGACGCTATGGGAATAACTTTAGAAACGCCTCAAGGCACTGTGATTCATCCTGGCGATTGGGCTTTGGAAAAAGATCCGATGCGCGGTCAACCAATTACCTATCATCATCTGGCTAAAGTAAAAAGGCCATCAATTCTGATGTTAGAAAGCTTAGGTTCCACTACGCAAAAACAAAGAATTTCAGAAAAATTAATGCATGAAAACCTACAAAAAATAATTTCCGAAGCTAAGGGTAGAACAATTATTGCTACTTTTTCCTCACAAATTCAACGCATTAAAGAAATTTTGGAATATGCAGAAAAAATTGGGAAAAAAGTTGCTCTGGATGGTTATAGTATGCGTTTAAATGTTGAAGTTGCCAAAGAATTGGGTTATATAAAAATCAAAAAAGATACACTGATAACAATAGATCGTATAGCTGATTATCCGGATAAAAAAATTGTTGTTATTTGTACTGGGGCTCAAGGCGAAAGCCAAGCTGTTTTACATCGTATTATCCAAGGCTCACATAAATATATTAAAATCCAAAAAACAGATACCATAGTTTTCTCTTCATCAGTTATTCCTGGCAACGAAAGATCAATCCAAAGATTAAAAGACAACCTATATCGTTTAAGTGACAATGTAATCCACTCTGATATTATGGATGTTCACTCCTCTGGACATAGTTCCATACCAGATATCAAAGAAATGCTCCGGGAAATAAAACCTGATTACTTTTTACCAGTTTATGCTAATCATTACTTTTTAAAAGAAGCGGCTAAATTGGCATATCAAGAAGGTTTTGCTCAAAATAAAGTTTTTGTCCTTGATAATGGTTCAATTTTTGAACTTTACAATAATAAACCAAATATTATTCATGGCACTATCAATACAGATTATGTATTTGTAGACGGACTAGGAGTTGGCGATATTTCCAATGTAGTTCTTAGAGACCGTCAAGTAATGGCCGGCGAAGGTATGCTGGTAATAATTGCTACGGTTGATAGTAAAACTGGTGGACTAATTGGCAATCCCGACATTATTTCTAGAGGTTTTATCTATATGAAAGAAAATAAAAAATTGGTTGAAGACACCCGCAAAAAAGCCAAAGAAATTTTAAAAGACAAAGACCCCCGAACCAGTGCCAATCAAAGCTTCCTCAAAGAAAAACTAAGAAATGATTTGGGTAAATTCTTATTCCAAAAAACTGAAAGAAGACCTCTAATTTTGCCAGTCATCATTGAGGTTTAAATAGAAAAATAACTCGACTATATCGAGTTATTTTTTGTTTGAAAAAAATTATAAAAAATGTTAAGTTGTCTTTATGAAACAAACAAAAACACTCTTTTCCGGCATTAAACCAACCGGCATTCCTCATCTGGGTAATTACTTGGGGGCATTAAAAAATTGGGTAGAACTACAAACCAGCTATCAAGGAATTTATTCGGTAGTTGACTACCATGCTATTACCATTGCTATTGAGCCAAAAATCTTAAAACAAAATACTATTATTACAGCTAAAATATTATTGGCCTTAGGAATAAATCCAGATATAGCAACGCTATTTGTTCAATCGCAGGTGCCAGAACACACCGAGCTGGCATGGATTTTTAATTGTCTTGTACCAGTGGCAGAAATGGAACGCATGACTCAATATAAAGATAAAGCTAAAACACACAAACAAAATGTAAATATGGGTTTGTTTGATTACCCAGCTCTAATGGCGGCCGATATATTACTGTATCAAGCGCAAGCAGTCCCAGTTGGAGAAGATCAATTACAACATTTAGAACTTACAAGGTTGATTGCTAGAAAATTTAATCAACGCTACGGGCAATTTTTTATTGAGCCACAAGCTCTAATTACTCCCGCTAAAAAAATAATGTCCTTACAAAACCCAGATAAAAAGATGAGTAAAGAGCTAGGGGAGGCAAATTATATTTCCCTACTAGACGAACCTAATATAGTGATAAAAAAGGTTGCGCGGGCAGTAACCGATATGGGCCCGCAAGAAAATAAGATGTCACCCGGCGTAAAAAATCTTTTTGATCTATTGGATTACTTGGAACAAAAAGAAACCTACCAAAATTTACAAAAAGAATATAAACAAGGAAAATTAAAATATTCTGATTTAAAAACAGCTGTAAGTGATGCCATCAACCAAACTCTCAAACCAATACAAAATAATTATAACAATATTTCTGACCAAGCCGTTAAAACAATTTTAAAAATCGGTGCCGAAAAAGCTAGAGAAATTGCTAGTAAAAATTTAATAGAAATTAAAAAATTGGTTGGTTTCATATAAAATTTATTTATATAAAAATAATCCCGCCATTTTGGGCGGGATTATTTTTTATATCTAAAAAGATCAAAATCAAAATTACTCTATACGCTTGGGTTTTTGATATTTACCAAAACCAGTCCCAGCTGGAATCAAGCGACCAATAATCACATTTTCTTTAAGTCCTCGCAAATAATCAACTTGTCCAGTAACAGCTGCATTAATCAATACTCTGGCAGTTTCTTGAAAAGAAGCAGCTGATAACCAAGATTCAACCGTCAATGAGGATTTTGTAATACCAAGCAATAGTTCTTCACCTTTAGCTGGAGTTTTTCCTTTTTTCAAACTTTCATTGGCTTGTCTAAACACCCAACTTTCAACTATTTCACCTGTTAATAAATTGGTATCACCGGGATCTTTAACCATAATTCGAGAAAACATCTGACGAATAATTATTTCAATATGTTTATCATTCAAATTCTGCCCTTGAGAAGTATAAATAAATTGTATTTCTTTTAAAATATATTTTTGCACAGCTTCTTTTCCTTTTAAACGATACAAATCATGTAAATCAAGTGATCCTTCAGTGATAGGATCGCCAACATTTATCAACTGACCATCTTCAATTACCAAATTATAAGCGTTTGGTATAATCCATTCTTTAACACTGCCCTTATCACCAACTAAAATAACTTCATCTTTGGTAACTTTAACATGACCGGAAAAATCTGCTTTTATTTTACGGTCACTACTCACTAAAATAGTATCACCAGCTGCTACCTCATCTTTATCTTTTACTCGCAATTTAATATTCTGAAAATCATCCAGTTTATAGGTAATAACTTGCGGCTCATCAAAAGAAACTCTAACTATTTTTTGTTTGGGTTGCCTTTCTATCGAAACCTTACCCCTAACATCGCACATGAAAGCTTTCTTTTTAGGGCTTCTGGCTTCAAAAATTTCTTCGACTCTGGGCAATCCTTGAGTTACATCAGATTCGCCAGCTACACCACCGGTATGAAAAGTGCGCATAGTAAGCTGCGTACCAGGCTCACCAATTGATTGAGCAGCCATAATACCTACGGCAGTTCCGATTTTAACTGGTTCATTATAAGCCAAGTCAAACCCATAACATTTAGCACAAATACCATGTAAAGAACGACAACTATAAACTGATCTGATTTTAATTTGTTCAAGATTTAAATCGAGAATTTTTTTCACCTGAGCTTTACCAACCGCTTCTCCTTTTTTAACTATTATCTTACCGTCTTTATCTTTAATATTTTCTAAAACGACTCTGCCAAATAAACGATTGGCAATATTTTCACCCATATTTTCCGAATCAGCCTTGGTAAGCAAAGTCCCTTCTTCATCACCACAATCTTCTTCTTGAACAACAATATCTTGAGCAACATCAATCAATCTTCTAGTTAAATAACCAGCATTAGCTGTTCTTAAAGCAGTATCAGATAATCCTTTGCGAGCGCCATGCGTAGAAATAAAATATTCCAAAACATCAAAACCTTCTTTGAAGTTTGATTTAACTGGCAATTCAATAATATCACCGGCCGGATTGATAACTAAACCTTTCATACCAATAATTTGCGTTAACTGCCCCCAGGAACCTCGAGCGCCTGATTCAATCATAGAACTTACTGGGCCATTTTTATCAATCACCTTTTTCCCTTCAGCAGTAACTTTATTTTTTACATCTGTCCAAACATCAATAACTTTTTGTCTACGTTCCTCATTAGTCAATAAACCTTGCTCATATTGAGAAAAAATTTGTTTAACTTTTTCTTCAGCTTCAGTTATTATTTTATTTTTTTCTTCAGATACTTGTAAATCATCCATTCCCCAAGACCAACCGGATTGAGTAATATAATTGAATGCTAAATCTTTAATATCATCAAAAGTCTTAGCCGCTACTGTAAAACCATAATTATCAATAATATCACTAACAATACCTCGAATAACTTTTTTATCAACCAACTGATTAATAAAAGTAAATCCTTCGGGCATTACTTCATTAAACAAAATTCTGCCAACCGAAGTGATAACAAATTTATTATCAATCTTAACTTTTATAGCATCGCGTAAATTTATTTTATCAGAATCATAAGCCATTTTCGCTTCAGTAAAAGAGGCATAATATTTTATTTTTTTCTCATCCTCATAAGGGTTTATATAAGTCATATAATATGCACCCCAAACAATATCTTGATTAGGGGTAACTACTGGGTCACCGGTCGCTGGTTTTAATAAATTCTTCGCTGACAACATAATTTCAGCGGCTTCTTGTTTTGCCTCTTCCGTCAAAGGCACATGCACAGCCATTTGATCGCCGTCAAAGTCAGCATTGAACGCTGTGCAAACTAAAGGATGAAGTTGTATGGCTTTACCTTCAATTAAAACTGGTTGGAAAGCTTGAATACCTAACCGATGTAAAGTAGGCGCACGATTCAACATTACGTGACTGTTGTTAGTAATATTTTCTAATATATCCCAAACTTCGGGATGCCCAGCTTCAATATATCTATTGGCACTCCGTACATTATGGACATATTCAGCTTGAATTAATTTAGATATGACAAAAGGTTTAAATAATTCCAAAGCCATCATTTTAGGAATACCGCATTGATGCATCTTTAAATGAGGGCCAGCCACAATTACGCTACGACCGGAATAATCAACTCTTTTACCAAGTAAATTTTGACGGAAACGTCCTTGCTTACCCTTTAACATATCAGCGATGGATTTTAACTGACGTTTTTGCCCAGTAGAAGCGGTGACAGTTTTACCGTGTCTAGCGGAATTATCAATCAAAGCATCAACAGCTTCCTGTAACATTCTTTTTTCATTTCTTTGAATTACTTCTGGAGCATTCAAATCAATCAATCTTTTTAACCGGTTGTTACGATTAATTACCCGACGATATAAATCATTTAAATCAGAAGTAGCAAAACGTCCGCCGTCCAAAGGTACCATTGGCCTAAGATCAGGAGGAATTACCGGAATAACGGTCAATATCATATCTTCCGGACGAATATTATTACGGATTAAACTTTTAACCAATTGTAAGCGGCGATAAATTTTTTTTCTTTTTGCCCCATGAGCTTCAATAACTTCAGTTTCCAACTGTTTAGCCATTGCGGACAAATCAATGGTGCTTAAAATTTTACGTATCGCTTCAGCACCAATATAAGCTTCAAAAATATGACCGTACTTTAAAGACAAATCTTGATAAGTATGCTCGGATATCACCTTTTTCACTGTTAGTTCTTCTAATTCCCGACGGGCAATTTTAACAGCTTTTTCCAACTCTTTTAATTTTTTATTTTTATTTTCCAAAATCAAAGCTTCTCTGTTGGAAAAATCTTCTACTAATTTTTTATATTTAATAGTTTCTTTATTTATATCCGCAAAAGCTTTGGCTTTTTCCTTATTTAAATTTTCAAGAGCCTGCCTAGTTTCAGCTTCAATACTCTTTTGTTTACCTTTTAATTCATTACCAATTTGTTCCAATAACTGGGATTTTTGAGATTCATCAACATCAGTAATAATAAAATTGGCAAAGTAAACTACTTTTTCCAACTCTTGAGCTGACATATCAAGCATCAAACCAATTCGGGAAGGAATGCCCCGTAAAAACCAGATATGCGCTACTGGCGCTGCTAAATCAATATGCCCCATTCTTTCTCGACGAACAAAACTTCTAGTAACTTCCACGCCACACTTATCACAAACTATTCCTTTATATCTAATTTTTTTGTATTTACCACAATAACATTCCCAATCTTTAGTGGGACCAAAAATTCTTTCACAAAATAAACCATCTTTTTCTGGCTTTTGTGTACGATAATTAATTGTCTCCGGTTTAGTAACTTCTCCTTTTGACCAACGATGTATATCATCGGGCGAAGCTAGCTTCAGCCTTATAGCATTGAATTCCAATTCCTTGCCACCTTCATGAAAAAGAGTTGAAATTGTTTTAGTTGTTGAGGGATGTGACATAAATATTTTTTAGTAACTTTACTTTTTTCTAACCTTTTTATCTTCGGTTTCACTGTTAGTTTGAACTACTCGGCCATCTTTCAACAATTCAACTTCCAAACCTAAACCTTTCAGTTCTCTGACTAATACATTAAATGATTCTGGTATATTTAATTTTTCAATTGGCTCTCCCTTAATAATTGACTCATAAGCCTTGCTTCTACCCGGCACATCATCAGATTTTATAGTTAACATTTCTTGTAAACTGTAAGCAGCGCCATAAGCTTCCAAAGCCCAAACCTCCATTTCACCAAAACGTTGTCCACCAAATTGAGCCTTGCCGCCCAAAGGTTGCTGGGTAACCAATGAATAAGGGCCAATTGAACGTTGATGAATTTTATCTTCAACCAAATGGTTTAGTTTTAACATATACATTATGCCCACAGTAGTTTTATTCTGAAATGGTCGACCAGTACGTCCATCATATAACTGAATCTTTCCGTCTTCAGGTAAACCGGCTTTGGCTAACTCAGATTTAATTTCTTCAATAGTTACACCGTCCAATGAAGGCGAAGCAACATTATAACCCAACTTATAAGCAGCATAACCAAGATGAACTTCAAGTAATTGTCCTAAATTCATACGAGACACAATACCTAAAGGATTCAACATAATATCTATCGGGGTACCATCCGGTAAAAATGGCATATCCTCTACCGGAACAATGCGAGAAATCACGCCCTTGTTTCCATGCCGTCCAGCCATTTTATCGCCAACTTGTACTTTACGTAACGAAGCGACTGAAACCTGAATAGTTTTAATAACACCAGCAGGTAATTTATCTCCATTCTCTCGAGAAAATACTTTAATATCAACAACTTTACCATGTTCACCATGCTCTAAATATAAAGAAGAATCTCTAACATCTTTGGCTTTCTCACCAAAAATTGCTCGCAATAATTTCTCTTCAGCAGAAAGTTCTGTTTCACCTTTAGGGGTAATTTTTCCAACTAATATATCACCCGAGGACACCTCGGCACCAATACGGATAATACCATCCTCATCAAGATCTTTTAATTTTTCATCACCAACATTTGGTATGTCACGAGTAATAACTTCAGGACCTAATTTGGTATCACGGACATCAATTGTATAATCAGTAATATGAATTGAACTGTAACGATCATCTCGTACTACTTTTTCTGAAATTAATACAGCATCTTCATAGTTACCGCCTTCCCAAGTCATAAAAGCCACCAGCATATTTTGTCCTAATGCTAATTCGCCACCTTGGGTTGCCGGTCCATCGGCTAAAACGTCGCCGGCTTTCACCTTTTGTCCTAAATCAACGGTAACTATTTGATTCATACAAGTTGAAGCATTGGAGCGTAAAAACTTACCCAAGCGATACTCTTTATTTTTACCCGATTTATTTTTTACCACAATGTGCTGAGCATCAACTTCAACTACTTCTCCATCTTCTTCGGAAATAATAGTATGACCTGAATCATTGGCGGCACGACGCTCAACGCCGGTGCCTACTATTGGCGCTTCTGGTTTGACAACTGAAACGGCTTGCCGTTGCATATTTGTACCCATCAATGCTCTAACCGCATCATCATGCTCAACAAAAGGAATAAGAGAAGTAGATACTGATAAAATTTGTTTGGGGGATACATCCATATAATCAACGGCATCTGCTTCAACTATAGTCGGTTTTTGACCAACTCTGGCCTCAACCCATTGATCAATAAAATATCCATTACTATCCGTTTTAACAGTTGCCGGAACTGTAGTTATACGATCCTCAGAAAAAGCATCAAAATATTCAATTTCATCAGTTACCCTGGGTTTAATCAATACTTTTTTAACTCCACTTTTAGCTAAAATTTGAGCTGACTCTTTGGTAATTTTATCTCCTTTTTTCAAAATAACTTTATTGGTTTTTGGATCAACAATATCCTCTCTCACAATTTCATTAATCGTATATTTAGGATCATTAATTACCTCTTTTATAATCTTACGATAAGGTGTTTCAATAAAGCCAAATTCATTTACTCGAGCATAACTTGCTAAGTGACCAACTAAACCAATGTTTGGACCTTCAGGAGTAGCAATTGGACAAATTCTACCATAATGAGTTTGATGAACATCTCTAACTTCAAAACCAGCTCTTTCTCGAGAAAGTCCACCTGGACCCATAGCAGACAAACGTCTTTTATGTTCCAATTCAGCTAATGGATTTGTCTGATCCATAAACTGAGATAATTGAGAAGACATGAAAAATTCTTTAATCGCGCCAATTAAAGGTCGAGCATTTATTAACTGATTTGGTGTTAAAGTATTGATATCCAAAGTTGACATTCTATCTCTAACAATACGTTCCATACGAGTCATGCCAACCCTAAATTTATTTTGTATCAATTCACCAACAGCTCTAACCCGACGATTACCCAAATGATCAATATCATCAGCCGGCTCTTGTAAAATATTTAATCTAATTATTTCTTTAATAATCATGATCAAATCTTCGCGTCTTAAAACACGATTTTCAGGAGTATTATCAACCTGCATATTGAAACGTTGATTCAACTTATATCTACCAACTCGACCAAAGTCATAACGATCAAATCTAAAAAACATAGCATGAATCAAACTTTTGGCATTTTCAGCGGTCGCCAAATCACCGGGACGAATGCGTTTATAAACTTCGATTAAACCTTCATCTTCATTTTTGGTTATATCTTTCTCTAAAGTAGATTTAATAAACTGATGATGAGGGTCATTATCTACATCTTTAAATAAATTGATAATTTCTTCGTCTGTACCAAAACCAAAAGCTCGAAGCAGCGCAGTGATTGGCACTTTTCTTTTGCGATCAATCTTAACATATAAAACATCGTTAATATCTGTTTCAATTTCCAACCAAGCCCCGCGATTAGGAATAATTTTTGCTCCATAATATTTGCGACTACGTATCACATTAGTTGTAAAAAAAACACCAGCACTTCTAATCAGTTGGGAAACAACTACTCTTTCAATGCCATTAATAATAAAAGTTCCACGATCAGTCATCAAAGGGAAATCACCAAGATATATTTCCTGTTCCTTGGTTTCACCAGTTCTTTTATTGACTAATCGCACTTGGGTTCGAAGAGGAGATTCATAAGTTACATTTTTTTCCTTGGCAGTTTGCTCGTCAAACTTAGGATCATCTAAATAATAATCTGTAAAATAAAGTTCCAAATCTCTACCGATAAAATCTTTAATTGGATTAATTTCAGAAAAAAGCTCTTTTAAACCTTCATCAAAAAACCAACGGTATGATTGTTTCTGCACTTCAATTAAATCAGGGAGTTTTAATACCTGTTTATATTTAGTAAAATATTTTCTTTCTTTTAATAATGGAGTTTTTACAGACATAAAAATGACTCCTTTCCAAAGAGAAAAGAGTTTTTTAATATTTAATTTAAGCTAGATAAATCAACACAATTTGTGTAAGGTTAGCTAAAATATTTACCAACAATAACACGATGTGATAACTTTAACAAAAAATATGTTTTTAGTCAAGCTTTTGATACTAAAATTAGAATTAAGTCAATATTTGTAAATTTTTCTTTATTTTTAGCTAAAAAAACAAATTTATTACTTTTATCAAAAAATATATACCAACAACTTTTCCACACTATAATTCTTCTAAACATTCTCTAACTACAGTTCTATCATCCCAAGGTATTTTACCATTTTTTGTTACTATTGCCTGTTCACTACCTTTACCAGTTATAACTACAATATCACCAACTTCAGCAATTCGCACAGCTTGTTTTATTGCCTGCCTACGATCTTCAATTTTATAAACTTCAACACTGGGGAAACTCATGGTGCCTGCAAAAACATCTTCAATTATAGCTTTAGGATCCTCATCGTAAGGATCTTCATTGGTAATAATAACTACTTGAGCATAACTGGCGGCCAATTTACCTAAGATTGGTCGTTTAGCTTTATCTCTACCACCACCGCAAGAACCCAATACCGCTATCAACCTTTTGGCTTTGGGTTGCAAAGTTTTATAAACTAATTCCAAACTTTCTGGCGTGTGGGCATAGTCGACATATACCACAAAACCTTTACGTGAAATTATTTTTTCCATTCGACCAGGCATATATTTAAAGTCCTGCAACCCCTTAATGATATCTTGCCATTTAATTTGCAAAGCTTTGGCAGTAGCTATTGCCGCCATAGCATTATAAACATTAAAAATGCCTGGCAAATTTAAATTAAAGAGATGCCCTTTTACTGCAAACTGAAAACCCTCTGCAGTGGGTTGTAAATTTGTAGGAAAATAGTCAGCCTCTTCTTGCAGGCCATAATAAATATACAAACTGGCAGGAATATTTTTATAATAAGAAAAATTGGCATCGTCTTTATTTAATATGCTAATACGAAGCCCGCGTAAACTTTTAAATAGCTCGCCTTTGGCCGCTCGATAATTTTCAAAACTGCCATGAGCTTCAATATGTTCTGGACTTAAATTAGTAAAAACAGCAATTTGATATTTTATGCCCCAGTGGCGAAATTGCTTTATACCTTCAGACGATGTTTCTACGATTGCATATTGACAGCCAGCTTTTACCATCCGTTTTAATAATTTTTGCAACTGCAATCTGCCTGGCATAGTCATCTTTGTATTATTAATCCACTCTTTATCATTAATACGAAAATTAGCAGTGGTGATTAAACCAGTTTTAAAACCGGCTTGATTTAAAATTTGCCAAATCATATTGGCAGTAGTGGATTTACCTTTAGTGCCGGTTACACCAATTACTACCATTTTTCGCGAAGGAAAAAAATATATAATATTTGCTAATATCGCCAATAATTTATGATAATAACTAATTAACTGAGGTGGTAAAATTTTTTTCAATTTTTTCTTAAACATTATATTATTACGATTTATTATTATATTGATTATTATTCTTTGAATGTCATATTTTTTCTAATGCAATTGGTGTCCCCGATAGGAATCGAACCCATATCTCGAGCTCCGGAAGCTCGCATTCTATCCATTGAACTACGGGGACAATTAACAACAAAATCAACTTAAAATCTGTAAACAAAATTAATTAACATCCAATCCATAAGTTGCAAATAAATTGTTGCTTTGAATAAATTTTTCAACTTTTTTTATATCTTCAGGTCTGCCAAAATCAAGCCAATAATTTTGTAATAATTTTATTTTTACACTGTTTTCTTGAGCTAATAATGAAATGGCATCTGTAATTTGATATTCGCCATTTTGGGTAGGAGTAATTTTTTCAACAACAGAATAAATATCCGGATTAAACTTATATATCCCAGCATTAATAATATCAGATATAGGATTAGCCACTTTTTCATCTATTCTTATCAAAAAATTATCTGAACCAGCTACCAAAGTGCCATAATTTTTTGAATCAGCAACTTTTAAACCGCCAATATAATTATAATTATCTTCACTATTAGCAAAAGCTTGTAAATCCTCTAAAGAATATAAATTATCCCCCATCACCACCACAAATGGTTCATTATCTACTATACTTTTAACTGCCTGTAAAGGTATTAGGGTGCCATATTTTTCTTCACCCATAATGGCAAATTGATTAACAGTACAAAAAATTGGAAATTCCTCATGGTAAACTGAAAAAAATTCGTCAAACTGATGTGACAAATGACCGGTTACCATTATTACTTCCTGAAAACCAACTGCTTTTAAATTTGTTAACAAATAAAACAAAAATGGTTTGCCAAAAACTTCAATCAAATGTTTAGGGCGAGTTCTGGCTAAATCTTTCATTCTAGTACCACGACCAGCCGCAAAAATAACCACCTTTTTAATCATAAAAACTTTTTGCTAGTTTATAAACTCCGTACCATATTTTATCATAAATCCAATCCCACGCCCCAAGATAATTTACCTCTTTACCACCAAAACCTTTCTTAAATCTAGTTATACCATCCCAATTGTTTTCCCGATCGTTTTTATTGATAATTCTTTGCGTGGGTTTTACCCCATATAAATCATACTGGTAGTAACCATATTTTTTTGCCAGTTCCATCAACTCCCAATGTAATAAATAAGGAGCCATCACTTCTTTGTGTAACGTGGTTGAAGCTCCATGCAAATAAACTACTCGATCACCAAAAAATGAAAATAAACCGCCAGCCAAAACCTGCTGATTATATTCAGCTAAAAATAATTTTATTGTTAAGCTGTTTTGATCAGCTATATCAGTATTATGAAACATTTCCCACATAGTTTGATAATATTTATCCGAATGAATTTTAAAGCCATCACGCCTAGCGGTTTCTCTAAGTAAATTTATAAAATTTACAAAATCTTTCTTTGTTTCCGCGTCTTTAACTATTACTCCGTGTTTTTTTGCCAATCTGATATTATACCTAGTTTTGGGATGCATTTGGGCTAAAATTTCTTCTGAAGTTTTAGTTAAATCAATTATTTGTGTATCTTGAGGCTGAACAGCTGAAGTTTTTTTTAAACCTAAATTGAAAAAAAAATTCCCCAATTCAACTGCAGATAATCTTGGCTCCAAACGTAAAAAAATTTCCGATTTTTTATTGGTGGCAATAGTAATATCACGAGCTTTAGATAAAAACAACTTTACAATTTTTTCTTTTTGCAAAAAAGATAAATTGTTTTTAAAAACTGGACCGTGGGGAATATATAAGTAAGCATGGCTAAAAGGTAAAGGATGTAAAATAACCTGAGCACTAGCCAACAAATCATTTTGTTCGTAAATACCAAGACGCCAAACTTGATGATTTTGACTAATTTGAAAATCTCCCCAATCCCAACTTTGTAAAAATTGACCACCCCAATTGGCGGCTATAAAATTATTCAGTTCAGCTGGTGAATTAATTTCTCTAACTTCCATTTATTTACCAAGTAATTTAAGAATTTGTGAAACTTTTTGTTCCGTACTTAAATCAGCATCAACATTTTTTAAAGCTTGCCTAATTTCACTAGCTCTATAACCTAAACTTTCTAAAGCTTCAATCACTTCATTACTAGCACCACGCTCACTGCTAATTATTCCTGCTCCGATTTTTGATTTCAATTCCACAACAATTCTTTCTGCGGTTTTCTTACCAATACCATTTACCTTTTGTAAAAATCCAGGATCATCATTTAATACCGCCTGTCTAATATCATCAGGACCAGCCGTTTCCAAAATATTTAAAGCTGATTTTGGCCCAATACCGGAAATTGTTATAAGTAATTTAAAAAAATAATATTTACTTTCATCCTGAAAACCAAACAAATCCATAGCATCTTCGCGAATTGCAGTATATACAAATAATTCAATTTCTGAACCAATATTTGTTTTGGTCAAAATATCATTGGTAACATAAACTTCATAACCAACACCGCCCACCAAAACAGTTAAAGTCCTTTCGCCTATTCTTTTGACTTTCCCCTGTAAATAAGAAATCATATATTCATTTTAAGTATTTGTTCAATTAACTAGTTAATTATATAAAATTAAGCAGAATTATTTAGCTATTATTAAGTATATAATATTTTGACAGTTATTTCACCTTGATAAATATGGCAATTTTTTCAAGTCTTTTTTATTTTACAAAAGATTATTATACTGTTTAAATAAGACAATAAATTAAATGAATAAATTTAAATTAACAGCAAAATTCAAACCAACTGGCGATCAGCCCAAGGCAATCAAACAATTACTTGACGGTTTGCATAAAAAATATTCTGCTCAAACTTTATTAGGAGTAACCGGTTCGGGTAAAACTTTTACCATGGCTAATGTTATTGCTCAGAGCAATAGACCAACCTTAATAATCTCTCACAACAAAACTCTGGCTGCCCAACTGGCCAGTGAATTCCAAGATTTTTTTCCTCATAATGCTGTTCATTACTTTGTATCTTATTATGACTATTACCAACCGGAAGCATATATCCCCCGATCTGATACATATATTGAAAAAGAAACTCAAATAAATGAAGAAATAGACAGACTACGACATGCTTCTACCACTGCTCTTATGATGCGTCGTGATGTCATTATTGTTGCTTCGGTAAGTTGTATTTATGGCCTTGGCAATCCTAGGGAATATGCAGAAATTAAACTGCCACTGGAAATTAAAAAAAATTACAAACGCAAAGAAATTTTACAGTCTCTGCATGACATGCGTTATACGCGCAATGACCAAGAACTTAAAAGAAATAGTTATACAGTTAGAGGAGAAATAATTGAGATTTATCCTTCTTTTGCTTTAGATAAATTTTTTAGACTTAAATTTTTTGGCAACACACTAGAAAAAATTGAAGAAATTGATTGGCTGACAAAAAAAACATTAAACAACTTTTCTAGTATTGAAATTTATCCCGCCACCCATTATGTAGCACCGCCAGAAAAAATGAAAAAGGTAACCAGTCAAATTCGTCAAGATTTAACCAAACAATTACAAATTTTTAAAAAACAAAATAAACTTCTGGAAGGACAAAGACTAGAACAAAGAGTTAGTTTTGATTTAGAAATGATGGAAACAGTTGGTTATTGTAATGGCATTGAAAATTATTCTCGCTATTTCGACGGTCGTTTACCCGGACAACCGCCTTATACACTAATCGACTATTTCCCCAAAGACTATCTATTATTTATTGATGAATCGCACATAACTATCCCCCAAATTAGAAGTATGTATGAAGGCGATAAATCACGTAAACAAACATTGGTAGAGTTTGGTTTTAGATTGCCGGCAGCTTTTGATAATCGACCATTAAAATTTGCTGAATTTACCAAAAAAATAAATCAAATTATTTATGTGTCTGCTACGCCTAATCAATATGAACTCAATAACTCCCAACAAGTTGTTGAACAATTAATTAGACCAACTGGTTTACTTGATCCCGAAATTTTCATTAAACCAACTAAGGATCAAATCACTGATCTAATAAAACAAATAAAAATAAGAATTAAGAAAAAACAAAGGGTTTTAGTAACAACGTTGACTAAACGATTAGCTGAAGAATTGGCTGAACATTTATTGGAAATGAATATCAAAACCAAATATATCCACTCTGAAGTAGATACTTTGGAAAGAATAGAGATATTACAATCTCTCCGGCGAGGCGAGGTAGATGTTTTAGTGGGCATTAATTTATTGCGAGAAGGCTTGGATTTACCAGAAGTATCACTAGTTGCCATTTTAGATGCTGATAAAGAAGGATTTTTACGCAGTGACGTTACTTTAATTCAAACTATAGGCAGAGCGGCTAGACATATTGACGGTCAAGTTATTATGTACGCTGACAAAATCACTAAATCTATGCAAACAGCAATTGAAGAAACAACCCGTCGCCGTCAAATTCAACAAGCTTACAACAAAAAACATCACATCACTCCACAATCAATTCAAAAGAAAATAAAACAAACAATGTTAGCTGGTCTAAACCATCAAGATAGCACTGTGCCAAAAATAGATTTTACAAAACTACCCAAAGAAGAAATAAAATATTTACTTTCTCAATTGGAAGAGCAAATGAATTTAGCCGCCCAAAATTTAGAATTTGAAAAAGCGGCTAAATATCGAGACCAAATCGAAGAAATCAAAAACATTAAAAAACTAAAAAAAGTACTTTAAGTACTTTTTTTATTTCTTACTGCAAATACTATATTTTCCATCAATTTTATGACTGTAATTGGCCCTATCCCGCCGGGTACGGGAGTCAACAGTGAAGCTTTGGTTTTAACCGAATTAAAATCAATATCTCCCTGAACTTTACCTTGATTATAAGTAGTCGCCAAATCAATTACTACTGCCCCAGATTTAACCATATCGGCATTAATTAAATTTGGTTTACCCACGCCTGAAATCAATATATCAGCTTGTTTTGTAATATCAGACAATTTTTTTGTGCTTTTGCCGCAAACGCTTAAAGTTACGGGTAAATTTAAAAAATAAGCAGCTAACGGCCGACCAATTAATTCACCTCGCCCAACTAAACAAACATGTTTGCCTTCTAATTCAATTTTATATTCATTTAAAATTTCTCTAACTGCACCTATAATCGGCGGCACAAAATATAATTCATTCATCAAAATTTTACCCAAAGAAAAATGTGATAAACAGTCCACATCAAGTTCTGGACGAATATGATCAGTTATTAAACGGGTTTGTGACCACAAATTGTCTGGCAATGGCAGTTGAACAATCAAACCATATAAATTTTTATCTTGTTGTAAAAAATTTATCTTATCTATCACCTCTTTGGCTGTAGAATCTTTTGATAACTCATAAACATCACAAATAATACCTAAATCTTTGGCAATAATTTTCTTTTTATTGGCATAAATTTGAGACGCTGGGTCATCACCTACCAAAATAACTGCCAATTTTATTGGTTCGGAAAAATTTAACTCAAGCAAATTATTTTTTAAATCATTTTGCAATCGAGCGGCAATTTTTTTACCATCAACTAGAATTGAATTGGACATAAGATTGTCTCCTTAGTACTATATTAATTAGCTAACACTTCTCTATTATAAGCAAGCCTGATTGACTGTGCAACTACAGTATTATTTATGAACAAACTAGAAAACAAACAATCAACTTCCGTAATAATTTTTGGCGCTTTTGATATTATTCATCCCGGACATATTTTTTTATTCAAACAAGCAGCTGCTTTGGGAAAAGTAACAGCTGTAGTAGCCAGAGATAAAACAATAAAAAAATACAAAGGTCAAAAGCCATTCTTTGGAGAAAAAGAACGAGTAAAACATTTACGATTATACTCGGAAATAGACAGAGTTATACTAGGAAATCTTGATAATCCTTACAAAATTTTTACTAACATTAAGCCAGATGTAATTCTATTGGGTTACGATCAGAAAATATTTACTGAGAAACTGCCGCAAGAGCTGAAAAAAATAAATCTAAAGCCTACAATCTTAAGGGCAAAGCCCTGGCAGGCAGATTTTTTTAAATCTTCCAAAATTCGACCGGCTTTAGAAAATCAACAAACTGGTTTTTTGTTGATCAATAAACCCAAAGGCATAACTTCTCATGATGTAGTTAATAAAATACGCAACATTGCTCAAACCAAAAAAGTTGGACATGCCGGTACACTCGATCCGTTAGCCACTGGTCTATTGGTAGTAGGCATAAACGCTGCCACAAAATTACTTAGTTGGTGGCGCTATTTCCCCAAAACCTATTTGGCAGAAATGGAATTTGGTAAAATTTCTGACACTTATGATTTTGAAGGCGCTATTACCAACATCCCCACAAAAAAAATTTACTTACCTACAATCAAAAAAACTTTAGCAGAATTTATTGGCCAGCAAAAACAAATCCCACCTATTTTTTCTGCTAAAAAAATAAATGGTCAAAAAGCTTATGAACTGGCGAGAAAAAAATTAAATGTACAGTTGACTGAACAAAATATATATATTCATCAATTACAAATAATTTCATACTCATGGCCTAAATTAAAATTGCAAATTTCCTGTAGCTCAGGAACATATGTCCGAAGTTTAATCCATGATATAGGGAAAAAACTTGATACTGGCGCTATTATGACCAATTTAACTCGGACAGCCATTGGTGATTTTGATCTAAATGCAGCAGTTGATCTTGGCTCTTTATCCAAAAATTTTTTTACACAAAATTATTTTATACCGACGGCTAAACTTTTATCAAAAATTAACCAATTTTTTGTTAAAGCAGATATGAATAAATTATTATAATTCAGGCTTGATTTATTTTGTCTAAATTGTTATGATACGTCTACTTAATCAGTTATTAATTTTCTATCACTATGCCCAATACAAAATCAGCTGCTAAAGATTTACGGAAATCTAAAAAAAACGCCCAAAGAAATAATCGGGTTAAAAGTAATATTAAATCATTACTGAAAAAAATTGATAAAGCAATCACCGCAAATGATAAAACAAAACTTGAAGAACTGGTAAAAAATGCCCAATCTCTAATTGATAAAGCAGCTAAAAATAAAATTATTAAAAAAAATAATGCTGCCAGAAAAAAATCTCGCTTGCTAAAAAAAATAAATAAACAAAATAAAGTCTAAAAAAATCCGCCGTTACGGCGGATTTTTAACTTAAATATTTTACAAATCAATAATAAACATATTTAACATTACCACTGGATCTAAAGCTCCGGTTTTTATTTTGTAATCTATTTCTGACAATTGACTATAGATTTCTTTAAGCCTAGATAAAGAAAAGTTTTTTATTACTGGTAAAGTTTTCTGTACAACATAGGGATGTAACTGTAATTTATTGGCTATTTCATTGCTGGTAAAAGTTTTTTCTTCTAAGGTATCTTTGACTAATAACAAAATACGGAACTGCCAAACAATTCGACCAAAAATTTCTAAAGCTTCAGTGCCTAAAAGTAACTGTTCTTCTAAAATTTCCAGCGCTTTGGCTTTATTATTTTGTGACAAATAATAGAGAAATTCCCAACCATCGCCACCCACCTTTGTTTCCACCATTTCAATTATATCTTTGACGGTAATTTCCCTACCGCCACAATATAAGACTAATTTTTGTATTTCATTATCTAGTTGCCATAAATTGTCACCCACTTGTGCCAACAAAGTTTTGACAGCCACATTGCCAATTTTTCCTTCTAGTTCATTTACCCTACTTTGCACCCATTTTTCCAATTGTATAGCTTTTAAATTATTATACTCTTGAACAAATTTTTGCTGCTTTAGATATTTAAATAATAAACTAGTTTTAACTTTCTTGAAAATATCAGGAGAAGTTATATATTCCCACCATAATATGGTATGATTGTCTGACTTTTTTAAAACTTCGATAATTTCCTCTTGTAATTTTTTTTTGGGATTTTTGATTAACAAATCACGAATTAATATCATACGTCCCTTACTAAATAAAGATTGGGATAATAGATTTTGTCGAAAAGAAGCAATATCAAAATCTTCACCGTTAATCATCACGATACTTGAACCACTACTATCAATTTTTTGTTTAAATTTATTTTTCAATTCAATGACTTTATGATGAGCGCGCCAACTATCAGTGCCATAAATAAATATAATCATAAATTTACCTTTCTTTTACTAAATTATCAAAATTTTTATTATTTGGCTAATATATTTATAAACAATTTATAAAACTTTTTGGCTTGTCAAAAATTATATAATTTGGTATTTTATACTCTGAATTTTAATAATAATTATTTTTGGGGCATGTAGCTCAGTTGGTTAGAGCGCGTCACTGATAATGACGAGGTCCCTGGTTCAACTCCAGGCATGCCCACCATTTATTAAAATAAATTAAGCCGAGGTAGCTCAGTGGTAGAGCGAAGGACTGAAAATCCTTGCGTCGGCAGTTCAATTCTGCCCCTCGGCACCACTAATAAATCCTAAATTCTAAAAACTAAAATCTATTGGATTTTGGAATTTAGGATTTATTTTAACTTCACGATTATCAGCTAGATATTTTTAAATTTATAATTAATAATTTATAATCTAAATTAACGGGGTGTAGCGCAGTTGGCTAGCGCGCCTGCTTTGGGAGCAGGAGGTCGGAGGTTCGAGCCCTCTCACCCCGACCAATGACATGTAACACATAACATATAACAAACAAAAATGTTCCGTATTACGTGTTAGGTAAAATTGCGGGTATCGTATAATGGCTATTATTACAGCTTTCCAAGCTGAAGATGGGGGTTCGATTCCCCCTACCCGCTCCAAGATAAAAACTCTGACATAAAGCCAGAGTTTTTATCTTAATAGTGGTATTTAATAATGGTATGAAAAAATTAATTAAACCTCCTACCGCCAGCGATCGAGTGGCATTAAAATATAAGCAAAATGAATCACTAAACATCATACAAGGCGAATAAGTGTAGCTTTGAACACAACTTTATATTAAACTAACCTTATGAATTTCTATAAACAAGTATATAAAATTGTAAAAACTATACCAGCTGGTAAAGTAATGACTTACGGACAAATTGCTGGACTTATTTCAACTCCACGAGCCGCCCGAACGGTTGGTTTTGCTTTGCGGGCAAGTATAAATTATCAAGACATACCTTGGCACCGAGTCATCAATAGTCGCGGTCTAATAAGTATAATCAACCCTCAAATTACAAAAAAAATTCAAGCCCAACTACTGAATAAAGAAGGTGTTCAAATTAAAATAATTGGCAACAATTACTATATTGACCTAAAAAAATATCTTTACCAACCATAATAACTATCTCTGGTTAATTGATTTAACAGCTTAAGCTAAAAGCTAATAGCTAATTATACGATTGACATTTTTTACTTATTTTGCTAAAATCCTAAAATCCCTAAAACAGGGTGTTTTTTATTGGTTTTTTACAAATTTAAGTATTAAGTAACCGTATGAATTTATTTGTTCGTAGATATGGACGGCAAATGCTGCTAGTAGTTATATTTATTGCCTCAATTTTTACTTTTTTATTACCCCAGGCAGAAATATTAGCTGCTCCAGCTTTAGCCTTACCGACTGAGGAGAGTAACATCAACCTACAACCAGCTGCCCAAGCAACAGAAATAATTAACTATCAATTACCAGTTAATGAAATTAAAGTGGTACGGACCAAAAAAGTCACAATCACGGCTTACAACGCTGTACCCGAACAAACTGACAGCACGCCGTGTATCACAGCTGATGGTACAAATATTTGTCAAAACAAAAATATTAAAGTGGTAGCTGCCAATTGGTTGCCTTTTGGCACAAAAGTGCGTATTCCTGAATATTTTGGTGATACTATCTTTGAAGTCAGAGATCGCATGAATCAACGCTACAATGAACGGCTGGATGTACTAATGGAATCAATCCCTGATGCTAAACAGTTCGGTCGTCGATATTTAACCGTAGAAATATTAAATTAACAAAAAATCCCGTTACCAATGCGGGATTTTTTGATTGATTTAAAAATTAAATTTTGTTAATCTATCAATGTTAATTAATATTCTTTATACTTGCTACTTAATACTATATAATACTTAATACTAGCTTCGGCCTGGTAGCCAAGTGGTAAGGCAGCGGTCTGCAAAACCGCTATACACGGGTTCAACTCCCGTCCAGGCCTCCATTAATATTAATAAAAAATTATGAAATTATTTAATTGGGAGTCACCTAAAAAAACGGATAAAAAAATAGAGCAAGAAAATATTCCTATTCATGAAGAAATTGACAGAAAAAATAACCCAACTAAAAATTTAGATACCGACATATATCAACCAGAAATAATTGAAGAGGAAGAACGTTTAAACAAAAATGATCCAGAGAAAAAATTTATTCCTATTGAAAATATTCCAGATGATTTTAATTTAGAAAATTATATTTTAGAAAAAATAGACAATTCAACCAAAGACGAAACAGAGGAAGAGCTTACTGAAATCAAAGCTCCAGCTACAACTCATCTGCCCATGGAAGTAAAAAAAATTATTCAAAAATATTCTTTGCCCAAAAATGAATGGCAAAAATTAAGCCAAACAGAAAGAAAAAACAGACTAAACAACATTAACGCCGAAATTGCTGAACTTTATGTCAAACAGCGCAAAAAAATGGTGCCAAAGAAAAACAAACCAGAATCAGCCGAAAAAGCTGCCTAATATAATTATCAAAATCTAATTAAAAATGCTACTATTATATAGTAGCATTTTTATATTTTTATGATTTATGATCTGGCAATTATTGGTGGCGGAATTGTAGGACTAGCCACTGCCTTACAACTAAAAAAAATTAATCCTGATTTAAAAGTTGTCTTATTGGAAAAAGAAACAAAAATTGCTCAACATCAAACTGGCAACAATAGCGGGGTTATTCACTCAGGTATTTATTACAAACCAGGTAGTTTGAAGGCAAAAAATTGTCGGCGCGGTTATCAACTGCTGCTTGATTTTTGCTCTGCCCATAATATCAAATACGAATTATGCGGAAAATTAATTATTGCTACCAAACCTGCTGAACTGCCAAGATTGGAAGAACTTTACCAAAAAGGTATACAAAACGGTTTAGTTAATATAAAAAAAATATCAGCTCAGGAAATAAAAAATTATGAACCTTATGCTAGCGGAGTAGCTGCGCTATGGGTGCCATACACCGGTATTGTTGATTACACTGAGGTTAGCAAAAAGTATGCAGAAATTTTTACTACTAAATACTCAGGGGAAATAAAACTAAACACCAAAGTAACTAATATTAAAAAACAACCAGATTTTATAAAACTAATCACCAATCAAGGTAATGTCAAAACAAAACTGGCGATCAATACTGCGGGGTTGCAATCAGATGAACTGGCCAAATTAAACCAAAAAATAGATGTAAAAATAATTCCTTTTCGTGGCGAGTATTATGAAATTGCCGAAAAAAAACGTCATTTAGTAAGAAATCTTATTTATCCAGTGCCTGATCCTACCTTTCCTTTTTTGGGGGTTCATTTTACTCGGAGAATAAATGGAACAGTTGAAGCTGGTCCAAATGCCGTACTTGCTTTTCGTAAAGAAGGTTATAAAAAAACAGATATTCACTTGAAAGAACTTTTCTCCACTTTACTATGGCCGGGTTTTTTAAAAGTTATGTTCAAATACTGGCCAATGGGTTTTGGTGAATTTTATCGCAGTTACAACAAATCTGCCTTTACCAAAGCCTTGCAACGTTTACTGCCAAATATTAACAAAAATGATTTAATTCCTGGAGGGGCTGGGGTCAGAGCTCAAGCTTGCGACCGAAATGGCAAATTGATAGATGACTTTTTAATATATGATGACGATAAAATTATAAATGTCTTAAATACCCCATCGCCAGCCGCTACCGCTTCATTAGCAATTGGTGAAACTATAGCTCAAATGGCTTTAAAAAAACTTTGATTTTTCTATCAATAAATATATAAAAATGCTAAGATAATCTTAGCATTTTTTGTATTAATATTTTCTTTTAAAAACAATATAATATTAATATTGCCAAACTTGTGAATTAAATTACAAATTTGTATGCCCCAAAAAAAGGAAAAATTTATAATAATTGACGGTAATGCGCTGCTTCACCGCGCTTTTCACGCTATCCCTCCTTTGACGACTAAATCTGGCCTGGTGGTTAATGCAGTGTATGGTTTTGTCACAATTTTACTGCGAGTTTTAAAAGATATTAAACCAAGTTATGCGGCCGTTACTTTTGATTTAAAAACACCTACCTTTAGGCATCAAGCTTTTGCTGATTATAAAGCCACTAGACAAAAACAACCAGATGAACTTTATGCACAAATACCTATAATTAGACAAATTGTTGAGGCCTTTAATATTACAATTTTTGAAAAAGAAGGTTACGAAGCCGACGATATCATCGGTACAATTAGTCGCAACCTTGAAAAGAATAAAAATATTGAAACCTATATTGTTACTGGTGATTATGACACTTTACAATTGGTTGATGATAACACCAAAGTATATACTTTGCGACGCAGTCTAGCTGACACAATTATTTATGACACTAAAGAAGTGATAACTAAATACCATGGACTTAAACCCAACCAACTAATAGATTTTAAAGCTTTGCGCGGAGACCCATCAGATAACATCCCTGGAGTGAAGGGTATAGGTGAAAAAACTGCTATTGAACTTTTATCGGAATTTAAAACTTTAGAAAATTTATATCAACAATATAAGTTTAGTAAAAAAATAAAACCGCGGATCAAAGAATTATTGGCTACCTATGAAGCCGATGCTTATTTGTCAAAACAATTAGGCACTATTAAAACTGATGTGCCAATTAAATTTACTTTAGAAAAATGTAAATTACGCAGTCCTAATAAAGACAGACTAATTAAACTATTTCAGGAACTAGAATTCAAATCATTACTGGGAAAAATTCCTGAATTGGAACAAAAATTAAATTTAACCCAAGTCAGCCTACAAATAAACCCCAACCAGAACAATAAAAAAACTACCCAAAAATATCATTTAATTGCCAACGAAAAAGATTTAAAAACTCTAATAACTAAATTAAAATCTGTAAAAATATTGACTCTTGACACCGAAACCAGTAGCGCCAATGCTATGCAAGCCGAACTGGTAGGCATCAGCCTGGCTTGGCAGGAAGGTGAGGCCTATTATCTTGATTACCAAGCTTTAAAAAACACAACTACTTTTAAAAAATTGGTAAAAATATTATCCAATCAAACTAAAATTATAGGCCATAATATAAAATTTGATCTAATCGCTCTGTCCCAAGCAGACATAAACATACACAAGATATATTTTGATACAATGATTGCTGCTTATTTATTAAGACCGGGCGAAAGAAGATTGAAGTTGGACAATATAGTTTTTTCTGAATTTGGCCATGACATGATTCCGATTGAATCGTTGCTGGGCAAAAAAGGCAAAAATCAACTGACTATGTCTGATCTAACTGCGCAACAAATTTGTAATTATGCTTGTGAAGATGCCGATTTTACTTATAGGCTTTATAAAAATTTACAAATTGAATTAAAAAAAAATGATTTAGAAAAACTTTTTCAACAAATTGAAATGCCTCTGGTCGCTATTTTGACTGCTATGGAAAAAAACGGCATTAAAATTGATAGTAAATATTTAAACCAATTAAATAAAAAAGTTACCCAACAAATCAGTAAGCTGGAAACAAATATATACAATCAGGTCGGGGAAAAATTCAATATTGCTTCACCTTTACAATTAAAAAAAATTCTGTTTGAAAAATTGGATATTCCAACTCAAGGTCTAAAAAAAATCAAAACTGGCATATCAACTGCGGCGGGCGAATTGGAAAAAATGCGGGGACTGCATCCAGTTATTGATATGATCTCAGATTATCGTGAATTAACCAAACTTCGTTCTACATATATTGAAGCATTGCCTAAACTGATCAATCCTAAAACCGGCCGAGTTCATACCAGTTACAATCAAACTATTACCGCTACTGGTAGATTATCTTCATCTGATCCTAATTTACAAAATATTCCTATTCGTACTCCTTTGGGCAAAAAAATTCGCGGTTCTTTCATTGCCGAAAAAGACCATGTCTTACTGTCAGCTGATTATTCACAAATAGAACTCAGGGTAGTAGCCCATCTTTCGGGAGATCAAAATCTAATTAAAGCTTTTCAAGAAGGTCAAGATATTCATCGGACCACAGCAGCTTTTATTTTTGATGTGCCTTTTGCTAAAGTTGATAATGATATGCGACGTCAAGCCAAAGAAGTAAATTTTGGTGTACTGTATGGCATGGGACCATTTGGCTTAGCAGAAAGAACAGGCATATCCAGATCCCAAGCTAAACAATTTATTGATAAATATTTTTACCGCTTTCCAAGAATGAAACAATTTACTACTGAAATAATTCAACAAGCCAGAGAACAAGGCTATGTTACTACTATGTTTGGCCGTAAACGTTACTTACCAGAAATAAATTCAAATATTACCCAGGTTAGAAATGCTGCTGAACGAGCTGCCATCAACTTACCTGTCCAAGGTACTAGTGCTGATATTATGAAACTGGCCATGATAGCTGTTTATAAACAGATTTGTCAAAAAAATCCGGAAATAAAAATGCTCCTACAGGTCCATGATGAATTAGTATTTGAAATACCTGTAAATCAAATTAATAAAGTTGCCCAACAAATAAAAAATACTATGGAATCAGTTGCTACACTTAAAGTTCCATTGGTGGTTGATATTAAATCTGGAAATAACTGGCTAGAGATGAAAGAGGTTTAATAAATACAATTATCAAAAGGCTCTCATATATTGAGAGCCTTTTGATAAAGTTTAATTTTTTTAGACAAAAGTTACACTGGCAACCGTATCATTACTAACTTTAAAACGCATCACTCGCACACCTTGTGTAGCCCTACCTAAAACTGATACAGATTTTAAAGGTAAACGTATAACTTGACCTTTTTCACTCATGACAATCAAATCCTCTTCAGCCAATTTCGCATTTACCACAAATGCGGCCACGGCTTTTCCTGTTTTACTGGTCACTTTAGCCGCCTTTACACCACTGCCGCCTCGTCCTTGGGTTTTAAATTCAGTTACCTTTGTGCGTTTAGCAAAACCATTATCCATCACTACTAATAACTGCTCTTCTTTAGTTGGTTTGCCTTCAAAAATTATATCAATTCCGACCACCCAATCACCTTTTTTCAACCGAATTGCTCTTACGCCAGCAGCTGATCGACCCATTGCTCTAACACCAGTTTCTTTGAACCTGATAGCCTGACCTTGAGCTGTTACCAATATAATATCATCTTTACCACTTGATGGTTTAACCCATTCTAAATTATCATCAGCTTTCAATTTAATAGCAATTAGTCCTGAACGACGAACATTATCAAATTCTTCAAATTTTACTTTTTTAATAATACCTTTCTTAGTCACCATTACCAAAAATTTATTATCATCCCTAACTTCAGACAACGCTAAAGCAGCGGATATTTTTTCTTCAGGTGATAACTGCAAAAAGTTGACAATTGCCTGCCCCTTACTGGTTCTGCTACCAGTTGGCACATCATAAGCTTTCAATTGAAACACTCGACCGCGCGTAGTAAAAAACAATAAATCTGCATGAGTCATAGTTGTAAACAAATGTTCTACTACATCTTCTTCTTTAGTTACCAATCCAATTACTCCTTTACCACCACGGCTTTGCGTCTTAAAAGTATCAGGGGACAATCGCTTGATATAACCATCTTTAGTAATGACTACCACTGTCGACTCGTTTGGTATCAGATCCTCTTGCGAAAACTTGTCGATCGCATGAGGAACTACTTTTGTTCTCCGTTCATCACCATATTTTTCTTTTAAGTCCAAAAGTTCTTGTCGGATAACTCCCAAAATCTTTTTGTCACTTTTCAATAATTCGGTCAAATCTCTGATTAATTTCTTTTTTTCTTTTAATTCTTCTTCAACTTTCAATCTTTCTAGATTAGCCAATTGTTGTAATTTCATTTCCAAAATAGCCACGGCTTGACGTTCGGATAATTTGAATTTTTTTATTAAATTTAATTTAGCGTCATCTTTATCTTTAGATTTTTTAATAGTATTGATAATTTTATCAATGTCCTCCAAAGCCATTACCAAACCTTCTAAAATATGAGCACGATCTTTAGCCTTATCCAAATCAAACTGTGTTCGTCTAACTATTACTTCTTTACGATGTTTAATAAACTCAAATAAAATATCTTTCAAAGTCAGCACCCGAGGTTGAATGCCATCTACCAAAGCCAATAAATTAACGTGAAAAGCAGATTGTAGTTCCGTATGTTTAAAAAGTTGATTTAATACTTTTTTAGGATAGGCATCTTTTTTGAGTTCAATCACCACTCTGATACCTTCTTTATCTGATTCATCACGTAAATCTTTAATACCTTCAATTTTTTTATCACGTACCAATTCAGCAATCTTTTCTAAAAGGATAGCTTTATTAACTTGATAAGGTAGTTCTGTAACTATAATTTGCCACTGCCCAGATTTTTCTTCGACAATATCAGTTTTGGCTCTAATCACAATTCTTCCTTTACCGGTAGCGTAAGCAGTTTTAATGTCTTCCTTGTTAAATATAATTCCACCCGTAGGAAAATCTGGTCCTTTAATAAAGGTCAATAAATCATCGACATCTGCATCGGGGTTGTCAATTAAATGTACGGTGGCATCAATTACTTCTGATAAGTTATGGGTGGGAATAGATGTTGCCATCCCGACCGCAATACCCATGGCACCATTGAGCAATAAATTGGGTAATTTTGCTGGCAAAACTTGAGGTTCTTTGTGACTACCATCATAATTAGGTATAAAATTCACAGTATTTTTATCCAAATCATACAACATCTCCTCAGCAATAGGCATCAACTTGGCTTCAGTGTAACGCATAGCTGCTGCACTATCTCCGTCCACCGAGCCAAAGTTACCTTGACCATTGACCAAAGGATAACGCATGGCAAAATCTTGAGCCATTCGAACCATGCTATCATAAACAGCCGCATCACCATGCGGATGATATTTGCCTAATACTTCACCAACTACAGTGGCAGATTTTCGATATTTAGCATTACTACGCAAACCAATATCCCACATTGCATATAATATCCTGCGATGGACTGGCTTCATTCCATCACGAACATCAGGCAGAGCCCGAGCGACAATCACGCTCATAGCATAATCCAAATAAGACTGCTCCATTTCTTGAACCAATGGCCGTAACTCTATCCTTTGCTCAATTGAATTTTTGGCTGATAAAATATCTTTTTTAGCACTCATAAAATAAATTTATTCTTCTGATTGATTGATTGATTCTACTGGGCTTTGATCTACTTGTATTTGAGTTGAGGAAGTAGTAGAACTGGTAGTGGTAGCAGTTGCTAATCGCTGTTTCATTTGATCAATAATTTTCTCTTGCTTCTGAGTTTGATTTACAGTACTTTCCACCTGTTGCCAAGTAGCCTGAAGTTGGTCTTTGAATTGATTGTACTGATCTATTGTTTCCTGACCACTTAGCTGAAAAAAATTAAAAAATTCACTGCTATTTTTTTCTTTTCGGCTATAACCAAATTTTGTCAACCATAGCGCCCAGATCAATATAATCAACCCAATGCTAATTAACAACAAAAAACTTAATTGTTTTTTCTTTTCTGGTGTTAATTGAGGAAAAAACAACATAAAACATTATATCTCAATAATAACTAGCCTAGTATCTTCACTGGGTAAATCTTTTTTTGTTATGCGCAACTTTTCTACTTTTTCTGGTTTAGTTAAACCACTAGCTTTTACAAATTCATCAACTTGTGCCAAAGGCATCTTATTATTACCAAAAGCATAATTTATAGGCACTACAACTCGAGGATCAATTTGCTGACAAATCTTAGCGGCCTGTTTAGGCGTCAAACCATCACCACCTCCAACAGGAATAAATAAAATATCAACATTTTCCAAATATTCCAACTGTGACTCAAATAAATTTTCTTGAGTTATTCTGCCTAAATGAGCCATGGTCATATTTTCTCCTTCAATCACATACATTATTTTACCAGTTGCTAACCCGTCAGGATCGTATTCTGGCAGACCATAAATAAATATTTGCTTTATTTCATATTCGCCTGGAGCAGTAATTACAAATGAGCCCTGAGGGATGACCAATTTACTATCTAATTTACCGCTATTTGACAAAATCACATCAGCCTCCATTTTTGGCTGACGCATACCTAAACTTTTTGTCTGATAGGGATCAATAAGCAAATTAGAATCACCATTTTGTGGTGATTTTAATTGCATTCTAATAAACGTTTGTCCGAACCATTCTGCTTGCATATTTTATTTATTTAACCTATATCCACAAATAAAATTTTATCATTTTTTACCAATAAAATCAATCTTAAATTAGGCCTTTGTTTCCTAATTAAATCTGCATATCAGGGAGTTTCTTAGCCTCTTCTTTGACTTGGTCAATATCTGTCTCAATTTTATCTGTATTATCGTTTTTCTTTTTTTCTTCCCACTCATGGACAGTAGTGGCCTTACCCGTATCAGCGTGAACCCATTCGGTTTTTTTTCGATTGATTAATTCTTCTTTTTTACGCAAAACTCTTTGCGCGGCTGGAGTCAAATCACTATTTTTTACATCAATTCTATCGGCAACAATAGATTTTTTTATTTTTTCCCGCCAAGATCCGGGCTTTTCTCTGCCAGTTAATTTTTTTACCATTTTATCAGCTGCTTCTTGCTTTCTTTCCATTTCCCTAACCTTTTTAATATTTTCTTTTTTTACCTCTGCCACATAATTTTGGTATTCTTTTTCCTTTTGTTTAACAAATTCGTGCCATTTTTCCTTAATGTTCGGTTCGTGTTCTTGCATTATTTTTTGCCATTGACTAGCGGTCAAAAGTTTACCTTCCGACAAAGCTTTGCCGCCCAGCTTTTCTTTTAATTCTTTAATCTGACGAGTATTCATTTTTAAATGCGAATGCAAAAACTCTTCCTGTTGCGTTTTACCAAGCCGCAGTTGATTTAATTTATAAATAGGTTTTTTTCCAGAATACCAACCCATGGGAGATGATGATTAATAACTAATTATTAATTTCTAATGACTAATAAATTACTAATTAATAATTATTAGATTTAACAATTGACTATTAATTAACAATTTGTCATTAATTATTATTAAACTATCTACATTATAACCCAAAAAGGCTTAGTCTTGCCAAAATATAAACTTTCCTATAAAGTAATAGGGTTAATCCTACTATTTAATAAAACCTGTGGTAGGCAGGACCTTTGAGTCAAAAAAGGTTAATTTAATAATTAAATGACAAAAAAAATTACCAACGATTCCATCCCCACTTCAGGCAAAATGGCTGAACTGATGGAAGAAATCAAAAATCAAAAATTTCCTAAAATTGGAGAACTGGTCAAAGGAACCGTTATTAACATCGGTAAAAATGAAGTATTACTTGACATCAACGGTCTCACTACTGGCTTAGTGCGAGGCAAAGAATTAGAAGACGAATCAGGAGACCACACCACTCTCAAAATCGGCGACGAAGTTTATGCCACTGTTTTAGAAGAAGAAAATGAACGTGGTATCTTGGAACTTTCTTTTCGCCAAGCTGGACACCAAAAAGCTTGGGAAAATTTGGAAGAAATTAAACAAAAAGGCACGATTATTACCACTAAAATTATTGATGCCAATAAAGGCGGGTTGATGTGTAAAGTTGGTGGAGTTATGGGTTTTATGCCTGTTTCCCAACTCACTACCGAACATTATCCACGCGTAGAAGGTGGTGATAAAAATAAAATTTTAGAAATTCTAAAAAGTTATATCAATCAAGATTTTGAAGCTAAAATTATTGATGTTGATGAAAAAGAAAATAAACTAATTGTTTCCGAACGAGCCGCCTGGGAAGAACAGCAAAAAGATACAATTAGTAAATTCCAAGTCGGTCAAGTAGTTAAAGGCAAAATCACCGGCGTGGTTGATTTTGGTGCTTTTGTTGAGTTTGGCGATAATATGGAAGGCTTAGTCCATATTTCAGAGATTGCCTGGCAAAGAATTGACAATCCCAGAGACTATATAAAAGTTGGAGAAGAAGTTGAAGCAAAAATAATTGAAATAGATGGTTCAAAAATATCTCTATCCATCAAGGCTTTGCATGAAGATCCTTGGAAAGATGTAGAAAAAAAATATAAAATTGGCCAAACTGTCAACGGTAAAGTTTTAAAAACCAATGACTTTGGTGCTTTTGTTGAACTAGACCGCGATATTCACGGATTAGCACATATTAGCGAGCTAGCTGATTATCCAATAAAAAATGCTGGCGAAGTTTTAAAAATTGGAGAAAATTATGATTTTAAAATTGTTTCTATTGAACCTCAAGAACACCGTCTAGGGTTATCTTTAAAAGCTTTAAAACAAAAAAATAATTCCACACCAACTGGAGACAAAGAAAAAAATGTCACTCCAGTAGAATCAACCAAAACCAAGCCCACTACTGCAACTAAAGTTGAAAAAGTAGAAAAAAAAGATAAAGAAAAAAAAGAAAAGAAAACCAAAACTGTTCTAAAAAAATAAAATCTACCAACAAAAAACCCGCTAACGACTGTTCATCACAGCGGGTTTTTGTATAGAATAAAAATTCAATAAACAGATTTTATTTCTACATCATGATAAAAATATTTGATTATGTCTTGGTAGGTTTCACCGTTCTTGGCCTTGATCATGGCTCCAACTCCAGACAAACCAACTCCGTGCCCCAATTGACTAAAACCTTTTTCTTCTGGAACCACTACCGATTTAATCCAAGGATACGGATCTTGATACCAAACTTCTGACCAATTTTTTGTCCGACCATTACTCCGGGCAAAATAAGGAGTAATTGCTACCTCACCCTGATAAGTAACTACCTCACCGTGCGTTTCCTCTACCGCTTTGACCAATTCAGGGTGTCTTAATTCATTAGCATAACCACGATAAACCTGATCATAAAAAGCATCTATATGAAAACCCTGATGACCGTGTTTAAAATTATCCAACTTGTGCCAATAAGCATAAGTTCTGCCCACTACGGTCATGGTTTTTAAATATTCAATATGATCGGTTGATCTAGTTTCACCTAAACCCTTTAAATAATCTTCCAAAGGTAACTCGTTTATTATCCAAGTTTGATCGGTGCCGGTAGCATGATATATTTCCAAACTACCCCTAAATTGGTTATCCGATAAAGTTTGATTCCAACTGGGTGGATTGGCATAAGAATCAATTTGTAAAATTGCCTGATTTAAACCTTGAAGTCTTAAGGGTTGTTCATAATCTTTGGTTATATTCTGATGAGTAAAAAAATATTTTTTTTCTTTACTATCATACCACATAAGTATTGGCTCTTGCCCGTTGCTTGATAATACCAACTCCTCACCGGCAAATAATTGAAAACCTCCTAAACTACTGAATTTTTCCACTCTTTTAGTCCAAAATAACCCCACCCGAATTGGCGGTGAGGTTAAATTTATTGTGTCTGTTGTTAATATCTCTGGATTTGTAGCTGCTTGAGCTACTAGGACAGGTATCCAGTCGGCAAACCAATTTTCTACTTTACTTACTGGTGGGCCAGCTTTGTTTTCCTGTTCAACTACTTTCGGTATTACCCTAACGTTTTTTTCTTCATCCGGAAAATAAATTGTAAAATCAGGTGATTCATCAATAAATACTTGTTGTTTTACTGAAAAATTAAAAATCTTATGACCTTGCAAATATTCACTAGCCAAACGCATTACTCCAGCTGAAAAACTAATAATTACCACAGCTACAAAAAAAGACAAGCCCGCGCTCACAAACAAATTATTACTTGTAGTTAGCTTGTCATTAACAACTAAAACAGATTTTGATTGTCGATCATCTAAATTCATTTTTATTTTGGTTTTTATTTTTATTTTTTTTTAGTCCATTTTTTGGACTCATTTTTACTAAAATCTACAATCTACTTTATAATCTCGTATATTTATATTTTAGCATATTTTTTAACTTTTGTCAATTAAAATATTTTTATTTTTTTATTATATTACGAACTATTAACTTTTAGTGGAAAAAAGATTTAATTATTATAATTTTTGCTTAATCTCTGGTATATGACAAAATTTATACTTCCACAAAGTAATTTCCATAATTTATAATTAAATATTTTTAAAAAAAATAATAAATATATTTTGCTTTAACTTTGTTTGTATATACTAATTTATATACTAATATAATTTAGTGACGTAATTTGTCTGATACTGGGTGCATTGCTATAATTTTATTATCCCTCTTATTTATAACTTAAAGGGAACACTAAAATTGTGCAATTATAATTCATAATCAATCCAGACATTAAACTATTTCAACCTATTATGACCACTGCTACCGAATTAATCGCCAAAAACTCTGCCTGGCATTTAGGCGCCAAGGTTTTGGGAATAATCATAGGTATTATCACCATTGCAATTATGACTCGTTATTTAGGTACCGCGGGATTTGGTACTTATGCCACGGCTTTAGCTTGGTTGCAATTTTTTGGCATTCTGGTTGATTTTGGTTTGTACTTGGTACTTTTGTCAGAACTAGGAAAAACTGATGACCCGAGCGAACAGCAAAAAATTACTGGCAATATAATGTCGCTGCGGATTATTTCCGGTGGGTCATTACTGCTAATCAGCATCGCCTTAGGTTGGTTAATGCCTTATGACACTTTGACTAAATTGGTAATAACTTTTTTGGCTGGATCATTTTTATGTCAGCTTATCAATCAAATTCTGACTGCAATTTTTCAGAAACATCTGGCAATGGCTAGGGGCGCTTGGGTAGAAATTATCAGCAAATTATTGACCATGATTTTATTGTTGATTGCGGTATGGCAAAACTGGGGTATTTTATCAGTTGCCGCCTTGATTACTTTGGCCAATATTATTGGTACTGTGGTAATTTGGCAATTAAGTAAAAAATTAATTAGAATCAAACTTTATTTTGATACAAATTACCAAAAGAAAATTATTATTTTAGCTTGGCCGCTGGCGCTAGCAACCATATTCAATCTATTTTATTTTAAAACCGATACTATTATCTTATCTATTTTTCATCCGGCTAGCACCGTGGGGCTATATGCGGCGCCTTACCGTATTTTAGAAGTACTTATCTCTTTGCCTCCAATATTTTTAGGACTACTACTACCCCAACTCACCAAATACTACCAAACCAACAAAGAACTTTTCTGGCAACAGATTAAATTGGGTTTGGATGTCTTTCATGCTTTTTTAATCCCGCTGCTAGTTGGTGGAATTATTTTAGCCAGACCATTAATTACTTTGCTGGCGGGTAAAGAATTTTCTGAAGCTGATTATTTGTTACAAATATTACTGCTAGCTACGGCTTGTATTTTTTATACTCAACTTTTCACTTATATTATCGTCGCCATCGGCAAACAAAAAAATATTCTCCCCATTGCCGTAACGGCTTCCCTACTGGCTTTAGCGCTGTACTTTGTCTTCATCCCGTCTGGAGGCGCTGGGGCTGCGGCTTTGACTACATTGGTTATAGAAGGCTTAGTGATGATAAGTTATTTATATTTAACCAAAAAATACACTTTACTAAAATTGTCATTTATCAATTTTTATAAAATATTTTTAATCAGTTTATTGATGGGTTCGATTACTTTTATAATCCGCGACTGGCCAGTAATAATTAATATAATTTTAAGCACACTGGTGTATTTATTTGGACTTAAATACAGTAAAGTATTTTCTTTTAGTAAAATTAGAGCTATGGTAAAAACATGATGATTGCCATTTTTTACTTAAGCCTGTTTTTCTTTGCTTTAATCGCTTTTTTAAATATCCGTCTAGCTGGCTGGTTACTATTGATGTTATTGCCCACTTATCTACTACGAACCCAAATTTGGTTTATTCCTACCACTTGGCTGGAATTGGCTATTTATATTTTAGCACTCATTACTTTTATTTCTTTAGTCAGATCAGCTCAACTGAAAAACACTTTATTATTGATATGGCGCAATTATAAACCGCTGTGGTGGGCAGTATTATTTTGGTTTTTAGCCGCCACCATTGCGACAATTATTTCTCCAGATTTACGATTATCAGCTGGGGTACTCAAGGGTTGGTGGTTTGATCCAATTTTATTTTTACTGGTTAGTTTAATTTTGATAAAAAATAAATCTGACCTTAAGTATGTAATCACCGGTCTGCTAGGCAGTGGGGCATTGGTGGCGATCTGGGGTTTATTGGAATATATTTTTAATTTTGGTATGCAGGCTGACGGACTACTTAATTCTGTATACAAACCAGCTAACTATGTAGCCATGCTGGTAGTACCGATAATTTTTTTGGGCTGGGGAGAATTAAAAAACAGTTTTACTCTGCGCAGACGAATTCTAATCAGCTTTCTTATTAGTCTGCAGTTGGTTGCTTTATGGTATACCAAATCATACGGTGGATTTTTAGGGCTAGTGGCGGGAATTATAATTCTTCTTGTTTTTATTAGTGATAAAAAAATAAAAAAAATTGCTACTATTATTTTTTTATTTTTATGTTTAGCTGGCAGTCTAATCATTGCTGGTCAATCCAAATTCCAAAAAATTATCAATTTAACTGAGCGCAACTCCCTTACCACCCGCTTACAAATCTGGGAAATCTCTCTTGAGTTACTAAAACAAAAACCAATTCTAGGCGTGGGACTGGGAAATTTTTATCAACCTTATCGCGCGCAGGCTTTTGCCATGTTTCAACCTCCTCTAGAATGGGAAGTGGTTAAAGCCCATAACTTATTTTTAAATATTTGGTTGGAAGTAGGACTGCTAGGACTGTTAGCATTTAGCTATTTGATATTTATTTACGGAAAAACTGTTTACAAACTTTTACATCAAAATCTTGATTCACTGGATTGGTGGTATTTAGCTGGAAGTCTGTCAGCTCTAATCGCTACTTTGACACACGGTCTTTTAGATACGCCGTATTTTAAAAACGATTTATCTATTCTGTTTTACTTTATTTTATTTTTACCCGCAATATTATTATATTTTAGAACTAAATCTATTGACTAAAATCAAAAAAAATGCTATAATTTATATATAGGCAATAAAAAACCTCCAAAATTAGAGGAAAAACAAAAACAAAAAAATGAAACCCTGTGCCAAATATTTAAATATTTTTATATTTACTGCAGCGATATGCATCGGTGCTTTTTTTGTAACCAAAATTTCCCTAGCCAACAATTTTTTAGATAAATATTTTACTCAGGTTTATCTAAAAAAAACTACAACCCCTATCACCAAAAATGATATACAACAACAATTTGGCATAATTAACTGGTTGCCGGGCAAAGAATTTGAAATTCTACTACCATCCACCAGTACTAGATTTTTTTATATCCCGACTTCCACCGCCCCAATATATTTACAAGAAAATATTGAAAAGAAAATTGCTCAATTGCAAGAACCCACCCAGGAAGAAACTAACCAAACTATTGAAGCTTTACTAGTTGAACATAACTTACCCATCGCCATTTTAAATGTTTGGCGACCAAAAACATATTTTAAAATACAAAACTTAACCAACCAAACTTGGAAAAAAGAAAATACTTTGCTAATAAGTACTGATCACCAAGGAAATTTAAGTCATTTTCGTGATCAAACTTGGCTTAGTCCTACAAACATTACTCAGATGAGTGAACAACAAGTTGGTCCTGGGGAAATTGCGACTTTTGAATTTTACCTGGACGGACGAGGAGCTGCTGATCGAGTATATGATCATAAATATGAACTCCAAATTAACGGAATTAATGTTTATTTAGAAAAAAAAGGCGCTTGGTTCTGGCTTACTCGCGTTGATCCATATAAACCTTACTAATACGGCAATGCTAGCAGCTAGATAGTTGACTTCTAGCATTGCCGAATTAGGCATATTCGGCATGGGGAAAAGCAAAACCCACCTCTACTGGAGGTGGGTTTTTGTATTAAATAATTTTTTTCAGTTATTCAGCAAAAACAGCAGCGGAAATCACGCTGGTCCACAGGCCATCTTTATTACCTTCAGCTGATTGGCAAATATGATTGGTTTTAAAAATATGTCCACTGGCTTTATAAATCTGTTCGCGTTCATCCCAACTTTTATCCGGATCAAATTCAATCCCCAAAGTTGTTGCCAGCATTGTGGCCGCTAAATCTTCAGCATATTCACCTGATTTTTTAGCCACCTCTCCATAACTGTGATGTTCTGATAGATAACCATAGTTATTAGTATCTTTAGGAATAGCAATACCCACGGCAGCGGAAATTAAACGGTTGGGTTCATTGGTATCATTTCTAGCCATAACACAAAAAGTAATCTGGCCCGGTTGCAAGAGTTTTAAACCTTCTTCTTTAGATATTATTTTTGCTTGGGGCGGAAAAATACTTGATACCGTAACCAAATTACACTTTTCAATCCCAGCATCACGCAAAGCCAATTCAAAGGATGCCAACCGATCTTTGTGTATACCTAAACCTTTGGTAAAAAATATTTTTTTTGGTACCATTTTGTTTATAAATTATTACCTGTCACAATGGTAACAGTCGTACCGTCACTACTAGCAGTGGCCGATACACTAACCGTGCGATTAGCTTTGGTAGCAGATAAAGTGGCCGATTCGCCATAGTCCATTCGCAAATTGATATTCCAATCAGCAGCTTTTAATTTTTCTTCGTACTCTGATTTGACTTCACTTACAGATTTATTAGTTACTACCGACACTGAATAACCCTGCTCTTCAGTCATAGCCATGGCTGCTACAATATTGCCATCAATTACGTAAACGTCATCAGGAAATCCATCGGGCAGTGACACTTGTTCTCCAGCTTGATAAACACCCTGTTCAGTTTCAATAGTAAGTTGATCATTATTTAAATCTACATTAGCTTCAGAGCCAACATTTTTTTCTATTATTTTTTCAGTTGTTTTTTCCGCAACTTTCTTTGTACAACCAGAAAATAAAAATCCTATGGCTACCAAAATTATTGATAAAATTAAAAATTTATTTTTGTGCATAATTTATTTTAATAATTAATCTGTCATTGAAAAATGACAAAATTAATTATATACCTAAAACAAAAAAAACAATAGTTAAATAAACTGTGAATAATAAAAAAACAGCCCCGTCTTCCGACTAGGAGCTGCTTTTATTTATTTCATTTTGCCTACTGAGCAAAATGGAAACCCATACCTTTGTTACCACCACGGCTGGCTCGCATCTGTCCGAACATTCCTTTGCCTTGGCCTAAATTTGCCTGATGACTGGCCATAAATTGAAGTCTAGCATCAGCTTGAGCTTGAGTAATAACTCCCTGATCTACCAATATTTGTAATTGCTCTTTTAAGTGTTCTTGACGAATCTCACGCATACGATCTTGAATTTCAGTTTCATCTAAACCTAACTCATCGATCATATCTCTAGGGGTTTTACCTTGGGCCCAATAATCCTTAACCTGGTCAACACTGATACCCAAAACTTCGGCTAGTTGTTCAAATCTCTGAGCTTGTTCGGTCGCCATACTGGCCGGATCAGCTTGTCCGCGCCAACCAAATATTCCGTGAGCTGAAGCTGCAGATAAACCCCCTAATCCCAATAACACTGGGATAATGCCATAAAATAAATATTTTTTCTTAAAAATTTTCATGTTCGTAAATTAATAATTAGCTATAAATATCTATAAGTTAACTTATTCTATTTGCTAGCACTTATTACTACAACTAAATTTAAATAATATTTCATATTTAAAAATCCCCCAAATTGAGGGATTTTATCAACGATTTAAACTTTTACCAGGAGGCATTTTTTTCATGTGCCTTGGTCTAAACACTGGTTTAGAAAATTCCCTTATACCAAAAGCTTTAATCTCATCGCCAATACGTTCCCCCGCCACCATCACCATATCGCCTGGCAACAAATCAAGGGCAAAAGGTATTTTCGTTTGTTCATCAATTTTTACTGATAAAATTTCGGCGGCTAAATTTTCCATTAGAAAACCTTCTTCTGTTGTAGAAATTACCATACCACGATGCCAATCATCGGGATCACCTTTACGTAAAAAGCTATATAATGAACCTGCCACTGGTAACCCAGAATCTGTTTCTGACAAATCCCATAAATTTTGGTGAAAAGGTGTTTGAGCTACCACAAAACCACTTACACCCAGAAATACTAATATCCCCAATACCGAATAAAGCAACGGTCTACGGTAAGCAAAAGAAAAATGTTTAACTAAAATTTCCATCACCAAAACAAAAAAACCAATCAATATCAGTAACATCCAGGGTAAAGATGTAAACAGCATACCCCAACCCCTAAAACCAAAAGTCGGAGCTTGCCATAAACCATTGACGCGTAATAAAAAAATTACAAAACTAATCAAATACAATAACAACAATCCCGCCGCTACTAAACCGCTAATTAGTAACAAAGTCCGCAAGACAAAATGAAATTTGGGCTTAGCTTTAATACTGCCTGATTTTATTTTGCTTAAAATTTGTTCTTTCAGCTTTGGTGTTTTTTCACTTTCCATAATTATATTTTTTGGTCTAATAATTTTTTAATTTTTTCCCGCCCCCGCTTTAATCTCACGCCTACAGTTGCTATCGGAATTTGTAAAATATCAGCGATCTGCTGATAATCTAGATCTTCAAAATAATATAATACCATCACTTCTCGATATTTAGCATCAACTTTATCTAGACACTGTTCTAACTGTTTCACTACTTCTTGACGATTAATTTCACTGTCGGTTTCTTCCTTGGCAATGGGGTGAGGAAATAAACTGTCAGGATCAAAAAATGGCACCGGTTCTTTACCTTTTTTCTTGATAGCATTAATGAATTCATTGTGGGCAATACGGTAAAGCCAGGAAGAAAATTTGCGTCTTGCATCAAACGAATGGATATTTATATAAGCCTTTATAAAAACTTCCTGAACAATATCTTCGGCTTCTTCATAACCAAACAAAAAGCGACGCGCATAACGCTTCATTTTGTCCTCATAACGCTCAACTAGAACGCCAAATGCCTCGGTGGCTCCAGTTTGAACTTCACGGACTATATCCTCATCACTACTGGCAATTGATTCCATCATTGATAAATACTACAATAAATTAGCTGTTTTGTTTCAAATCTAGACAAATATCTAAATTATACTTATAATTTAATCATAATTGCTTTTTTAAAAAACCTACCAACGTATAGACTTAAAATGAACCTCCTTTCATAAATGCCCTCTAGGTGACCACAAGGTCACCTTTTAAATTTCTAATAACAACTAATCATTTAGCATAAATTTTTTATAAAACAAAAATTATAACCTGTCGTTGGTAGACAATGGCTATTTTTTTATCAAAAAAGTAGTTATAAATAATTAAAAATTTTTTTTGTCATCCAAGGAGCCAGAAAAGTGATTAACAATACCAAACTCCACAAACGTCCCGCCAAAAGATTATAATCAGCCAACAATTTTCCCCAACTGTGCCCAATTACAAAATGACCAAACAAAAATTCAAAAGCAATTGTTAATACTAACCAAAGACTGCCCACTAACCACAATTCTTTATTACTATATTCTTTTTTTCCAAAAAATAAATAGCTCACTATCAATAAAATTATGATAAAAAGCACGGCACTTATTTGGTGAGCAGTCAGCTCACTTAAATAGGGGCCATAAACAAAATTTCTGATTAAACCGTTGATATTCGCCAGCACCGCCAGTAAAAACCACACTCCGATAACTTTAAAATAAAAATTTTTCTTAATAGTCATATAAAATTCAAAATTAAAAATATAAAATTTATTTTTAATATACCCAAAAACTTTTTCCTGTTTTTAGCCAATCAATCACCCCTTGTTTCATTTTTTCTGGATATACAGTTTTGTTTTGCAATTCTTCTTTAGTAAACAGGAAAAATCTCATGTGAGCTTCTTTGCTTTGAGTAGTAATCTCGCTAAGTTCATTGGTGGGTGTAGTTCAAAACAGAAAGAGCGTGATAATTATCGCCTTCAATCAAGATATTGGTCGGCTTGGTTGGATCAGTTTTAATCTCTTTACTTTTGACTTCTTTCAAAACCGGCAAGGCGTTTTCTGATTCCTTTTCAAATTTTTCTTTTGTTCGCTCCTCATCCCACACCAGCCCGTATTTTTTGCGGGATTCTAATTTCTCTACCAGCTGGATCAGTTCTTCTTTGGATAATTTTGAATAATCTTTTCTTGTCATAAATTATTTATTTCCACTTTGTGTCTCTTCCTCAATATGCATGAAAATAGTTTTTTTCTGATTTTAAATAAGTTACTAAATTTTCTACTTGTTCTTTTGTAAAAAAAACCTTTTCATTTAATATATATTTTTCCAATTCACCAGGAGTTAATATTTTAACAAACTGATATTCTTGTTCTGGTTTATGATTTATAACAACCAATATTTTTTTAGGTGAAATTTGTTCTTCTCCCCATGGATCCAAAAATCTAGATAAATAACCCTGACGTATGGCTTGATTCAATAAAGCAAATAGTGCTAACGAAGAACGTTTTATTTGTTTGATTGGAGAATAAAGATCTAAATCATCCATACTATTTTTACTCCAATTTTTTGTCTCAATCAAATACAAACCAGTGGGACCAACTAATATATGATCAATTTGCACTGAATAAATAAAATCATTATTTTTTCTGTCAGGCACTGGTCTGCTAAATTTATGTTGAAAATTATTTATAATAGTATATTCATCAGGTAAACTTTTCAATTTATCAAGCACCATTTGTTCACCAATTGCTCCATAATAAAACTCTTTGTTACTTTTGATAGTGTTATAAACTAAATTCAAAAAGTTGACTTCTTCGTTATATTTTTCTTCAACTATTTTATCAAAATTATCTTGTCGATAATCTAAATCAGATTGCCAAGATTTTATTTCATCTATAATACTTTTGAAAGGTCGGTTAAGTTCATAATCAAAAAACTTTTCAATCCATTCTTTTCTCTCAATAAATTTTCTCTTTTTATAATAATTTATTATTTTTTTAAATATATTATTTACATCCCTGGAATAAACTTCTATAAACCAATCCAACTCTTTTTTTTCTTTCAATAATTTTTCCTTTCTCTCTGTTATTTCCTTATCATATTCAAACTTTAGTTTCTCAATTTTATTTCTTATTTCATCAATTTCATTTTTCAATTCTTCAATTTTTTTATTTTTTATTTTTTCTGGGGCTTCCTTATAATTATCAACTAATTTTCTAATTTCCTCAAAAGATTCAAAAACATTTACATTTTTTATTTTCAAACTATCACAAAGTCTTAAAAATGAGCCTATTTGTCCATATACTTTAGCCATGTAAATATAAATTAGAATTAAGAATCTATAATAAAAAATTAATTTGATATTATTTATTGTCAGTAAGTAAAGTGCTGATTTTTTCTACTTTTTGTTTAAAATCACTACCTACTCTAATGTGTTCTATTCTCAATTGAACAGAAGAATACAATTCATCTATAAAATTATCTCGTTCTATCCTTTTGTGTGTTTGGTGAGAATTACCATCAAGTTCAATAGCCAAAATCGGTTTTGTTGTATTTAAATCACAAATCAAAAAATCAACATGTCTGGATTTAATTTTTCCTCTCAAACCCCACCACTCATTACGCGATAAACCTCTAGTATCAACTTCTATAAAATCTTCAAGTCGGACTTTGGAAAGCACAATATATTTATCGCCTAACATTTTTTGTAAATTTATATATAATGCTTGTTCAGAACTATTCATAGTCTTCTCTTTTAGCAAATATCTCATCGCGTTGGTGTTGGTTTTTGTTTTTGTAAAACCAAACAATAATTCCAACATTTTTATTATAAATTCAATAAATTTTTTCATACTTTATTAACTGATAGAAATCTTTTATTTAGTTAACTTTAACCATCTATATTTTCGCCACCAAAAAAGTGTTGTCATGCCCAACCAAATAATCGGTTTCAAAAAACCAGTAGATAAAATAAGTTCTTCTTTGTAATGGGTTTTGTTTTCTGATGTTTTTGTCAGGATCACTTGATGGTCCCACCATTTTACTGCCCAACCCGGACCAACATCTTTGAGTATATATTTATCTGCATCTTGCTGACCAGAAATTTTCAACTCCTGCCAACCCATCGGTAAAAAACCAAGTAAGTACATATTCATTTTATAAGTTTGCCCGTCCTGCCAGCTCTCAGGAAACACTTCTGGATTCACTGGTTTAAATATCACCAAAGGCCAAGCAACTTTTTTCATCATCGCTGGACTCTTCAGCGCAGCAAAAGTGTTCTCGATGGGCCAATTTAAAATTATATCGGTTTTAAATATCATGGTTTAAAATAAAATTTGGATTAGAGATTAGAAATTACTAATTAAATAATTAAAAATTAATCAATTGATTATTAATTAATAATTAGTAACTAATAATTATCTACTTGTTTTTATTTCATCATTTTTGACTATAAAAATCAACCAAAAATGCCCTTATTTGGGGCAGTTTTAGGGTTTCAAAAGTAAAGAAAAATGCTGACGCAATTTGGCAAGTTTAGGGGAAATCACGGCCTGGCAGTAAGCGGCTTCGGGATGATTTTTAAAATATTCCTGGTGATAATCTTCGGCTTGATAAAACTTATCCAAAAGTTTTACTTCTGTGACAATGGGTTTAAAAAATAATTTACTTTCAATTAACTTACTGACAAAATTTTCTACAATATCTTTTTGTTCATCATCTTTAGTCAAAATGATTGAGCGGTACTGACTACCAACATCAGCGCCTTGACGATTGCGGGTAGTAGGATCATGCAATGTAAAAAATATTTGTAAAATCATTTCCAGAGCAATTTGGGTTTGGTCAAATTCTATTTTCACTACTTCAGCATGACCAGTCTTGCCACTGCAAACCTGCTCATAGGTAGGATTTTCTATATCACCGCCCGCATAACCAGATATAACTAAGGTGATTCCTTGCACTTGCGAAAAATATGCTTCCAAACACCAAAAACACCCACCACCCAAAACTATAGTTTGAATTTTTTCTTTTAATTCAGATTCAGGGATAAAACGCAAAGACAAAGAATTAACACAGTGACGGGTATCACGCGCCGTAAATTTTTCTCCGATAAATACATGCCCCAAATGTCCACCACAGCGTGCACACAAAATTTCAGTACGCTGTCCGTCAGCATCTGTTTGTCTAATAACTGCTCCAGCAATTTCTTGATCAAAACTGGGCCAACCGCAGTGAGCGGAAAATTTATCTGCTGAGCGGTAGAGCCAGGCATTGCATCTTCGGCAAGTATAGATTCCACTCTCAAAAAAATCATCATACTCACCACTGCCTGGCATTTCTGTACCTTTATCTTCGATGATTCTTTTTTCTTCTGAGGTTAATTGGTTATATTTCATAAAATTTATTTTGTTATTTCATGAAAAAATTTTTCTAGAAAATTAAAAGAACTCATCTTCATGAGTCCTTTTAATTTTCTATTTTACATCACCGATGGCGTATCTGTTGGAGGAGTAGTAGGTGGAGTTTGGTCTTTTGTTTCAGCTGGTTTTACTTTGCAGGTGGAAATACCAAGCACCTGATAAAGACCACACCAACCAATTACACCAGTGGCCAGTACCACCAATCCTAAAATCCATAACCAAGCGGTATATTGCATGCCCAAAAAAATCAAAACCAACCCAACAACTACCCGAATAATACGATCAATTGTGCCTTCGTTCTTTTTGAATTTCATATAAAAATATTAATACTTAATATTTACATTATAGCACTTGTAAGTTATCTATTTAAATAAGTGATGGTTATTTGCAATACTGTGGCAAAACACACCCAGAGTAAATAAGGGATATTAACCAAAGTCACCCATTTGAGATGCGGATAAATAGCCACCAGTGCCCAGACTAAAGTAGCTAGTACCAGTAAAATATCTATAGCTGCCAGCAGATTGTTTTTCAAACCAAACTGCAAAGGGGTGAAAGCAAAATTGAAAACTAAATTCAAAACAAAGGGCCAGGCCAGTGTGGTGGGAAGTTGTTTGGTGAAAATTTTGTAAAAAACAGTACCAAAAGATATGGCTATTATAGTATAAAGTGCGGTCCAGACTGGTCCAAACAAAAAAGTTGGCGGCGCCCAAGCGGGTTTAATTAGAGTTTGATACCAATTATAGGAGTTCATAAATTTTTTATAATTATATTTTTAGTATGACACTTGGCGAGTTTTTCGACAATCTAACCATTGACCAAAAACCGGCTTTTTGCTACAATATTTCTCACCAATTTATAAAATTCCAAATCAATATATTTCGTTCATTTAAACTACTTTAAGGAGGTGAAAACCATGAACCACATGGATAAATTCAATCCGCCTATCATCAATGATAAGCCGTTATCACCTGTCCACTTTTCACTAAACAATGGCGTACACGCTGACCTTGGCTTTGGCCATGACAAAATTCACGTACCCTTTGTGGGTCAAACCACTTTACCAACCTATGGCATCGGTGGTGTACCGGGGCACAACAATGATAATAACTTAGCAAAATTAGGCGGAACATTTAACGCTACCAAACTAAACAACTGGTAAGCGCCAAAATAAAAGGACTCGAGATTTCGAGTCCTTATTCTTTTTATTCATCTTGTTGGTTAAGATGATAAAAATAACGTTGGTAACTTTTACCAAGCGGGGTGGGAGCTTTCAATAGTTCGGTATGGATTCTTTGCGCAAAATAAAGTGCGGCACTTTCCCAATTTTTAGGAGAAGTGGTTGATAAGAAAACTTTAATATCAAGTTTATCCCATATTTCCAAAATAGCGCCCTTCCAGCCAGAAAAATTATGGTTAACTTGTTGGGTTACTATACAACACGGTATACTGTGTTGAGAACAAAAAGCAGCAATCCCAAATCCTTCGGGTTCAGTAGTTAAAAATACATCAGTGAGCACACCGATCACTGAACTATCATCACTGATAGCATTGAGATCAAAGTGATCAATGATTTCACATTTTAAGCCCACCTTTGTGAGTGCTATACCAGCAGCTATTTGCTCAGCTGTATTGTCCTCAAATACCACTACTCTTAGTGGTAATTTTTCAAAAATTGATTTATCGAACATTGTTGTCTCTCCTATTTTTATGAATAAAATATTTTTTTAAACAACTAAGTGACCAATAATAATAGCATTTTTTGGGATTTTGTCAATCTTTGTCTTAATATAATTTAAAAGTTATAATATACATTACTGATAACTTATATACCTGTTCCTTAATACTTAAATACTTAATAATAACCCGGAGAGGTGGCTGAGTGGTTGAAAGCGCCGCACTCGAAATGCGGTAAGGATGAAAATCCTTCGTGGGTTCAAATCCCACCCTCTCCGCCAATTTAAAATTTAACGAAATTGAAAGATGTTACCTCGGCGCAAAGCGCCTTGTTACTAGATAAATCTTAATTATAAATCAACTGTATAAAATTGATGAATACATTTTTTTCTACTTTAAAATATAAGCACAAAAAATATAAATATATTACATATAACATCTATTATTAATTGGATTTAAATTGATAATGTGTCAATAAATAGACAAATCAAAACAACAAAAAATGTAAAAAGGAAGTCAAAGTGCCTGAAATAAATTTAAATATAATTTTAAAATAAACATAATGTATATACTTAAAGGCAGAAAAATTGTTATAGCCACAATGTATAAAAAAGAACAAGTGATTGCTCCTTTAATTAAAAAACATTTTGATGTTGAAATTGTAGTTCCCAAACAATTTAACTCTGATAAGTTTGGTACTTTTACTAGAGATATAAAAAGAGCTGGCAATCAATTAGAAGCCGCGCGAGAAAATTGCATGCGGCTATGAAAATTGAGAATGTTGATTTAGGTATTTCAAGTGAAGGTAGTTTTAGTCCTCATCCATCAATCCCCTTTGTTCAAGGTAATTTAGAATTATTATTGTTTATTGACAAGAAAAACGGGTTTGAAATTCTGGGACATCACAGAACTCCAGAAACAAACATAGACGGTCAATATGTTACAACCGTAGAGGAAGCACTAGATTTTGCTAAAAAAATTGGCTTTCCTGAACATGGTGTAATTGTAAGAAAAAGTAAAAATGGACATTTTGGAATTTATAAGGATATTGCAACAGAAAAAGACCTAATAAAAACAGTTAAAAAATTATTAAATAATTTTTTTACAAATAGAATTTTTATTGAGTCCGACATGCGAGCGCATAGAAACCCTACACGCATGAAAGCAATAAAAAAAGCAACTGAAGATTTAATAAAAAACATTAAATCTTTATGCCCACGGTGCAAAGCTCCTGGTTTTATTGTTGTCGATTTTAAAAAAGGACTAAGATGTTCATAGTGTAATTCACCAACAGAATTACCTATTTATGACCTATATAAATGTTCTGTATGTAATTACGAAGAAAAAAGACATAACAACAACTATGATAAAATTGCTGATCCTAAATACTGTGAATATTGTAATCCCTAAATTGAATAAACAAAAAAGTAAAAATTTATCTTTACATTAGTTAAATTTGTTTTTTTATAGTTATCACAAAATAAATAATGTAGGGAAAACGAAACAAATGCCGAAAGATATCATGAGAGCAAATACAAAAGACCAATACAAGGTAATTGTAAAAAGTAAGCGTAAAGTTAAAATGAATGATTTTGCATCAACGTGAATAAAAAACAAGAATAAATTAAATATTTGAACAATAATAAAAATAAATATAAGTTTTTTTAAATAACAAAACAATAGGATTAAATCAAAACTATTTTTCAATTTTACACCAATTTGCAAAGTGATTTCTGTTTGAATAAGGAATTGTAAAAAAAATTTTTGATTTTATGTTTGTAACTAAATAAAAAAGACGTACAAGTATCATTTGCAATTCATTGTATTTTATCAAGATTTTACACTAAACTAATTTCTATATTAAAAAATACTGTTACTTTTGAATTACAGTATCTTTTTATTTTTTTATTTAATTTGGATAAAACTGGTAATTTTTGTTATAATAAATTAAACTAATAGTTTGTCATGACCAAAAAATTTACTCATCCAATCCGAAAAGTAGTAATTCCTGTTGCGGGACTGGGAACTAGATTTTTACCAGCTACCAAGGCCATTCCCAAAGAAATGTTGCCAATATTGGACAAACCAATTTTGCAATACGTGGTTGAAGAAGCGGTTGCCTCAGGTATTACTGATATTATTTTTGTTACTTCTTATACTAAACGCGCCTGTGAAGATCACTTTGACCGCTCACCCGAACTGGAAGAAATTTTAAAAAGCAGTCCAGCTAAAAAAGATCTGTATGAAAAAATAAAAAATATTTCGCGTCTTGCGAATTTTATTTATATCAGACAAAAAGGCCCTTATGGCAATGGAACGCCAATCTTGAATGCCAAACCGATTGTAGGCAATGAACCGTTTGCTATGTTATGGGGAGATGAAGTTTTTGATTGTCCTGATAAACCAAGGTTATTGCAACTAATTGAAGTTTTTCAAAAATATGGCGATCCGGTAACAACTGGTTACCAAGTGCCTAGAGCCGATGCTGCCAAATACGGCATGCTCAAAGGCGTAAAAGTTGAACCAACGGTTTATCAGATAGAAAAAATTATTGAAAAACCAGGGCCAGAAAAAACTCCTTCATTGATTGCTAATTTGGGCGGTTATATTTTGACTCCTGATATTTTCCCGATTTTAGAAAAAACCAAACTAGGCAAAGGCAATGAACTGTGGCTAGTTGATGCTGTGGATGCTTTGGGAAAAACTCGTCCAATTTATTCCAAAATTGTTGACGGCATATACTATGATACCGGTAACAAACTGACTTGGTTGAAAGCCAATATTGCTTATGGACTAAAAGATAAGGAGATAAGCAAAGATCTAAAAGCCTATCTAAAAAAATTAATCTAAATGTAGTTTTATGAAAAGTTTAACTAAAATAAAATTTTTTGGACTGACGATAATTATGTTATCTTTACCGCTGTTGGGAGTGGGTTGCAAAGGCGGTGATCCCGAAGCGCAAAAAGCAGCTAAACCTATCACTTTAAAAATTTGGGGGGTATGGGATGAGCAAGATTTGTTGCAAGATATTTTTACCGAGTATAAAAAAACTCGACCCAATGTCAATTTTGAATATCGAAAACTACGCATTGAAGAGTACGAACGAGCATTGCTGGAAGCTTGGGCAGAAAATAGAGGTCCAGATATTTTTATGTTACATAATACTTGGGTGACAGCTTACCAAACAAAATTAGAACCTTTACCACAAACCATAGCTTTACCAATCCAAACTACAAAAGGAACATTCAAGAAAGAGGTTATTTGGGAACTAAAAGATTTTCCCACTCTCACCCCAGTTCAAGTGGATGAAAAATTTGTCAAAGTTGTCAAAGACGATGTCATTCGAGATAATAAAATTTATGCCTTACCTTTGGGTCTAGATACCTTGGCGCTTTACTACAATAAAACTTTATTCAGTGATGCTAATATTGCTACTCCACCTTCTACCTGGGCAGAATTTAAACAAGATGTACTTTCACTCACTCGACTGGATACGGATAATAAAATAGTCAGGAGCGCAGTGGCTATGGGCAGAGCTGATAATGTGGAACGGGGCACAGATATTTTGTCGGTACTGATGATGCAAAATGGCGCACAGATGATTGGTGCGGACAACATGCCGGCTTTTGACAAAATTCCACCCGGCGGCAGTCAAGACTACAATCCCGGCCAACAAGCTCTAATTTTTTATACGGATTTTGCCAATCCCATCAAAGAAGTTTATACCTGGAATCAAACCTTTCCCAATTCACTGGATGCATTTGCTCAAGGGCGAACCGCAATGATGTTTGGCTATTCTTACCACGCTCCCTTAATCAGAGCCCGCGGACCAAAAATAGATTTTGGCATTGCCCCCTTGCCACAAATTGATCCTTTGGCTAAAAAATATAATTTTGCTAACTACTGGTTGTTGGGAGTATCTCCCCGTGGTGAGCAGCAAATCAAAGATACGGCTTGGGATTTTATCTTATTTGCCACCACTAAACCAGAATACAATGAAACTTATTTGACCAAATCCGGCAAAGCTCCCGCATTAAAAGAACTAATCGCCAAACAGCAAGCGGAACCAAACTCTTCGGTCTTTACCCAACAAGCATTAACTGCGGAAAGTTGGTATCGGGGTTACAATCCAATTGCAGCTGAAGAAATTATTAAACAACTTATAGCCACAGTGAACCAAGGTAATTTTTCTGATCTTAATATGCTAATGCGCAATACCGTCGAACAACTAAAACAAACTTATATTAAACCAACTTATGCAAACTAAAAAAAATATTTTCTTTATTTTTCTGTTTTTGGCCTTAGGTTTTCTGCCTAGCTTAGCTTTTGCCCAAACTTCACCTATTATTCCGAATGATTGCTTGGTAGGAAATGCAGAAAAATGCGACTTGGTTGATTTAGTGCAAATGTTTGCCAATTTTTATTTATTTTTAGTTAAATATCTTGGTGCAGCAGGACTGCTGTTAATGGTCATTGGCGGGGTGATGTTTATTACTTCCGGTGGCAATCAAGAACGAATTACTCGCGCTCGCAATATCTTAGTCGGTACTGTGATTGGTTTGGCAATTGTTTTGGGTAGCTATGTAATTGTATCTAACTTACAAAAACTTATTGGTGTCAAAGGCCAATACCAACTAAATCCAAATAGTTCCAATACTACTTCTTCGGAATGCTTAGGTAAACCTGATGGTGCAAATTGTTCTGGACCAGATGGTAATGTGTATGTTTGTATCAATAATATTTGTCAAAATGGTGAAAATAATACGCTTATCAATACTGTCTGCGCTTACAATTACGCTGGTATCTGTTTAGAAAACTGCACAACAAGTTGTAATGGAACTTGCACGCCAAATTTATGTAATGGCGGGTCCACTGTTCAATGTTGCCGCACTTCACCTTAATAAATCAACTTTACAAAATAAATAATATCTGTTATAATAAAATCACCTTAGACACTAATTAGTGTAAAGTGTAAAAGGTATGATTTAAAAATATAATTTTAGAAAGGAGGTGACATTATGAAAAAACAACTATTAGCCTTTGGTCTTTTGTCACTTTTATTAGCTCCAGTTGCAGCAATGGCTACTGACCCATTTGGAACAGGATACGGTAGTTTAATTGGTCTTGGTACACAAGACGTCAGAGAAACTATTGCTCGTATTATCAATGTAGTTTTAGGAATTTTGGGTATCGTAGTGACTTTGATTATTATCGCAGGTGGCTTCCGTTGGATGACTGCAGGTGGCAACGAAGAAGCAGTTGCTCAAGCTAAGAAAATTATTAGCGCCGGCGTTATTGGTTTGCTTATTATCATTATTGCTTACGCCTTATCAACTTGGATCTTCAGCGTAATCATCGGTGCTACTCAATAATTACAGTAATGAATTTTTATTTTTATAAAAAAATAAAAGATTATACATTCCACATCACGGTGGCTATCATTTTGGTAGCCGCCGTGATTATTGGTGGACAATTTGCCTTAGCAGCTGAAGTAACTGGTGCTTCTGCTATTGAGTCAAATTCTCCGACTTTTTATACTTTAGCCAAAGCAGATTCTCTGTCCAATTTAGACAAAGCCGCTGGTATTGGTGGTATAAAATCCGATGTTTCTTTGGGAACTAGAATTGGCACTATAATAAGAGGTATTTTAAGTATTATTGGCGTGGTGATGTTGGTGTTATTTATTTATGGTGGGTTCACCTGGATGACCGCTGGAGGCAATGAAGAAAAAGTCAGACAAGCCACAAAAATATTAGGTAGTGCGGTGGTCGGGTTTATTTTAGTATTTCTCTCCTTCGCCTTAACAAACTTTTTTATTGAAGCTTATAAAAAATCTTCGTCTAGTTCTGGCGGTGGAAATACGACTACCACCGGCGCTTGTTTGCAACCAGTTGGAAATAGCTATAATTGCACCGATGGTCAAACTAGCAGCAGTTGTATTTCGCCAAATTTATTTAGACCCAATGCTACTTGCGCTGAACTTTGTGGCAGTGTTTATAATTGCAATTAATTATGATCAAATTTATTAAACAAGTATATGCCCAAATTCCCTCTATGGATCAACAACTTTCTGACGCACAACAGGCAACGGGTCTCACCAATCCCTCGCTACCAGATGTGGTAGGTGGTATTATCAATTCTGTGTTGGGAATTTTGGGAACAGTTTTTTTGGTGTTGATTATTTATGCGGGCTTTACTTGGATGACGGCTGCGGGTAATGAAGAAAAAGTACAAAAGGCCCAAAAAATAATTCGCTCATCAACGATTGGGCTATTGGTAGTGGTCTTGGCTTTTGCCATTACTCAATTTGTTTTTAGAACTTTGATTGATGCTGGTTTATAATATGCATAAACTAAAAGTAAAATTTTATTTTTTTATTAGTCTAATATTTACTTGGCCCAGTTTAGTCAAAGCTTCTGTACTGCAAGATGCCCTAACTACTGCCCAAGCTACCAACCAAAAAGCTAAACTAGCCGAAGCTGATAATCCCGCTTTTTTGGTTGGAGAAATTATCAAATATGCTCTAGGTTTTATAGGAACTATTTTTTTGGTTTTGATTATCTACGGCGGCTTTTTATGGATGACTGCAGCTGGCAATGATCAACAAATTGAAAAAGCTAGAAAAATTTTGACCAGCTCTACAGTGGGACTTTTGATAGTTATTCTGGCCTATGCCCTATCTTTATTTATAATTGACGTAATACTTTCTGCTACGGGATAAGTTAAAAATATGAAAAAAAATATATTAACAATTATAATTTCTACATTTGTTTTGGGATTACTAATGCTACCAACGGCTTTACCTACACTTGCTACCACTACTGGACAAAATGCTGGTACCAAAATCAAACAAGGCATTATTGACACTGGGACAGCTGCCGAACTGGGTAATGCTGATACTGACATTAGAGAGGTGATAGCCTTGATTATCAATGCCTTACTTGGTTTTTTGGGTATTTTATTTACCATCCTAATTATCTATGGCGGGTTTTTGTGGATGACTGCAGCTGGCAATGATCAACAAATTGAAAAAGCTAGAAAAATATTAACCCAAGCCACAATTGGTCTTTTGATTGTGATTCTAGCTTATGCTTTATCGACTTGGATATTTAGAGCAATCCTCTATGCCACTTATCAACCTTACTAATTTTATTTGTTTATAAAAAAATAAAAAGCGGAAAAAATTTTCCGCTTTTTTGTTTTGAAAAATTATTTTTGCATTTGCTTTTGTTTGTACTGCTGATATCTGACCAGCGCATTGATTTCCATATCTTTAGTTTGTTGCCTTGAACCCTGGTAGCCATAATAGCCACCATAATTTCCGTAAGGAACTATAATTTGGACTTCTCTGTCCTTCATTGATGTAATATACATAAGCTGTAAAGCACGGTCAGATGAAGACAAACTTGAATCAGTTATAGTAATCAATGTACCAACTTGCTTGGTAGTGGCATTAAGTTCCTCAACATTATAAGCTGTTAAATTTCCTTTAACTTCCCCGTTGGAAGTTTTGAGTGTATATTCAACAGTTGAACCACAACCAACCAACAAAACAACTGTCAATAAAGCAACAACCAAAATAAATATTTTTTTCATGACTCACTCCGTTTTATTTTTATTATTTGATTATTAATTTACTTTTATAAATCATATTAATGTAATTTATTTTTTTACATTTGTCAATGATTTAATTTGTCAGTATGATTAGGTTATGAATAAACTTAGCCAAATTTTAGAAAAAAAATATATCTTACATTGGGGAATGTTTGCCTATGTAGTAGTACTAACAACTATTGGCTGGTATAAATATTACCTCTTGGGTTACAATGCTTTGGATTTGGCTATTTATAATAATGTTTTTTACAATGCTGCGACCGGTAATGGCTGGTGGTCTAGTATCCAAGGTCATAACTATTTTGCTGATCATTTTGAACCGCTACTTTATATACTTTTACCCTTTTATTGGCTCTGGCCCTCCCCACTCAACTTACTACTCTGGCAAAGTATTATCATAGCTAGCGTCACCATACCGATTTATCTGATTGCCAAAAATATTATCAATCAAAAACTGGCTGTAGTTTTGGCTTTGGCTTGGTTGATAAATTCCCTGGCTTGGAATATAAATCTCCACGAATGGCACCTGTTGCCTTTGGCTATACCCTTGTTGCTTGGTGCTTATTATTTTTATTTAAAAAACAATTATAAATATTATTTTATTTTTCTAATCCTGGCGCTACTGGTTAGAGAAGATGTAGCTATAGCAGTTGGCGGATTTTTTTTACTGGGTTTGATAGAAAAAAAATCGCTGCGGTGGTATTTGACACCGCTGTTTATGAGTTTGGGTTATTTTGTCGTAGCTAATATAATAATAAGTCATTTCCAAACTGGGGGTTCACGTTTTCAGGTATATTACGAATGGCTACTTAATACCAATTTATGGCAATTTATTTTGCATTTTTTTTCTCTCGGCAATATAGAAATGATATTGGGGCTACTGTTAGCTTTTTTATTTTTACCACTACTGGCAGGAAATTATTTAATTTTAGCCTTTGGTCCGCTATTTCAATTTATATTAGGTGAACCAGGGGGAAGTAATATTATAGTTGATACTCATTATGCCTCACTTTTTATTCCGGCTTTAATTGTTAGCTCTATTTGGGGACTAAAAAATATCCAAACCCAAAACAATAAACTGCACAAATTTTTATGGTTTGATATTAACTTAACAAAATTGATTGTGGTGGTGACGCTGATTTATTTACTGTTATTTTTGGGTCCGGCTTGGGGAGTAATAAGAAATTTAAATCCTGAAAAACTATGGCCACAAAAAATATTAACTACTATTCCTTCCGAAGCTAAAGTAGCGGCTGGTTATAAATACTTAACACCTCTTTCCAACCGGCAAAATTTATACTCCCTGCATTATATTTTTACTGGTCACCAACAATTTTCTCAAGAAAAATACGAATACCAAAAACCTGATTATCTGGTACTAGATCCTGATGACATGATTTATTATGCCCTACAGTTTCCCCAATCAAAATCTTATCACCAGTATTATCCCGCTGGATTTGGAAACATCAGAAAATTGCTTGCTGATTATGAATTAAAATATTTCAATCATAGTTTAATGCTTTGGCAAATAAGCGAACAACCTTCAAATTTTGAATCAGTTTATAATTATACTGTGACTACTGGCAATAAAATTGATTTAGGAAACTTTTCTCTAAATACCAAAACGGAAAACAATTTAATAAAACTAACTTGGCAAATAAAGGAAAAAGTGTCAGCTGATTATTTTCTGCAAATTACCACCAACCATAAAAAATCATATCTTAGGCCTTTAATGTATTTTTATCCAACTAGCACTTGGGAAACTGAAAAATTTTATAACACTTTACTGCCGATAATGCCTGATGAAAAAATATCTCTAAAAATTGTAGAGATTGATGGCTATATTGCTATAGACGGTTGGCGAGGAACTAGTCCCGAGTTAAAAACTACTCCAATCAGTGAAACTATAAATTTACCTTAAGGCAAAACTTCATAAACTGTTGTTTGTCCACTGGAAAAAACTGGTTTTAAATAATTTTTTTCTTGCGGTTGAAAATCACCTAATTCTTTTTCATACGGAGAATATAAAATATAATCAATACCTTCACGCTGTAACCAAGCGTGTTTTTTGTCATCGTTTTCTTTATTGTTATCAGCAAAAAACCAATTTAAATAAGCTGCTTTAGCGTAATAAAAAATTGTTTCGTGGGCATGCGCGACATAAGCAATCTGACCAGAGTAACTTGGTGTGAATTTTGCTGGAATATCTGCTGCCAAAACTACCTTTTTTTTTGCTTGTTGTTCAAGCCAACTGTAAGCACTTATCAAACCTTGTTCTAAATAAAATATTTGTCCGGTCTGATTGGGTTTAGCTGTAAAATAATAAATATCTCTTACCAATTGAAAAATATTACTCAAAGAAAAAAATAAAACAAATATTATACTAAAAAGTAAGGTATTGCCGTTAATTATTTTTTTATAAATATTACTGAAATTTAATTTTAGATAATAATTTATATATAACAAAGCATCAACAGTGAAATAAACTAAAATTATGTGCAGGCCTTGGGTATAACGACTACTAAATGGAAATGGTAATATCATCAAACTTAAATTTACCAATAACCATAACAGCATAAAAACATATTGTTTTGTCCATTGCTTAGTTTTTATTTTAATAAATAAACTTATCAAACCACCTACAGCCAACCAACCATAACCCATAACTACATATGACCAAGGGGAAAGGGGGGTAACATTTTGCAGCGCTCTCTGGTAAATTATTGGATCGGCTAAAATTAACCAGATGTGATATATGGCTGAAGGCAAAGATAAAATAATAAATATTGCCACCCAAAACATTTGTTGCCAAACAATTTTTCTTTGTTGCCAGGTTAAATAAAAAAAATAAAGTACGGCTACGCCGTAAACAACCGGCAAATAATAAGGATGAAAATTAAAATAAAATAACCCCAAGAGCCCGGCAATTAAAGCGTATTTGATTTTACTTTGATTTAATCCTAAAAAAATCAAAAGTAAAATAACGAGCATCAAAACTAAAGAAGCTATCATGTGTGAGGAATGATATAAAGCCGTAAATGTAATGGCTTCTGTAATCCACAAATCTATCGGCCAGGCTAAAATATCTCTACTGGGATTTATTGCTTGTAAAAAGGGTGCTACGCTAGCGCCGATACCAGCCGAAAATAATAAAAATATCATTGCCAAACGTCTAACTCTTTGACTAACAAAAAAATAACTAAAAAAAATATAAGCCGTTATGACTAAAACTGGTATTAATAAAATCCGACTAAGTTGAAAAATTATCGGCAACGATAAATTAAACCACTCAGCCAATAAACCAATTAACAACCACCAGACATTTAAAGTTCCATATATTTGCGGTTCAGAAGTAAAAAAATTATATAATAAAAAATTACCCAATTTAATTTGGCGTAGATATGAATAATAAACCGGCACATCACCTGGACTTAAAGCATGCAAACCGTTATAGCTGGTACCTGCTGGGGTAAAGAAAAAACCAACTAAATAAGGCAGAGTGGTAATCACAACCATAATTGCGCTCAACCACCAAATATAATGCCATTCCGATTTGGATATAATATTTGTTAATTTATTATTATTCATTAGCATTGTTTAAAACCACCTGATATATAGTAATATTGTTTTGAGTAAAAATTGGTTGCAGATAATTTTTTTCTTGGGGCTGAAAAATATTGAAATCAGGCGCCTCCGAATAATAAACAATATAATTTATTCCTGTTTTTTGTAAAAATTCATACTTTTTTTCATCTTGACTATTGTTTTGAAAAAACCATTTCATTTCCAAATATTTTTTGTGGGAATCAACCGTTTCTACCAAATGTCCTAAATATTGCCGTCTCGTCACCAAAGCAGGACTGGTCCGAAACCACATATCATAATTGGTAAAAATAATTTTATCTGGTGTAGTATTTTTTTCCAACCAATTAGCGGCCGCTAAAAACTCTTGGGGGAAATAATAATAAGCATAGCTTTTTTGTTGAATATAAAAAAAATTTAATCCCAAAAAATTCAAATTACTCATTATAAAGACCAAAATTACTGGCACCCAAACAAACCATCGCTTAATCGACCAATCTTTATATTTAGCAAAAAAATATTTATCTATTTCCACCAGCAAAAAAGCAAACAAAATAGCCAAAGGGAAAAACCAACCTTCAGCCAGACGTCTTTGCCATAAAAACGGCGTATAAAGTAAAAGCGCCGTAGTTATTGACCACGCCAATAACCAAGAAAAGTCTTTAACCTGTTGAGCAATTTTTTGTCGAAAAAACCAAACCGCCAATAATGACGATATAAAGGTAAAACCAAAACTTAAAAAAGTAATAAATAGTTTGGGTGAGGGTAAAAAATTTTGGATAGTTTTTATGTGAGTCACCCAATCAAAAAAATATAAATATATATAATAACCCACACTCGGCAAAGCCGCCAAAAATATTAAAGATAAATTTAAAGTTCCTGACCAAAAAAAAGTTCGCCGCTGAATCGATAAAACTAACCAATAAACTCCTAAAATTCCAAAAACCGACGGTATATAAAAAGGATGGAGTAACAACAAAATTCCTCCAATCAACGCGGAAATAACTGTATAAAAATAATTATTATATTTTATTGCCAAATAACCAAAATTCAGTGTCAATAAAAGCAGTAGCCAGGACAAAATAAAATGTGGGGAAATTACCATGCTGGTAAAAGGAAAGGCATCGGGTATAAAAAAATCAAATGGTACATTGTGCCAGGCATTATTGAACCAAAAAAATGGTTTAGCCAAAACAAACAACCAGCCTAAACCCGCTCCCAAACTAAAGAACCATAAAGCTATCTGACGAGTTTTGCGATCAATCAAAAAATAACTAATAAATAAGTAAGAGAAAAAAATAAAAATGGGAATTAAAATTGTTCTGACTAAATGAAAAATTGTTGGCGGATCAAGAGAAAATAATTTACTAAATTTACCAAGTAAAATCCAAAAGGGTTGTAATACAGGTAATGTTACTTCACTGGTATACATATTATCTACCAACCATTTACCTTCGGCGCCTTGTCTAATATAAGAAAAATAAACGGTATTATCACCTGGATTAACAAATGTGGAAGAATTATATACAAAACCAACTGGCGTCTGACTGGCTAAATAAATATAAGGTAACCAAGTTAAAACGAGTAATACCAAAATCACTAATCCTAATCCTAATCGCTCAAACTTTTTCCAATTTCTAATTATTTCTCTTAGCATATTTCCATCTTAATTTAAAAACTATCAGAAAAAAATCTATAATATCTTTTTTAGATAATTTAGACTTGCCTTTTTGTCGGTCATTAAAAACAACTGGCACTTCTTGAATTTTAGCACCTAATTTTTCCACCAAAAACAGCATCTCTTCTTGAAATGAATATCCGTTACTTTTGAGCTCGGACAAAGGAATCTGTTCTAAAACTTCGCGACGATAACATCTAAATCCAGCTGTTACATCTTTGGTTTTCAGCCCCAATACAAGCCTGGAAAAAGTCATTGCTCCCCAACTCATAAACAAGCGCCACCAATTCCAACCAATAATTTTACCTCCCCGAACTCGCCGTGAACCAATAGCTAAATCAACCCCTCTTTCAACCGCAGCTAACAACCTTGGTATATCAGATGGCTGATGGGAAAAATCCGCATCCATTTCCATAATAAATTTTGCTCCCTCAGCTAAAGCTTTTTTAAACCCCATTACATAAGCGCTCCCTAGTCCCAATTTACTTGGTCGCTCAATTAAATCGAGATTATACTGCGCTTGCATCTGTTTTACAATTTCAGCGGTGCCATCTGGTGAATTATCATCAATCACTACCACTTTTAAATCAGCAATAGGTAAAGAAAAAATTGCCGCCAGCAAGTCACGAATATTTTCTTTTTCGTTGTAAGTAGGCAAAATTATATAAAGCATAAAAACTATTTCTAAAGTAATTGTATAATAAAAATTCCCGCCTGTCTTGAGGCGGGAATTTAAATATTTTCTTTACAGTAATGGAGCAATAACAATGGCTACAATTGCCATAAGTTTAATCAATATATTTAAACTGGGACCAGATGTATCTTTGAAAGGATCACCAACTGTATCACCAACAACTGTTGCTTTATGGACATCACTGCCTTTTCCACCTAAATTGCCGGCTTCAATATACTTTTTCGCATTATCCCAAGCGCCACCGGCATTGGCCATAATTACTGCCAATAAAAATCCGGTGATAGTCGAACCGACCAACATGCCCGCTAACGGAGCCTTACCTAAAATCAAACCAACTAACAAAGGTGACAACACGGCCAAAACCCCGGGAACAACCATATGTTTCAAAGCACTGGCAGTGGAAATTGCCACGCATTTAGCATATTCAGGTTTAGCAGTGCCTTCCATAATTCCAGCAATCTCTTTAAACTGACGCCTAACCTCATTGACCATTTCTTGGGCTGATATACCAACTGATTTCATAGTTAAAGCCGAAAAAACAGCGGGAAGTAAGGCTCCAATAAACAAACCAATTAAAACTTTAGGATCAAGTACATCAACGCTGTTTAAATTAACCACATGACCATAGGTAATAAGTAATACCAAAGCAGTCAAAGCCGCACTGCCAATAGCAAAACCCTTACCAATTGCCGCGGTAGTATTACCAACAGCATCAAGCTCCTCAGCTCTTTGCCTAGCCTCATTACCCAGTCCTGACATTTCTGCAATACCAGCCGCATTATCAGCAACTGGCCCATAAGTGTCAGTAGCTAAAGTTATGCCTAAAGTTGCTAACATCCCGACAGCTGCAATAGCAATGCCATATATTCCCCCTTGCGCATAAGCTACCCAAATAGCGGCACAAACAGCTAAAACGGGAATGACCGTAGACATCAAACCCAAGGCAAAACCAGCAATAATATTAGTCGCTGGACCAGTTTTGGAAGCTTCAGCAATACCACGAGCTGGTTTATTTTTTTCTGAAGTATAAAACTCAGTAGCCAATCCAATTACAATACCAGAAATTAAACCGGCAATAATTGACCAATATATTCCTATGTTACCAACCGTGTATTTGACTAAAAAGAATGAAAAAATAGCAACAATCAAAGCCGCAGTCCAAATGCCAGAATTTAATATGTTGTGAATTGCTCCATTTTTTCTCATATTTATAACTACATTACCTACCAAAGAAGCAAACACGCCTAGCCCAGCAATCAATAAAGGTAAAATCGTAGCACTGTCTCCCAATAAATAAGTAGCCGCAGCACCTAGGGCCATGGCCGCAATCAATGAATCACTATAGGATTCAAAAAGATCAGCACCCATACCAGCCACATCACCCACATTATCACCAACATTGTCAGCAATAGTAGCTGGATTTCTAGGATCGTCCTCCGGGATGCCTGCTTCAACTTTACCAACCAAATCAGCTCCAACATCCGCAGCCTTGGTATATATACCTCCACCAACTCTAGCAAAAAGCGCAACTGATGAAGCACCAAAACCAAAACTATAAATCACATTTGGATCCTTAATTAAAGCATACAATATACCAATCGCTACCAAAGATAAACCAGTAACCGATAATCCCATAACTGAACCAGAGGAAAAAGCCACTTTGAGTCCAGTAAATAAACTAGATTTAGCTGCTTCTGCTGTTCTGGCATTGGCAATAGTTGCAATTCTCATGCCTAAATTACCAGTCAAAGCCGAAATAAATGATCCTAAAATAAAACATCCGGCTTGTACCCAACCTAAAGGCGAAAACCCAATCACCAAAGCCACTACTACCACAAAAATAGCTAAGATACGATACTCTTTATTTAAAAAAGCCATTGCCCCTTCGTGGATATAACCCGAAATTTCTCTAACCTTTTCACTTTCCACTTTTATCTTCTTTATTTTATAAGCTAGAACGCCTGCATAAATTAGGCCGATTGCTCCAGCTAATATCCCGTACAAATAATTCATAACTTAAAATTAATTATTAATAAATTGCGCATTGCGCAGTTATTATTTATCTTTTATTTCTTCTTTGTTTTTTTTATTTTCTTCTTTTTCCTCAACTACTTCTTTAACTTCTTCTTGATCTGCTTCAGATTTATCAACTTCTTTTTCTTCTGCTGAGGTTTGAACTAGCTCACCTTTTTCTGAAGCAATATCAATCTTCCAACCAGTCAATTTTGCTGCCAATCTTACATTTTGACCAGATTTGCCAATGGCTAATGACAACTGATCTTCTTTGACCGTGGCAATAGCTCTATGTTCTGATTCATCAAGTTCAACTGCTAAAACTTGAGCCGGTGATAAAGCATTACTTATAAACCGTTCGGGCTGTTCGTCCCATTCGATAATATCTATTTTTTCACCATTAAGCTCGTTGATAACTGTTTGCACTCTGGTGCCACGTTGACCAACACAAGAACCAATTGGATCAATATTTTCTTGATGGGCCACTACCGCAATCTTTGCTCTTGATCCTGCTTCTCGAGCTACGGCTTTTATTTCCACGGTTTCAGCCATAATTTCCGGAACTTCCATGGCAAATAATTTTTTCAAAATGTCCGGATGTGAACGTGAAGCAATAATTTCTGGTCCTTTATTCCCTCGGGTAACTGAAACAATATAAACTTTCAATCTCATGCCAGGGCGATATTGTTCATTGGGAATTTGTTCTTCCGGTGGAAGTAAAGCAAACGCTTTACCTAAATCAATGAAAATTAATTTTCCTTCGATTCTTTGGATAATACCATTTAACAATTCACCTTCTTTAGTTTTGAAATCATTAAAAATAGTATCTCTTTCTACTTCACGCAATTTTTGGATAATAACCTGTTTAGCAGTTTGAGCGGCTACCCGACCATAATCCGCTGGTACTTCCAACTCCTGTGTTAATACGTCACCAATGTCCGCATTTTTATCAATCTTTTTTGCTTCAGACAACATAATATCAGTCTTTGGATTGTATTTTTTAATATCTGATATTTCCATTGGATCAGGTTCATCAAAAACTTGATTTTTACTTTCTGCTTCTTTTTTTCGTGCTAACCATTCTTCTTTTCTTTTACGCAACTCTTCACGTTGTTTTTCCAGTTCTACTAAATCTATATCTTCAACAACTGTTTTTTCATCAAAAACTCTAGCCTCGCCAGTTTCAGGATTAAACTGGACTTTTATATTTTGTTCTTTGTTACCAAAATCTTTACGAAAAGCTGCTGCTAAAGCCGCTTCAATAGTTTCGATAACCAGTTCTTTTTTAAGGCCTTTTTCATCACAAATCTGTTGAATCGCGGCCATAATCGGGTTTGTACTCATAAAATATTTTTAGAATAAAAAAAACTAGTATAAATACTAGTCTATTATTAGAATAATATTTTACTTGTATAATGTCAAGTTTAATTTATAATTAATCTTGACAAGACTTATTATAAATGTTAAATTCTTAAACTATGTTTAATGAACAATACATAAAAAATCAGACTGAAAACCTAAGAAAAAAATTTCCTGTAGAAACAAGGAATATTGAACAAGAATATAGTCGTCAGGAAATTAAACCATTTATAAGTATAGAAGAATTGGCTAATTGGTGTGACAATGACGAACAATTAGAAAAATTATTGACAGACGTTATTGACTACTTTTTTAAATATACAGAAACAGTCTGCGAATATAATATTATTTTACAAAAACATTTAGCTGGTGAAGACGTGGAGGATCAACTAAAAAGTTGGGATGAAATCAGATATTATACACACAATGCTATGATTGATAGCGTTAATATCTTAATTAGAAATATTAAAAATAAAAAACCAGATCTATCAATAAATTTACCTCCTAAAGAAAATCGAGCGGCCTATGGAGCCCTAGCTATGCAAAATACTTTTTTAGAACTTTTAAAATATAAGGAAGAAAACAATGGATCAGAAAAATAAAAACGAATTAATTTTGAGATATGCAGTGCTAGCTATCAAAAATAAAAGAGAGAATAAATCTCTCATACCCACTCCAGAAATGGAAAAGATTAAAAAAATTATTAATCTCACCCATGAACAGATCATTAGAGCAGCCGCTGAATTGACCAAAAGATAACCATACACCCTTGGTATAACTAAGGGTGTTTTTTTATTTGTGCCAATTTTTTCTTAGCTTCGTTTAATTTTTCTTTTTCTTTAGTAACTACCTCAGACGGCGCTTTACTTAAAAATTGTTTATTTTTTAATTTCTTTTCCAAACCATTAATATACTTGTTTAAAGTATCTATTTCTTTGGATTTATCTTTCACTTTTATATCAACTTTAAAAACAAAACTATACTCTGAAGTAATAACTTTATTGTTTGCTGTCATTGAATCTTTATCCAACCAATTGATCTTAACTCGAGCTAAATTTTCAATTATCTTTTGTTGCTGTTGAAAAAGTGATAAGAATTCTTTGCTATATATATCAACTGGCAACGACTGCTTTGTGGCTATACCGCTTTCATTTTTAACTGATCTTAAATTGATAATTAGTTTTTGCAAAACCAAAAAATCTTTTATTTTAGGATTTGATTTTTTTTCTATGACTTGCGGCCAGCGCTGAATCATCAACATTAACTTATCTTGCTTATTGCGGTTGTAACTTTGAGTCCAAATCTCCTCGCTAACAAAGGGAATAAATGGGTGAATTAAAATCAAAAGTTTTTGTAAAATATAATTTAAAATCTCTGATTTATTTCCTTCAATTTTAGTTATTTCCAAATACCAATCAGCTAGTTTAGACCAAACAAATTCATACAAAGCTTCAATGGCTTGAGAAAACTTATATTGATTTAAATCCTCAGTAACCTGAAAAATTAAATTATTAAACTCTGACAATATCCATTCGTCAGCTAAAGTTTTTGCTTGCGGATATTGATTGGTCAATTTTAATTCTGATAAATTCATCAAAATATAACGGGAAATATTCCAAAGTTTATTGACAAAATTCCTGTAACCGGCAATTTTTTCTTCATATAAAATTAAATCATTTCCGGGTGTTACACCAATAATCATTGATAACCGTAAGGCATCAGCGCCAAATTTTTCAATCATATCTAAAGGATCTATGCCATTACCTAGAGATTTGCTCATCTTTTGTCCCTGACGGTCTCGCACCAATCCGTGTAAATAAACTTTTTCAAATGGAATCTGCCCAGTTACATAAGTGGTCATAATAATCATTCGAGCTACCCAAAAAAATAAAATATCATAACCTGTTTCCAAAACTTGAGTAGGATGGAAACGTTTAAAATCTAATCCCTCAGGCCAACCCAAAGTAGAAAATGTCCATAAAGCTGAAGAAAACCAAGTATCCAAAGTATCCTCGTCTTGCACCCAACCAGCTTCTTGAGGGGGGGTTATTCCAACATAAATTTCTGCTTCTTCGTCTTTTTGTTTCTTATTTTTATACCATACAGGTATACGATGCCCCCACCAAATTTGCCTAGAAATACACCAGTCACGTAAATTTTCCAACCAATGAAAATAAACTTTATTGAAACGTTCTGGTATAATTTCTATTTTTTTATCACTCTTACCACCCAATCCAGTCTGTACTGCCTCAATAGCCAATTCTTTTAAAGATTTATCTAATCGAGAAATTTTTTTATTGACATCAATAAACCACTGACGAGAAGTGAGGGGTTCAATCGCTGTATGGCAACGATAACAGATCGATATATTATTATTTATTGGTTCTATTTTTTCCAATAAACCGGCTTGCTTTAAATCAGCAACAAAATTTTCCCGGCACACCAAAACATCCTGACCGGCATATTTTCCGGCAGCTTCAGTCATTTTACCTTTTTCGTCTATGACTTTTATTATTGGTAGTTTATACTTTTCCGCCCAAGCAAAATCTATCTGCGAATGTGCTGGGGTTACACCTATTGCTCCAGTGCCAAATTCTGGATCTACTTCATTGTCAGCAAAAACCTTCACTTTGATATTGGCTACACCAAAATTTATTTTTAACTCTTTTCCTAATAGGTGTAGGTAACGTTTATCATTGGGATTAAATGCCAGTCCAGTATCACCTAATTTTGTCTCTGGCCGCGTTGTAGCAATCACCACCGGTCCATATTTAATATAATAAAGGTTAGCTTGTTGTTGTTCATACTCAACTTCATCATCGGCTAACGTTGACTGGCAACGGGGGCACCAATTGACAATACGATTACCCCGATAAATCAAACCGTCATCATACATTTTTTTAAAAACCTGATAAACCGTCTGAGAAACATCTTTATCCAGAGTATATTTTTCCCGTGACCAATCAAGTGACGAGCCCATTTTTCTAATCTGATTACGAATGGTTGCTTTTGATTTATCAACATAATCTCTGACGATTTCTAAAAATTTTTCTCTACCCAAATCTTCTTTTTTCTTACCTTCTGAAGCGATTATTTTTTCCACTTTGGTTTGAGTAGCAATAGCAGCATGATCAGTACCCGGCAACCACAAAGCTTGATAACCCTGCAAACGATGATAACGGATCATTAAATCCTCATAAGCCAACATAGCAGCGTGTCCCAAATGAAGCTGACCAGTAACATTGGGCGGTGGCAATACAATGGTAAAAACCGGAGCAGTTGATTTAATTAGTCCATTTTCAATTAATACATCAGGGTTAAAATAACCGCTTTTTTCCCAGCGAGCATAAATTTCATTTTCATAATTTTTTGCTTCATAAGCCTTGGGTATGTCCATAGATTTATCCTAACATATTTATAAATTTTACTCTAAAAAATAAAACACCCTTACGGTGTTTCGAGAGCCCCAGATCTGGGACGGTACCATCTCGATTTTTCAAAAAATTGAAAAACTTGATTTTAGCGCTATAACGGGCGCACCCCGGACAGTTCTACTAATTTATAATAAAATAAATTTTCTTCTGTCGACGCGTTGAGTGACATTAGATCTCAACGATTGTCTTATTATTCAATTGTTAATAAAAGATTATTAAATATAAACTTAAAAGTCAATGGTTCGAATATTTTCTTTGTCGCCATAATAAAATTGTACTAACAAGGCATCACTGGGCCAATTACCTAAAATTCTTTCCGGCCATTCAACTACTACTAAACTTTTTTCATCATTTAAATAATCAGTTAAACCCAACTCGTCAGTATCTTGATTATATTCAATGCGGTACAAATCAACATGGACTAATCGATCAAAATCTGCATTTTGTAGAGGGTAAATTTTCATCAAAACATAAGTCGGGCTGTTTACATCTTCTGTTACACCCAACTCCTCGGCAATTGCTTGCACGGTTATAGTTTTTCCTGTCCCCAATTCACCGCTCAACAAAATAATATGACGCCTGCCCAGTTGACGCAAAATTTCTCTAGCAATTCTTCTGGTATCATGGATGGAATAACTTATTCTATTCATATATTTAGACTTGGTTTTATCGCGCTGGTTAAAAAATTTTTATTTGAACTTTGCCGCCCCAAATGATGACTCATAAATCCTGCTAAGGCTATCATAGCAGCATTATCTCCAGCATAAGTCATGTGAGGTAGTAATAATAACCAATTATTATTGACACACTTTTCTGTCATCGCTTGGCGCAAATTTTGATTGGCGCTGACCCCGCCCACCACGGCCACTGCTTTAGCTTGATAAAATTTAGCTGCTCTGACTGTTTTCTCAACTAACACTTCAATAACTGCTGCTTGCCAGCTGGCACACAGATCGTTGATTTGTTGATCGCTTAATTTTCCTAATTTATTTATTTTATATAACAAAGATGTTTTCAAGCCTGAAAAAGAAAAATTAAAATCTTGTTGCTGCAACATTGGTCGGGGAAAATCCCAAGCCTGTTCTTTGCCTAAAGCTGCTCGTTTGCTTAAAATAGGTCCTCCGGGATAACCCAAATTCATTATTTTAGCGGCTTTATCAAAAGCCTCGCCAGCAGCATCATCCAAAGTTTTACCAATTATTTCGTGATTTACAAAATCTTTTACTAATACTAATTCGGTATGTCCGCCAGATACAATCAAAGCGATAAATGGCCAAGGAATATTTAGAGTTGATGTTTTGCCAACCTCTGGCAAAAGCCACGACCACAAATGACCAGTTAAATGATTGATTTCATACAATGGCTTATTATTTAACCAAGCTAAAGTTTTTGCTGTTTCAAAACCAACCATTAAAGATCCGGCTAAACCCGGGCCTTGAGTTGCAGCAATCGCTGAAATTTTATTTAGCGTTAATTTAGCCTGTTTAATTGCTTGATTAACTATGGGTAAAATATTGACAAGGTGTTGTCTGGCGGCTACCTCAGGCACCACCCCGCCAAATTGTTCATGAATCTTTATCTGCGAATTCACCACGTGAGATAAAACACTTACTTCAGATTTATTAGCCTTAATAACCGCCGCGGCAGTTTCATCACATGATGTTTCTATGCCCAAAATATATGTCATAATATAAAATTACCATAAATTTTGATGTCTTGACAAAAGTAAAAAAATATGATAGTATAAAACGTTTAAAAAATATTTTATTTTTATGAAGTTAATTAATGCTTTAGTTAAAATATTGGTTATTTCTGCTTTGCTATTTTTAAGTACTACCCAAGTGCAACAAGTAAAAGCGGCTAATTTAGAATTTATTAATATTGCTGTTAAAGAACTTGATAATAATAAACTCACGATTCAATGGTCTACCAATCAACCAGCCCAAGGATGGTTGCAAGTGGGTTTAGAGCCAGCTAAATACCTTTGGGTAACACAAGCCAATGACTATGACACTTATCAAGAAGCAACAATATCATTACCTAAAGAAAATACCACTTATCACTATCAAATAATTGCCGAGGGTGTCAACGGTGAAAGAATAGTTTCTTTTGTTTTCAATTATAAAGTAAATAAATTTATTGATAACAAAGCGCCTGAATTTGTTAGTATTCCTAAAACTCTTTATGTGGACGATAAAAACGCCTTTTTAATTTGGCAAACCAATGAGCAAACCAGTGCCGAAATAAAATACAGTCTTTATCCCGATTTGTCACAAAGCAAGTCCGCTCGAACCAATTCGGACAAAAATAAAAATCATCAAGCTAAAATTGGCTTATCAAGATTACATCCAGCTACGACTTATTATTATCAAGTATTAATCACTGATGCCAATAAAAATTCAGCTAAAACTGCGATATTGAATTTTACCACCAAATCACAAGCAGACAACGAGCCATTAAAACTTATCAATCAAAAACCTTTATCCAATAGCGATCCCTTCATTACCGATACTAGTATAAAGGCCACTTGGCTTACTTCTAGACCGGCTTATTGTGAATTTTTATACGGGGAAAAAAACAAATACAAGAAAAAAATTACTGAAACCGGTTATGAAACTTGGGAACACTCGTTTTTAGCAAAAGACCTAAAACCAGGCACAGATTATCAATACCAAATTTATTGTCGCGATATCTTTGGTAAAAAAATTGAAACTACTGATATTTTATTTAAAACCAGAACACCTAAAATACTTGGTTATGAATACAGCGAAGATAACCAAAAAAATTTTTATGGACAAAATTACCAATTGGTAAAAGCTGAAGGAAGTAATAATATTTATATCATTGTTAAAAATCAAAAATATTTAATTAAATCACCTAGTATTTTTACTAGTTATGGTTTTTCCTGGTCCCAAGTAAAAACAATTTCCGCCAAAGAACTGGCTAAATATCCAGATGTTAAATTAGTTAAAACACCGGACAGTCCTGCTGTTTATTTTTTGTATAATTCTTACCAAAAGAAAAAAGCCATACTCAATGAAAGTGCTTTTTATTCTTACCGCGACAACTCCTTTAACAAGGTTGTTACTATCAGCGCCAATGACTTAAACACTTACCCTGATATTGTTTTAGTCAAAGAACAGGATAAGCCGACTGTCTATTTGTTGCAAAATAACATTAAAAGACCTATTAAAAATATGGATGCTTTACGTAAACATAATTTAACACATCAGCCGATCGGCATAGTTTCAAAAAAAGACTTGGATTCTTATCAAACTGGCGACATGCTAGAATAAAAATGTTAGAATAAATATTTATAAAAATAATCCCGCTCTAAAAAAGCGGGATTTGTTATTAACAAGCGTGACAAGTTCTATTTTTAATAGCTTCCAAAATTTTATCAATTATATTTTTCTTTTCCTCAAGCAACTCTTGATCATGTTTGGATGCTATTATAACTTGTCTGGATTCTGTTTTAGGAACAGAATTCTTTTCTTGTTCAATGGATTTTTTCTCTTCATTTTTTTTCATAACTTACTCCTGATTTTATTGATTTTAAATGTACAAAATAAAAAGCGCTCTTTGTCCTCAAATCTAAATAGATTTAACTTAAGGACGAAGAGCGCTTTTCAAAAGCACTATCCGCGGTACCACCTTAATTTTTCCAAAAAAATAAATTTTTGGAACACTTTCACATACTCAAAAAGAAATATGTTAGTTCTATAACGGGAACGCCCGTGATAACCTACTAGTAATTTTCAGCTATCCAGCTCCAGAGGGAACTTCCCAATTTTTTTATTTCAGGCCTATTCTCAATCACGCTAGGCCCTCCCTGTGAAATATTAAAAATGGTACTTTCCTCTTTCAACGCTTTTAATAAATTAAAATGTACTTAACTTAAATACTTTATACAATATTAATAAAAATGTGTCAATATTCATTAATTCAACTCTCAAAAATACTCCTATTTTATACTTTTATAGCTATAAAAACGCTCTCTAAAAAGAGCGGTTTAAATAACTAATAATGTTATAAATTTTGTAGTTAAATAAAATTATAAACCAAAATAAAAGTAATAATGCTAGCTAAAAATAATAGTAATAATTGACCTACTAAAAAATACCCATTAACTGCAATTACTCTTTTTATAAAACTATCTGAATTTAGCCAACCTTTATAATTATACTTGTCAATTTCCTTATAAATTTGTTTGTTGATTTTATACATATATTTTAGTTAATTATCATACCTAGATTATATAAAATTTTTTAAAAAAACTAAATTTACCAATAAAAAAACACCTAAATTAATTTAGATGTTCTTTTGGTAGCGCCACGGGGAATCGAACCCCGGTTACCAGGATGAAAACCTGGTGTCCTAACCCCTAGACGATGGCGCCAAAACTATTTTTCCAGCATTAACTGAAGCTATAACCTAATTATACTAACAAAATTTGCAAAAAAATCAACCCTCACTGCATTCGTTTGCTAGTAACTTACTTATTTATTATAATATAAATACCTTTTATTTATTAAACAAATGAATATGACTAAAATTAAAAATCTATTTAGCAAAGCTAAAGATCAGGCAGATTTGGTAGATGAAAAATCTGCTGAGCAAGACGATTTTTCTCAAATAACTCCCACAACTACCAGTAAAAACAATGAGCAAGAATGGCTCGATGAAGATGTTGAAGGTCAATTATCGGTTGATGTCTATCAAGATAAAGACAATATTATTATCAAATCTACGATTGCTGGTGTAAAACCAGAAGATATTGATATTTCTCTGCAAAATGATTTATTAACCATTAAAGGAAAAAGAGAGGCTGACACCACTATTAAACAAGAAGACTATTTTTATCAAGAATGTTATTGGGGCTCTTTTTCTCGTTCAATTATTTTACCAATGGAAGTAAAAATTGAAGAAACCAAAGCTGAACTAAAAAATGGTATTTTAACGATTATTCTACCTAAAGCTAAACCATCAAAAGCAGTATCTATAAAAGTAAAAATTGATGATTGAAGCAATTTTAAAAAACATAACCAATAATCAAGCTTGGCTTGAACTTAGCACGGGTGAACAAATTTCTTTAAATGTAGACTTTCTGCCAAAAGATGTTTCCGTTGGCGATAATTTAATTATTGAAATAATGTCTCAAAAAACCTATCAAAACAAAAAGGAACAGACAGTCAAAGATACTTTAAATGAAATATTACGGACATGATAAAAAATCAAAAAAAGATTGATAAAAAGTATAAATTTGGGTTAATTTTAATATTAACCCTTTTTAGCATATTATTATTAATAATTTTTTCTTTTGATTTATATTTTAATTGGCGATATGAAGACAAAATTTTACCAAATATAAAAATCGGCGATATCGCTGTTGGCGGAATGGAAAAAAATAAAGCTTTACAAAAAATTAGGCAACAAACCGAATTGATTTCAATGGCCGGATTTACTTTTATTCAACAAAACGAAAAAATTACTATTCATAATAACTTACTTTCGATAGATGATCCTGATATCAATACAACACTGGTGGAATTCAATCCTCTAGCATCAGTTAATGCTGCTTTGGCCATCGGTCACGATTCAACTTCTCTTAATCGTTTGTGGCAAGCGGCCAGAATTATTTTGACTGGTTACACCTTGCCAGCAAATTATGAGCTCAATATGGCTGAAATAAAAAATATTGTCGAACGGGACATGTCTCACTTGGTTACTTACCCCAAAAATGCCAGCTTAGAAATAACCAATAATACTTTTGTTATAAAACCTGAAATAACCGGGCAAACTATTGACTGGTTAGACGCAGAAAATAAATTGCGCCAGCAATTATCTAATTTACAAACCGTGTCAGTATCACTAAATTTAATAAATAAAGAAGCGGATATTAATTATGCCGAAGCTAGTAGTATTACTCAAAGGGTAGCTGATTTAATTGCGCAAAAACCAAAAATAACTTTAAAATGGGAAAATAAAAATTGGACGTTGGATTGGTCAACTTTTTCACCTTGGTTAAATTTTATAAATCTTAATAACACTATTGCTTTGGGACTAGATGATATTAAACTAGAAGAATATTTAACAACCGAAGTTGCTTCACAAATAAATCAACCGGCGCAAAACGCTAAATTCAAAATTCAAAATGGTCGCGTGGTAGAATTTCAAGGCAGTCGTGATGGACAAATTGTTAATTTAGCAGAATCTATTAAAAAAATAAATGAAAATTTTATCAATAATAATTTTGAAACCAATATAATAGTCAGCCCAGAAAAAGCCAAGGTATCAACCAAAGAAATTAATGATTTAGGTATTACCGAAATTATTGGCGTGGGCAAATCAAATTTCGCCGGTAGCCCACCAAATCGCCGTCACAATATAAAAGTGGGAGCAGATGCTTTAAATGGCTTAATTATCAAACCGGGCGAAGAATTTTCCTTAATTTCTGCTTTAGGAAAAATTGATGCACAAAATGGTTATTTACCTGAATTAGTCATTAAAGGAAATAAAACCGTACCTGAATACGGCGGGGGTTTATGTCAAATTGGCACCACAACTTTCCGTGCTACCCTAGCGACTGGATTACCTATTTTAGAAAGGCGAAACCATTCTTATAGAGTAAGTTATTATGAACCAGCTGGCACGGATGCGACTATTTACGATCCAAAGCCTGATTATAGATTTTTAAATGACACCAATAATCATATCTTAATCCAAACCCGTATCGAGGGCGATGATCTTATATTTGAATTTTGGGGGACAAAAGACGGACGTCAAGTTGAACAAACCCAGCCAAAAATATACAATATCACCGCTCCTCCGCCAACTACATTTATTGAAACTACTGATTTGCCGGTTGGACAAAAAAAATGCACCGAAAGCGCTCACGCCGGAGCCGATGCTGAATTTACTTATACGGTAACTTATCCTAACGGAGAAACTAAACAAGAAATCTTTAAAAGTCATTACCGACCTTGGGGAGCGGTTTGTTTAATCGGGGTAGAAAAAATATCAACTCCCGAAATAGACCAAACAACAGCTACCAATACGGAAACAGTTATAAATTAATCTAAACTTATTGACTATTTTATTTTAATTGTTAAAATAAACTAGCTTTTAAAAATTATTTTGACGCTCTGGCGGGATTTGTCCGCCAAAGTTTCACTAAGCGGGTGTAGTTCAGTTGGCTAGAACGTTTCCTTGCCAAGGAAAAGGTCGCCGGTTCGAATCCGGTCACCCGCTCCAGTTATATAAACGGCTTTAGTTAAGCTGTTTTATATTTAAAATAATTGACAAATAGTTTAAATCTACAATATTATTAAGACGCCAATACAACTTGCCGGGATGGCGGAATTGGCAGACGCGTTGGACTTAAAATCCAATGAGAGCAATCTCGTGGGAGTTCGATTCTCCCTCCCGGCACCACGCTGAACTTGACGATGAGAAAGTTAAAAATTTACCACATTGTCTATAAACTATAAAATTGATTCAATTCATGAGAAGCTAAGCTTCTCACCAAAAAAGCGCAACCAAATGCGCACTTAAAATTTTTCTATCGATCTTCAGTACACTGAAAGTAAGACAATTAACTTTTTGTCCTTTCAGTCTGAACGATAGATTAAAAGAGAAATCCCTGAAAAAAATAACCGGGATTTCTCTTTTAATATTTATTTTTTATATTTAATCTTTCTAAAACTTTACCAGGCAAACTTATATATTTTTTATCTACATTATGTCCTCTTACTATTTTCATTTGATTTTTACTTACCTGTAAATAATTTGCCAATAAATCAAGAAGTTTGTCGTTAGCTTTGCCTTTTATTGGAGGAACTGCTAGTAGAATTTTAAAATAATCCCCCTGCCAACCTACAATTTTATTGGTTTTAGTTTTGGTAATCACTTTAACCGGCAATAAAACTGATTGCTTATCTTTGCTCATTGATAACTTTTAATAATGTAGAGTGTACTAGACCGTTGGTAGCTATTATATCAGTGCTAGTTAAATCCCATTTTTTATTGGCAAAATCAGTTACCTTACCACCGGCTTCTCTAACCAATAAAGCACCAGCTGCGACATCCCAAGAATTTGCTCCGGGAATTACAATACTTTCTGTAATCCCCCGTGCGACGCGGGCAAATTCCAAAGTAGCCGCACCTAACTGACGAATTTCATTGCCCTGATTAAACATCTTTTGATAATAACTAATAGCCTGCTGCGAATACAAACTCTTACTACTACCATAACAATAAGTGTGAAAACCTTTATTTATCTTTTTAACTTTTGACACTCTTATTTTTTTATTATTAAAATAAGCTCCCTGTCCAAAAATAGTTAAGTAAAGTTCATCCAAAATCGGCGCATAAATTACTCCCAAAATCGGTTGGTTTTTATAAACCAAGGCAACGGTCGTAGAAAATAAAGGATTTTTCATAACAAAATTTGTAGTACCATCCAAAGGATCAATAATCCATAAAAAATCTTTACCCGAGTTAATTTTCCCAACTTCCTCAGATAAAATAGAATGGTTATGAAATTTTTTTCTGATTTTACTTATAATAATTTTTTCCGCCACTTTATCAGCTTTGGTAACAATTTGATGTTTGCTTTTAAAAGTATTATCTATTTTTTCAAATTGTAAATATATCTTTTTTAGCTCCTTACCTGCTTGTTTGACCGCAAATAAAGCTAAATTTTTTGCTTGATTGATTATTTGTGCTTTCATAAATTTTCTAAAATTTTTAATGATAATTTACCAGTTTTAGTATCTAAAACAGCAAAAGTTGCTTTATTGAACATGCCCGCCAAAGTACCAGGGTTAGCCAAAACTGTCCGTCCTATCACTTCTAGCCAAGGCGTGTGATTGTGCCCATAAAAAACATAATCATACTTTCCGCTTTCCGCCAACTTTCTGGCTACGTCTGGATAATGATTAATTGCAATTTTCAAATTATCTATAATAAATTCACCTTGATCGCCATATAGCTTAACCGTTGGTAGTTTGCTTTTTAGCTGAAACAATAAATCGCGATCTGCAACGTTGCCATAAATCATATGAATGGGACCAGAAAAATTTGGATAAATAATTCTTTCTAAAGTAGCTGGAGCACACAAATCACCACAAAAAATTAATTCGCTAAAATTATTTACTTTAGCAAAGTGTAAAAATTTTTGAATATTTACCAAATTGTCATGAGAATCAGAAAAAATACCTACCAACATATTAATTTAATTCTTTTTTTATTTTAACAAAAAAACAGGAGGGGTGTAACCCTTCCTGAATTTAAATAGTTAGCAAAATAGGTTTAATGAGTTGATTATGAATCTCGGTTATTAATGATACTAAGCTCCTTTTATTATAAAAAATCTTTTCTCTGGGAGTTTTTTTGATGAAAATATCTTGTAAATATTCAATAACGACTATGATTAATGAATGAGTCTGTAAAGGTTCGTAGTTTTTGTTTTTTATTACTTGGTGAAATAAAATAACTTTATTTTCATATTTTCTCGGCACGTGTCTAAACATCTTTTTATCTCTGGTAAATAGCCAAATTCTTTGTTGGGGGTAATTTATAAATAACCAAGTAAAAATATCTTCATCTGACTTGTTAACAAATTGATTAACTACGAGCTGTTGGTTTAAAAAAACCTTCATGGTTGATAAAATTTTTTCTATTTCTACCATGGTTTCTTTATTAAACCAAACATTTACATCAAAAAAAGCGATGTTAGTTGTCGGAGATAAAAAAATTTGCGGGTCAGCATCTGCGCTGATGATTTTTCTATCCGAAGACATAATTCCTCCTAAAATAGTTGATTTTTAAATAACAAAAAAACGGGCGCAAAAACCCGTCAAATAAATATTATAACCTCCTTTCTTTGGCTAATAGGCAACATAAGCATGGGGAAAATTTTCTTAAACTTATCTTAACACATTATTTTTTAACACGCAATTTTTTTAGGGTGTGTAAATCTTTTTTTACTTCTGCTTCATCAGACCAAGGTGTCTCTAAAATAAAATTTACCTTTCTCAATATTGATAATTTCAGTAAAGCAGCAAAACCTTGGCGACCAATTTTACCTTTACCAATATTTTCATGCCTATCTTTATGCGAACCAAGTTCCACTTTGGAATCATTAGCATGTATTAAAACTAAACGGTCTAAACCAATGATATTATCAAATTGTTTAAAAGTGTTTTTAACACTTTGTTCGTTGCGTAAATCATAACCAGAAGCAAAAGCATGAGCCGTATCAAAACAAACGCCCAAACGTTGATGGGAAATTTTTTTCTCCACCAAATTAATAAGTTCGGCCAAATCGGTAAAATTATCCCCAACAACTCTCCCGCTACCAGCAGAAATTTCTAATAATAATTGATTTTTCCCTTTATAATTGCGTAAAACCTTTATTAAGCTATCGGCTACCAAAGTCAAAGCTTTTTTTAAATTTATTTCCTTGGCACTACCTAAGTGCGTCATAGTAGCCGCTACCCCTAACTTGTCTCCCCGCTCTAATTCTTGCCTGACCACCTCAATGGAACCTAACCGTATACGATCGTTGATTGAAGCAAAATTAATATAATAAGGTGTATGAATATAATAATCTGTAAAACCATAATTAGCACACCGAGCTTTAAACTCGTTAATCACTTTTGCTGTTAATGGCGCAGGACTACCCCCACGCGGTGAACGAGAAAAAAATTGAAAAGTTTCACAACCAACGGCTTGAGCATTAATGGGAGCGTTTATTAAGCCTCCGGCCGCTGAAACATGAATGCCAATTTTCATATATTATTTAACAATCTTTACTTTGTTTTTTAAAAAAGCTATTACCTTGCGGTTAGTGAGAGTATGAAACAAATATTCACGAAAATCTTTTGAATTAATATTTTTTATAATTTCTGGTTGATTTTGATAGTTTTTTTCCATGGTTTTTATTTCCTGATCTATCTCTTCTTGACTAGCAAAAATATTATTTTCTTCTGATACTTTTCTTGCTACCAAAGCTGTCTTTACTCTTTTGATAGCTGCTGATCGCCAATCTTTGTTTAAATCTTCTTCTTTTTTACCCAAACGTTGCAAATAATCTGTATAAGACAATCCTTGGGATTGTAAACTATCCTCTAATTCGTGCTTCATACGATGCAATTCATTATCAATCAATAATTCTGGTATATCTTTGAAGCTTGATATATTTATCAATTGTTCAAATAAATCAATTTCCAATTTTTGATCTGCTTTTTGTTGCTTATCTAATAATAAATTTTTCTTAATTTGCTCTTTTAATTCAGTAATATTTTTATAATTACCCATTTGTTTTAACAAATCATCACTAATATCAGGCAAAATTCTTTCATAAACTTCCTTTATAAAAACTAAAAAATCTGCTTTTTTGCCAGCTAAATCAGCTTTATAATCATTGGGAAAATTTAATTTAAATTCCACTTTTTCTTGGGGTTTTCTGCCTATTAATTTTTCTTCAAAACCGGGAATGAAAACTTTATCACCTAAAATTAAGGGGTAATCCTTGCCTTGTCCACCTTCAATTACCACTCCGTCAATTTTTACTTCAAAATCTATAATTACCTTATCTCCCATTTTAGCTGCTTTATCTGTTTTTTGTTCCTGAGCACGCATTTTTCTTAAATCTAATAAAACGTCCTCGACTTCTTGTTCACTAACTTCAACTTCTGGCACTTTAACGGTTAATTTACTAATATCTCCCAAACTTACCTCGGGTAAAAGTGACACTTCGGCAGTATATTCAAAAATTTCTCCCGGCATCATTTTTTTTAATTCTATTTTTGGCTTGCCTATTACCAATAATTTCTCCTTTTGTAAAATATCATAATAACTTTGTGTTAAAATGTCATCAACTGCATTTTCTAATAAAGCCATACTGCCAAATTTTTTTTCAACTATTTCTCTAGGGGCCTGACCCGGTCTAAAACCAGGTATGTTGTTTTTTTTACTTAAACGTCTGGCGGCTTTTTTTAAAAAAGGATCAATGTACTTAGCTGATAAATTTACAGTAATTTTTTTGACGCCTTGGCCATTATCTTGGATAGTATAATCCATATTTATAATTTAGTAATTAAAGTTAAAGCAGTTTTCAGCTTACACGATAAAAAAAATTTTGGCAAAAAAATTTTTCCTATTGAATTTTTATATCTTTTTTGTTATAATAATAATATCACATTATTAAATTAACACCATTTTTGGGGGTTTTTTTTATGTCAGGCCATTCTAAATGGGCAACAACCAAAAGACAAAAAGCATTGGTAGATGCTAAAAGAGCCAACATCTTCACCAAACTATCTAACAGCATAGCTATTGCGGCACGTGAAGGCGGGACTGATATAAATGCCAATTTTAAATTAAAAATTGCCGTTGAAAAAGCCAAGGCGGCTAATATGCCTAAAAATAATATTGAACGAGCAATTAATAGGGGTAGTGGAAAAAACAACGATGCCCAATTAGAGTTATTGACTTATGAAGGGTTTGGTCCTGAAAAACTAGCTGTGATAGTTGAATGTATTACTGATAATCGTAACCGTACCGTAGCGAATCTTAAGCATATTTTTAACAAACACGGCGGTCAACTTGCTCCCGCTGGTTCTGTATTATGGATGTTTGATAGAAAAGGTGTGGTGGTCAGTATTTTAAAAAAACCTCTAGATGAAAATTTAGAATTAGAATTAATTGATGCTGGCGCAGATAACTGGGAACAAAATCAAACCGAGCCTGAAAATAAATTAATTATCTACTGCGAACCGTCCCGTATGCAAAAAATCGCAACCACCTTGGAAAAAAATAATTATCAAGTTATCTCCAACGAATTAGAATATATACCAAAAGAGAGTATAAAAATTCAAGACGTTAATAAATGGGAAGCTTTTATTGAGGACTTGGAGGAAAATGACGACGTACAAAATTATTTTACCAATGGCCAAAATTAAAAATATTGTTATTTTAGGTATTGATCCTGGTTATGCTTTAACTGGTTATGGCTTAATTGAAACTAATGGTCAACAATTTAAACATTTAGCTCACGGGGTGATTAATACCGAAAAAAACCTACCTTTTGCTGACCGACTCTGGCAAATCAGACAAAATCTTGAATTGCTTATAAAAAAATATCGACCTAAAATTTTAGCAATTGAAAATATTTATTTTTATAACAATGCTAAAACGGCTCTTTTGGTTGGTGAAGCAAGGGGAGTAATAATCTTGGTGGCCAAAATGAATAATTTAAAAATTTTTAATTGTACTCCTTTGCAAGTAAAGCAAGCTTTGGTTGGCCACGGCCGGGCTGAAAAAAAACAAATTCAAAAAATGGTACAATTAATTTTTTCTTTATCAGAACTTCCTCAACCAGATGATGCGGCTGATGCTTTGGCAGTAGCTTATTGCGGCCTACAGGCAGTGCAACCATTAGCCTCAATCTATAAAAGTAAATGAAAAATACAAAATTAAAAATTATATCAGTCTGCAGCGAAGTTGATCTATTTTCCAAGACTGGCGGCATGGCTGACGTTGCCCGATCTTTACCCAAAGCCATAAAAAAGCATGGTCATTTTGTTCGTGTGTTTACACCCCTTTATCCACACATAGACAAATCGTCTCACAAACTAAAATTACTTATTGAAAATAATTCCTTATTGATTGATGAAAGTAAAACTGTAAATTTTTCTATTTGGCAGGGTTGGCTTAGTGAGGGACTGCCAATCTATTTTATTGAGGAAACAGAATATTTATCACGTCTTTATCCGCAACAAAAAAAACCTAGCGATTTGTATCTAGGAAATTTGGATAATCAAAGATTTATGATTTTTGATTTAGCGGTAATTGAAAGTTTAAAACTCCTAGATATTAAACCTGATATTATCCAATGTCACGACTGGCAGACCGGATTAATTCCTTATTATTTAAAAAATCGTTACCAAGATGAACCTAGGTTTACTAATACTGCTACGGTATTTACCATCCACAATTTAAATTTTCAAATGGGAGGTAATTGGTGGGAAGTTCCATCGAAAATTAGAGACGATGAACGTCAGCCACTACCTTTATTTCAAAATTATGACCTTATAAAAAACGTTAATTTTGCCAAAAGAGGAATTGCTAACGCTGAAATCATCAACACTGTTTCAGAAAAATATGCTGAGGAAATTATGACAAAAAAATTTGGCAACGGTTTGCATGGTGTTTTAAAACAAAAAAAACATCGGGTTTTTGGAATAGTAAATGGTATTGATTATGCTGATTGGAATCCATCTACAGATCCGGGTTTGGTGGAAAAATATGATTATGATTCTCTGGCCAATAAAACTAAAAATAAACTTTTTCTCCAAAAGTATTTGGGACTTCCTCAAAATCCTAAAATACCTTTGATTGGTTGGACATCCAGACTCACCGAACAAAAAGGGATTGAACTAATAATTGAAATTATTGAGCCTCTGCTTAGAATGGACATCCAGTTGGTAATCTTAGGGGAAGGGGCAAAAAAATATATAGATTATTTTTCTAAAATCAGCAAAAAACATCCAAAAAAAATAGCAGCCATTTTTGATTTTGACAACCAAAAAGAAACTATGGTATTGGCTGGGGCTGATATTTTTTTACTGCCATCAAGATTTGAACCATGTGGGTTGGCTCAACTGAAAAGTTTGCGTTATGGCGCTGTTCCAGTTGTTCACGCTGTGGGCGGATTGGTTGACACAATTTCTGACTTTAACCCCCGCACTAACCGCGGTAACGGTTTTGTGTTTAAAAAATATGATTCAAGGGATTTATTGATAGCTATCACCAGAGCGGTGGTAAATCATCGTCATCGCGAAAGTTGGTTAAAAATGGTTAGGCGGGGAATGCAGCAATCTTTTTCCTGGGAAATTCCTGCAGAAAAATATATTTTAATTTTTAAAAAAGCTCTGCGAGTAAAATCAAATATATGAAAAAAATTAGTTATTGGATAAATTTTTTACACTTTTATTTGCCTCCCACAGCAGAAATAAATCAAATTTCTGAAGCAACTCAAAAAAGTTACGAATGGATTTTATTGATGGCGGAAAAATATCCTAATTGGCGTTTTACTTTTAACCTAACCGGTTGTTTGACACAAGCTCTATTTGAAAAAGGTTATGAAAAAATTATTACTAGATTTAAAAATCTTTTAAATCGGGGACAAATTGAGCTGGTTGATTCTTTATCTCATCATCCAATTGCCCCCTTAGTGGATAAAACTGTGGTAGAAAGGCAAATTAAAAAACAACAAGAAATTAATAAAAATTTTTTCAACCAAAAACCAAAAGGATTTTTTTTGCCCGAAATGGCTTACAGCGAAAAGATCGGTAAAATTTTAGCTAATTATGGCTATCAGTGGCTGATATTAGATGAGATCAGTTTAAACGGCAAATTAGATAAGGTTGATTATAATATTGCTTACTTTTTAAAAAATACCAATTTAAAAATAATTTTTCGTTCTCGACGTTGGTCGCTTGATTATCCTCCACGTCAATTAGCTAAAGAAAGTACAGAAAATTTGCCAAATTTTATAATTTCTGCCACTGATGCAGAATTATATGGTTTGCGCTTTGTAGATTTTCAAGGTTGGCTGGGTAAAGTACTAGAAAATCCAAAAATTAAAACTATTACTATTGATGAGTATCTTAAAAAATTAACCAAAACCAAATATATAAAACCCAAAACAGGCAATTGGGAAAGTTTGGAAAAAGAATTAAATAAAAAATTTTCATTCGTGCTCTGGCAAAACAAAAACAACAAAATTCATAATCTACTTTGGCAGTTAGCTAATATAGCCACCGAACAACTTAAACAAAACCCTAATGACATAAATTATCACTGGGCTGAAAAACATTTAGACCGCGGTTTAGCGAGTTGTACTTTTTGGTGGGCCTCTAATCGTGATTTTAAACTCTTTGGTGCTCCCGCCTGGCACCCTGAAGAGGTAGAAAAAGGAGCGCTAGAATTAATAAAAACAATTAGAACTTTGGCTATAAATAAAGATATAAAACTTAAAGCAGAAAAAATTTATCATCAACTTAAATATTTATTGTGGTCAACCCACTGGAAAAAATATGGTCAATAAATTTACTGATGAAAAAATTAAAGCGACGCTAAAATTAATAATAGATAAATATCACTTTAAACCTGAATATCTAATGAGCACTAGTGGAGATTTTTTTGTAATGACTTTAAAAAAAAATGGTAAAAAATTCATTCTTAAAATGCGAAAAAATAAAGGAAGTTTAGCTAAAACTAAATTTTTAAATGAAATTAAAGTCATTAAATATCTAAATAAAAAAAATATTATCGGACTAACAACAACAAAAATTTTTATTACCCAAACAAAAAACTCTCCGGAATATTTTATTTATGAATATATAAAAGGCTATCCTTTAAACAGTTTTTATATAGCTATTGGCAAACGTTTAACCAATAAATTTTTAGAAACCAACTTTTTAAAAATTTTTGAAAATCTGCACACTCTAAAATTACCTTACAAAATTAAATTGAGAAAAAATAGTTTTTCTGCCAACTTAAAAATTTTTAAAGACAATGAAATTTATTTGAAAAAATACATAAATAAAAACTTATTAAAAAAAATAAATTATTTACTTGTGCAACAAGGCGGTTTACTGAACAAGCTGCCCCTGGTTTTAACCCATGGTGATATAAATCCAAAAAATATAGTGTTAACAAAAAATGAATTAGCTCTAATTGACTGGTCTGAAGTACATCTCAACAATCCTCTTTTTGATTTAAGTAGTTTATACCTTTTTGCCTGGAACAGACCTGAGATAAAAAAACATATTAAAGAATATGTTTTAAACCAATGTTCTCATTTATCAAATCCTTATCACGTTTTTTTATTAAACAGGTTAATATTAATCCCAAAAAACATTAGAATTATGGAAAATTCAATACAGGGATTAATTTTAGATAAAAAAAATAAAATTATTCTGCCAAAAACAGAAAAGAAATTAAAATTGACCGCCCAACGGGCAATTGCTAATTATATTGACGAGGCAAAAAGAATTGTTGAACATCTTGAACTGTGGCAAAAGCCAAACTCCATAGTTAGATCAATAGAAAAATTTTACGATTACAAATCAGCCTATAGATTTTTTTTATTTCAAACAAAGAAATTAGATTTAAATAAAACTTGGTATTTAAAAAAAATAACCACTCATCGTTTTGTGGTCAGAACTGGTGACCAAAAATTAATAACTGAATACTTATTTAGTAATGGCAAAAAAAACAAAATTATCATGGGTAAAATACGCCTTGAACGAGGAGATGATTTAGCTAAACAATCTTACTATATACTAAAAAAAATTTGGCGTTCGCCGCAAGGAAAAAAAATTATAACCAAGCCATTGTGTTATTTTTCCAAATATCATTTTTATTTATATGAAAAAACTCTAGGGCATTCACTGGCTGAAATAATAGAAAACAAAAAAAATCGAAACAAAAAATTTTTATTACCTCTGATTAAAAAATCAGCAACCTTAATGTCTGCTCTACACCAAATACCAATTAAATATTTTCAAAATGTAAACTTTTATAAAAATTATGACCTCGCTCAGCAATTAAATTGGCTAGAAAACAATTTATATAAAAACAAAAAATTTAAAACTTCCAAAAATCTTATACTGCTAAAAAAACTACGCCAATTACTAAAAAAAACTACTGAACAAAGAAAAGGCGATCAAGCTTTTATTCATGGCGATTTTCAACTACAAAATTTAATTTTACAAAATAATAAACTACGTATGATTGATTTTGATAATGCAGAAATAAACGATCCTCTTATTGACGTGGGCAATTTTTTAAATCAAATAAATTACAAAAACTTATTAGTTAAAAACTCACACTCTTTACGTCAGGCTTTTTTACAGACTTATTTAAAGCTGTCTAAACAAAAATTAGAGCCAAAACTTATTAAAGTATTAAATTTTTATATTATCATGGGTATAATTAAAAATATAAATTTAAATTTTTTGGAAAATAAACTAGATTTAGTGATTTATGATCTTAAAAAAATAAAATATATTTACAATAATTTAACAATAAATCCTGTTGATAATTTACGAAACGTAAAAAAATATTAATATAAAAACATGAAAAAACCTTTGTACCATTTGATTTTTGAGGGAGCCGAGCTAACCGGAAAAAGTTACATTATTTCTCAAATTTATGATTTTTTAGAAAAAAAATATTCATCAAAAAAATTTCCTTATCTCTTAGATGGTTGTTTTTGGATAAATGCAGACATTGGTTTGTTTGGTACTGAACAAGGCAAAACTCTAATCAAAACTTATTTGACTTTAGCAAAAAAACTCAAAAACAATAATTTAATTTTTGAAAAATTTCATCTCTCCGACCAAGTTTACTCTTGGCTATATAGAAAAAGAAGGGTAAATTATCAAGATATAGAAAAAGAATTATATAAATTAAATTTTAGAATTGTTTTTTTATATATTGACAATGATATTCAGTTGCTGAAAAAAAGATTGCGTGAAAGATTGGCGTTATACCCTCATTATAAAAGAATAAAACAAAAACCCGAAGCTTATTTGCAGCAACAAGAAAAATACGAATTTTTTTTAAAACAAACCAAACTTCCTTATATAAAAATAAATACCTCCCAATTGCCTAATAAAAAAATTATTAAACAAATTATTAAATGGCTGGAAAAAAAATAAATCTTTTAATGGTGGCAGCTGAGCTTAATCCCTTAGCAAAAGTTGGCGGCTTAGCTGATGTTATTGGTTCTTTACCTAAAGAATTAAATAAAATTAAGTATCTGTCATTGAGTTTGTGCCTTCCCTTATATGAACAGTTGTCTTATTTAAAAAAACGTACCAACTACTTAACCAGCCTTAATCTTTTAAACAAGGACAGAGTTGAAATATACCAAACTCATTTACCTGGCACTAAAATTAAATTGTACCTTTTTTATAATCAAAAAAAATTATCCCGCGGCCCTATTTATTTACATCCTCATAAACACTCTTCGGATACCAATCAGGCTAGGTTTGCTTTTTTTTGTTTAGCAGTTATTGAATTTATAAAAAAAATTAAACCAAATACAGACTTATTGCATTGCCACGACTGGCACACGGGACTAATACCTTATTTAATTAAAACTGACAAAAAATTAACTAAAATAAAAACTCTTTATACCATTCATAATATTGCTAATCAAGGGATCTGGAGCGTTAATTCTGCCAAAAAACTCGGTTTAACTATAGACACTATTAAACCAAAAATAAACTTTATGGAAATGGCAATAACTTATTCTGATCATGTTAATACGGTCAGCAAGAGTTATGCCAAAGAAATAATGACTAAAAAATATGGTTATAATCTGGCTCCTTTATTACGACGGGTAAAACATAAAGTGAGTGGAATCTTAAACGGAATTGATATTGATGAGTTTAATCCAGAAACTGATATAAAGATTGTAAAAAATTTCAACCAGAAAAATTTAAATAATAAAATTATCAACAAATTAGAGTTACAAAAAGAATTAAACTTAGAAACAAATCCGCGCATACCACTGCTTGGCGTAGTTTCAAGACTTTATGAACAAAAAGGGCTTGATTGGTTGGCAAAAATTATTCCTCAACTAAAAAAACAAAGGGTTCAAGTGGTGATATTGGGAACTGGTGATAAAAAATTAGAAAATTTATTCAATAAATTTAATAAAAAATATTCAAGCTTTTTTCGAGCGATTTTAAGCTTCGATCCAACGTTAGCCCAAAAAATTTATGCTGCCTCCGATATATTTCTTGTGCCTTCACGTTTTGAACCTTGTGGTCTCACACAACTAATAGCTATGCGTTATGGCGCGGTGCCAATCGTAAGAAAAACCGGTGGTTTAAAAGATACTGTTACACAATTCAAAAAAAACAAAAATCACATAACTGGCACTGGCTTTTTATTTAATAAAGAGTCAAGTTTAGATTTTTATCGAGCAATTCAAAAAGCTTTAAAGGTTTATTATAACCAATCTGCTTGGAAAAAACTACAAATAAATTGCCTGCGACAGGATTTTTCCTGGCAACAATCAGCTGTTCAATATGTTAAACTTTATAAAAAATTGATTAAAAAATAAAAAAACATGCCTATAATTTATGATAATAAAACTGAAATAAGAAAAGATTATTTTTTAGATCGTTATGTTATTATTACTCCGGCTAGAACTAAACGTCCCAGAGATATAACCGAAACATCTCATCGCGAACCCGGAAAAGCTTGCGTGCTTTGTCCAACTATGATTGAAAAAGATCTGATTACTGACTGGTTGGGTAGCAAAAAAAACTGGCAAGTAATAACTTTACTAAATAAATTTCCAGCTGTATCCTTGTCTAACCCTAAGGCCTACGGCCAACAAGAAGTTGTGGTCGAAACGCCTATTCACGGCCGCGAATTGGGCGATATGAGCCTTAAAGAAATTTTACAGGTTTTAAATATGTACAGTCGCCGGACAAAAAAATTAAGCGCTATCAAAGACATAGAATATATTCTTGTTTTCAAAAATATGGGCGGTCCAGCTGGAGCTTCTTTATTACACGCCCACTCACAAATTTTTGCCAGCAAAAAAACTCCACCAGATGTATTTCATGAGCTTGATAAAGCTCAAGAATATAAAATTAAGCACGGACGCAGTGTTTATGAGGATATTATAAAAAAAGAAAAAAATTCTCCACGCTATGTTTGGAGTGACAAAAACATTCTAATATTTTGTCCTTATGCCTCACTTTATCATTACGAGGTTTGGATTTTTCCTTTTAAACAACGGGACAATATTACTGAATTGACTAAAGGCGAGTTAATTTCTTTAGCTAAGGGCATGAAAATGATTTTGGCAAAGTTAAATAAATACAATATGCCTTATAATTTTTTTATGCACCAATCACTTCCCGACCGCAGTCAACACTTTTATGTAAAAATTCAACCGCGCGAATCTATTTGGGCCGGCCTTGAGCTGGGAGCAGGCTTAGTAATTAACTCTATTCCTCCAGAAACAGCGGCTAGATTTTATAGAAAAAAGTAGCCCTCATGTAAAAAAAACCCTCTTTAATAAGAGGGTTGTTTTTTTTCAGCCAAAATCTTGAAGGTATAATTAATTACGCAAGTAATATTTAAAATGAGAGTGGTTAAAATAATTATAATATTTAATTGGTAATTAAACTCAAACAAGCTGCTGGGGTTGTTGGGGCTAGTAGTATAATAATAACCTATTAATACTAATAAGAAAATTAAAGAAATGCGACCAAGGTGGTCAGAAGCAGGTAAATAGTTTACATAAACATGTGATAGATAACCTCCTACTACAAGAATGGAAAAATAGGCAACAACCCACCAAAAAGCATATCCCGGTATGTAATCATAATAAAATAAATAAAATAATGTGCTGAAAAAAATTAGCTTGTCCCTGATGGTATCCAAAAGTCTTCTGGCATAATTTTCTTCATCTAATATCATGGCGATCCCGCCGTCTAATAAATCAACCAAAACCGATAAGGTTGCCCATAAATAAAAATCCATTTTGCCAACGGTTTTTAAAACCAATGGCCAAAATAAAAAACCCAACAAAGTAATTGCCGTAGAAGTATTCCACGGTAATTTTTTTACTTCTTTGATTAAACTCATGACACGCCTCCTTAAATTTTTTAATGAACAAATTTAATATCTAATTTTGACAAAAACAATTTATTTGTCAAGTTTCTTTTTATAATTATAAAATAAAAAAATTAAAGACCCTACCATATCCAAGGCTAAATCACCCATAGTATCTTGTAGACTCAGCTGTAAAAAATTTAAATTAAAATATGTTGAAATGGTTTGATCCCAAACATACTCCCCTAATTCCCAAATTACCCCCAAGCAAACCAAAACGCTAAAAATAAAAACATATCTAATATAGCGCTGGGGCAAATATTTACCCCAATAATCAGCCAAAATATAGCTCAACAAAAAACCGGTGCCGCTGTGCATTAAAACATCATAGTTAGGAAAAACATCATATAAAAAAAATACGCCCAGAAGATGGAAAAAGGCGATAGCGAATAAAATAGTAAAATATTTTTTTATTTTTATATTCATTTAATTTTTACAAATTTTTTCTTACCTATTTGAATCACGTCTCCAGATGCAAAACTATACTTTTGTTCATAATGTAAAATTTTTTTATTGTTTATTTTCAATCCTCCTTGCTGAATCAATCTCCTAGCTTCACCCCTAGAAACACAAAACTTGTAATTGGTTAAAAAATCCAATAGGTTTAATTGTTTATCTTCTAATTGTAAAACTGGCAAGTTGCCAGAAATGTTTTTTTGTGAAAAAAGATTGTAAAAATCTTTTGCTGCCTGATTGGCTGCCGTTGACGAATGATACATGGTTACAATAGCCTTTGCTAATTCTATCTTTAAATCTTTGGGGTTTTTACCTTCTTTCAATTCTTGCTTAACTCTTAAAAGCTGTTGTTCGTTATAACGTGCAGCCAATTCAAAATATGACAACAACGCTTCGTCTGGTATCGACATAATTTTGCCAAATTGATCCGCTGGTGAATCATCGAGTCCTATGTGGTTGCCCAATGACTGGCTCATTTTCATTTTGCCGTCTGTTCCTACCAACAGAGGCACGGCCACAATATCTTGCGGTTTTTGTCCTTGTTCTTCTTGTAAGGGTCTGGCTTGTAATTCATTAAATTTTTGATCCAGGCCTATTACTGTGGCGTCGCTTTTTATTTCTACAGAGTCCCATCCTTGCAACATTGGATAAACTGGTTCGTGATAATAAATTTCTTTTTGTTGTTGTTGTCTTTTTACAAACATATCTCTTTCTAGCATTCTGGCAACGGTAAACTTTGATAACAACCGCAATCCTTGTTCAAAGCTCCACTTATCGTACCATTCACTGTTGTCTCTTACCTCCACTTGATTAATATCTAATATTTTAGACAGTTGTTTAAGATAATTTTTACTCAAAGAATGAACTTCTGTTTTTGATCTTAATTCTCGTTTTTTATCCTTATCAGTCGGATCACCAAAACGACCAGTAAAGCCGCCTATCAAAAAAACTATTTTGTGTCCTAATTCTTGAAATTCCCTTAATTTATGATAAACTACTGCGTAACCAAGGTGTAAATCCTTTGAGGTTGGATCCACTCCGTGTTTAATACGCAACACCCTGCCGCTTGCCAATTTTTTCTGCAGATCCTTTTTTATTAAAACTTCGCTTACGCCAAGCGACAATAGCTCTTTAATTTTTCTGGGATTGGTTGATACTTTAGCCATAAAATTGCTTCTTTTTTATTATATCTAAATATTGTTATAATAAAAAGAGAGTTATGCTAAACAACTCACACAACATATATTCACCCAATAACTGGCGAGGTAAAAAAAATAAAACCGCTAGTCGTTTTTTTGGTTGGCTAAAATTTAATAAAAAGGCCTTTCTTAAAAAATTGGCATTTTTGTCCGCACTTATATTGGTTATTAGCACGATTAGTATATTAATAATGTTTGCATGGATATCTCGCAGTTTGCCCGAACCCGGAAAATTACAACAACGTTTGGTTGTGGAAAGCACTAAGATATACGACCGGACTGGCGAAAATCTATTGTATGAAATACACGGCGATCAAAAAAGAACCTTAATCAAAATAGATGATATTCCCCAACACACTATTAACGCTTTTATAGCTTTGGAAGATAAAAATTTTTTTGAACACAAAGGCCTTTCGATTAAACATATTATAAAGGCAATTTTTCTTTACGGTTTAAACAAAATTGGGTTATATAACGGCCTTGTTCCCGGCGGTTCCACTCTGACTCAACAGTTTGTTAAAAATTCAATTCTTACCAATGAAAAAACAGCCATTAGAAAAATGAAGGAGTGGGTCCTTTCCTACCAAATAGAAAAAAAATATACTAAACAAGAAATTTTGGAACTTTATTTTAATGATATACCTTTTGGTTCTACTGCGTACGGAATTGAATCAGCGGCACAAACTTACTTCGGTAAATCTGCGCGTGACTTAAATCTATCTGAGAGCGCGATTTTAGCAGCCATGATACAAAGACCGACTTATTATTCTCCTTATGGCAGTCATGTTGATGAATTATTTGCCAGACAAAAATTTGTCTTGAACGAAATGGTTAAGATGAATTTTATAACTAAAGAGGAGGCAGAAGCAGCTAGTCAAACGCCAATAGAATTTAAGAAAACTTTAACTAATATCAAGGCCCCTCATTTTGTTTTATATGTCAAAGAATTGTTAACTCAAATGTATGGTGAAAGAATGGTTGAACAAGGTGGTTTAAGTGTTTATACCACTCTTGATTTATATAAACAAAATATTGCTGAAGAAGTTATTAAAGAGCAGGCAGAAAAAAATCAAACCAACTGGAATGCTAGTAATGCTGCCTTGGTAGCACTCGATCCAAAAAACGGCGAAATATTGGCAATGGTAGGTTCAAAAAATTTTTTTGATGACAGTATTGACGGTCAAGTAAATGTTGCTCTTAGACCCAGACAACCCGGCTCATCCTTTAAACCTATTGTTTACACAACCGCTTGGTCGCTGGGTTATGTACCAGAAACTGTTGTTTTCGACGTGGTAACAAAATTTAAAACTGATACTGGTAAAGATTACGAACCAAAAAATTATGATTTAAAAGAACACGGGCCAATTTCTTTGCGTCAAGCCTTACAGGGTTCTTTAAATATACCGGCTGTAAAAGTACTTTATTTAAGTGGTATAAACAACGTTTTAAACTTAGCAGAAAAACTTGGTTATACTACTTTTAACGATCGTTCACGTTTTGGTTTGTCACTAGTTTTAGGTGGTGGCGAGATAAAATTAATTGAACACACTGCGGCTTTTGGCGTTTTGGCCAGAGAAGGAAAAAAGGCTGACACAGTGGCTATTTTAAAAATTACTGACAACAAAGGAAATGTTCTGTTTGAAAATAAACCAAAAGAACCGGTACAAGTAATTGATCAAAAATCAGCTCGGATCACCAACTCGGTTTTATCCGATGATTCGGCACGTGCTTTTATTTTTGGGGCTGGTGGTATTTTAACCTTACCCGACCGACCGGTAGCAGTTAAAACCGGTACCACAAATGATTACCGCGATGCTTGGACTGTGGGCTACACTCCTTCTCTGGTAACTGGCGTTTGGGTTGGTAATAATGATTTTTCAGAAATGAAAAGGGGGGCAGACGGTTCTATAGTAGCAGCGCCAATTTGGCACAATTTTATGAATCGGGTTTTACAAAATACACCAGTAGAAACATTTAATAAACCCGAATATGAAATACCGGACAAACCCATGTTAAACGGTTCGATTGGCGCTGAAAAAAAGGTTTATATAGACAGTATGAGTGGTCTTTTGGCTACCGATCAAACACCAGAAAATCTAAAAGTGGAAAAAATTTATCGTGAGATTCATAATATTTTATTTTTTGTTGATGTAAATAATCCGCTCGGACCAATACCTGGCACACAATCAAAAGACCCTCAATATCCAAGTTGGGAACAAGCCGTTTTACGTTGGGCTGAAGAAAATAATATTGTTACCAACGAACAACCGCCGACAGAATTTGATAATTTGCATACTATAGAAAATAAACCCTATATAAATATTCTTGAACCTTGGGCAGATCAAACTTTTGCAAACGATATTTTGGTTAGGTTGGAATGGCAAACAAAAAAACCCTTTAAAAAATTAGAGGTTTTTGTTGATGATTTATTAATAAAAACCTTTCAAGATCCTCTTGTAAGCCCTACTCAATTTAATTTAAACTTATCTAATTATAATAGTGGCGAACACTATTTAAAGTTTGTAATTTATGATATTTATGACAATTCAGATTTGGCTTGGACAAAAATTATAAAAAACTAATTACTGTTTGATTGGCATTATTATATATAAATAATCGCTTCTTTTTGCTGGTATTAACAATCCCGGCGTCTCTGGGTTGTTTATTTTTATAATTATTTCACTATCATTTAAACTTGATAAAACGTCTAATAAATAATGGTAATTAAATATTATTTGGTTTTTTTCTCCTTCTATTTTTCCTTCCACAAATGTTTTGCTTTCTCCTAGTTGATCGTTAAGAGCTCTAATTTCAACTTTATCTTTATAAAAAAATAAACTAATATCATTTATGCCCTGACGACAAAATAAACTGGCTGCTTTTATGCTTTGCTGAAATAAAATTCTATTTAGGGTGGCTTTGGTTTTTTCTGTTTGCGGTATTATGTGTTTATAGTCAGGGTATTCTCCCTCAGTAATCCGAGAAATCATTACGGTGGTGTCATTTTCAAAACTAACTTGGTTATCGTTTATATTCATAATTATTTCTTGTTTTTTTTCAATTTCTCCAATTAATCTGTTTAATTCTTGCAGAGTAAATAAAGGTATTATTATTTTTTTATTGGCTTCAATATTTGTTCTGATATTAATTATTTTTTCTGCTAATCGATAGCTATCAGTTGCAGCTAAAACTAATTTATCTTTATTAAAATTAAAAAGAACTCCGCTTATCTCGGGACGAGCCGTATCAGAAGCAGTGGCAAACAAAACTAAACTCAAACCTTCTTTAAGATCTTCGGCAGTAAAAGTAGCAGAATATTTTTTTTCTATTTCTGGAATTAGAGGAAATTCTGAATAATCTAATCCTTTTAGAACAGTTTCAGAATTTTCTGTTTTTATTTCTAGATTATTTTCTTTAGCTATTAATTCAATTTTTTCTCCTCTAATACTTTGTATATAATCAGAAAAGATTTTTGCTGGAACTGTTAAAGATCCTTCTCTTTCAACCTTACCTCTAACTTTTGTTTTTATACCTATTTCTAAATTAGTTGTTGATAAACAAAGTAAGCCATTTTTTACTTCCAACAAAACATTATTTAAAATCGGTAAGTTTTGGTTTTTACCTGCTAAATGACTTACTAGGGACAATCCCTTTTTTAAATTTTCTTGGGTGCATATGAATTTCATATATATAAATTTAAATTTAAATATTAATAACAATAATAATCTTTGTGGAAACAGAGGAAAACTTTTTATTTATTTAATATTAGTAAAAAAATTTTTATTATTTGTTTTATTTTATTGGTAAAAAAAGGGTATAAACTATTGAAAAAAAATTTTTTATTTTTTATTAAATTTTTTTCAACCAATTATTATTAAATTATTAAAATTTTTTCCCAGCTTTATTTTTATTTATAAGTAGATTATAAACAGTTTATAAATAGTTAATTATTGTATAGTCTTTGTTTTATCATTTCAATGTCATGAGCAATTTTTTCATCGTTTTCAATTTCTTTATTTATTTTATTGCAAGCATGCATCGCTGTGGTATGATCCCTACCTCCCAATTCCTGTCCAATATTTGGATAAGAAGCGTCTAATTCTTCGCGCATTAGATACATAACAATTTGTCTGGGCACAACTAATTCTTTTTTTCTGCTGTTGCCAATCAATCCTTCAGTTTCAATATCGTAATAGGCGGCCACGGTTTGTATTAATTTTTTTGGTGTAATATGACCCCTTTTTATGTTAGATGATAAGGAAGAAATAATATTTTTTACACTATCTTCGGTGGGAGGAGTGTTATTAAGTTGATGAAAGGCAATAATTTTATTTAAAATACCCTCTAATTCACGAACATTGTTTTGTACAGAGGTAGCTATTATTTTTACAATTTCTTCAGATAAGGAAAGGTTTTTTTCTTTCATCTTAGAGCGAATAATAGCAATTCTAGTTTCGAGGTCTGGCGCGTTTACATCAACAATCATCCCCCACTCAAAACGGGATATCAGCCTTTGTTCCAAAGCCGGAATAGCTTTAGGAGGTCTATCAGAAGAAATGATTATTTGTTTATTTTCTTGATGTAAGGTGTTGAAGGTATGAAAAAACTCTTCTTGGGTTTGTTCTTTGCCAGCTAAAAATTGAATGTCATCGACCAACAGAACATCAACCATTCGATATTTTTCTTTAAATTTTTTTGCTTCCCCTTGTTGCACAAGCTGTATAAAATCGTTGGTAAATTTTTCACTAGTGACATAAAGAACCTTTTTATTTTTTTGTTCATTTAAAATATAATTACCCACTGCCTGCATGAGATGAGTTTTACCAAGCCCGACGCCACCGTAAATAAAAAGCGGGTTATAAACCTCACCAGGTTTTTTGGCCACCGCTAAACAGGCAGCGTGAGCTAATTCATTACCCTTGCCAACAACAAAACTTTCAAAAGTATACTTTGGATTAAGACCGATTTTATTATTTATAGCAACATGGCTATTGTTTGAAGAAATTTCTTGATTTAAAGTTTTGTGTTCATTATCCAAGGAGGTTGTTAATTTTTCTTTGGTTTCAACGACATAACTAACCTTATTAAATGTTTTTTCACTAACATTTTTTAAAGCCTCAGTAATATATTTATGGTATTTTTTCTCTAACCAAGCTTTGGTAAAAGCATTTGGTACAGCGACCACTATTTCTTGTTCATTAATTTGTAAAATAAAAGTATTTTTAAACCAGGTAGTAAAATTAGCTTTACTTAGATTTAATTCTAATTCACCTAAGATAGCCTCCCAAAGTTGTTTTGAGTCCATAGATTATTTAAATTATTTTTACTAAATTTAACGTTTCAAATTATACCATCGTTTAATAATTTTAAAAATATTTTATTTATAAAAAAAGATGATAAGATGTTGAAAAATTGTGCAAACAAAAAAACCAATAAACAAATTGGACTTTGACCTATTAACAACTTCTTGGTATATTTATTTTATTAAATTAAAAAATATGCCAAAAAGAACTTACCAACCAAAAAACCGAAAAAGAAAAAAAACCCATGGTTTTAGAGCTAGAAATTCGTCAGTAAAAGGTAAAAAAGTTTTAAAAAGAAGAAGAAATAAGAAAAGAAAAAAAATCACCGTTAGCTAAATTCATGTTAGCCAAACAAAACCGTTTAAAAAGGCGGTCTGATTTTACTCGAATAGCCAAATATGGAACAAGAAGATATTCGTCTTTATTTATTCTTTATGTTTATAAACCGAAGGTTAAACAGGAAGAACCTCGGTTTGGCATCGTAATATCACAAAAAACAGAAAAAAAAGCTAGTAAAAGAAATAAATTGCGTCGTTGGATTAAAAGTGATTTATATAAAAACATACAAAGATTTAAACCTTACGATTATATGTTGGTGGTTAAAAAGCAGGCTGTCGACAAAACACATAAGCAAATAACCTCTGATTTAAATAATTTATGCTTTTAAAAGCACTGGAAAAAATAATTATTAGATTACTAATATTATTAATAAAAATTTATCAAAAAATTTTTTCTTTTGATCATGGCTATTTAAAAATATTAAAGCCCAATGGCGCGTGTCGTTTTTATCCCACTTGTTCTCAATATACAATAGAAGCCCTAAATAAAAAGGGTTTATTTAAAGGTATAATAGCAAGTTTTAATAGATTAAGACGATGTCATCCTTTTAGTGATGGCGGCTATGATCCGGTTTAGGTTTAATTAATAAATTATGATAGAGTTTTTTAAAACTATATTTTATATCCCGTTATTAAATTTATTGGTTTGGTTGTATGATGTTTTACCTTGGCAGGATTTGGGATTAGCTATAATTGTTTTGACCATATTGATAAAGCTAATTTTATATCCCCTAAACAAAAAGGCCATACTATCTCAAAAAGCTTTACAGGATTTACAACCTAAACTTACTGAAATTAAAGAAAAATATGGGAAAGACAAAGAGGCACAGGCCAGAGCAACCATGGAACTTTATAAAAAGGAAAAAATAAATCCTGCTTCTTCCTGCTTGCCGATTTTGATACAATTACCCTTTTTAATAGCTGTTTACCAGGTTTTTAGAACCGGATTAGCTAATGGTTATTTAGAATATTTATATCCTTTTATACAAAACCCGGGGAGTTTAAATACATTGGCTTTTGGTTTTATTGAATTATCACAAAGAAGCATTTGGTTAGCTTTATTAGCTGGGGCAGCTCAATTTTGGCAAGGAAAAATGTTGACGACAAAAAAACCCGAGATTAAATCAGCAGAATCAAAAGATGAAAATATGGCAGCCATTATGAATAAGCAAATGATTTATGTGATGCCAATTTTTACAGTATTTATTGGACTTTCTTTCCCGGCTGGTTTAACTTTATATTGGTTTGTCAATACAGTTTTAACCGGCCTACAACAATTAATAGTTTTTAAAAACAATAAACATGACACTAACGTCAAAACAGTTAATTAATCTGCCTGTTTTTACTGAGTCAGGAATTAGAATTGGCAAAATAAACTATTTAGAAATTAATGAAAAAGAGCACCTGGTTGAAAAGTACGCAGTTAAAATAAGCGGAATAACACAACTCATCCCGGCGATTTTATTAATATCGCCCAAACAGATTATAGAAATTAACAGTGAAAGAATGATAGTTGACGAAAATATCGTCAAAGCTCTAAAAACTAAAACAAATAAAAAGCCAGTAGAAGATCCCAGCCCAGTTTTATTTGTTGATTTAACAAAACATTTAAATTAAGCAAAAATTCTGTTTTTACCCATTATTATTTTTAATTTGTCGTTTGCCACTTCTACCAGAAGTGGCGTTTTCATAGTTTGTTGACCGTCAATTTTTACTTCTAAAGAACTGTTTTTATGTTGAATTATAATTTTTTTATTTTTTAAAAAAGTGACAGAGTTATTTTTTGTGCTAATTTTATTTAAAAAACCTGTTTTAATTTTTTCAACCATTATTTCTAAAAGCCCATCAGTTGGGTCAGCCAAATGGTTATCTGACCAATAATTAAAATTATAAATTGTTACTTTATTTTTTTTGTCAACAGTTACGCGATAAGAATCATCACAATCCAATATTAAATCACCAGGCTGGACTTCTATTTGAGACAAAAAATAAAAATTTTTAATTTTACCCATGTCAATTTTTTTTATAATTCTTGATGCCAAGGCGTTACAGGCTTCAATTGGGTTATTTAAACCAAGGGTTTGTGCAATTTTTAATTTTTGTCCAATTGGTATGATGCCTAAACAAACATCACTGTAATATGCCAAAACATTTATTACCTTGCTAACAGTTGTATCATCACCAACGGCCACGATTGTTTTTGCGCCTTTTTTAATTTCATCAACAATAAGTTCGTTAGGGTTGTTTAATAAGCTTAAACGACCTATTTTTCCTTTAATTTCTAAATCAGTTAAACGATTTTCTATTTTTGCTAATAAAGGTTGATATTTTTTTTGAGTTACAAAATGATCATACACATAATAATACATAAAAAAACATTTATAGATTTTCTTTATTACTATTTTTTGCCATTTGACAATTACCCTGAAAATAACTGCCGGGTTCAATACTTAAAATTGCACATGAAATATTGCCCTCAATTCTGGCTGTTTTTGTTACTTCTAAACTATTTGTAACTTTTATATCACCTTTTACATAACCTGAAATAATTGCGTTTTCCGCGCTTATATTAGCCTCAATTTCTGCATCTTTACCAACTTTTAAATTATGAGTTGTTTTAATATTACCTTTTAATTTTCCTTCAATTAATACATTTCCTTCACCTAAAAAATCTCCTTCAACACTTACTGAATGTCCAATAATGGTATCTGATTCATTAGGATTTTTATCTTTCATAATAAATTATTAATTATTAGTAATTAAATTTTAAACGTTTTTATAAAAAAATAAAAGTTTTTAATGGAAAAAATAATTAAATCATGTTAAGCTATTGATTGTTAATAATTATAATATTTATAATATTTTACGACACTTAATTTAAGCTAAAATTAGTAAAAGACCCCATAGTTTAACGGATAAAACAAGAACCTCCTAAGTTCTAGATCCAGGTTCAATTCCTGGTGGGGTCACCAAAATTTTTTGAAAATCTTCCGGGCCCGTAGCTCAGTTGGCTAGAGTGCTGCATTCGCATTGCAGAGGTCAGGGGTTCGACTCCCCTCGGGTCCACCAAAGTTGATTTTTTTGTTTAAGTATTATTCTATATTAATTTTGATTTTTTTATTATTTTTAGAATAAAAACTATGTTAAAAATATTATTTTTTATAAAAAATGTTCCACGTGGAACATTTTGACTTTATTTTATAGTTAATACATAATTATATTACAAATGGGCCCGTAGCTCAGTTGGCTAGAGCGCTTGCATGGCATGCAAGAGGTCAGGGGTTCGACTCCCCTCGGGTCCACCAACCAAATATTTATATTTATACACTTGCCATTTAATTTTTTTTGATATAATATATTTATGATAAGATCAGGGGTTTGCCCCTGATTTTGTCTTTTAAAATTATGTATAATGTTCTACGTAGAACATTTTAATCTTTCTTAAATATAATAATAAGTGTCGTAAAATAATGTTGATAATAAAATACTTAATATTTATTATTAAGTTATGATATATGTAATTTTTATAATATTAATATTGCTTTCGGGCTTTTTTTCTGCTGCTGAAATTGCCTTTTTTTCAATTAGTGACGCTCAGGTTAAACTTTTAATACAAAAGAAATTTAAAAATGCTAAATTAATTAACAAATTGAAAAAAAAGCCACAAAATACACTAATAACAATTTTAATCGGTAATAACATTGTTAATATATTATCAGCTTCTTTAGCTACCTACATAGCTGTGAGTATATTTGGTAATCTAGGTGTTGGCATAGCAACAGGTGTAGTAACTTTTGTCATTTTAATTTTTGGAGAAATAGTTCCCAAATCATTTGCGCAAAAAAATAATTTAAAAATAGCTCAAATTTTTTCACCTATATTGTATGTTTTTTTTGTATTGTTTAAACCGGTTGTTTGGTTGATTCACGAGTTTAATTTGCTTTTATTAAAAATTTTTAAAATAAAAGATAATAAATTTCTAACCGAAGAAGAAATAAAGGCTTTAGCTCGATTAGGTGTAGAAAGTGGACACATTGATTACCGAGAGCACGTATTAATTGAAAAAATTTTTTTATTAAACGATATTTCGGTAAAAGAAGTAATGACCCCTAAATATAAAGTTGTTTTTTTAAATGGTGAGGTCCCGGTAGACAGCATAGCATATTTTGTAGCTCAGTCAGGTTACTCAAGGTTTCCTGTTTATATTGACAATGAAAATAATATTATTGGTTATGTCCACGTTCATGACATTATGAAAATTTTAAATAGCGACAATCGTGAAACGCCCCTGCAAAACTTAGTTAGAAAAATATCTTTTTTTGATAACAACGAAAAAATAGATGTTGTTTTACGTAAAATGATAAAATTAAAAGAACATATTGCTTTGGTTACCAGAAACAGCCAACAAGAGATAATTGGTTTAGTGTCGTTGGAAGATGTTTTAGAACATTTGGTTGGGGAAATAGAAGACGAGGTTGATAAAGCCGAGGAAAACACTTGACAATTTTTTTATATACTATATACTAGTATATAGTATATGGAAAAAAAATGTGATAAAAATTATATTTTAAGTAATTTGCGTAAGATTGCTGGTCAAATACAAGGTATAGAAAAAATGATCCATGAGGATCGTGACATTTCTGAAGTATTACAGCAGTTAGCTGCTACCAATTCGGCATTGCGTTCTGTTGCTAAACTGTTATTATTAAATTATTCTAATGATTGTTTTAATACAAATAAGAAAAAATTTGCTAAAAAAGATTTAGAAAAATTAATTAATCAAATGTTTAAAAATTTATAATAAAAATATGTCCGAAATAACATTAACCGATCAAAATTTTAATAAAGAAGTTTTACAAAGTGACCAAGTGGTGTTAGTTGATTTTTGGGCTCCCTGGTGCGGTCCTTGTCGTATCGTTGGTCCAATCGTGGAACAAATTGCCCAAGAGTATTTAGGAAAAGCCAAGGTAGGAAAATTAAATGTAGATGAAAATCCTGTTACTTCTCAAAATTATGGCATTATGAGTATTCCATCTTTGCTAATTTTTAAAAATGGACAAGTTGTTGATCAATTAATAGGGGCTCATCCCAAAGAAGCAATAGCTGAGCGTTTGGACAAAGCGCTTTAAGCCATATAAAATCATATTTATGAATAGTAAAACAAGTGTTCCTGAATATTTTGATGTTATTATTGTCGGTGCTGGAGCAGCCGGATTGACAGCTGCAATTTATACTTCAAGGCGGGCTTTAAAAACTCTAATTATTTCTAAAGACGTTGGTGGGCAAGCTGCTTTAACAACAGAAATTGAAAATTACCCCGGAGTTGGTTTAGTAGACGGTTTTGATTTAATGAATCGTTTTTTGGCAGACGCAAAAAAATTTGGTGCAATTCTGAAGTCAGAAGAAGCTAAAAAAATAGAAAAAGACGGCGGAGATTTTATTATTACAACTAACAGCAACCAGTATAGAGCAGCGGCAATAATTTTGGCTTTTGGTTTAACGCCGCGCGATCTTGGCGTTCCTGGCGAGGAAGAATTAAAGGGACGCGGAGTTTCTTATTGCGCTACTTGCGATGGACCATTGTTCAAAGAAAAAAATGTTGCGGTCATCGGCGGCGGAAATAGCGCGCTTGATGCCGCCGAATATCTTTCAAGAATAGCCAAAAAAGTTTATTTAATTCATCGTCGTGATAAATTTCGAGGCGATGAAATTTTAGTTGATAGGGTAAAAAAAATTTCTAATATAGAAATTTTATATAACACAAATATAGCTAGAATAAAAGGAAATAATAAAGTTGAAGCTATTGAGCTTGTAGATACAAACAATCAGCCGTTGAAAGATTTGTCAGTTGATGGTTTGTTTGTAGAGATAGGGCATATTGCTAAAACTGAATGGGTAGGTGATTTGGTAGAATTTGACGATCATAAACAGATTAAAACCAATAAAAATTGCGAAACTAAGACCCCGGGAATTTTTGCTGCTGGTGACGTTACCGATATTGAATATAAACAAATAATTATTTCTGGCGGCGAAGGCGCCAAAGCCGCCCTGCAAGCTTATAAGTATCTTCAGCAAACTAAAGGTATAAAAGGCACTAGTATAGATTGGGGAACAGCCAAAAAATAATAAACTAATAATATGACAAATTTATTTAAGAATGCTCTTGTTCAGCTACAAAATATAGAGAAATATTTAAATATATCGGCAGATATTTTGGAGCAATTAAAACAGCCGCAACGTATTTTAGAAGCTGCTATTCCGATTAGAATGGATGACGGTAGAATTAAAGTTTTTACCGGTTATCGGGTTCAATACAATAATGCTCGCGGTCCCTTTAAAGGCGGAATTAGATTTCATCCCCAAACCAATTTAAATGAAGTTAAAGCCCTATCTTTTTGGATGGCGATAAAAACTGCGGTAGTAGACATTCCTTTAGGTGGAGGTAAGGGCGGAATAACCGTTGATCCTAAAAAATTATCTGTTTATGAATTAGAAAGGTTATCTCGTGGTTATATTAGAGCTTTTAAAGATTTTATTGGTCCTAATCTTGATATACCAGCGCCCGACGTCAATACCAATCCGCAAATAATGGCTTGGATGGCAGATGAATACAACCAATTAAAAGGTGATGGTAATTTGGGCGTGGTTACTGGCAAACCCTTGGCTTACGGAGGTTCTTTGGGCAGGACTGAAGCCACTGGTTTAGGAGGGTTTTATATATTTTCAGATTTAGCCAAAAAGTTAAAATTAAATCCAAAAAAATCCACCATAGCCATTCAAGGTTTTGGTAATGTGGGTTATTATATTGCTAAATATTTACACCAAGCTGGTTGGCGAATTGTAGCGGTTTCTGATTCCCAAGGCGGAATATTTGACAAAAAATTAAAAGGCATGGATCCAGACAATTTAATTAAGCAAAAAAAAGAGAAAGGGTTTAAAAATGGTTGTTATTGTATTGGTAGCGTGTGTGATTGTAAAAATTATCCAAGCATTTCTAATCAAGAAATACTTGAATTACCAGTTGATATTATTGTGCCCGCTGCTTTGGAAAACGCTGTTAATGAAAAAAATGTAAATAAAATTAAGGCAAAGATAATATTAGAAATGGCCAACGGTGGAGTTTCTCCGTTAGCCGAAAAAAAATTATTAAAAAAGAAAAAAATAATCGTTCCTGACGTTTTAGCAAATGCTGGTGGAGTAACTGTTTCTTATTTTGAATGGTTACAAAATCAACAGAACCAATATTGGACAGAAAAAGAAGTAAATCAAAAACTTGGTCAAATTATGCAACATGCTTTTACTGATATTTGGCAGATTCAACAGGATGAACAAGTTGATTTAAGAACCGCTTCGTTTATTTTGGCGGTGCAAAGAATTGTAGACAGCATGAAAGCAAAACAATAACCATTTTTTAAATATAAAAAAGTCATTAGACAAACTAATGGCTTTTTTAGATAACAAAAAACAGGGCTAGAGTGCATTTATTCCCCATGCTTGTTGCCCTGCTTTTTGCACAAACTCTTATGACTAGGGACATTTTAGCTCATGCCAAACTAAAAAGTTTAGTCACAAGGGCTTGTTATTTTTTAAACTTTGTGAAGAGCGTTGCCAATACCACGGTGGTTGTTGATAGCCGCTTTTTGCTTCCAAGAAAAGTATTGATTAAGCGGTGCAGTGGTTTTATTTTTATAAAATAGACTGTTATGCCAAGATCTAACATGTTGGCGGTAGCGCCTGCGCCAAACAAAAATTATCTTGAATTGTTTTTTAAATTTCATAATCATGAAAAAGAAAAAAATTTCTCCAAATTAAATTTAACTTGAGAAATAAAGTTGGTCAATATTATTTTTTTATTTAATATTAGCTAAAAAACACATAAAAATAATTGTTTTCAATTTATACACCGTTGTTGATATTTTTATACATAAGTTATTATTAGTTTATTAGTATTTTATACACAAATTGTATACATTTGATTAAAATGAATTTAAATAAAGAAAGAAAATTAATTAGATTAGGCTATAAGAAAATAGCCGGCTTGGATGAAGCCGGTAGAGGGGCTTGGGCTGGTCCCATAGTAGCCGGCTGTGTGTTGATTGAAGATGGTTTAGATTTAAGAAAAAAGGAAAATTATTTATTACAGAAAGTTAATGATTCGAAAAAATTGAATCCTCAGCTAAGACAATTATTATATAAAACTATAATTAAAAATTTAATATGGTCGGTCGGTGTGGTAACTGTGGCCGAGATAGAAAAAATAGGCATAAATAAGGCTAACCACAAAGCTTTGCTTAGAGCTTTTAAAAATTTAAAAAAACAAGCCGATTTTGTTTTGGTTGATTTTTGGCAGGACCTACCCTTAGTAGTAGCAAATCAAGGTATTATAAGAGCCGATAGTAATTTTTTTTCAGTAGCCGCTGCTTCAATTATAGCCAAAGTGTATAGAGATAATTTAATGAAAAGTTTAGATCTGAAGGATAATCGCTGGCAGTTTGCTAAACATAAAGGCTATGGTACTGCAGAACACTTACAAGCAATAAAAAAATATGGTATTAGTAATCAGCATCGAATTAGTTTTTTAAGTAATATTAAGTTTAATTAAATAATCTGTTATTTTTTTTTGTTTTTTGTTAAAATTAAATTGATTAAAATTACCAGAACATTATGACCAATGTAGCTACTGGAACAAAATTATTAAACCCATTAGAGATTTTAAAACACATCGGATTAGAAAAGGGTATGAAAATAGCTGATTTAGGTTGTGGTAATGGTTATTTTACCCTAACCGCTGCTCAGATAGTTGGTGGTCATGGTCAGGTTTATGCGGTTGATATAATGAAATCTTGTTTAGAGACTATTAAACGTGAGGCCCAAAGGCACAATCTTTTAAATATAAAAACGGTTTGGTCTAATTTAGAGATATTGGGAGCTACCAAGATACCCGTTGGTTTATTGGATTTTGTTTTAGTTATTCATGCCTTATATCAGTCACAGCACAGACAGAATTTTTTACAAGAAGCCATACGTTTTTTAAAACCCGGAGGAAAATTATTGATAATAGATTGGAAAAAAAATAATATTCCTCTTGGTCCGCCATTAAATCAAAGAGTTGGAGTTGAAGAGATAAAAAATTTGTTAAATAATAATAATCAATTAAAATTATTAGAAGAATTTGTTCCCGGCGAGTATCATTACGGGTTGTTATATGAGAAAATAAACTAAAATATTAACACGATGAATAAATATTTAGATATTACTTATTGGTTTGAACTATACCCATCGGTTTGGGGTCGGACAGGAAATATTTTTCTGATTATTTCTTTGACCGTATTGTTTGTTAGCTTTTTGCTGAAAGTTTATTTTATTTATAAAAATAATAATAAAGGTGTAGTAAAAAAAACGTTGATTAAATTAAGCAACTGCTTATTAACTTTATCTGTATTGGCGGTTATCTATTGGTTTATGCGGCAACAATTAGTTCCATTTTTTTCTTCGCGCTTTTGGTTGTTGATAATTTTTCTAACTGCATTTATTTGGTTGGCGTTTATTGTAAAATATTTTGTTCGTAAAAGAAAAGAAGAAAAAATTAATTTAGAACGCACTGCTATTTATGGTCAATATTTACCCGGACGAAAATGAAATTTTTTGAAACAAATTTAATGCCAGCCAGTTTTAAACTGGCTGATTTTTTATCTAGAGAAGATTTTGACAAATTGAATTATAAACAAAAATTAGGATTATATGGACAACAGGCGGCAAAATATTATTTACTGAAAAATAAATTTGAAATAATTGCCGAAAATTATTTCACCCGTTTGGGAGAAATTGACTTGGTAGCCAGAAATGATCAAGGAGTAAGAATTGTTGAGGTTAAAACCAGAACTTCTCGCGATTGGGGCGAACCTTACGAAGCAGTTCATAAATACAAATTGCAAAATTTACAAAGAAGCTCATATATTTTTATGCAAAACAAAGGATGGCTAAATAAAGTAAATTTTCAAATAGATGTCTGCAGTGTATTTTTGGATAAAATTGAGAAAAAAGTAAAAATAAAATATTTTGAGAATGTCAGTTTAAATTGAATTACACAGTTTTTCAACATTTTTTCTACTTGTAGCAATTATCTAAAAAAATTAAAATTCATAAATAAAATCTTAACTATGTATGTTTTTTTATGAAGAAATATTTTTTTAGTTTTTATTTAGTTTTACCATTATTTTTGTTTTTAGTTTTTTCAGCACAGATTGCGCAGGCTAAAGTTCCTATCCCGCAAATTTATAATGTCGTGCACTCAGCAGATAATTCTTATCGACCTTGGGTTATTGGTTGGACGCCCAATGAAGTTGAGGTAGAAGTTTTTATGGACGAAGTTTCCCAAGGTTTTGCCAAAGTGGTTAAAGACAGTTCAGGAACGGCCAGTTTTGGTTGGTCTCCACAAGAAGATTTGCCTTTAGGGTGGCATGAGTTTAGAGTAAGAGGAAAATATAATAATGAATTTTCTGATTTAGGAGGTATTATTGGTTATAAAGTCAGTCCACCCACGCCGGCCCCAACTTTATTTGCCCCAGAAGATTTTACTGATTATATTTTAATTAAGGGTTTAATCAAAAACGATTCGGTGGTAAAAATATATATTGACGGAAATTTAGCGGCTGATTTTGCTGTTCCTAACCATCCTTCAGGAACAACTAATTTTTGGTTCAAAGCCAGAAATTTATTGAATGGAGTTCATGAGGTATATGCGGTGGCTTATGATGCAAGCGGAAAACCTAGTAAAAAAAGTGAAATTATAAATTTTAAAACAGAACAACAAAAAATAACCAAAGGCGAAATTGAAGATAGTGATGATAGTTTAAACACGGTTACAAATCAAGTAATTGATCAACCAGCTTCCGGTACGGTTAAGATTGTTGAAGAAAAATCCGATGCTCAAGTTGAAATCTTAACTCAAACTGGCAGCGATAATTTAAAAGCCAAAGTGTTAGAATCTACTAGTGAAGAAGTTTCTAGTATTAGTGAGACAAATCAAGATACAATAGTTACCGAACAAAATCAAGAACGGGAAAGCAGAAATCGTTATACAGGTTTATTTATATTGGGAGTGGCTACGGTTTTGTTATATTTATGGTATTGGCAGGAAAAGAAAAAAATTAATAAATAGAAGTTATAAGCATGTTTATTGAACCGCTGTTCAGTACAGCGGTTTTTTTGACAAAAAAGGTATTTTTCTGGTATGTTATTGAATAGTTTTAATTAATAAAAAAATTATGAGTGTTCCAGCAAAAAGACTGTCTCGAAGTAAAGGCCGTCGGAGACGATCCCAGCAGGGAAAGTCAAACTTACAATTAGGTAAATGTCCAAATTGTGGTAATCCAGTACGTCCTCATCGAGTATGTAAAAATTGTGGATTTTATAAGGGGAAGGAGATTATTAAAATCTCTTTTCCGAAAAAAAATAGTAAAGCCAAAATTTAAAAGTTATGTCCAATCGTCATCTAGCTCGTACCTTAGCCTTACAATCATTATTTGAATGGGATTTTCATGGCATGCCCAAAGGAAGATTGGATCAGATATTGGATTATAATTTTAAAGAATTTGCTCCTGATTTTGATGATCAAGGATTTGCGAGAAATTTATTATACGGAACAGTAGAAAAACTAGCTGAAATTGATAAATTAATAGTAAGTTATGCTCCGGAATGGCCTTTAGATCAAATAACTGGTATTGATAGAAATGTTTTACGGTTAGGAATTTATGAACTTAAATTTTCTCCAAATATTCCGCCCAAAGTCGCCATCAACGAGTCAATTGAATTGGCAAAAAGTTTTGGAGGAGATTCTTCAGGTAAGTTTGTTAATGGTGTGTTAGGCTCTATTTATAAAGTCATGCAAGAAAAAGGCGAAAAACAAGGTATGGATCAACCGGTTTTAGGAGAGCGCCAGTTTTCTGCTGGAGGAATCGTTTGGCGCCGTTTTGAAGATGGCAGTATAAAGGTAGCTTTGATATTAGATGGTCACGGTCGGTGGACCTTTTCCAAGGGCAGAATTAAACCCAATGAGGATCCAATTGCAGCAGTGAAAAGAGAAATTGGTGAAGAGTTAGGATTGAAAGATTTGATTGTTGGTGAAAAAATCGGAGAATTGGAATTGGTGGTAAGAGAGCCCAATATTCAACCCTATCCTAAAACAGTTTACATGTATTTAATTGAAGCTAAAGATAGCGAATTATCACCAGCTCAGAATGTAGGTGAAATGAAAGACGCAAAATGGTATGATTATGATGAGGTGGCTGATATATTAGGCTATGATCAGGCTAAAGAATTATGGCAAAAAGCAAAAAATATAATTATTAATACTTAGCCCTTTGCTTGGTAAATGCGTCTCCCATTGGGAGAAATATTTACCAATCAATCTGGTCAAAAGATTATGCGCGAACTTGACTCTTTGGAAAGAATAATTGGTATAAAATTTATCAATCAAGATTTACTGCGACAAGCTTTAGTCCACCGCTCTTATCTTAATGAGCATCCTAAATTTCATTTACCTCACAATGAACGTTTAGAATTTTTGGGCGATGCGGTTTTGGAATTAGTAGTGACTGATTATTTGTATCATCATTTTGATAACCCTGAAGGCGAATTGACAAATTGGCGGGCTAGTTTAGTAAATGCTACGCGTTGCGCTGAAGTGGCTAAAGAAATACAATTAGAAAAATATTTATATTTGTCTAAAGGCGAAGCAAAAGATAAAAGTGGCAAGGCCAGAAACTTTATTTTGGCCAACGCTATTGAAGCAATTATAGGAGCAATTTATTTGGATCGAGGTTATGAACAGGCAGCTAAATTTGTCAAAAATTATATAATTAGTAAATTAGATTACATTTTGGCTAACGATTTATATATTGATCCCAAGACTCGTTTTCAAGAACTGATTCAAGAAAAAAAAGGAGTAACACCACAATATAAAGTTTTAAAAGAAGAAGGACCCGATCACAATAAGTTGTTTGAAATCGGCGTATTTGTTGATGGTGAATTAATAGCTAAAGGTCAGGGTCACAGCAAACAAGAAGCTCAGGTTGCCGCTGCTCAAGAAGCGTTAAATAAAATGAATTCATAAATTATGAATATATTTTTTATTTTATTGGCCTTAGCCATTATGATTGTTGGTTTGGTTGGTATAGTTGTTCCATTTATCCCTGGTCTCCCCCTGATGTATATAGGTTATGTTATTTACGGTTTTTTAACCGACTGGGACAAGGTTACTCTAACTTCTATTGTTGTTTTTGGAATAATTGTTTTTGCCACAATTTTATTGGATATTTCAGCTGGTGCTATTGGCGCTAAAAAATATGGCGCTTCTAAATCAGGTTTTTGGGGAGCAATTTTGGGGGCATTGTTTGGTTCTGTTGTGTTTAGTTTTCCAGGACTATTTTTAGGACCGATTGTTGGTGCTTTTGTTGGCGAATTAATTGATGGTAAACCCCACCCTTTAGCTGTCAGAGCTACTTGGGGAACTTTTTTAGGTTTGATGACTGGTAGTTTTGTAAAACTAATTATTGGTATTTCTTTGCTTAGTGTTTTTTTGTGGCAGATTTTAAGTTAATTTATAAATGTATTTAGAAAAATTAAAATTAAATGGTTTTAAATCATTTGCTCAAGACGTTGAATTAAAGTTTGTTCGTGGTATCACCGCTATAGTAGGACCCAATGGTAGTGGTAAATCTAATATCGCTGATGCAGTTAGATGGGTATTGGGCGAACAATCAATGAAATCAATTCGGGGCAAAAAGTCAGTTGATGTAATTTTTGCCGGGTCAGACAAAAAAGCTAGATTGGGCATGGCTGAAGTTTCTTTGTTTTTCAATAATGAAGATAATAGTGCGCCAATAGATTATTCAGAATTAGTTGTTACCAGAAGATTTTATCGATCTGGTGAAGGGGAGTATTTAATCAATAACGCTAAGACTCGTTTAACTGATATCCAACTACTTATGGCCAAAGCTAACATTGGTCATCGCACTTATTCAGTAATTGGTCAGGGACAAATTGATGCGGTTTTAATCGCAACGCCAACTGAAAGAAAAGATTTTTTTGATGAGGCCACGGGCGTAAAGCAGTATCAGTTAAAACGAGACCAAGCTTTACACAAATTAGAACGAGCTTATATAAATATGAAACAAGGAAAGTTGATGATCGGAGAGATGGAACCACACTTGAAAATGTTGACTAAACAGGTAAGAAGATTAGAACAAAAAGAGTTAGTAGAAAAAGAATTAAAAGCTTACCAAAATTATTTATATTACCACAGGTGGCACAAAAATATTTTACTTCAGCAGGAACTAAAAAATAAGAGAGATCAAATTAAAGATCAGTTGTTAGAACAGGAAAAAGTAATTACCAATTTGATTACTCAACTAAAACAAGAGGGTTTAAGTGCGTCACGTGAAGAAGAATACAACAAACTCCAAGAAGAATATGAAAAGTTGCAAAATATTAAACAAGAATATCAGCGGCAATTAGCTATATATGAAGGAAAAAAAGATTTAGACATTGCTCAAACAAAAGGTCATGATGTTTTGTGGGCAAAAAGAAAAAAAGAAGAAATAAAAGAAAAAATCGATCAAAATCAAAAGCAGTTAGCCAGTTGGCAACTAAAAAATCAACAACTGCAGGAAACATTAAAGGCAAAAAAACAAGAACAAGTAAATTTGGTTGATGAATTTAAAAAAATCGAAAATAAACTATTGGAGGTTCAAGATAGTAATGTTTTGATTGTTAGTGCTCAAGAAAAATTAACCGATATTATAAAACAAATAAAACAACGTCGAAATGATTGGTCAAAAAAACCTGATCTATCTAAAGAAGATGTCGTGGTCACTTTGACACAGTGGGAAGAAATTTTGCAAAATTTTGTTCAAGAAATAGTGACAGCTAAAGATGCTCAAAAGAATAAACAGGTGATCCAAGACTTAAAAGAAGCTTTACAGCAGATAATTTTTAGTCGCGATAATTTAGTCAACGAAATAAATGAATTGATTTTGGCAGAAAAAATTTATGAAACAAATATTTCCAACATTGAACAACGTTTAGAGGAATTACAACTTGAATGGCAACAACTTGAACATATAGTTGCTTCTCCAGGTAATCAAGTAGAAATATCAGCCGGAGAAAAAAGCGTAAAAGATGAAATAGCTAAGATAAATAAAAAAATCGAAGTAGTTACTAAAAATTTAAAAGAGTTTAATAAAATAGAACAACAGAAGAAAGAAAAATTATTAGCTAAACAAGCTGAACTCCAGTTCGCACAACAAAATGCGCAAAATTTACAACAACAAATAGGTGAGCTAACGGCCCAATTAGCTAGATATGATGCTAAAGAAGAAGATCTGGCTATAGAGGTTCATCGCGAGTTAGGTGATTATTTAGCTGCCCTAGTTGATATGTGGAAATTAAATCCACCGGTTTTACAAGATGAATTAACTGAAGATGACTTGGTGGCACGCATTGAACAATTGAAAAAAAGAAGAGAAATGATAGGTGGAATTGAACCCGAAGCAGTGGCAGAATATAAAACAGTTAAAGAAAAATATGATTTTTTAACTGCTCAAGTTGATGATTTAGCAGCAGCTATGACCAAGTTAAAAGACACAATTATTGAACTTGATGAAATTATAAGTAAACAGTTTAGTCAAAATTTCAAGAAGATTGGCGAATTATTTAATACATATTTTCGAATACTTTTTAGTGGCGGGCGAGCCGAATTGGTGTTATTGACAAGTGATGATGAAAAAAACAATGAAGAGGAAGATAATCAAGAAGAAACATCGTTAGAAACAGATGAAATGAATCAGTTGGATAAAGAATTAGCCGAAGAAGAAGACGAGTTGAAAAAATTTTATAATAGTAAGAAATTTATTCAGGGTATAGAGATTAAAGCCACGCCTCCGGGTAAAAAAATGAAAGGCATTGCTATGTTATCTGGTGGGGAAAGAGCCCTGACTTCAATTGCCTTGATTTGTGCTATGATTGCTAATAATCCATCGCCATTTGTGGTTTTAGACGAAGTTGATGCCGCTTTAGATGAAGCTAATTCTTTACGCTTTGCTGAAATTATTTCGGAACTTTCTAAACACACTCAATTTATTGTAATCACGCACAATCGGGCAACTATGGAAAAAGCAGATATTTTGTATGGAGTAACCATGGGGGCAGATGGTGTGTCGGATTTATTATCAGTCAAATTTGAAGAAGCCCAGGAATACGCGAATCGGTATTAAAATACAATTACTAATGATTAATTATTAATAACTAATGAATTTCTAATTAGTTAATTAAAATAATTGATTAGTAATTAGAAATTAGTCATTTAATAGTAATACTTGACAATCAAAAATCATCTGTCTATACTATTTAACATTGACCGTCAAACTGCTCTCAAATTTTGACGATTTAATTTATAAATTTTATGTTAACTATTCGTTTATCAAGAGTAGGCAAGAAAAAACAGCCAGAATATCGTCTGGTAATTAGTGAAAAAACCAAAGATCCTTGGGGAGACGCTTTAGAATATCTTGGTCATTTTAACCCTCGCACTAATCCCGCAACTGTCAATTTTAATGTTGAAAGAATCAAATATTGGTTAAGTAAAGGTGCTCAAGTTTCTGACACAGTTAAAAATATTTTGATTGACCAAAAAATTTTAGAGAATGAGAAAAAAATAAAACCAAGAGGAATAAAGAATAAACCCATTGTACAACCAGCAACAGCTAAGTCAGAAGAGGTAGGAGGAGCAGCAAATGATCAGAAAGATGCAAAATCTGAAGCAACTGAAAAATAATAATAAAAATATGACTCAAATCTGAGTCATATTTTTATTTGAAATAAAGTTATTAGGCTTCGGTTACCAACATTACCTCTTCAGGAGTGGTAATGCCTTGAATAATTTTTTCCACTCCGTGCTCGCGTAGAGTTTTCACACCTTGGTTTCTGGCAAGTTCAAAAATTTCATCAAAGTTAGCTTTTTTCAAAATTAATTTTCTAATTTCATCGGTGACAATTAAAAGTTCAAAAATTGCCGTCCGACCGCGATAACCAGTATGATCACAATTTTGACAACCAGTACCTTTATAAAACTCAGTTGGAGAGCTAATATTTAAAGTTTTAAGCAATTCTGGTGGAGGCATATAGGCCTGTTTGCAGTTATCACAGATTTGTTTGACTAAACGTTGGGCAACTACCCCCAATGTAGCATAAGCAACCAAGAAAGATTCTACACCCATATTTAAAAGCCTGACTAATGCACCAATGCTGTTGTTTGTGTGTAAAGTTGAAAATACCAAGTGTCCAGTTAGGGAAGATTGGACAGCAATTTTGGCAGTTTCTAAATCTCTAATTTCACCTACCATGATCACATCCGGATCTTGTCTAAGTAGAGCTTTTAAACCAGAAGCAAAAGTTATTTCCTTATCAGGATCAATTTGAGTTTGTCGGAGTAGAGGTAGTTGATATTCAACCGGATCTTCCAGAGTAACAATTGATTTTTCAATAGAATTGATGGCGTTTAAAGAACTGTAAAGCGTGGTGGTTTTTCCACTACCATTAGGACCTGTTACTAATAGTAAACCATAAGGTTTTTTTATTAATTTTTTATAAGCTTCTAATTGAGCATTATTCATACCCAAAGGTTCTAGCCCCAATTCTATATGAGAAGTGTGAAGTATGCGCAGTACAACCGCTTCACCAAAAATAGTAGGAAAAATAGAAAAGCGGATATCTAGGCTTTCACCCGCTAGTTTAATCGGAAAGCGACCGTCAATATTGTGTTTTTTTTCACCCATATCTACCTCTCCTAAAACCTTGATCCGAGCAACTATTTGGGAATGGGTTTCTTTTGGTTCGCGACCAACTTCTTTTAATCTGCCGTCAATACGCAAACGAACACGTAATAAATTTTTATCAGGTTCAAAGTGAATATCAGAAGCACGAGATCGTACTGCCAATAAAAGGTAATTGTTTAGCAGACTAGTAGTTGATAGATTGTTTTCCCTCTCCATCATAAGTGTTATTAATTATATTATAATAGTAATTGTTTTTATTGACAAATAATATTTTTTTTGTATAATACATATACGCGCCTGATACACAAGCTAATGGTAGTAAAATGTCGGCTGCCAACAGGCATTTGTGACAGGGAGCAATTTAAGAATTAAATATGAGACAAATGGAAAAAGATCAAGCTTTTGTCGAACAGGTCGTCAAAGCGTTGGTTGATCATCCCGAAGATGTGAAAACCGAACGTAAGATTGATGAAATGGGAGTGTTAATCACTCTTCATATCAATCAACAAGATATGGGTCAAGTTATTGGCCGCAGCGGTCAAACCGTTCGTGCCATCCGCACACTATTACGTGTAGTTGGAGCAAAAAATAACGCCCGAGTTAATTTAAAAATTTACGAACCAGAAGGCGCTCAACGTCCGTCTCGTCGGCAGGATAAGCAGGAAAGAGAAACTGCTGAAGCTGACACCTCAGCCGTTGATTTACAGCTTTAATTTAATTTCAATGCAAATCTCCCCCAGTTAAAACTGGGGGAATTTGTTTGGCAAAGATATTTTTTCTCGTTATCATATTATTATGCGATTTGACATTATTACAATTTTTCCTGAAATAATAACAACTTATATAAACGAGTCAATTTTAAAGCGCGCCCGACAAAAAAAAATTATTCAAATAAACGTTCATAATCCCAGAGTAAACACTCAAGATAAGCATAGAACTGTTGATGATAGACCTTACGGTGGCGGTCCAGGAATGATTTTAAAATTTTTACCAATATATAAAACATTGCAAAAAATTCGTAAATCAAAACAGACAAGAATTATTATGCTCACTCCTGGTGGTAAGCAATATACACAACGCGATGCCGAAAGACTGTCAAAGTATAAACAGCTGATTTTATTAGCGGGACGATACGAAGGTTTTGATGCGCGTTTGGATAAATTTGTTGATGAAAAAATTTCGGTTGGACCTTATGTTTTATCGGGTGGAGAATTGCCAGCTTTGATTTTGGTAGAGTCTATAGCCAGATTAAAGCCAGGCGTTTTAGGAGATCGAGCTTCAATTATAGATGAAACTTATAGTAAAGATTTAAATTATGTTGAGTATCCGCAGTATACTCGTCCCGAAACAGTTGTCATAAAAGGACAAAAGTTGAGTGTACCTAAAATTTTACTTTCTGGTAACCATCAGGATATTAAAAATTGGCGTCAAAAAAAGGCCAAAAAAAGGTAATATTAATTTATGTAAGTTTTTTTATAAAAAAATTCTGTTTTTGGTGGGCTTGACAAGTTTTTTTTATTTAATTATTATTATAAAGCGATTATTTTAGATATTTTCGCTAACAATTAAGTTAATTCCCCAAGCATAGTAAATTTTAAAATTTGATATTGTATTGTCCAAATCAGGACGAGAAAAAACAGTGATACTTAAACAATTTTAAGTGTCTCTGTTTTTTCTAGTCTTAAATCACAGATTAGAAAATGCATTTTGACAACTAAAAAGTGTAGAGAAACATTAAGTCATTTCTTTTGAGAGTCAGATCTCATATTTTGAGATCAATCAATTCTCACTTCTTTGAGAGTTTGATCCTGGCTCAGGATGAACGCTGGCGGCGTGTCTAAGGCATGCAAGTCGAGTGCAGGTTAAGCTGCACGGCAAACGGGTGCGTAACACATTGGTAATCTACCTTCAAGACGGGGATAATCCCGCGAAAGTGGGAATAATACCCGATAATATGTTATTACATAAGTAATAACATTAAAGTTCCGGCGCTTGAAGAGGAGCCTATGGCCCATCAGCTTGTTGGTGAGGTAAAAGCTCACCAAGGCTACGACGGGTAGGGGGTGTGAGAGCATGGCCCCCCTCACTGGGACTGAGACACTGCCCAGACTCCTACGGGAGGCTGCAGTCAAGAATATTCCGCAATGGGCGAAAGCCTGACGGAGCGACGCCGCGTGCCGGAAGAAGCCCTTCGGGGTGTAAACGGCTTTTAGTAGGGAAGAATCCGTGACGGTACCTACTGAATAAGGGGCTGCTAACCTCGTGCCAGCAGCAGCGGTAATACGAGGGCCCCAAGCGTTATCCGAATTTACTGGGCGTAAAGAGTGCGTAGGCGGCTTGATAAGTCTTTGGTCAAATCATGGGGCTCAACTCCATGGCTGCCAGAGATACTGTCTAGCTAGAGACTGGAAGAGGCAAGCGGAATTGCTGGTGGAGGGGTTAAATCCGTTGATATCAGCAAGAACACCGAAGGCGAAGGCAGCTTGCTAGTACAGTTCTGACGCTGTTGCACGAAAGCGTGGGTAGCGAATGGGATTAGATACCCCAGTAGTCCACGCCCTAAACGATGGATACTAGACATTGGCAGTATCGACCCTGTCAGTGTCGTTTAACCAAGCTAACGCGTTAAGTATCCCGCCTGGGGAGTACGGTCGCAAGACTAAAACTCAAAGGAATTGACGGGGACCCGCACAAGCGGTGGAGCATGTGGTTTAATTCGACAATAAGCGAGGAACCTTACCAAGGCTTGACATGATGCTGCAAGCTCTGTGAAAGCAGAGCCGCCTTCGAGGGTGCATCACAGGTGCTGCATGGTTGTCGTCAGCTCGTGTCGTGAGATGTACGGTTAAGTCCGGAAACGAGCGCAACCCCTGTCGTATGTTATATTTTCATGCGAGACTGCCCTGGTTAACAGGGAGGAAGGTGGGGATGACGTCAAATCAGCATGGCTCTTACGCCTTGGGCTACACACGTGCTACAATGGCCGGTACAATGAGCCGCCAAGTCGAAAGATGGAGCTAATCTCATCAAAACCGGTCTCAGTTCGGATTGAGGGCTGCAACTCGCCCTCATGAAGCTGGAATCGCTAGTAAACGCATATCAGCCACGGTGCGTTGAATACGTTCTCGGGTCTTGTACACACCGCCCGTCACACCAGGGGAGCCGGTAATGCCCAAAGTCTCACCGTAATAGGTGGGCCTAAGGTAGGACTGGTGACAAGGGTGAAGTCGTAACAAGGCATCCGTAGCGGAAGCTGTGGATGGATCACCTCCTTTCTAGGGAGATATACCTAGGAGCTAATAAATTTTTATAACATTTCGATGTTAATAAATATTTGTTAGCGTAGAAGGTCGGTCTTCATATATTATGAAGTTATATACTATTTTTACTTAATGTTTCTCTCACTTTTTAGTTGTTAAAATAAAACTCGCTAAAGGCGAGTTTTTATTATATTGACAAATAAAAGTTTATGTAATAGGATTGTTTAGTTTCTTTAAAAAATAAAAATAATCAGGAGTAAAAAATGTTTTATAATAACTTGCCTTTGCCACAAGAAAAATTTTTTAAAATTTTTCAGGCTCTTGATCAAGCCATGCATTATTGTTTAACCCATCCTAAAAATACTGACCAATCAAGACAATCAGGTTATTTTTCCTTGCGAGATGTTTCTACTGGACAAATAATCTTTGCCATTATGTTGGGCAAAGTATCTAAAGAAAACCATGAAAAATATTTACAATTATCTTTAGAAAAAAGTGAAAAGTTACATAAACTATATCAGAAAAATTTTCAATATTTTTCTAGTTGGCAGTTTAGAGATCCGGAGAAAAATTTATTGGCCGGCGCAATTCGCACAGATAAATACATATTGTCTTTTTCTGGCTTACAAGAATTATTTGATGAATTATTTGTTTTAGAATTTGCCTTAACCATGGGCTGGTGCAACCCTTATCGTTTGTATGAAATAAGTCGGATGAGTAATAACATTTATTACCGTTATTATAATGCTACCCCAGCACAGATTAAACATTGGCAAGAACAAAGATAAAAAAACCTTGGTATCCAAGGTTTTTTATTTTATAATATTTTTTAATATTTTTATTTATTCGGCTTTTTTAAAAACTTCATCTAAACTGGTAATACCATCCAAAGCTTTTAAAATTCCGTCTTGCACCATTGTTATCATACCGGCCTGCGTGGCAATTTCTTGTAATTTATATTCTGTAGCTTGGCCAGATAAAATTAATTTTTCAATTGTTTCATTCATAACCATAATTTCATAAATACCGATTCTGCCCTTGTACCCCAATCCATGACAATAATTACAACCAGGAGCTTCAAAAAAAACTAGTTTTGATAGGTTTAAATTTTGTTGTTCTAAATATTTTTTTGGCAAACTGGCCAATAGCTTTGAAACTTTATTCATGGTTGATTCATCTAGTTTAGCTGGTTGCTTGCAATGCTGGCAAAGTTTTCTGACTAAACGTTGACCAATAATAGCATTTAAAGCTGGAGCCAATAAAAACGGTTGAACATTCATAGCCAGAAATCTTGGAATACTTCCTGCTGCCGAATTGGTATGCAAGGTAGAAATAACCAAATGTCCAGTTAAGGCAGCGTTCACCGCTATTTCGGCGGTTTCTTCGTCTCTTATTTCACCAACCATAACAACATCAGGATCTTGTCTTAAAATTGATCTTAATCCTTTGGCAAAAGTATAACCTTTACTATGGTTAATTTGTGATTGATTAATGCCATTTAGTTTATATTCGATAGGATCTTCCAAAGTAATAATTTTTGTTTCTTCATTGTTTAATTTATTCAAGATTGCATAAAGGGTGGTTGTTTTACCACTGCCAGTTGGCCCGGTGGTAATAATCATGCCATTAGGTTTTTTGATTTCTTGTTCCAATAATTTAAAAGCTTCGTCACGCAATCCTAGATCTTCAAATTTTAGTCCAACCGATGAAGAGCGGAGTAAGCGCATAACCACTGATTCACCATAAGCCGTTGGCACAGTTGAAACTCTAACATCTATTTTATCGTTGGTTAAATAGATAGTAAAACGACCGTCTTGCGGAATTGAATCAATATTGATTTTAATTTTGGCCAATAATTTGATACGAGAAATAATTTGTCGCCACAAATTACTAGGCAATGATGCAACTGTATGAAGAATTCCATCAATACGAAACCTTATTTTAACTTCTTTTTCTTCAGCTTCAATATGAATATCCGATGCATTGGTTTTTAGCGAGCTAGCTATGATAATAGTAACTATTTCAGTTAGGTTTGCTCTAAGTATAGTTTTTTGTAGATTGGTAAAATTCTGTATTTCTGATTCCCATTTTAATAAATCATCTTCTTCAATTTCTACTCCACTTTTTATATTTTTAATTTTGGGAAGTTTTTTATATAAAGAGAAAGCAAAATCAAACGATTTATCCGAGATTAAATATAATTCGCTACTCCCCGACTGCTCCTCAGTGATTTTTTTAATCAACTCATCAAGTTTTGGATTATTTGGATTTGTAGTGGCAAATCTTAGTTTGCGATCATTATTAAAAAAACAAACCAGTTTATTTTCAGCGGCTATGTTTTCTGGCAGTAATGCTAGAGCTTCAGGACTAATAGCAAAACCATATAAATTAATATAAGGCATGCCTAGACTGGCTGCAATTTGGGCAGTTTCTTTTTCCTTATCTTTAAATTTAATATTAGAAATTTTTTCTTCCAATATGTCTTGCGGGTCTTCAGTAGCTTCATTGTTGATAAGCAAATCCTCGATTGAGGGATTCTGTTTACTCATTTATTTTTACAACCAAAAAATTATTTATTTATATTTTTTTCTTTACCAGCAGTAAGTCTTATGAGTTTAGGAAAGTTTTTACCAGCCAGTAATTTTTGAAACAGTATTGTCCAGGCTGAGTATTGGAAGGCTGCTAATCCCGAACCAGTAAATAATAATAAAACTAAAGTAATTAAAAGTCCCAATCCTAAAGAAACATTTAAACCAACAGCATTTTGTACCAATATCATCAGGATCATCAAACCCAAAAAAGGTAGAGCTAAAACTACTATAGCTATAACCAATAATATACCCACAACAAAATTTATTAAAAATAATATAATGGCCATCTCAATACTTATTAACCAATTGGCTAAAAATAAGCGCCAGGCCAGAATAAAAGCGCTTACGGCGGATTGGTTTTTTATAACCACATAAGCAAAAGCATATTTCAGTACAAAGGAAAGAATTATTGCAATTGGAATCAATATAAAGAAAGCCAGAATAGTTATAAAAGTAATAGCAGTATTGGAACTGTTAAACATGTAAAGCATAGCAAAAGGTATGGATAAAATTATCAAGGTAAAATATAAGATAAAACGGGTAGCTATGTTTAATCCTAAAATAGACCAAAATTTTTCAATACCTTTATTTAGAGCTTCTTTAAAATTAATTTTTTTATCTTCATCTAATTTGCTAGCGCTGGCAATTAGAGCGCCTTGAGAGACGGTTATTAACCAGATTAACAATAAAGTAAAAATAAGTATCAAAGCCACTGATAAAATAGTTATCATGGGCGCAGTGGCCAGGGCATTAAAAATACCATCTTTAATTGCATTAAGATCAAGGGCGGCAAAATTTTCTTTTAGGTTATTGAGAAAAATTGGCGCATCGGTCAATTTGTTATTTTGAAACAAAATATCAATTTCACCGCCATTACCTAGCAGTGCAGTAAAAAGTCCAAATAGCCAAAGCCATTTATGGGTTTTTATTTGCCCCCATGCTTTTTTGATTATGGTACGATAGAGCGGTTCCATATAGTTTTAATTATTTATAAATAGTAAGTTTATTTATATTATTATAACACAAAATAAAAATCCGCCCAATAGATGGGCGGATTTGATATTTTTATTTTTATACTTTTTCTGACATTATTTCTGTAAATTCTTCTCTTTCTATAGTTTCTTTAGCAAGCAAAACCTCAACAATTTGTTCCAGCTTATTTTTATGTTTATTTATTATTTCTACGGCTTGATGATAAGCACTTTTGATTATACTGGTAATTTGTTCATCTATCATTTGTGAAGTTCTTTCTGAATAATCACGTCTTTCATGAATTTCTTTACCCAAAAAAATCATTTCTTCTTTTTGACCAAAAGTTCTTGGACCCAATTTTTCATCCATACCATATTCAGTCACGATTGCTTTAGCCAGAGAGGTTGCTTTTTGTAAATCATTGCTTGGTCCAGTAGTAACTTCACCAAATACAATCATTTCTGCAGCGTAACCCCCCATAATCATAGTCAGCCGGTCAAGCATTTCTGATTTGCTATATAAGCGTTTATCTTCTTTTGGGGTAGCTAAAGTATAACCACCAGCTCGCCCTCGTGAAATAATAGAAATTTTTTGTACCGGATCTGTATGAATAAGCATATGTCCAACCAAGGCGTGGCCAGCTTCATGATAAGCGGTGATTTTTTTCTCTTTTTCCGAAATGACAGCTGATTTTCTTTCCGGACCTAAAATTACTTTTTCAATACTTGAATAAATTTCCTCTTTTCCTATTTTGCGTTTATTTTGTCTAGCGGTAAGAATTGCCGCTTCATTAAGTAAATTTTCTAAGTCAGCTCCAGAAAATCCAGCCGTTCTTTCAGCAACATTGCGCAGTGAAACATCTTCAGCTAAAGGTTTATTGCGAGCGTGAATTTTTAGTATGGCTTCACGATCATTTATATCAGGCAAGTCAATAACTACTCGACGGTCAAATCTGCCCGGTCGGAGTAGGGCTGGATCAAGCACATCAGGACGATTAGTAGCGGCCATGACAATAATATTAGTTTCATTGTCAAAACCATCCATTTCTACTAAAATCTGATTTAAAGTTTGTTCCCTTTCGTCATGTGATCCGCCCAAACCGGCGCCTCGTTGTCTACCAACCGCATCAATTTCATCAATAAATACAATACAGGGGGAATTTTTCTTGGCCTTATTAAATAGGTCTCTAACTCGACTTGCACCAACTCCTACAAACATCTCCACAAATTCACTGCCCGAAATATGGAAAAACGGAACATTAGCTTCACCCGCCACTGCTCTGGCTAATAAAGTTTTTCCAGTTCCCGGACTGCCCATCAATAAAACACCTTTTGGAATTTTTGCCCCCAAGGAAATAAATTTTTTGGGATTTTTTAAAAATTCAACTATTTCTTCAAGTTCTTCTTTAGCTTCTTTGGCCCCAGCTACATCCATAAAAGTTATTTTCTTTTTCATTTTTTGTTGACCAACATCTTTGGCCATAGCTTGACCAAAGGACATAGCGCGGTTGTTAGCACCTTGCACTTGTCGCATCATAAACCAAATAAAGCCAGCAATTAAAATGAACGGAATTAAAAATGGCAAAATTGTTCCCAGAAAAATTGATTTTGAAGGATCTTCTTTGATAATAATATCAATATTATTTAATTTATTTTTATCAATTTGATAATTGGCAACTATATCAGAAAAAGATTCAGTATTTTCTTTGGTAATTTTTTTTATTTCGCCATTTTTTAAACTTACCATAATGGTATTGCCTTCAACCTCAATTTTATTTATTTCTTCATTGTTGACATAGGTAATAAGTTGATTAATGCCCACAACATCTATTTTTTGATTAGGGTTGTAAATAAAACTAAATAAAGCGGCTAAAGCAAAAAAAACTATAAAAATTAATAAAAAATTTTTGCTCAATGATTTCATATAAAAATTCAGTAATTAAAAATAAAGTGTTTAAATTATAAGTTAATTAATAATAAAATTCAAGCTAGTTAAATTTTCATTTAATCAACATTCCATCGCCAAACGAGTAAAAGCGATATTTTTTTTGAATAGCAAGTTTATATATTTTTTGTAGTTTAGTTATGCCAGAATATTTATTTTTTTCTGTAGCCAGAAATGCGGCTATTAACATAAGTAAAGAACTTTTAGGTAAATGAAAATTAGTAATAATCATATCAACAAATTTGAATTTATAGCCGGGGTAAATAAAAATATTAACCCATTTTTTTGCTGGTTTAATTATGTATTTATTTTTCTGTTTTTGGGTTAGCGCTTCGAGAGCTCTGATGCTGGTTGTTCCTACAGCAATAATTTTTTTGCCAGATTTTTTAGCGGCATTTAGTCTGTTAGCAGTTCTTTTTCCTATTTCCACCCATTCCGAATGCAATTTATGTTTAGTAATATTTTTTGTTTTGACAGGTGCAAAGGTGCCCAGACCAACATGTAAGGTTATATATTCTATTTGTAAACCTTGTTTTTTTAATTTGTTGATTAAAGTTTTTGTAAAATGAAGGCCAGCCGTAGGAGCTGCAACTGAACCGATTTTATTGGCAAAAATTGTTTGGTAGTCTTTTAGTTTAGCGTCCTTTTTAATATATGGTGGCAAGGGGGTATGGCCATATTTATTTATTTGTTGCCAAAAATTATTTCCGCTAAGGTTAAATTTAATCACCCAAGTACCATCTTGGTTATTTTTAATCAAAGTACCAAAAAATTTTTTACTGAAATAAATTTTTTTGTTTAATTTTTTTCTTTTATTGCCTACTAAAACTTGCCAGCTGTTTTTATTTATTTTTTTTAGTAAAAATATTTCAATTTTTCCTCCAGTGTCTTTGTGTCCAAGTAATCTAGCAGGAAAAACTTTAGTGTTATTTAACACTAACACATCACCCGATTTTAAATATAATGGCAAATTGTAAAAATAGTCATGTTTTATTTTTTTCGTCTCTCGATTATATACAAAAAGCCGCGAGTGGTCGCGCGGTTTAACTGGTACTTGAGCAATTAGATTTGTTGGTAGAAAATAATTAAAGTCTTTAAGCTCCATGGTAGATTTGATTATTGATTGAGTCGTGATCTGGATCACCAGCTTTTATTGTATTAATTTTATTATCATCATTATTGTCGTGATGTTTTTTTTCGTATTCAACCAGTTTTAAAATTTCTCGGGAAGTTTCGTAGGGACTAGGGACTTGTTCAAAAACGGCAAATGTTTCATTACCAGCAGTGCGTATAGTAACATTGCCAAAATGAAAAAAAGTTGGCAATAGGCCGTGTACTTCTGCTTGGACGTCTTGTATACGATAAAGTTTAGCTTCAGATATGGAACGGGAAAATAACCCTTTTTGTTTTATATTGACAATTCGTTTATCAGTTACTATCCAAACGTCTAGATAATAATCAATCCAAGCATGCCAAAATAAAACCCAAGTTAAGCTATAGTATAAAGATAATAATAAAGTCAGTAATGGGCCGGCTAATAGACTTTGTTCCAGTCTAATTTCCACAAAAGTAAAAACATTGTTAATGAGAAAATATAATATAATTGGCGCTAAAAGAAATAGTCCATATTTTAAAATAATAGTAGCGGCTATTAACCAATGACGGCGACGCAACATAATAATTTTTTCATCTGGTTTTTGAGAAGGAAAAAAATGATTCTTAAGCATTTAAAGATAAATTAATTTCAATAGCTTGTGACCAATCATACTGTAGAATGCCAATCAGTGAAGTTATTAAGATAATAGATAAACCTAATAGATAAATAATAATATTGATTGTTGAGGTTGAATTGGAAAAGCTAAAACGTATAATATGATACAAATTAAACCAGGCCATGACAAAAATCACCAAACTGAATAAGGCATAAGGAATTAAAAAATACCATAAATATATTGTCATATTAGTTTTTCTTGTTGGTTAGGAGGTGGTGTTAATTTTAGGTGTTCGTATGCTAGTTTTGTAGCGATTCTTCCTTTTGGAGTTCTAGCTAAAAATCCTAACTGCATTAACCAAGGTTCATATATTTCATCGATCGTGCCAATATCTTCAGATAAGGAAGCGGCAAGAGTCCCCAATCCTACTGGACCGCCCTGGTATTTTTCTATAATAATTTTTAATAATCTTCGATCAATTTCATCAAGTCCCATCTCATCAATATCCAATAAAGCCAAAGCTTCATTGGTAATTGACGGGTTGATTTGGCCGTGGTTTTTTATATCAGCAAAATCACGAATTCTTTTGAGTAAGCGAATGGCAATGCGCGGAGTTTGTCTAGCTCGAGTAGATAGTATTTTGGCTGATTCTTCATCAATTGTGAAATTTAAAATTTTTGCTGCTCGTTTGATAATTTGAGTAATATTATCATTGGTATAAAAATCCAATCGCCAAGTTGAACCGAACCGATCACGTAATGGTGAAGATAATAAATGATATTTAGTGGTAGCGCCAATAATACTAAAATGAGGCAAATCAATTCTCAAGGTTCTAGCTGAAGGTCCTTTACCGACAATTATATCCAAAGCAAAATCTTCCATAGCAGGGTATAAGATTTCTTCAACCACTTTGTTTAAACGATGTATTTCATCAATAAATAAAATATCACCATCGTTTAAATTGGTAAGAATTGCCGCCAAATCTCCGCTACGTTCAATAGCTGGGCCTGAAGTAACTCTGATTTGAGCGTTCATTTCATTGGCAATAATATAAGCCAGTGAAGTTTTTCCTAAGCCCGGAGGTCCGTACAGAAGCGTGTGTTCGATTGGTTCTTGTCTTTTTTTAGCCGCACCAATAAAAATTTCCAAATTTTTTTTAACTTTATCTTGCCCAATAAAATCAGTCATGGTTTTTGGCCGTAAAGTTTGGTCCAATTTTATATCTTCTTCTTTGCTAGTTGGTGAAATTATTCTGTCCGTCATATGTTTTAAGATTAACTGTATTGATGCACTTTGACAAGTTGCCATAGTGTATTTTAATAGAATTCGTTATAATAAAACAAACTAATTATTTTCTCTAAAATATATGTGGTATTTTATTGGTTTTATTTTAATTTTAATAATTATGAGCATACGTCAAGTTGATCAATATGAGCGAGGTGTTAAGTTTCAGTTGGGAAAATTTATTAAAGTTGTAAATCCTGGTTGGCGTTTGGTTTGGCCAATTTTCCAAAGCATGACCAAAGTGGATATTAGAGTTAAAGCTGTCGATGTACCTTTTCAAGAAACAATTACCCGCGATAATGTTTCAGCTAAAATTAATGCCGTGATTTATTATCGGGTAAAGCACGCTGATAAAGCAGTGTTGGAAGTGGAAAAATTTCAGTATGCTGTGTCGCAGTTGGCACAAACTACTATGCGTAATGTTTGTGGCGAATTGGAACTTGATGAACTACTGGCTAATCGTGAAACTGCAGCACAAAAAATCAAACAAATCGTAGATAAAGCCACTGACCCTTGGGGGATTAGTGTGGAAAGTGTTGAACTCAAAGACATTATACTACCTGATGATATGCAGCGGGTTATAGCTAAACAGGCTGAGGCAGAAAGAGAAAGACGCTCGGTAGTTATAAAATCACAAGGCGAAGTGGCAGCAGCAGAAAATTTGGCTAAAGCTGCTGGTATTTTATCTGCTCAACAGGGAGCTTTGCATTTGCGAACTTTAAGCACCCTAAATGATGTAAGTTCGGATCAGTCCAATACAATTATTTTTGCTATTCCTTTGGAAATTTTACGAGCTTTTGAAAAAATGACCAATCATAATAGTTAAGTTTTTAAGATTAAATTAATAAGAAAATTAAAATCAGTTCTTTATTGTGAACTGATTTTTAATTAATTTTTTTATAAATTTTTTATATAATCAAGCAATAACCTTACACCCCAACCGCTTCCACCAACCGTTAAATAAGGAATAGATTTATCTTCAGTCCAAGCCGGGCCAGCTATATCTAAATGTGCCCACGGAGTCTTTTTTACGAACTGCTGTAAAAATAATCCTGCCGCAATTGTGCCAGCTACGCCCTTACCTTTACCAACATTTTGTATATCAGCCACATTGCTTTTAATATGTGAGAGATAATTTTTTTCCAGAGGTAATGGCCAAATTTTTTCTCCGGTTGATTCCCCAGCTTTAATAAGTTTATTTTCCAATTCTTTATTGTCAGTCATCAGAGCGGCGATGTTTTCTCCCAAAGCTACAATTGCCGCACCGGTTAAGGTAGCCAGATCAATTATAAAATCTGGTTTTAATTTTTCCGCATAAGTTAGGGCATCAGCCAAGGTCAATCTACCTTCAGCATCAGTATTCAAAATTTCAATAGTTTTTCCATTCATTGCTTGGACAACATCACCCACTCTGATTGCTGAACCCGATGGCATGTTTTCACAAGCAGCCAGTAGCCCATGTATTTCAACGTTTGGTTGAAGCTTAGATAGCACTGAAAATAAACCCAAAACAGCTGCTCCGCCAGCCATATCGCATTTCATTGTCGTCATACTATCAGCCGGTTTTAGTGACAATCCTCCGGAGTCAAAAGTTATACTTTTGCCAACAACAACAATTTTTCGCTGAGGTTTAGTTTGCGGTTGATAAGTAAGATGAATAAAATAAGGATTTTTTTCACTGCCCGCAGCTACAGCCAAAAAAGCGTTCATACCCAATTTGGCAATGTCTGTTTGTGTAAAAATTTTAACGGATATATTTTTATTCTTTGCAGCAATATTTTTGGCAGTATCGGCCAAGACTTTTGGGTCCATGGTAAGACCTGGTTCATTGACTAAGTCACGGGCAAAATTTTGTCCCTCAGCAAAAATTGTGCCCAATTTTATACCTTGTTTGATTGCTGTTAAATTTTTTTTATTTCTCTGACTAATTATTATTTTTTTTATTTTATTGATTCGGTTTATTTTTTTCTGTTCGTTTAAATATTTATCAAAGTGATAATTACTTAGCAATATACCCTCAGTTAAACTTTGGGCGCACTGTTGAGCGTTTTGGCCACCATTACCGGCACCGTGTAAAATAGTAGTAATAATTTTTGCATTTTGTTTTTTACCTTCGAGGAGTGACAAAGCAGCAACTTTTCTAATTACATCCAAAGAAAAATTTTTTCTTTCACCTAAAGATATAACCATAATTTGTTTAGGGCCAGTTGATTGATGATTATCTAATAAGAAATAATCGCCTGCATTTTTACCTAAGAAATTTATACTTTTAATTTTTTTACTTATTGCCCCATGCAATTTTTTATCTACCGCTCCAGTGCCGCCATTGGGCTTGGTATCGCCGGCAAAAGTATTAACTACCAATAGGTCAGCTTTAATTTTTTCTAAAGGTGTTGGTTGAACTATTAATTGCATATATTATGATTAATTATTTAAGATTAATCTAACTAAATTTTTTACTCTTGACAAGTAAAATTTTTTTTGCTATGCTACTTTGTTAGCACTCAAAAAAAAGACAATATAAAAAAGCCCATTATTCTGCGGGCACGACAAGCATGGGGATTTTTATTAGGATTTTAAAGGCTTTTAGCTTTTAATGCTCCTTATAAAAATTTTCTTGTCCGCAGTATAATGGGCCTTTTTATTTTGCTTTTATTCATTAACCATTTCTGGTGTTTGATCCACAACAGATTCTTGAGCTACTTCTCGAGGAGCAATAACCGTATCATAAGTCCAGTTAACAGCCATATCTGAAGTGGCTGCCCAGAGAATTACGCCTTCAGCAATAACCGCTACCGATACTAAAGTTATGATTTTCCAAAAGTTATCAAAATCAGTTAACTTTTTGGTTGTTGGTGTATCCATATTGTTGTTTTTTTAATTTGTAAATTAATCGGCTGAGCATAATTATAACAGCCAGTAAAGTAATATATAAGTAGTTAATTAATTTATTGCTAAAATTATTTTTTAAATTTTTTTGGTCATTTTCTAAAATTGGTGAAGAAGTTGTAAAACTTTTTACCTCAATAATTTTTAAATCCGTATTGAATCGCGGAAGCAACCTCCAGCCCGCCGTTGTTTTATCAAGTATACCAATTACCTCAATTATATCACCCTCTTTGATTGGCGGCAAATTAATTTCTGTGGAAGGTTTAATCACTAAATTAATTTCACCTTGATCGTCAGCCAGCATTAAACTGCCTTTTTTTATTTCTACTATCGTGCCGACTATGGTTATGAGTGAGCCAATTAGTTCTTCAGTTAATTCGTCGGTGGTAACAATTGGTAATACTAGTTTAGCAAATTGGTTTTTTTCTAAAACATATATATCGTCAGTTGTTTGAACTTTTAAACGTGGTAGGCCAGAGGGAAAAGACATAATACCTTTTATTTCTACCCGATCGCCCACAGTTAGTCCTGCGGGCCAACGTTTAAAATGTTGATATATTTGTAAACCATTTACATTCATAATATACATTATTTGCGATCCTAACCGACCTGGTTCAGCCGTAATTATTCCGGTAACAATTACTTTATCATTAACTTGAGTTTGGTTTATCTCTTCTAAAGGCAAATAAACATATTCGTTGGTATTATTGGTTAATGAAGAATTAATTATTTCATTGGTAACATTTGTATTTTCCGAAAAAATATTTTCTTCGTTCGGCGAAATATTTTTTGTCCATAACCAGCTTTTATCCGAAGCTCGTGCCCATGATTGATCAATACCCGCTTTACCATAACTAGTAAAATCTACCAGCTCATCATTACTATTATATAAACTGATTTGATCGCCATTGTTGTTTAGACTGATATGAGATGTAATTGGTTCAACTAGATAAAATCCTAAAGGTGGTATAATAACATTGTCTGGAAAAAAATATTGTCTTGTCAGATCGCTCACGCTCCAACCACACAAGTTTGCAGGAAGAGTGGAAACATTTTTTATTTCAATAAATTCAAATATCCGGTCATCACCTTGAGGTGAAGGTAAAAGTTCATTTAAAATTATTTGATTGTTTTTAGCTGATTGGCAATTTTGATTGAAACTTAATAATTCTTCATTAGTATTATCCTCATCATTAATTTCATCCTGATTAATATTTGAATCTTCGCTTGATAAATTTAATTGATTGGCATAACCGGGGGTAGGAGTATTGGTCCATTGATATTCATCAGCAAAAAAAATTAAACTCCAACCTTCTTTAGCAGAGTCAAAATAAGTTACTTCATTTATAGTTTCATTATTTAGTGAAACAATAGCAACGGTTTCTGGAGGAGTATTATTTAAATTTATTTTAGAGATCGCGCGCGGAAGTAAAAAGTAGCTATTAGCAGGAATCACCATTGAAGCAAAATCATCAGTGTTAAATGTATATTTTTTATTACTGGCATCAATTATATATAAACCCAATAAATCTATTGGTTCAGAGCTTTGATTATAAAGTTCAATCCATTCATCTTCATCTGACCCCTCGGGATTGGGCATAAGCTCGGAAATAATAAGTTTATTTTGGTAGTTATTGATTTGCGGTTTGTTAACAGTGACAGAAAGTGAATCAGATTGAGAGATTTTACCATCATCAACCGTCAGAGTGACCAAATAAATATTTGCTTGTTGATAAATATGAGTAGTTGTTTTCCCGGTAGCTTTGTTGCCATCACCAAAATCCCAATTATATTTAAGCGTATCATTATCCGGATCATAAGAATTACTACCATCAAATTGCACGGTTTGGCCAACAACAACGGTTTTGTTTGACCCAGCTTCTGCTATTGGCGGTCGGTTAGTGGTAATTAGCGGCGATGGATTGGGGGTGATGGTTTCGGCGCAAGTGCCGTTATCTGTTTGCGGCGTACCTTTGTCGCCCGCACCAAAAATATTATCCGATGCGCACCAATTGGCGCCAACGTTGTTATCAAGAGTTAAATCTTTTAAGATTATTGAAGCTCCATCAGGGATAGTAAAACCCAGTACTGTACTGTATTCAACACGATCAATTTCTGTTCCTTGGCAAGTTAGAATAATAACATCTTCTGTGTTGGTTAAGGTATAACTGGTATAAATATAATCAGGTGTCAAACCACCATTTTCGTTTGCATTGCCATTACGCGCTAACACCGAATAAGATTCCGCCAGCACTATCAGTTGCGATATAATAAATTTATTACTACCATTGTCAGTAAATTCACATTCTGATAAGTCAATATCATTTTCGGTTGAATTGTAAATTTCCAACCACTCACCGGCCGTATCACTAACAGCCTTGGGATTGATCATAATTTCTGTGATAATTATATCGCCGGGTTGGATTTGATTGTTATTAGCTTGACTAATTGTTGGTAAAATAAAAATCATGGTCATAATTAAAACCATGATAATACCAACAACTTTGAGTCTCTCCTCTTGGCTCATAAGTTTAAATAAATTATTATTTTCTCTAATTATTTTATAAAAATTTAACTTGTTTGACAACAGCTTTTCTTTTACACTATAATTGCTAGTTAATATTTTGCCGGAGTGGTGAAATTGGCATACACGCCAGCCTTAGGAGCTGGTGGGGGTAACCCCGTGGAGGTTCAAGTCCTCTCTCCGGCACCAAAACTAACTTTGTCGAAATTAATTGCTCCATTCGCTACGCGCCAAAAACCAATCCGCTCGGGAGGGGCGGGCAGAAAAAGGGGTAGCTGTTCAAGTTCAGTAATTTTTACTAAAATGCGTTCGAGCGTGGTTGTTAAATACACCAATTGTTAAAAAATAATATATTTTTTTGTCAGTTTGTTATTTATTTTTGTATTTTTTTATTGAATATTATTGACAAAAATATAAAAATATGATATAATATTTATATATAGTTTTTCCACATCCACTACTTGTCAAAAATATAAATATAATATATACTGCTTAAGCACGAAATATATGAAAATACTTTTAACCTTAAACCAAAAAACAAGCGGATAGGTATTTTTAGTTGTCTTAAAAAACTGCCAGCCGCTTGTAAAGAGCGGTTTTTTGTTTCTCTGAAAAAAAATAAACAAATTGGTCGTTAGAAAAAATTTTATTGTAAAGAAATTTTTTGTGACGAGCAACGATTGCAAATTAAAAATTAATCTAAGTTTGAAGTAAGTCAATGCAGTTTTTACTGACACAAGATTAGCCAATACTATTCTTGTGGTTAAATTATTAAGTGCATACGGTGGATGCCTTGACAGCAAAAGACGATGAAGGACGTAGCAGCCTGCGATAAGCCTCGGTGAGGTGGCAAGCAACCTTTGACCCGGGGATATCCGAATGGGGGAACCCGATTCCGAGAATGCGGAATCATTACTCGCTGAATTCATAGGCGGGTAAAGAAGACCCAGGGAATTGAAACATCTTAGTACCTGGAGGAAAAGAAAACAACTGTACATGTCTTTATATCGAGTTATTATGATGTTTGATGACTCGATAATAAAGACATTCATTCTCCTAGTAGTGGCGAACGAACGGGGAACAGCCTAAACCTTATAAAGATTCACTGCTTCTGAATTAATTTCTTTGAAGTTAATGATGGGTAGTATTATGGCCTCAAGCCTAATGCTTTATAGGGGGTTGTAAGACACTATGTTTATATCTTGAGGGTATAAGAGAGAGTGCTAATTAATATAACTTTCCTAGCAGAAACTTCTGGAAAGAAGTGCCATAGAGGGTGATAGCCCCGTACAGCGAAAGGAGTTATATACTCTCTGATAGTGTTCTTGAGTACCACGGGACACGTGAAATCTTGTGGGAATCTGGCGCGATTATGCGCTAAGGCTAAATACTTTTGCTGATCGATAGTGAACAAGTACCGTGAGGGAAAGGTGAAAAGCAGCCCGGTGAGGGCGGTGAAATAGAATCTGAAACCGTATGCTTACAAAGAGTCGGAGCTCCGCATTTTGCGGGGTGACGGCGTTCCTATTGAAGAATGAGCCAACGAGTTTGTGTTTATTGCTTGTTTAATCCCATAAAACGGGAGAAGGCATAGGGAAACCGAGTTTTAACAAGCGATCTCAACTTTTTAACTTCTCGGGTCTTGAGCAGGGAAAAATTTTTCTTTGCTTGGGACCCAAAGAAGCAAAGTTGAAAGGCAGTAAGCACAAGACCCGAAGCCGGGTGAGCTAGCCATGGCCAGGATGAAGTGAGGGTAACACCTCATGGAGGTCCGAACCCACTCGCCGTACAACACGAGGGGATGAGCTGTGGCTAGGGGAGAAATTCCAATCGAACTCGGTAATAGCTGGTTCTCTCCGAAATAGCTTTAGGGCTAGCCTTTGGAATTCCTGCTGGTGGTAGAGCACTGAATGGGTTTGGGGGAAGAAATTCTACCCTACTCAACCAAACTCCGAATGCCAGTAAGGTTATCCAGGGAGTCAGACCATGGGGGCTAAGCTCCATTGGTCAAAAGGGGAACAGCCCAGATCTCAGTCTAAGGTCCCTAAATTTAGGTTAAGTGGATAAGGTGGTGTTAATTCTCGGACAACTAGGAGGTTGGCTTAGAAGCAGCCATCCTTTAAAGAAAGCGTAATAGCTCACTAGTCGAGAGTTTTCGCGCCGAAAATGTAACGGGGCTTAAACCTAGTACCGAAGACGAGGATTCGTTTAAATTTATTTAAACGTCTGGTAGGAGAGCATTTCTTGCGCGCTGAAGTCGTTTCGTGAGAAACGGTGGAGCACAAGGAAGAGAGAATGTTGGCATGAGTAGCAAAAAGGCAGGTGAGAATCCTGCCCACCGAAAACCCAAGGTTTCCTGGGCAATGTTTGTCAGCTCAGGGTTAGGCGATCCTAAGGCGAGGCCGAAAGGCGTAGTCGATGGATAAGTGGGTTAATATTCCCACCCTGCCTATCGCTATTGATGGGGTGACGCAGGTCAAAGGTTTAAGCGTGTTTTGGTTATACACGTTGGTGCCAATGCTTTGTTTGTTAGGCAAATCCGGCAAACATAAAAAGCAGTGGAGCCAAGAGATGAAGCCCTCGGGTGGATTCAATTTAAGCGGATGAACTGACTAGAAAAACCTCTAAAAGTTAATGCGATAGGCAATCGTACCGTAAACCGACACAGGTAGGTGAGGCGAGAAGCCTAAGGTGAATGAGAGACACTCCGTTAAGGAACTCGGCAAAACAGCGGCCGTAACTTCGGGATAAGGCCTGCCCACCGTAAGGTGGGCCGCAGCGAAAGACCCCAAGCGACTGTTTATCAAAAACACAGGTCCCTGCTAACACGTAAGTGGATGTATAGGGGCTGATGCCTGGCCAGTGTCAGAACGTTAAGGGGAGGGGTGCAAGCCCTGAACCGAAGCGCTGATGAACGCCGGCGGTAACTATAACCGTCCTAAGGTAGCGAAATTCCTTGTCGGGTAAGTTCCGACCTGCACGAATGGCATAACGATTTGGGGACTGTCTCAACGGAGTACTCAGTGAAATTGCAAGGTCCGTGAAGATGCGGACTACACATGGCTGGACGAAAAGACCCCGTGAAGCTTTACTACAACTTGCTATTGAATTAGGATTGCACTTATTCAGAATAGGTGGGAGACTATGAAGCCCCGACGCTAGTTGGGGTGGAGTCGCCAGTGAGATACCACCTTGGTGTAATTTTAATTCTAACCTTGTCCCGTTATCCGGGATGGGGACAGTAGCTGGTGGGTAGTTTGACTGGGGCGGTCGCCTCCTAAAAGGTAACGGAGGCGTTTACAAAGGTTGGCTAGGTCCGGATGGAAACCGGATTGATAGGGTAAACCCACAAGCCAGCTTTACTGCAAGGGCTACCACCCGAGCAGTTGCGAAAGCAGAAGTTAGTGATCCGACCGTTCGATATAAGACGGCGGAAGCTCAACGGATAAAAGTTACTCCGGGGATAACAGGCTGATCTTGCCCAAGCGTCCACAGCGACGGCAGGGTTTGGCACCTCGATGTCGGCTCGTCGCATCCTGGGGCTGTAGAAGGTCCCAAGGGTTTGGCTGTTCGCCAATTAAAGCGGCACGCGAGCTGGGTTCAGAACGTCGTGAGACAGTTCGGTCTCCTATCCGCCATGTGCGTAGAACTTTGCGCAGGCCCTTCCCTAGTACGAGAGGACCGGGAAGGACGAAACCTCTGGTGTACCAGTTGTCGTACCAACGGCATTGCTGGGTAGCTATGTTCGGTTAAGATAAGTGCTGAAAGCATCTAAGCACGAAGCTGTCTGCAAGATTAGAGTTCGTTATTAGGGTCCTGGGAGATGACCAGGTTGATAGGCTGCAGGTGTAAGTCCCGTGAGGGATTCAGCCGAGCAGTACTAATAACCCGATTTTAACCACAAGAATTGTATTGACTAATTATTTAGTTATTTAATTATAAATAAGATATATAGTTCCCGTGCCTACAGCGATAGGGCCACACCCGTTCTCATTCCGAACACGGAAGTTAAGCCTATCAGCGCCGATGATACTCATCTGGGGAAAGTAGGTCGGCGCGGGAACTATGTATCTTATTTTTTTATTGTTCCAAAAAATTTTTTTTAAATAAAATATAAAATTTTAGCAAAGCAGCATAGACAAATATATTAGTAATATATTTTTTCTGCAGATTATTAATTTTTTTAAAATATTAAAATATCTTTTACTAAAGAGATTAGTTATTTGTTTTTGCTTAAAAAATATGACACTATAATAACATGCGTATAGTAGCTGACATTCATAATCACTCTCGTTTTAGCCGGGCTTGTTCTCCAGAGTTGACTCTGGAAAATTTAGCTAAGTGGGGGAAAATTAAGGGCGTAAATTTACTCACCACTGCAGATTTTACTCACCCAATTTGGCTTAAGGAATGCGAAGAAAGATTAATAGATAATGGTGGCGGATTTTATACCTTGAAAACAGGTGATGCAGAAGTTTATTTTATTTTTACCACTGAACTATCTTTTATTTATAAAAAAGGAGAAAAAACTAGAAGAGTCCACAATATTGTCTTAGCTCCAAATATTTCCGCCGTAAAAAAATTAAATAAAAAATTATTAGATCACGGAATAAATTTGCACTCTGACGGTCGGCCAATTTTAGGCATGTCTGATCGGGATTTTTTAGAGATGGCAAAAACCGTGGATGAGAAAATCGAAGTCATACCGGCTCACATTTGGACGCCTTGGTTTTCGCTTTTTGGTTCCAAATCAGGTTTTAATAATGTAGAGGAATGCTACGAAGATATGGCGCCGTATATATTTGCTTTAGAAACTGGTCTTTCTTCAGATCCTTTGATGAATTATCAGGTATCTGCCTTGGATAAATATATATTAATCTCAAATTCTGACTCTCATTCTTTGCAAAATATTGGTCGCGAAGCAAATGTGTTTGAAATAATGCCTCAAGATTTTAGTTACGACGAACTAATCCGTATTTTGAAACAACAGGATGTCAATAAATTTTTATACACTGTTGAATTTTATCCCGAAGAGGGGCGTTATCATTTTGATGGTCACCGGGATTGTCAAATAGCTTTATCACCACAACAAACCAAGCACAATAAAGGTATTTGTCCAAAATGTCAAAAACCGTTAACTGTTGGCGTGCAGTATCGTGTTGAGGAGTTAGCTGATCGTGATTATGGTTATTTGCCACCTCATAAGCCAGGTTTTAAAAAGATGGTTGAATTAGACAAAATAATTGCCGAATGTTTGTCAATTCAAAACAGGCAAGCCAAAAAAGTACAAAATATTTATTTTGAGATCATAAAAAATTTTGGTTCTGAATTTAATGTCTTAATAAATTTGACAAATGACGAATTGGAAAATTTGAATAAATATTCTCCACTTTTACCAATTGGAATTAGAAGGGTTAGAGAAAATAAATTAAGCGTAGAACCGGGTTATGATGGCGAGTACGGTAAAATAAAAATTTTTTCTGCAGCAGAAAAATTGCAAATAAAGCCCAAACAAAATCAATTATTTTAGCTAATATTAGTATAAAATTTAAAATAAAAAAATTTTAAGTTTTTAAAATAATTTAAAATTATATAAACTAAAAACCCACACGTCATGTAGTGGGGTTTTTAGTGAAGAGTGAAAAGTTTATCTCTTTTTCTTTTTTGCTACTTTTTTCTTTTTTGGAGCAGCTTTCTTTTTTGCCACCTTCTTTTTTGCAGCTTTTTTAACTTTCTTTTTTGCCATATTATCACCTCCTCCCTGGGATTATGAGGCGCACGAGACCTCAATTAATATTAAAATTTATTTATTGAAAATAATTGTAAAATTTTTTGAATCAAATTATTTAAAATAAATAATTTCGTATTTATTATACCATTTTTTGTTAGTCAAGTAAAAGCAAGTGTGGAAAACTTTACAAATAAAAAAATAAAAAGAATTGTTAAATTCTTTTTATTAAATAAAAAATATAAAAATATTTTTTTATGTATTAAACTTTGGCGGTTTTTTTTAAAAAAATTATTGTGAATAAAATTATAACTTAACGCTTGTTGTTATAGTGGTGAGTAGTCAAGCTAGGTAACTAATCAACTTTGGTGGACCCGAGGAGATTTGAACTCCTGACCTCCTGCTTGCAAAGCAGGCGCTCTACCAGCTAAGCTACGGGCCCCTTTATTATTTTTGTAAACCGCGACCAAATAATGGTGTAAGAATTGCCGAAGCGGCTTGTTGGTGAAGATTAGTCATAACCAGTAATCCAATAATTATAAACAAAATGCCGAATAATTTGTAAGCCAGCCAAGAACCGCCCATGGTATGCAGGTGTTGTTCAAACCAAGCAATACGACCAAAATTATTGACCAACCATGCTGTTTTCCAAACTAATAAAAAACCAACAAGAACCATAATTAGACCGATGATAATATTGCCCATATTATTATATTAGTTATTTGTTTAAATTATAATGATTTTTTTATTTTTATTAAATGGTTTTATAAAAAAATGGATAGTATCTATATTTCATCCGTTATTGTTGTATAGTAATTTTGGTCTGGTGGATTTGATTTGGTATCTACAGGGAATTCATTATGCCTGGTGGGTTTGAGAGGAGTCGAACCTCTGACCTCCTCGGTGTAAACGAGGCGCTCTAACCAACTGAGCTACAAACCCCAAGTTTAAAATTAAATAAACTTTTTAATATGTTAATTAGTCGTTCGTAAATTTATCAACCAAAACTATTTATAGTTAATTTTAAATTCTTAATTCTATATACAACTGGTGCCCAGAGAGGGACTCGAACCCTCACCCCGTTACCGGGCTAGGCCCTCAACCTAGTGTGTATACCAATTCCACCATCTGGGCACATGGCTGAATCTAAAAAAAATTTTTAATAAATTTATTTATTTATTTTTTTATCTTTGAGTTTTTTACTGCTAGTTCGGGTGTAATAAAGTTTTGCCCGTCTAACCTTGGCTTTTTTAATTACTTCTATTTTTGTGATCAGCGGAGAATGAATAGGAAAAACTTTTTCAACTCCGATTCCAGACGATTCTTTTCTTACTGTAAAAGTGCCGGTTTTGGTGTTTGGTTTTTTTATCGCAATAATTAGACCTTCAAATACTTGAATTCTTTCTTTTTCTTCACCTTTAGTATTTAGTTCTTTTACTTTTTGATAAATTTTAACAGTTAAACCTGGTTCAAGTTTAATTGGTTTAGCCGTGGCATTGTTGTTTGTTATAGACATAATTTTAGTATTAACAAAAAGGTATTAGCAAATGAAAAATCCCAAATATTAATTTTAGGACTTTATAAAATCTATCCTAAAACTGCTATTCTGTCAAGGATTTGATATTTTTTGTTTGATGAAAGACATAGTTTGATCAAAAACTTCTTGGGGAGTAAGTTTTGATGTATCAATTATAAAATCAAAATTTTTTGGATCATCAAAATCAATGCCATAATATTTATGATAACGTAATTTATCGCTGGCCATACGTTTGTTATGACTGGCCAAAACTTCATAAACATTTTTCAATTCTTTATCTTCATTACGGTGATTAGTGGTTTGCAATTCTTTAAAAACCCTTTCGGCGCCAATCATAGGATCAACGGTAATAAAGATTTTTATTGATTGCGGAATTAAGTACCAAGCAGTTCGGCTTTCAATTACGAAATTATCTTGTGTCATCCCTAGCTTTTTTACCAGCTCATCGACTTCGCTATCAGTACTTGGATTGTTTTCGCCGAAAGCATTATATTCTGCCAAAGTCATTCCTCTGTTTTTAGCAGCTTCACGACGAATTTTACCCATGTAAAAATGTTTATATCCTAATGCCTCAGCAATACGTTTAGCAATAGTGGTTTTTCCCGAACCAGGGTGGCCACTGATAGTAATAATCATAAGAGTGAATTTAAAATTTTTTTAAGGTTAGTCGGTAGCGGTACTTTATACTCTTGCCAGTTGTTTGTTAAATCATAAAAACCCAAAGAATAAGCGTGTAAAAATATCCTATCAATATTTTTAAATCGTTTCAATTTTTTTGGTATATGTAAATATTCTCCAACTAGAGGATGTCCTAAGGCAGCCAGATGTAATCTAATTTGATGAGTCCGGCCAGTATGAGGTGTTATTTTTAAATATGAATAATGTTGATTACTTCTAATGACTTCATATTCAGTTAAAGCGTCTTTACCAATTTGATTGCTAGGTCTGGCAACCATTTTTCCACTGCGACTAGAGCGAGTAATTTTAAAATCTATTTTTCCCGATAAATCTGGCATTTGTCCATAAACCAGGCCGAGATAGATTTTTTTTATTTGTCTGTTTTTAAATTGTTTTTTTAAATGCCAAAAGGCAGTGTTGTTTTTTGCTATTATCATAACGCCAGAAACTTCTTTGTCTAAACGATGAACAATACCTGGACGCAAATGGTTTTCGCCAACACTTTTTAAGATGGGCCAGCGGGCTAGGAGCATGTCGGCTAAAGTATATTCAGTACTGTTGTTGTGAGTTCTGTGCACAGTAAGTCCAGCCGGTTTATTGATAATTAAAAAATTATCAGATTCGGCAACTATTTTAAGTGGCCAAATTTTTGGAGTGGTTATTTTTTCTGGAGCAACATTGATATCTATAGTATCTCCATTTTTTAAAAAGTGATGTGGAGTGACAGTTTGTTGGTTGACTAATATATTTCTTTTTTTAATTTCTTTTTGCCAATAAGATCGAGAAAGCTGGGAAAATTTTTCAGTCAAAAATTTGTCTAACCTTTGTTTTTCTGTTTTTGTGAAGATGATTTGCATAGTTTAATTATAGCAAAAAAATCGCCCCAATCTGACTTTGGGGCGAAAAATAATTTATTTTTTTTCTTGGTCTAGTTGTTCGGCGGTAGATTCTTTTCCAGAATCATCCTTGCTCTCATCATTCTCATCATTTTCTAATCTCTCAGTAAATTCATTTATGTTTTCGTGTAAACTTTGGTCGTCTTCTGGTTCTTTTTCTGTTTTTGGTTTATTGAACAATTTTTCAAATAAACTCATAAAATTATTAATTAATAATTAGTTTTTGAAAATAAAACGTTCAGTTTAAAATTAGAGTAAAAAATATGTATATCTTATTTTTAACGAGATGTTAATTTATCTCATCTCTTCTGGTGAGCCTGAGTGGATTTGAACCACTGACCTCCACGATGTCAACGTGGCGCTCTAACCAACTGAGCTACAGACTCACAAAAGAGATGAGACGAATTAAGTTCTAAAATTAAACTCAAGGATAGATTATAAAGTGGTGCGCGTAGATGGACTTGAACCATCGACCCCCACTTTATAAGAGTGGTGCTCTAACCAACTGAGCTATACGCGCAAAAATATTCTCCGAGCAAATTGAGGGGAAAGTAAATTAGATAAATTTATATCTTAAAAGGGCTTAAATATTATAGCAAAAGTTTGTTGATAGTTAAACTTTAGATTATTGTTTTTTCTAAATGCTGTTTTATCTCTGTAATTATGGTGGTAACCATATTTTCTAAATTGTCGCTTTTTATCTTTGCTTTTGCCCAAGTTTTATTTCCTTCAGGGGAATATGTTTTTAGTAAACCCATGGCATTATATTTATGATTGGTATGTATTTGCAGATTAATAGTTTGATCATCATGATAAGAAAATATTAAAATAATTTCCGCTTGTGGCGTTTCAGTAATAATTTCTTCAACTAAGCCTTGTAAATGTTCTTCTTTAGTACCAGTTTTTGCAAAGTCCAATTTGTTTAAGCTGGTCCAAGCTAATTTTAGTTTAGGATCTAGTTGGAGTTTAGCCAAAGCTCGTCCCCATAATTTTAAAATTTGAATTGATTTAGTTCGATAAAGATGAGTAATTATTTTTTCCCGATCAGCCCCAGCTTGAATCAGTTGAGAGGCGATGTTTAGAGTGTTAGGTGTAACGTTATTAGTTTTGAAACTTTTTGTTTTTTCAGTCATCCCAGTATATATATAAGTAGCTAAAGTTTCATCTAGTAATTCAATCCCCAACGAGTTAAGAAGTGAAAAGGTAATTTCACTAGTTGCAGTGGCAGTTAAATCAACTACATTAATTTGCCCAAAATATTCATTGGCCGGTGAATGATCAATATTTATAATTGGAGTATGATAAAAAAAATCAGTTTGTTTTTCGTATATTTGTCCGATGGATTCCAAGTCAGGACTATCTAAAACAAAAATTAAATCGTATTTATAATCAGATGACTGAAAGGAAACGTCTTTTTCAGAATAAATGCCAAATTTTGGGGTCAAAGAAATTAATATCGCTTGATCAGTTTTATCGTAACTGAGTTCTTCAATAGGAGCCTGAGTAGTTTTGACAACAATCGTAAATTTTTTTAAGTGCAACAAATCTGATTTGATATCATTGATTTGTGGTAAGAATTTATAGGTATTAGGAATGGTAAAATTACTAATTACAGCGGTAGCGCTTTTCCCCATTTTTTTTAATATATATTGCCAAGCTAAAACTGAAGCCAAACTGTCGCCCGAATAATGTTCTTTGCAGGTTACCAGTATCTCTTTAGCCCGATTTATTTGTTCTAATATTTGTTGTTTTTCGTTTAACATAAAAAAATAACTCGAAGTAATTGTTTATATCTAAACAAACAATTAAAACATACTACTCTGTTTGGGTCAAGGTGTCAAGATTATAATTTTTTTAATATAGATAAAACATTTTTATTAAAATAATTGACAAATTAGGCTTTTTTCAGTAAATTTAAACAGTTATAAATTTATGAATCTAACTGAGTTAGCCAGAAAATTAAAAGTTCCAACCAGCGAGCTTAAAGAAAAATTACCTAAGCTCGGCTTTGATATTGGTATGAAAGCAATTAAAGTACCTGATGATATGGCGGAAAGAATTATTGCTAAATGGAATGAAGAAAAAAGAAGGCTACAATTGGAAGAAAAATATCAAGCTGTTAATGAAATGACCGAACCAAGCGCTGAAAATAAATCTGAGAGAATAATAAAAGTACCTCAAACGATTTCGGTAAGAGATTTAGCCGAACGTTTACATTTGTCTGCTCCAGCTATGATTACTGAATTGATGAAACATGGCATTATGGCTTCCTTATCAGAAAAAGTTGATTTTGAAATTACGACAATAGTAGCTGAAAGTTTAGGATATAAAACAGTTTTGGTTGATGAGTCAAATTTAGATGAAAAGCAACAGCAAATAATTCAAGAAAAATTAAAGCAGATTCGTACTAAAAAATCAGACAAATTATTATCCAGACCTCCAATTGTGGTAGTAATGGGTCATGTTGATCATGGTAAGACTAAATTACTTGATACTATTAGAGAAGCTAATGTTATAGCATCAGAAGCTGGCGGTATCACTCAACACATTGGTGCTTATCAAGTGGTAAAAAACGAACGCATGATTACTTTTATTGACACTCCAGGACATGAAGCTTTTTCAGCTATGCGTTCCCGAGGGGCCAATGTGGCTGATATTGCTATTTTGGTAGTAGCGGCTGACAGCGGAATTCAGCCGCAGACAATCGAGGCTATTAAGATGATCCAAGATGCTGGACTGCCAATGATTGTTGCCATAAATAAGATTGATAAACCAGATGCTGATGTTGAAAAAGTAAAAAAAGAATTAGCTGAAATAAATTTGATTCCCGAAGATTGGGGTGGAAATGTTATTTGTGTTTCGGTTTCAGCCAAAGATGGAACAAACATCAATGAACTTTTGGAAATGGTATTGCTTACAGCCGATTTAAATCAAGAACAAATTAAAGCTGAATATGATACTCTAGCTGTTGGCACTATTATTGAATCACACTTAGATAAAGGTACTGGCCCTGTAGCTACCGTACTAATTCATAGTGGCACTTTGCGTGTTGGCGATCGAGTCAAAGTGGGTAATGTATTAGGTAAAATTAGAAGCATGCAGGATTATCAAGGAAAAAAAATTGATTTAGCTACCCCTTCCACCCCGGCGCGGATAATTGGTTTAGAAAGGGTACCAGCAGTTGGTGAGATATTGGAGGCAGGAGTGGATTTGAAACTATTGCGTCGACAATTAGATTATAAAAAATACCAACCTTCTGATTTTAAAGGCAAACAGTCTGAAGATGAAAAAAAGAGTAAAATAAAAAAATATAATATTTTATTGAAAACTGACGTTGCTGGTTCTTTGGAGGCCATCACGCAGTCGTTAAAAAAATATAATGGTAGGCAGGTGATGGTAAATATTATTTATAAGGGTCTAGGTAATATTACTGAAGTTGACGTGGTGCGAGCCGAAAGTACTAAAGCGCATATTTATGGTTTTAATGTTAGTGCCACTCCGCAAGCTTATGAAGTAGCTAAAGAGAAAAAAATTGATATAAAATTATATCAAATCATTTATAAATTATTGGAAGATGTAGAAGAAAAATTGGAAGATTTACTTGATCCTATTTATAACCGAGAAATAAAAGGCAAAGGAAAGGTGTTGGCGATTTTTCGTGGACAAAAACAAAAGATGATTGTTGGTGTAAAAGTTTTGACCGGAGAAATTGTTACTGGAGCAAAATTGATAGTTTGGCGAAATGGAAAAATAGTTGGCGAAGGGCAGGTACAGCAGTTACGGGTTGGTCCCGAACAAATGAGTAAGGTATTGTCAGGCAGTGAATGTGGTTTAGAATATTCTGGGAGTATAGCCCTGCAACCTGAAGATGAATTGGAATTTTTTGTAGAAACAAAAGTCAAACAAAAATTACAAGAAATCAAAAATTAGCCTATGTCTTCTCGTCGCCAAGAACAAGTAAATAGCTTGGTGCAAAAAGAGCTAGGAGAAATTTTGCATACCGAATTAGAATTACCGATCGGCACACTTTTAACTATTAGTCGGGTCGAAGTTTCTTCTTCCTTAGAACACGCTGATATTTTTGTAACTGTTTTACCCGATGAACAAACACAACCAATCTTACAGTTATTAGAACAAAATATTTATCATTTGCAAAAACTTTTAGATAAAAGATTAACTCTTAAATTCGTTCCCAAAATAAGATTTTTTATTGATAAAGGCATGCAGCAAGAAAATGAGATCAATAAAATTTTAGATAGTATTTAAATATAAATATAAATTAGTAGTAATCTTTTAATCAACCAAATTATTTGGTTGGTTTTTTTCTTGCATTTTTTATACTGATATTATAGTATAAAAAGCTATTTATAATTATGGATAAAAGAGTTTTACAAAACATATATCAAATTATACTTAAGTCTGAAAATATTTTTGTTCAAGGACATGCCCGTTGTGGTGATGCCATAGGTTCAACTTTAGCCATGATGCATTGGTTGGCGTCATTAAATAAAAGATATTTAGCTTTTTCACCAGAACCAATTCCTGAAATTTTCAATTTTTTACCAGGCGTTGAGGAAATAGTTACTGATTCTAATAATTTTAATCTCAGTAATTTTGATTTATTGTTAATTTTGGATTGTGGAGATATTAGCCGAACTGGCATTGCTGAAAAAATTAAACAAGAAAAAAGAGCCGATGCTTATTTGCTAAATATTGATCATCATCATACTAACGATTATTTTGGTGATATAAATGTTGTTGATACCACTGCCTCAGCTACTGCCACATTGGTACATGAATTTTTTCAAGCGAATAATATTAATCTAAACAAAAAAATTGCCACTTGTTTATTGAATGGCATTTTTACTGATACCAGTATTTTTACTAATCCTGCTACCAACCAAAGTGCTTTAGGACAAGCGGCGAATTTATTAATAGCCGGAGCAAGTGTCAATACGATTGTGCATTCCCTAACCAAAAATAAGACAATTAAAAGTTTAAAACTTTGGGGACGAGCTTTGGAAAGACTGCAATTAAATGAAAAATATCAAATTGCTTTTACGGTTTTATTGCAAGATGATTTTCGTGATTTTTCTGAGGTAAAAAGCGAGGCGGTAGAAGGGTTAGCTAACTTTATGAATAGTTTAAGTGATGCTAAGATTGTTATGATTTTGAGAGAAGAAAGCGGCGGCTTGATAAAAGGTTCCTTACGAACAACAGAAGATAATTGCGATGTCGGTAAATTGGCAAAATTTTTTGGTGGTGGTGGGCATAAAAAAGCAGCTGGGTTTACTATCCGTGGTCAGATTAGGTATAATGAGGAACGTAAGATTTGGGAAGTAATCTAAATTTATTTAATTAGATAATTATAAATATATGAATAATGAAAAAACATCAAAAATAAAAGATAGTATGTTTATTATCCCTACTATAATTGAAAAAACTCAGTATGGTGAAAGGGTTTATGATATATATTCTCGGCTGTTGAAAGATAGAATAATTTTTTTAGGCACACCAATAGATGATACAGTAGCAAATGCTGTAATTGCTCAAATGTTATTTCTTGACTCACAAAGCAATGATGATGATATTAAGTTGTATATTAATACGCCGGGTGGTTTGGTGACTGCTGGCATGGCAATTTATGATACAATGCAATATGTTAAATCACCAGTATCTACTATTTGTATAGGCACAGCTGCATCCATGGGAGCAGTCTTGCTGGCTGCTGGGGCTAAAGGCAAACGTTTTATTTTACCAAATAGCGAAGTGATGTTGCATCAAGTTATGGGTGGCGCTGAAGGACAGGCTTCTGATATAAAAATTCGGGCTGAGCATATTTTAAAAATTAAAGATCGTTTGAATAAAATTTTGGCAAAGCATACTTCGCAAAGTTTATCGCGAATCGAAAAAGATACTGATCGTGACTATTATATGTCTGCAGAAGAAGCAATTAGTTATGGCTTAGTTGATAAAATAATTAGATAGTTTTTATTCCGCTTTGACTTAAAATCGGAGCGATTTTTGAGTATTGCCAAAATTCAAATTCTGTGGTATACTAAAAATACTGTAATTATTAATAACAGCTTTGGAGAAGAATAATAGATGATTAGGCTGTACAGGTACGAGTCTATGATGCTTGATTTATTGGAAATTATCTTTTGGAACGTAATTATTTTTATTTCTTTGTTTTTCAAAAAGTTTCATCCAGAAGCCTTTTTTTTGGTACCCCAAACATTAACTCATACTTGTCTTGAATAACAGCTAAAAATTATTCAATTATACTCCAAAGTTTCCGAGGATTATTATATGGAAGTAACTTTAGAGTTTTTAATCGGCGCTAGCATCGCCGCTATTATTGGTTTAGTTGGTGGTTATTTTGTCAGAAAAATTTGGTCCAAACAAGCAGTTAATTCTGCCGAAAGAAAAGCTGAGAAAATAATCATTACTGCTAAAAATAAAGAAAAAGAAATTTTACTGGCTGCTAAAGACAAAGCTATAGCGATTATTGATGAAGCGAAAAAAGAAGAAACGGAAAGACGTCGTGAGATCCAACATTTACAGATTCGTTTGGAAAAACGAGAAGAGATTTTTGATAAAAAAATATTGGAACTTGAGAATCGTCAACAACGTTTACGTGAAAAAGAACAACAGCTAACGAAAAAAGAAGAAGAAATTGACAAACTGCGTGAACAACAGTTAGAAAAGTTAGAAAAAGTAGCTAAGCTTACTCAAGAGGAAGCCAAAAAAGTCTTATTGGATAATGTCGAAAAACGACAAAAAGATGTTTTGTATGAAAGAATGTTGAAGTTGGAAAGAATTGGCGAAGAAGAATTAGAACAAAAAGCTAAAAATTTAATTAGTTTAGTTTTACAAAGATGCGCTTCTTCGCATGCTGCGGAAACAACCACTACTTCAGTTACCTTGCCCAATGATGAAATGAAAGGCAGAATAATCGGTCGGGAAGGCAGAAATATTAAAGCAATTGAAAATTTGTGCGGGGTGGAAATTATTGTTGATGATACTCCAGGAGTCATTTTAGTATCTGGTTTTTCTCCAATTAGAAGACATTTGGCTAAAAGAGCTCTAGATAAATTAATATCAGATGGACGTATTCATCCAGGTAGAATTGAAGAAACCGTAGAACAGGCTAAAAAAGAGTTGGCTTTAGATATAAAAAAAGCTGGAGAAGAAGCTGCTTATGAAGTTGGAGTGGCTGGACTTGATCCAAAATTATTACAAATTTTAGGTCGTTTAAAGTATCGCACTTCTTATGGTCAAAATGTTTTACGTCACTCTATGGAAGTTGCCTTTTTATCCGGTATGTTAGCTGAGGAGTTGGGGGCCAATGTTGCTGTCTGTAAAAAGGGTGGTTTATTACATGATATTGGCAAGGCAGTTGACCATGAGGTCCAAGGAGCTCATACTGATATTGGCTATGATATTATGAAAAAATTTGGCTTACCTGAGGAGGTAGCTTATATTGCTATTGCTCACCATGAAGATAGTCCCAAAACTTTAGAAGGTGTGATAGTAAAAGTAGCCGATGCAATTTCTGGAGCTAGACCTGGAGCTAGAAAAGATACTTACGAAAATTATTTGCAACGTTTAGAAGAATTGGAAGCAGTAGCTAATAATTTTCCAGGTATTGAAAAAACTTATGCCATTCAAGCCGGTCGGGAAATTCGTGTTTTTGTTAAACCTGAAGAAGTAGATGATTATCAAATGAAAAAAATTGCTCGTGATATAGCCGATCGTATTGAAGCGGAATTAAAATACCCTGGTGAAATCAAGGTAACTGCCATTAGAGAAAATAGAGTAATTGAATACGCAAGATAGTTTATTTTATGAAAATACTATTTTTTGGTGATATTGACGGGAAAATTGGTCGTAAAGCTGTGGCCAAAATATTGCCGCGTTGGCAAAAAAAATATCGCCCCGATATTATCATTGCCAACGCTGACAATGTCACTCATGGCCGTGGTATGAATCAAAAACATTTTGATTATCTTAGCGAATTAGGAATAGATATTTTTACCGCTGGTGATCATACTTTAGAGCGAAAAGAAGCTGAAGCGTTATTGAACTCATCCGAGATTGTAGTTTTAAGGCCATTTAATTTGGAGGGAGATTTTCCTGGTCGGGGGGAAGCAATATTTTCCATTCGCAAAAAAAAATTGCTTGTGATAAGCTTATTAGGTAGAGTATTTATGGATGAACCTGTTAATAATCCTTTTCAAGCGATTGATAGTATATTAGACAAATATAAATCTAGTGAATATGATTTAGCAATTGTTGATTTACATGCTGAAGCTACTAGCGAAAAACATGCTTTTGCTTGGTATGTGGATGGTAGAGTTAATGCAGTTTTTGGCACACATACTCATGTGCAAACTGCAGATGAAAGAATTCTTCCCAAAGGTACAGCAGCTATTAGTGATGTAGGTTTTTGTGGGGCAATAGATTCCGTGATTGGCGTAGATAAGAAAGAAATTATAAATCATTTTTTAACTGGCAAAAATTTTGTTTTAAAAATTCCAGAATTTGGACCAGCTCAAGTTAATGGTGTTTTGGTAGAATTTGGAAAAAATAAACTAGCAAAAAAAATAAAAAGATTACAAGAAAAAGTAATAATTAAATAATTATTATTAAAAGAGGGAGGTGAAATTATGAACAAAATAGAATTTATCCAAAAATTATCAGATAAATCTGGTATATCAAAAAAAGAAACCGAGCATTTAGTAAATTCAATGGTTGAACTAATCATCGACACTTTGAAAGCTGGCAACGAAGTAACAATTACTGGTTTTGGTACTTTTTCTGCTCGTAACCGACATGCTCGTATGGGTGTTAATCCGCAAAAACCAAATGAACCAATGAAAATTCCAAGTGTAATAGTGCCAAAGTTTAAGGCTGGCAAAACTTTAAAAGACGCTTTGAAAGTTAAAGAAAATTAAGTTATTTTACAATTTATTTTGGCGTAATACACAACGCTGGTTGTGTTTTTTTGTTTATTTTTTAGATAATAGGTAAAATTAGTATACGCACCCGTGGTGAAATGGATATCATGACAGGCTTCGGACCTGTTGTTGGGGGTTCGAATCCCTCCGGGTGCACCAAAACTAACTTTGTCGGAATTAATTGCTCCGCTCGCTGTCCACGCGCTAGTTAACAAATTAAAAAAAGTTTACGCAAATTTTATAAAACAATATTAAAGGCTCTATGATACTTGAAAATTTATTACTAATACTATCAAGTTGTTACGGAAAAAATTTAATTTAACTTACTTAATTTAATGCAATTTAATCAAGAAAAATTATTAGAGTTTAATAAAATTATTTTATGAAAGAAAATTATATTGAAAATAATTTTACAAATAAAAATGAAGAAAAATCGAAAACTATTGAAGTTGAAAAGTTTGGAGATCAAAAATTTGAGCTAGAACAGAATGAAAAAATTTTTACTGCACAACAAGTCTTTAAAAATGAATTTGATATTTTGCCATCTGATAATGAACAGATTATTGATAAAAAAGTAGAAAAAGTAATTGAATCCCCATCATTTTTGGAAAAGATACGAAATAATTCACTATTGAGAAATGCCTTAAAGACATTAGTTGTTATTTTTTCATTAATCAGGGCTGAATCTGCTTTTGCTCAAACCAAATCTGAAGTTGAGGAGAAGAAAACAATCAATATGGAATATTTTTAGGAAGTGAAAAATTTGTATGAAAAAAATTGCCAACTTATTAAAAATGGTGAGTACGTGGTGCCTAATAAAGTAATGGTTGTCTTTGGTGAAGTAGTTGATCCAGGTATGATAGGAACACCAGCAGGAGGCTATTTTAAAAAAACTATCTAAATAGTCAGGAAAAACAGATAATGTTTTTAAAGAAAATGGAGCAGTTAGGATATTCCGAAGAAGAAGCACGAGTTTTTATGTCATATTTTGAAAATGGCAACATTGTATTGAGTGAGAATGAATTGCATAAAGAAGGTTTTCGTGATGTTTTAGCACATGAACGACTGCACAAAGAAATAGATAATTTGCCAACAAAACAAAGGGTAGTTTTAAATGAAGCGCGTGATTTTATTTTAAAAGATTTTAAGGAAAAAGAATTACGCTGGTCACAAGAAATCGATTTTTTATTTAATTTATTGCAAAAGGGAGAAATTAATGAAGATGAATATAATCAAAGATCAAAAGATGCAATTATGAAAGCTAATCCGATTTTACTAGATTTTGAAAACGAAACAGCAGGTTTAATATTTATTTTAAGGAATCAAGAAGAGTTTTACCCTTACCTTATGATGAATAAATTGCAACCTTCAGTATTAGAGTATATTCGTCTACACTTTCCTCAATCTTTTCAGATTTTTGAAAATTTAAAAAAAGAAATATACCAACAAATCCAAGAAAAAGAGAAAAATTAATTTTCTTCAATCTTTAATTAATATAGGCACAAATTTTGTCGACATTATTTTCATTTGTGATAAGTTTTCCATTAAGTAATTTATAAAGTTTTATTTATCCTCTCTTGCAATTCGGCCGATTTTTGCATTAAATTAAGTAAACAAATTTATTTTTTCAGTCATTAATTTTTTTTAAACCATGCTTATCAGGCAAAATAAAAGACTTTTTAATTTGAAAATTCCTCAATCTCTTAAAGTTGTTTATGTGTGGAAAAAAGGATTAGCGCTTTTTGCCAATAAAAGATTTAGGAAAGGTGATAAGATTATTTTTTTAAAAGGAAAGCTTGTTAATGCCACAAATTCTACGCCGGAAGCGGTGCAAATAAGTAAGGATAAATTTATTGATACAAAATATCTTGTTCCAGAAGATTTTATTAATCATAGTTGTTCACCAAATACTAAGCTTGATACTGAAAAAAAATGGTTTATTGCCATTAAAAATATTTCGAAAAATGAAGAGATAACTTTTAACTACCTCACTACAGAGTGGGATATGAAAAAGTGGGGTACTGATTTCAAGTGTGTCTGTGGCGCCAAAAATTGTTTTGGTCATATTAAAGGGTTTAAATATTTAACGCGGAAACAGCAATTAAAATTAAAACCATTGTTATCTCCGTTTCTTTTAACTAAAATTCATAGGAATTTACCATAAGGAACTTGAAATTTTATTGTTCGGCAGAAAAGTTGCGTTTGCCGAGTAGATGCTCCTTATCGTTATAAGGGAGGACATAAATTATTTAAACTTATTTTAAAATATAATATATTTTTAAATTTAAAATTGAGAATATATAATTTAGCATTGACCATTATTTAATTATTTGCTATTAGTATATTGTTTAGTAATTAGAAATTAGTCGTTATTATTTAATTTAAAATTGGGTCGCTAGCTCAATTGGTAGAGCAGTTGCCTCTTAAGCAATTGGTTACAGGTTCGAGTCCTGTGCGACCCACCAGTATCAAACTTTCAGGAATTTTGCCGACCGATTCAGCCGCGCGAAGCGCGGCAGAGAATGGAAACACTGGCTCCCCCCGCACAGCGCGGCTCGCCAAGCGCAGGTTCGAGCCAAAGATTTCTTTGGCGGCAACCTTTTAATTTTGCTATGGAAAATTTCATTCAAAAACATAAACAGCTTTTCCAATCGTCAGCTATATTTATGGGTTGGCTATTGATGATTTACGCTGGGATATTTTTCATCCCCGCGTTGTTTTTGTTTTCTGTACCAGAAAAAATTTTAAGTTCTAGCACTACAATAACGCTCGCGAGCTTATTTGTACTCGGACTATTCACTGTCCGTGAAAAAAGTTGGATTTTTGTTGGTTGGGCGGCTCTTACTGCTGCTCTTGGAATTTTACTTTTTTCCATTCCGAACGGAATACAACTCGTATATTTAATTCTTGCTACTGGACTAATCACCCTCGCTTCTTACTACGGTTTTGTTAATCCTCAAAAACAATTTCCTTCTATTGCTATAGCGATGGGAATAATTTTTCTAGCCGTTTTTACTTCTCACGCCGCAATTCTTTCTAATCCGCAGAAATTTGGTCTAAATATACAAGGAGATGAATTATCAACATTTACCTCGGAAGCATTGCAACGAATAGCGGAAATGGATTCTGTGGAATTTGTAAAAACTGACAAAGGTCGAGAAATAGCGGTGCAAGTTTATGACACCTCTATTTTTGTCTCCCAAGAAGAATTAGAGAGAATGGTCAAAGAAAATCCAAACCCAATCAGAGAAGTACAGCAATCTTTACTGTCCACAAAAAATCCGTTTACAGATAATCCTTATAGTTATATACTGAATGTGTATACGCACCCGTTGACTAATTTTCTGAGAGAAGAATTACAAATTAAAAAATAAATAATCAAAAACTATGAATTTACTAATTTTCACACTCATCCCCGGCATCATTTCGTTTTTTGTGATGAGAAAAGAAAAATCCTCTGTGCCCGAAGGTCAGGTGGACGAATCACCACTAAGCGGAAATGTTCTTTGGTATGTATTCATTTTGTGTCTGTTTGCTCCCCTCATCGCACAGGCGATTTTTTACTACGGCTGGAAAAAAAGATTGCCGAAGAAAGCTAAGAAGGCTAATAACCTTGGGTGGTTGGCAATCCTGCTTTGGATTGGTGGATCTATCGCAATCAATACTCTTTTCTAGTTGATTTTTGGCGGCGAAAAAATTTTTGGCCTCCCGCGAGGGCGCGGCGGAAGGGGGGTTCAAGGGGGGAATTCCGCCGCGCCCGAGCGTACGCCGAGCGAAGCGAGGCGGTTAGTCCCGCTCGAAGTGAGTTCGGATTTGGTCATATAATTGCACCAAGATTTGACTTTCAGAAATTTTACTGACCGATTTGACTGCGTTCATGTGTTATCAGTTTCGTTCAAAATAGATTAGGATTTCGTAAAACAAAAGCATCATAAAAAATCCACCATAAGGGTGGAGTTTTTTAATATAAAATTTATTTATTTTAAACTATTGGGATCCATCATGTATTGTTTGGCAGTTTCTTTATCGATATAGTTTTCATTGTATAATCGTTTTAGATCTTGATCCATAGAAATCATGCCTTCCGCGGCTGAAGTTTGGATAATAGTTTTAATTTGTTGAATTTTATTTTCTCTTATTAAATTTGAAATAGCTGGAGTATTAATAAGAATTTCACGAGTAGCCACCATGCCGCCATCTTTTTTTGGCAGGAGTCTTTGTGAAACAATACCGGCTAGTGTCATTGAGACTTGTAATCTTACTTGTGGTTGTTGGTATGGCGGAAAAACATCAATAATACGGTCAATAGTTTGAGAGGCATTGAGCGTATGTAAGGTAGCAAAAACTAAGTGTCCAGTTTCGGCCAAAGTAATAGTTGCAGCTATTGTTTCTAAATCCCGCATTTCTCCTACCAAAATAACATCAGGGTCTTGGCGTAGAACGTGTTTTAAGGCTGATTGGAAAGATAGCATATCAGAACCAAGTTGACGTTGTTTAATAATAGATTTTTTGTTTTTATAAACAAATTCAATTGGATCTTCTAGAGTAACAATATTTACCCCTCTTTCTGAGTTAATCAGCTCAATCATAGCTGCCAGAGAAGTGGATTTACCACAACCAGTGGGTCCAGTTACCAAAACTAATCCTTGATTTAACCTAGTTAAGCGATAAACAACTTCAGGCATCATAATTTCTTTCATCGCTGGAATTTTACTGGGCACAACTCTAGCGACTAGGCCCATGTTTTCTTTTTCCCAAAATAGATTAACACGCATGCGGGTGCCATTTTTTAAAGGATAAGAAAAATCTAATTCACGATCTTTTATAAAGGTCTCATACTGTTTTTCGTTTATTGCTTCTTTAATCATTTTTTGAATAAGTTCAGGGACGATAATAGGTAAATCATTAAGTTCTTTTAAGTCTCCAGAAACACGTAAAATAGGCGATTTACCTACTAAAAGATGAATATCAGAAGCATTGTTTTCTACAGCAATTTCAAATAGGTTTTCTAAATTCATATTTTTTGTATTTAAACTGGACATAAAATTAATAATTATTAATCGTTTTTATTTTAGCACAATTTTATGTATTTTGCCTCATTGATATTCAATCGTAGGCAAATCTTCATCCTCAGTTGTAGTTATATTCCAAATATCATATAGGTTACTATCTAATTCTTGAATAAATTCGGAAGGTTGACTAAAAATAAAACCATAATATTGATTATACAGTATATTAGGATAAACCATATATAATAAATTTTGAGCTCTGGTAGTAGCTACATAAAATAATCTTCTTTCTTCTTCAAATTCCTCATTATTTTCCATAGCTTTGGCATGAGGAAATTGTCCGCTAACCAGATTTATAATAAATACCACCGGCCATTCTAAACCTTTAGCTTGATGAATGGTAGATAAAATTAAAAAATCTTCTGGTTCATTTTTTTCAGGATTAACTTCATCGGCGCGAAAGTTTTCTGATAAAGATATGTCTGACAAAAATTGTTCAAGTTGCTGATAATTTGAAGCGAAATTTTCTAGTTGTTCAATGTCTTCGATTCTTTTGGTAGCGTTGTCGTATTTAGTTTGCAGATAAACCGTATAGAATGATGACATTAATTCTCTAATACAACCATCAATATCATTTTTATCATGATTAAAAAATTTATTTAAATCAGTTTTAAATTTTTGCCAAGTAGATTTTAAATTGGCAGGTAAAATAAAGTCTGTATTTAATATTTTATCCAAAGTAAGACTGGTAAATTGATTGATAATTTTTTGTGCTCCGACTCGGCCAATGCCAACTTGAAGATTGAGAATTCTGGTCCAGGCAATTTCATCATGAGGGTTATGTAAAATTTTTAAAAAAGAAATTATGTCTTTAAGATGAGCTTGTTCAAAAAATTTTATTCCCCCCCTTTTAATATAGGGTATATTTTTTTTGTTTAATTCTATTTCAAGTTCCAAAGCATGAAAATCAGCTCGAAATAAAACGGCTATATCTCGTAATTTATAGCCTTCTTCTGTGAGTTCAATAATCCTTTGGGAAATAAATTGTGCTTGTTGTTCAATATTTTGGGCGGGTATTAAGATTGGTTTTTCCCCGCTGGCTCTGGTAGCTTTTAAGTTTTTGGGAAATTGATGTAGATTATTTTTAATTGAATTGTTGGCTAATTTTAAGATTTCTGGCGTTGAGCGATAGTTATTTTCTAGTTTAAAAATTTTTGTACCAGATATTTTTTTAGGAAATTGTAGAATATTGCTAATATCCGCAGCTCGAAAAGAGTAAATACTTTGAGCGTCATCTCCAACTACTAAAATATTTTTATGCTGTTGGCTTAAGTGTTCAATAATTTTAGCTTGTAAATGATTAGTGTCTTGATATTCATCTACCAAAATATATTGAAATTTTTTGATTATCTCCTTTCTTACAACAGGTTTTGTTTCCATTAATTTTAGCCACAATAACAATAAATCGTCATAGTCTAAAGCGTTGTGTTGTTTTTTTCGCTGTTCATAAATATAAGTTATGTCAATAATATCAGGCAGGATGTTTGTTTTTAAGTAAGAAAATTTTTCTTTATATATTTTTTCTATTGGTTGCCCAGAATTTTTGCTATAACTAATAAGATTTTTCAAAACCCCACTTTTGGGGAAATATTTATCTTTTTTAATATTTTTTTCTGCTATGATAGATTGTAATAAAGTTTCTGCATCATCTTCATCAAAGATGGAATAATTTTGATTATAACCTAGATGTTGAATGTATTTTCTTAAGAGCATATTGCCAATATGATGAAAGGTTCCTCCCCAAAGTTGCTGAGGTTTAAAGCCAAGCAATTGCTCAACGCGCCATAACATTTCTTTAGCTGCTTTATTGGTAAAAGTCATTAGTAGAATTTTGTCAGCCGGTACCCCTTTTTCTAGTAAGTAGGCCACTCTATATACTAAGGTTCTGGTTTTACCACTGCCGGCTCCAGCCAATACCAAACAGGGCCCATCGGCTGATTTTACCACTAACTGCTGTTCAGCATTTAAGTCTTTAGTGTAATCAAGTTGAATTTTTGTTGGTTTGGTTGTACGTAGATTATAGATTTTTTTAGTCATAGGGTTATTATAGCAAACAAATTTAATTTTTCTGTTACTTTTAGCTTTTTATAACGTATTTAAATATAGAGGTGAGAAAATTAATAGAAAATGTTATGATAAGTGTAAAATTAAGGCGAAATATATTTAGGCGGGCGCGCCGCCAAGGATATTATAGCCAAGGCAAACCTTTATATTTAATTTGGGGAAAAACATGGATACAAATCAAACTGAAGCAATCTCCGCTTGTCAAAGAGGAGAGTTAGAAAAATTTGCAATTTTGTATGAGATGTTCGTAGATAAAATATATCGTTTTATTTATTACAAAACTATGCATACTGAAACAGCCGAAGATTTGACCAGTCAAACTTTTATGAAAGCTTTAGAAAAAATTAACACTTATGATAGCGAAAAAGGATTATTTGCCACCTGGTTATATCAAATTGCCCGCAATACAGTCATTGACCACTACCGGAATTCTTATCCTGAAGAAGATTTAGTCGATGCTTGGCACTTAGGAGATAAAACGGATTTGGTAGCTGAATTTGATAATCGTGAATTATTACTTAAAGTGCAAAAATATATCAATAAACTTCAGCCAGAACAGAGAGAGGTTGTACTTCTAAGATTGTGGGACAATTTACCTTACCAAGAAATAGCTAGTTTACTTGGTAAAACTGAGGCTAGTTGTAAAATGATTTTTTCTCGAGCACTTATTAAAATGCAAGATGAAATTATTTTACTTTTATTTGCTTTAATAATTAATTATTTATAATATGGAAAATTTTTATCAAGAAATATTGACCGAGCTTTATCAAAATGATCCGGATTTAAAAAAATATGAAAAGCAATTAATAAATCTTATGGAAGAATTAATTAAATCTAAACCAGATGTTTCGCTTGATGAAAGTTTTCGTCAGCAATTAAAAGTTCAATTGTTGGCAAAAGCAAATACTATTAAAAATACTAAAAAATTAAATGATAAATATATGTTTAAATTTTCTTTTCTTAAATTTGCTCGTAGTTTCTCTTACGTAGCAGTCGGCGTAGCTGTAATGGCCTTAGCTATTAGTTCAAGTTTTTATTTAACTTCTCCTAAATTTCGTGTGGCTGGAACTAAATTAGCATTGAATTCACAATTTAATTTGGTAGAAGTTTCTGATCGAGCCTTCGGGGTTTTACAGCCACAAAATACTGGATTACCAGCTGGGGTTGAAGGTTTAGGGGCTGGAGGAATGGGTGAAGGCAGTTTAGCTGTTAGGTCAGAAACAGTTCCCGAAGCAGTGGCGACCGGAGACAAAGTAGCCACTTCAGTTGAGCCTGGTTTTGGCGGTGGCGGAATGATTATGCCTGCGCCAGTTTATATATCTTATGTTTATAAAGGCGAACCTTTAGAATTAAATCAAGATAAAGTTGGAGTATTAAAAAGAGTAAAAAATTCTGCTAGTGCTAGTCAGTTAGGTTCTTTACTTACTGGAGTTGATTTTGGTCTAATGGATCTTGGTAAATTTACCAATATTCAATTACAAAATTTAAATTTTGTTGAAGATCGTGAATTTGGTTATTCCATTTATGCTAATTTATATGATAGCAGTATCTCGGTGTCAGAAAATTATCCTAAGTGGCCAAATCCGATGAGTCAGTGTCAGGATGACGCTTGTTATCGAAGTTTTCAGTTAAGTATCAATGATATGCTTTCAGATGAAGAGATTATTGCTTTAGCTAATGAGTTTATTAGTAATTATGGAATTAATACCAGTTCTTATGGTGAACCGATAGTAAATAATGATTGGCGAGTTTGGTATGAACGAGCAGAAAATAAACAAGATGTTTATATTCCTGAAGTGGTTTCAGTAGTTTATCCACAAATTTTACAAGGTAAAGAAGTATATGATGAGAGTGGTAATAAAACCGGTCTTTATGTCAATGTAAATATTAGGTATAAAAAAGCAACTGGTGTATGGAATCTATTTGCTCAGAATTACCAAAGTTCTCTGTATGATGCGGAAACCAACGTTGATACCATTTTAAAGTATGCCGAACGAGGAGGACTTTACAGTTGGCAGTGGGAAGATGCTCCTAATCGGGTGGAAGTTGGTTTGGGTACGCCTATAATTTCTTATATTAGAATGTGGAATTTTAAACCAGGGGCTTCTGAAGGTGATGAGCTATATATTCCGGCTTTGATATTTCCGATTTTAGACAAACCAGCCGAAGTTGATGTTTATAAAAAAGCAGTAGTTGTACCACTAGCTAAAGATTTATTGTCGGCAAATGATTGGGGTGGACCAATAAAAATTATGGAATCCGCTCAATAAAGATTATGTTTTTTTAAAAACCCGCTTTTCAAAGGCGGGTTTTTTTCTTTTGGTTTATTTGCTAGGATTATATTGCTAAAGATTATATTTATAAAAAAATGATAAATGAGAAAATATTCAAAGCTTATGATATTCGTGGTATTTACCCCACTGAATTAAATGAAGAAGCAGCTTATAGTATTGGCCGGGCTTTGGCCAGACGAGGGAAAACAAAATATGGTTGTAAAAAAATAGTAGTGGGTAGTGATATGAGATTGTCAGGTCCGGTTTTAAAAACTGAATTAATTCGTGGTATTACTGATGAGGGATTAACTGCAGTTGATATTGGTTTGGTTTCAATAGATGCCACTTATTTTACCGTGGGGAAATTAGGTTATGACGCTGCGGTAATGATAACAGCTTCGCACAATCCTGCTGAGTATAATGGTTTTAAAATGGTATTTACTGGGATGAATTGGGTTAGAGGCATAGAATTAAAAGATGAAGTTATAAATTTGCCACCATTAGAAAATATTAAAAAAGGGCAAATTGAAAAAGTTGATATTTTAAATAAATATATTGATCATGTTTTATCTTTTGTTGACATCAATAAAATAAAACCATTTAAAGTGGTGGTTGATGCCGGAAACGGTATGGCTGGAAAAATTGTTCCTTTATTGGCTAAACACTTACCAATACAAATAGTTCCTCTAAATTTTAATTTAGATGGCAGTTTTCCTGTTCATCCGTCTAACCCGCTTTTACCGGAAAGTCAGATTCAAATTAGTGAACAGACAGTTGCCACTAAGGCAAATTTTGGAGTAATTTTTGATGGTGATACTGACCGACTGTTTTTTATTGATGAATTAGGTAATTTTATTAGAGCTGACATAACTTTATTACTGCTAGCTAAAATGTTTTTAACTAGAGAACCGGGAGCGGGCATTGTTTATAATGTAATTTGTTCAAAAATAGTGCCGGAAAAAATTAGTGAATGGGGCGGTAGGCCTATTAAATCACCAGCCGGCTATATCAATATTGCGAACAATATGCGGACGGCGGATGGAATAATGGGTGGTGAACTATCAGCACATTATTCATTTCGAGATAATTTTTATAGTGATTCTGGTTTTATTTCTTGGTTGATAATGATGCAACTGTTATCAGAATATAATCAGCCTTTATCAGCGGTTGTCAAACCTTTTTACAAGTATGCCAAAAATGCTGAAATAAATTTACCAGTAACCAACAGCGAAGAAAAAATAGATGTTATTAAAAATTATTTTTCAGATGGTCAACAAGATTTTACCGATGGGATTACTGTAGAATATAATGATTGGTGGTTCAATGTCCGTCCATCAAACACAGAACCGCTATTAAGAGTTACAGTCGAAGCAAATAATGAACAGTTATTAAAAAATAAAACTAACTTAGTATTAGGAGTTATACAGGGAGAAGCTGAAAAAAATTAACATTGTTTGTTTTATTATTAAATTAAATTATTATGATCGGTATTTTTGATTCTGGGATAGGCGGTTTGACGGTATTAAAAGAGATAAAAAGATTATTACCTTTTTATGATTTAGTATATTTTGGTGATACAGCTAGGGTGCCATATGGCAATAGATCATCGGCTTTAATAAACCAATATGCTCAAGAAGATGCTAATTTTTTAATTAAAATGGGAGCAAAAATAATTGTCGTTGCTTGTAATACAGTTTCCGCTGTTGCTTTAGAAAATTTGCGAAATAATTTTCCAGTCCCAATTTTTGGGGTAATTCAACCAGCTTTGCGGGCTGCTTTACAAGTTACTAAATCAGGTAGAATTGGCGTCATTGCTACTAGAGCAACCATCAGTTCCAACGCTTTTACTAAGGAATTAAAAGTTTTAAATTTACATGGCAAAGAAAATATAACAGACAGCAATATCAATGTTCCCGCTTTTGTTCGACGGCAGCAACAAATAAAAAAAACTGCAGATCAAAAAATTAAAATATTTTATCAAATCGCACCTTTACTTGTACCTTTGATTGAGGAAAATTATATTTATAAATCCGAAGCAGTGAAAATCATCAAACAATATTTACAACCATTAAAAAAAGAACAAATTGATACTTTAATTTTAGGTTGTACACATTATCCAATAATTTATGATTTAATTTCAGCCAAAATGAAAAATGCCAAAATTATAAACCCGGCTTTACAGGTAGCCAAGGAATTAAAAGATTTTTTGTTGAGTAATCCAGATATTGACCGTTCATTGTCAAAACGTAAGCAGATTAGATATTTTGTTTCCGATCTCACTCCTCATTTAAATGATATTGCCAAGAATTTTATGGGACAAAATATTAATTTAGAAAAAGTTGAAATAACCTAAGCAGGGCGGACAAATATTTTATTCAGTTATCTTTTTGAAAATCGTTTAATTTGTTATAATATTCAAGTAATAGATTCGGATTTTTATGAAAAAAAGAAAATATAATCTTAGTGGTAGTAAATTATTTACTTGGACTAATAACTTTCATTTATCTCCGGAAACAAAAAAATCAATCGGAGTTGTTTTTGTATTATTACTATCCACTTTATTGATTTTAAGTTTATTTGATTCGGCAGGTGTAGTAGGTATTTATTTACTAAAAATTTTAAAATATTTTTTTGGTAAGCTTTATTTTTTATTTCCTTTTATTTTTTTATTGGTTGGTTTTTTATTTATCGACAGCGAACGTTTTGGTGTTAAGCCCAATCATTATTTAGGTTTAGTTTTATTTTTTTTAGCATTGCTTGGTTTATTGCATGTTAGTCGTGATTATGAATTAATGTCATTTCAAAATTTAATTAATGGCGCTGGAGGCGGTTGGTTTGGTTGGTTGGTGACATGGCCACTTTTTAAATTATTTGGTTTTTGGGCAACTATTATTGTTTTAATAGCTTTACTTTTAATTGGTTTATTTTTAACATTTAATACCTCTTTTCAATCTATTTTAGTTAAGTTTGATAATTTAATTTTATGGAGAGAAAAAATTTCTTCCTGGTGGTTTCATTTTAGTCATCGTGATGATCGCCTAACCAGAGATGTTAAAGATGAAGAAGAGGATGAAACAACTCCCATTAGTGACGAATTGACAGATAATGCAACAGAGATTGAATTTTCCAAAAAAGAATTAAATTTAAATCAAGGCGAACAAGCCGAGTTAATTGTTGTGCCAAAAAAATCAGTTAAAATTGAGTTACCAATTAATCTACTTAATCCTACTAGATCTAAACCAACTAGCGGTGATATTCAAGCTAATAAAGAAAAAATTAAAAAAGCATTGCAAAATTTTGGTATTGAGGTTGAAATGGGTGAAGTTAGTGTCGGCCCTACCGTAACTCAATATACCCTGCGACCAGTGGAAGGAGTGAAATTAGCTAGTATCACTGCTTTACATAATGATTTGGCTTTAGCTTTGGCAGCCCATCCCATAAGAATTGAGGCGCCAATTCCGGGGAAATCATTAGTTGGCATTGAAGTGCCCAATGAATCTATTGCCACCGTATCCTTACGCGAGGTTATTACTTCTAAAGAATTTACCACCAGGCAAAGCAATTTAACCATTGGCCTCGGCAAGGATGTGGCCGGTAAAGTTTGGACGGCTAATTTAGATAAAATGCCTCATTTATTGATAGCTGGAGCCACTGGCAGCGGTAAATCAGTTTGTATCAATACAATTATTGTTAGTTTACTTTATCAAAATAATCCTGAAGATTTGCGTTTTATTTTGGTAGACCCCAAGCGAGTGGAATTATCTGCCTATAATGATTTGCCTTATCTTTATACGCCAGTGATAACAGATGTACAAAAAACTATTAATGCTTTAAAATGGGCAGTTGCTGAAATGGATCAAAGGTATGTTAAATTATCACAGACTAAACATAAAAATATTGCTGGATATAATCAAGATTTTCCCAATGAAAAAATGCCATATATTGTGATCATTATTGACGAGTTAGCTGATCTAATGTCGGTGGCTGCCCAGGAAGTAGAAGCTGCTATTATTAGGTTAGCCCAAATGGCCCGAGCGGTTGGCATTCATTTGATATTGGCAACTCAACGACCATCAGTTAATGTTATTACTGGACTCATTAAAGCAAATATTACTACTCGGATTGCTTTTGCCGTCGCCTCGCAAACTGATTCTAGAACTATTTTGGATAGTTCGGGCGCGGAAAAATTATTGGGTAAAGGTGACATGCTTTATATTTCAGCAGATTTATCAAAACCAAAACGTTTGCAATCAGCCTTAGTGTCAGATGAAGAAATAAATCGGATTACGGAATATATAAAAAATCAAAATGGCACTGAAGTTGAATATGATCAAACAATTACTGAAAAGAAGCACAAAGGTATCAATGGTTTGGATTATGGTAGTAACGAAGATGATTTACTTGATGAAGCTAGAAATTTAGTAATTCAAGCGCAAAAGGCTTCAGCTTCTTATTTACAAAGAAGATTAAGAGTGGGGTATTCCAGGGCGGCTAGATTGTTAGATTTATTGGAAAATGAGGGTGTGGTTGGTCCTGGAGATGGTGCTAAACCCAGAGAAGTATTGATATCACGTGATGAATATGAGATGGATGTAGAAAATGAGTTAGAGCAAAATTATTCTGAAAAACAAGAATTAAATAAGGAGTAAGTATTTATTTATGGTTTCATTTACGGTTAAAAAAATAAAAAACGAAAGTAGTAATTTAGGAGATTTATTGAAGAAAAAAAGACAGGAAGCTGGTTTAAGCTTAGCTCAATTAAGTAGACGCACATCAATTCCTGAAAAGTATTTAACTGCGATTGAAGCAGAAGATTGGTTGAAATTGCCCGGTGAAGTTTATATAAAAAATTTTTTACGTCGTTATGCTTCTGAGGTAAAACTTGATCCGACAAGAGTTGAAAAAAAATATGAACAAAGCAAAGTTTCATTTACGACCAGTAGCATTAATAGCCTCCAAAAAACTTTACCATTACCTTCATCAAATTTTATAATTTTGCCTAAGTTTATTCGGAATTTTTTAATAGTTTTTTTGCTAGTTTTATTGATCGGTTATATTGGTTGGCAGGCTAAGGCTTATTTTATGCCTCCTGAGTTGAGTATTTATTATCCAACTGATAATCTTATAACAGAGGTGCCGACTATTATTTTAAGTGGTAAAACAGACCCAGAAGTAGAAGTTATGGTTAATAATGTATTAGTCCCGGTCAATAACGGTTTATTTACAGAAGAAATTGATTTACAACCAGGGGTTAATATTTTAAAGATTAAAGCTATTAAAAAGAATGGACCAATTAAAGAAGAATTTGTTAGAGTAATGTGGCGAACAGAAATATTTAATTAATTTTTTATAAATAAAATATGCCAAAAAATAATGATAACAATTCAAATGATAAACATTTAGCAGCCGCTAGTGCTGTGGAACAGATTAAGAATAAATTTGGCGAAGGTTCAATAATGAAATTTGGCCAAGCTCGAACTATGGTTGTGGATGTTGTACCCTCTGGCTGTTTATCATTAGACATTGCTTTGGGCGTAGGAGGTGTGCCTAGAGGTAGGATAATTGAAATTTTTGGACCCGAAGCTTCAGGAAAAACAACCTTAGCCCAACATATAGTTGCTGAAGTGCAAAAATTAGGCGGTATTGCTGCTTTTGTTGACGCTGAACATGCGCTTGATCCAGAGTATGCACAAAAAATTGGCGTTAATATCAATGAATTATTAATTTCTCAACCAGATACAGGAGAGCAAGCTTTAGAAATAGTTGAAACTTTAGTGAGATCAAATGGAGTTGATGTCATTGTGGTTGATTCAGTAGCTGCTTTAGTACCTAAAGCAGAAATAGAAGGCGAAATGGGGGACTCTCATATGGGGTTACAAGCCAGATTAATGTCGCAGGCACTTCGTAAATTAACTGGTATTGTTTCTAAAACTAAAACTGTCGTTATATTTATTAACCAGACTAGACAGAAAATTGGAGTTTTTTTTGGTAACCCAGAGACAACTACCGGCGGCACAGCTTTAAAGTTTTATTCTTCAGTCAGAATTGAAGTTAGACGTAGTGCTCAAATCAAACAAGGCGATAAAATTATTGGTAATCGAGTTAAAGCAAAGGTAGTAAAAAATAAAGTTTCTGCTCCATTTCGGGCAACTGAATTTGATATTATGTATAATGAAGGCATTTCCAAAGCCGGTGATATGATTGATACGGGTGTAGAATGGGGAGTAATTAAAAAAAGCGGTAATACTTATTCATTTGGTGAGGAAAAATTGGGAGTAGGTAGGGAAAATGCCAAAAATTATTTACGACAAAATCCTAAGTTGATGGATAAAATATATAAAGCCGTATGGGAAGCTGTAAAATCAAAAAGAATGGTGGAAAATAAATAATACAAAACCCCCGTAAAAGACGGGGGTTTTTAAAACTTATTTTTTAAACTCTTTCCACATATTCTCCAGTTTCTGTATTTACTATTATTCTATCATTAGGATTAATAAACATTGGCGCAGGAATTGTTAAACCATTTTCCAAAGTAATTTGTTTAGTGACTGATCCGGCTGAATCTCCTCTCACTCCGGGTGGGGCTTCAGTTACCAGATATTCAATTTTAGTTGGCAATGATATAGTGACTGGTTTATTGTTATAAAGTAAAACATCTACTTCCAATCCTTCTTTTAAATATTTTATCATTTCAGCTATATCTTCACTGGCTAGAGTAAATTGTTCGTAAGTAACTCCATCCATAAAATGATAACCATCGCCATCAGAATATAGAAAAGAAGCTTTTTTTCTTTGAATATCGGCCTCTTTTATTTTATCGCCACCATTAAATGATTTTTCAATAACTTGTCCAGTAATAAGATTTTTTAACTTTGTTCTTAAAGTAGCTCCGCTGCGGGCTACTTTGATATGTTGAGTAAATTGCACGACAAAAGGGGCACCATCAATTTCCAGAACTCGTCCTAGTTTAATTTCTGACATGTCTAACATATATAGAATCTAGATTAAATATTAAAAGTAAAAAAATTAAAATTAAATAATTTTTAACAGCTAAAAGCTAATAGCTGTGAGCTAAGAGCTATTATTAACGGGTAGTGTATGGCAAGAGAGCCATAAAGCGAGCCCGCTTGATGGCTTGAGCTAACTTTCTTTGGTGAGTGTCACAAACGCCAGATTTACGCCGAGGAACAATTTTTCCATAAGATGATGTAAAACGACGAATTGATTCGATATGTTTGTAATCAATTTCTTTAATGTTGTGTACACAAAAGTAGCAAGCTTTGTTTTTTTCTGTGATTGGTTTGTTATTCATATATTTTATTTAGAAAGGTATTTCATCAACATTTATTTCTTCTTCACCAGTTTCATTTTGACTGAAATCTTCGACCGGATTATTTTTGGCAGGAGTAGAATTATAAGATTGATTGTTACCAGGTCTGTCCAACATAATCATATTTTCAGCAATTATTTCGGTGCGATATTTTTTATTGCCTTGCTGATCGTCCCAACTTCTAGTTTGTAATCGGCCTTCAATATAAACTTTACTTCCTTTGGTTAGATATTGGGCACAAATTTCTCCAAGTTTTCTCCAGGCTACAACATTGTGATACTCAACTTTTTCTTGACGGTTGCCATTGGCGTCGTTCCAAATGAAATTGGTCGCTACTGTAAATGAGGTAACATTGGTACCTTGGGGTGTGGTTCTAGTTTCGGGATCGCGGGTAAGATTCCCAATAATCATAGCTTTATTTAAATTCATATAATTAAATTTAATAAAAATTAAATTTTTTCATCGGATAAAATTTCATCTAATTTTTTATCCAATTCATCCAAAGAAATTTTATTTAATGATTTATCAGAGTTGACTATATTTTTATTGACTTCATCCTTATTATCTCTATCCTTTTTGTTTTTTTCCGGTGCAGCTTGCATCCTATTTTTTTCTTTTTCTCTTTCTTCTCTTGTTTTTGGTTTAGTTTTTATAATTATAAATCTTAAGAGATTTTCATCAATTTTTAATTTTTCTTCTATACTTTTTAATTTGTCAGGGGGTAAAATTAATTCTAATAAAAAGTAATACCCATGCCGTAAATGTTTAATTGGATAAGCCATTTTTTTACGGCCGAAATTGTCTTGGTAAGTGATTTCACCATTTTGAGAAACAAAAAAATCTGTAATTTTTTTAATTACAGCTGGAACTTCATTTTCGGCAAAAGTGCCAGGAATAATTCCTAAAAATTCGTAATATTTTGACATATTTTTTTCCTTTGGTTCGCCCTAAGATAGTTTTTAGGGGACTGCCTCCCAAATCGGCAGAGGTTGGTTAATTATTATTATTTTGGGTACAATTTAGGTATGGATAAATTATCATAAAATATATGAATCAGTCAAGTGTTTGTTATTATTTTTTTATCTTAGGCAGTCACCCGGCTATATCAGTAGCAGAAATATTAGCTTATTTTAAAACCAATAAATTTGATTTTTCTGTTTTGGCCGCTGGTTATGATTATTTAATTATTAATACCAAAAATCAAATAGAATCTAATATATTAGATTTTATTGGTGGTAGTATAAAATTTGGTAAAATAGAAAAAATATTTCAAAAGTTTCCTTCAGTTGAAGAAATTTATAATATTTTACCCGCCGCAGACAAGATATTTTTTGGATTATCTCTGTATCCTGTTAAGGTAAAAAATAAACCAATAAAAAATATTTTTCGTATAGGGTTAGATTTAAAAAAATATTTAAAAGAAAAAAATCGGACAGCCCGTTTAGTAACCAGTAAGCAAGAAAATTTATCGGCCGTGGTTGTTGTTAAAAATAAATTGCTTAGTGATAATGGCGCAGAAATTGTAATCATCAATCAGCAACAAAATTATTTTTTAGGAAAAACTTTAGATGTGCAACCATTTGTTGAACTAAGTAAACGTGATTATGGCCGACCACAAAGAGATGATCGGAGTGGTATGCTACCACCTAAATTGGCACAAATTATGTTGAATTTGAGTCAAACTGATAAATACGAATTAATACTCGATCCTTTTTGTGGATCAGGGACAGTTTTACAGGAAGCTTTATGGCAAAAAAGGACTAATTTAATTGGTAGCGATATTTCTGATAAAGCTATTAGTGATACTAGGAAAAATTTAACTTGGTTAGGACAAGAATATAATTTACCTGTAAATAATATTAAATTAGTTAAGACAAACGTAGTAAATTTGCCAAAATTTATTAAACCGAATAGTGTCAGTGCAGTTGTAACAGAGCCTGATTTAGGCCGAGCAGATTTAAAGCCAAGTAATCAATTAGCCGAAGAAGCAAGACTAAAAAATCTTTATATTCAGTCTTATGAAGTTTTTTATAATTTATTAAAACCAAAAGGTTTGGTAGTTATGATTTGGCCAGTTTTTTTTAACACTAAATATTTAGATATTGAAAAGACCGTAGAAAACATTGGTTATAAAAAAATCATCCCCTTATCTAAGGATTTATTAAATAATTATCAATTAAATAAGAGAAATAATTTACAATATGCAAGAAGCGGTCAAAAAGTGGCTAGAGAAATTACTATCTGGCAAAAGGTTTAAAAATCTTATAATCGCAGTTTTATTGGGTTTATTTTTGTTATGTTTTTTTTCTGTTTATAATTATTTAAATATTTTAAGTCATCCCCTTTTTAACCCAACGGTTTTATCAAGTTATAATCGTTTAAAATCGGCTCAAGTTTTAAATCGTACTAATATTGTACAAACAAATAATAATATACATACTTTAATTTTTGGTGGTGATGTAATGCTCTCCAGACATGTGCAAACTCAGCAAGAAAAATATAAATCGTATTTATCCGCTTGGGAAAATATTTATAAAGATTTTGAGTCAGCTGACTTAGCTGTTATTAATTTAGAATCACCTTTTGCACCAAGTTCACCTTATCCAACTGAAGGTATGACTTTTCGGGCTAAACCGGATAATATTTTGGGGTTAAAAAAAGCTGGCATTGATGCAGTGCATTTGGCAAATAATCACTTTGGCAATGCTGGATTAGTTGGTATGAAATATACTTGGCAATTATTGACAGACAACAATATTGTTTATGTAGGAGCTGGAGAAAATATTACTGATGCCTATCAAGGTAAAATAATAGATATTAATGGTTGGCGGGTGGGATTAATTGGCCAAAGCTATGATGTACCCTGGTATGCAGTAGGAGAAAATTCTCCCGGTATTGCGGTTTATGATTTAGAAAAATTGCGGACGGCAATAGCCAATTTAAAAAATGAAAAGATTGATTTCATTATAGCTATGTTTCATGGCGGAATAGAGTATACCAGAAAACCAAATCAGGAACAGATAAATTTTGCTTATACAGCTATTGAGTCTGGTGCTGATCTAGTGATCGGTCATCATCCACACTGGATCCAAGACGCAGAAGAATATCAAGGTAAATATATTTTTTATTCTCTGGGGAATTTAATATTTGATCAAAATTGGTCAACAGAAACATCACAAGGTTTGGTTGTTAGTTTGTTAGTAGAGAATAATAATATAAAGAAAATAATACTCAAACCAGTTGTTATTGAAGATAATTTTCGTCCGCGTTGGGCAAATTTATTAGAAGCAGAAAGCATATTAAAAACCGTTAATCTGCCATTTACTTATGAACTTATTGACAATCAATCTTTAGACCAGTAAGATATTTTAAATAAATATATTGGAGGTAAAAATGAGTTCTTTTAAAAAACAAATTCCGAATTTGTTAAGTTTATCTCGAGTCCCATTTAGTTTTTTAGTAACTTATACCATCATCATAAATGATGGTTGGTTGTTTTTTCTTTTTGCTTTTGTTGCCGCGCTAACAGATTTTTTAGATGGCTATTTAGCCAGAAAGTGGCAGGCAATTTCTTATTTGGGTATCATTTTAGATCCCATCGCTGATAAGATTGGGATTGGTGTTATAGTTATTACCCTTTACATCTATGATTTTGTTCCTTTGTGGTTTTTAATTTTAATTTTATTAAAAGATTTTCTTATCTTATTCGGCGGTTTATTGCTCAAATATAAATGTCATGTAGCTATTCCACCAGCAAATTGGGCAGGAAAGTTAGCAACTTTGGTAATTGCCACAAGTTTAATCATTCACTTCTACCAAGTAGAAGAATTGATTATTATTTTTCAGGTTTTAACAGCACTGTCTATTTTGGTAGTTATATTTGTATATAGTCGGCGCTATTTTATTTTAAAAAATAATTTATTAGAGGTCTAAAAGACCTCTTTTTGATAGATTGACAGATAGTATATTTTTGATTATACTAGCTTAATTTGTACATTTAAAGGATCTAATAATGGATATATTAAAATTAATAAACTCGGTTAATAAAAAAACTGTTTTTGAATTAAGCTATGAAGCATTGACTATTGGTCATTTATTGACTATTAGTATAAATAAAAATAAAACCGAAGCTTTAAACTCTCTTTATAAAAAATTAAATAAAAAATTTAATTGTGAAAATTTAATAGCTACAAAAAAACCGACTTCTCCAGTTTTTGGCAAGGATCGAAATAAAAGTTTATATATTTTATTTTTTTCTTCGTTAGAAGAAATGGTGGCAGCTATAAATTATATTGGGGACTCATAACAGAGTCCTTTTTATTTTTAAACGTTAAATCGAAAATGCATTACATCACCATCTTGTACTACATAGTCTTTGCCTTCCAGTCGCAATTTTCCAGCTTGACGGGCGCCAAGTTCACCATTAAAGTGAATAAAATCATCATAAGCAATAACTTCAGCTCGGATAAAACCGTGTTCAAAATCAGAATGAATGACCCCGGCTGCTTGAGGGGCTTTGGTTCCACGTGTTACCGTCCAAGCGCGTGATTCTTTGGGTCCAGAAGTAAAAAAAGTAATCAAGTTTAAAATTTGATAAGAAGTTTTGATAAGTTTATCAAGGCCTGTTTCGGTAATGCCGCTGTCTTTAAGATAATTTCTCATTTCTTCATCTGACAATTCAGTTAGTTCTGCTTCCAGCTTAGCACAAATTTTTATGGCATTGGCCGGTAGCTTAATTTCTTTTTTTAAATCTTCTTCCGACACATTATAAACATAAAATAGAGGTTTAGCGGTAAGAAGGTTTAATGATTTAATAAGTTTTGATTCTTCCTCATTGAGTTTTAAGGTATTAACCCATTGACCTTGCTCTAAAACTGATTTAATTTTTTCCAATAATATTTTTTCCTGATCAAGTGTTTTGTCGTGAGGACCTTTCATTTGAGAAGAAATTTTTTCCAAACGTTTAGTGATTGTTTCCAAGTCAGCAAATACTAGTTCTAAATTGACAGTTTCTTTGTCTGATTCGGGATCTATTTTTCCAGCAACATGAATAATGTTGGGATCAGAGAAATTTCTGACTACTTCCACAATTGCATCTACTTCTCTAATGTGCGATAAAAATTTATTTCCCAATCCCTCACCCTTATGAGCATCTTTAACCAGTCCAGCAATATCCACGAATTCTATTATAGTCGGAATAGTTTTTTGTGATTGGGAGATCTTGGTTAGATTATGCAAACGTTCGTCGGGTACTTCTACCACACCGACATTGGGGTCGATAGTGCAAAACGGATAATTTTGGGCGTCCGCTTGATTTTTAGTCAAAGCATTAAACAAAGTTGATTTGCCGACATTAGGCAGTCCGACAATTCCAATTTGAAAAGACACAGGTGTTGAGAATTAAGAATTAAGATTAAAATAATGCTTAAAACTAAATAATTGTAACCATTAATAAACAAAGAGTCAATTTGTTGAATATTTGATAAATTGTTATAATTAACTTTGCAATTAATATTTTTTTATGATAACTAAAGAATTTTTTAATCATTTAACCAAAACTATTGATGCAATATTTTGGGGGTTATTTTTACAAGGTATAACTTTGTTTTTGCTCGCGGTGCTGATTTTTATTTTTCCCAAGGCCTTGGTAATTTTGGCAGTTGTATTTTTTTTGTGGTTGTCTTTTATTTCTTTACTGCTAGCATATCGCGTGTGGAGTTCAAAAAAGAAATATCATAAATATTGGCAGTGGTTGGAAGGCAAAAAGTGATATGGGTAAAAAAATAGTATTTGATTTAGAAACAAAGAAAACTTTTGACGAAGTTGGTGGGCATCAAAATGCCCATCTTTTAGGTATGTCGGTCTGTGGAGTTTATGATTATGAGACAGGTAAATATTCTGCTTACAAAGAGACTGAGATAAAAGAGTTAGAAAATTTATTCAAACAAGCTGACTTGTTGATTGGTTTTAATTCTAAACATTTTGATAATGCTGTTTTACAACCATATTTTAATTTAGATTTAAAATCAATTCCTCATTTGGATATTTTGGAAGAGATAGTAAAAAAACTTGGTTTTAGAATTAAGTTGGAGAGTTTAGCTCAAAGTACACTTTATAGCGGTAAATCGGGTAGTGGACTAGATGCTATAGCCTACTATCATAGAGGAGAGTGGGATAAGCTGATTAAATATTGTCTTGACGATGTAAAAGTTACCAAAGATTTATATGAATATGGACAAAAACACGGATGTTTATGGTATCAAACAGCTGGTAAAATTGTTGCTTTTGATGTTCCTTGGGCAGAACAACCAAACATCAAAGAAATATTGATGAATGCATTAAAAAAATATCAGCAGGTCGAGATAGAATATTTAAATGTTACTTCTGATCATACTAGTCGCGAATTTAGAACAATTGATATTATTGCTATGGATGAAGAAAAAATAAAGGCCTATGATCACGGCGCTCGAAGCGAAAGAGTATTTACCATAGCTAAAATATTAAATTTGAAAGTAGTAGGACAAATGTCTTCTTTTCAACCTCAGCTGTTTTAATTTTTTATTTTTGCTATCATACTAATATGAAAGTAGTAGGTATAATTTGTGGCGGTCGTAGTGCTGAACATGAAGTTTCGCTACAATCAGCCAAAAATATTTTAAAAGCTTTACCCACTGATAAATATCAGGCGGTTTTATTGGGCATTGATAAAGCCGGTAACTGGCGATTGTATAATTCAGAAGACTCATTTTTGTATGCTGATAATCCCAAAAAAATAGCTTTATCAGACAATGGTATAAATATCGCCTTAAGCCAAGGCGGAGAAATAATAGATTTACATACTGGAAAAAAATTAAATAAATTGGACGTAGCTTTTCCCGTTGTTCATGGTACAGATGGTGAAGATGGTACCTTGCAAGGATTGCTTAAGTTACTTGATATTCCTTTTGTTGGAGCAGATGTATTATCTTCAGCGGTTTGTATGGACAAAGATTTTGCCAAAAAAATAATGCAAACCAATGGTTTGCCAGTAGCACCTTATACGGTAATTTTTTCTCCGGAACAAGCCTTGCAAGATTATGAAAAATATGTCAAAGATTTTTCTTTGCCTTTTTTTGTCAAACCATCTGCCCAAGGGTCATCGATAGGTATTCATAAAGTAAAAGATTTGCATGATTTTCAAATTGCCATCAAGAACGCTTTTCAATTTGATGATAAAGTTTTAATTGAAAAGTATATTCAAGGAAGGGAAATAGAGTGCGCGGTTTTAGGAAATAAAAAACCTCGGGCTTCATTACCGGGCGAAATAATACCCCAGCAGGAGTTTTATTCTTATGAAGCCAAATATTTAGATGACCAAGGTGCTATATTAGTTGCCCCCGCACAGTTAGAAACTAAACAAATAAATGATATTCAAGATTTGGCTATAAAAACTTTTTTGGCTTTGGATTGTGTAGGCATGGCTAGAGTCGATTTTTTTGTAACGGCAAAAGAAATTTTTATAAACGAAATAAATACAATTCCTGGTTTTACTAAAATTAGTATGTATCCTAGATTATGGCAGGTAAGTGGCTTGTCTTACAATGAATTAATTGATGAGTTGATAAAATTGGCTATAGAAAATTATAAAGAACAAAAAAAATTAAAAACGTCTTATGTTTAATCATAATTTAAATATATATCAACAGTTATCGTTAGTTGCTCTTAGATTATTTTTGGGGTTTATTTTTTTATGGTCTTTTTTTGATAAAACTTTTGGTTTAGGTTTTTCTACTCCTAAAGCTAAAGCTTGGATTTATGGTGGTTCTCCCACTCGTGGATATTTAAGTAATCTTCAAGGCGCATTAGCAGGGCTTTTTAATAGTATATCTGAAAGCTCATTGGTAAGTTGGCTTTTTATGCTGGGACTTTTGGGGGTAGGTTTGGCTTTAATACTGGGGATAGGAATGAAAATTGCTACTGTTAGTGGTAGTTTAATGATGTTTTTTATTTATTTGTCACAATTACCACTAAAGACCAATCCTTTTGTTGACCAACATTTGATTTATATTTTAGTTTTGTGGTTGTTGTTGTTTTTTCAAGCTGGTAATTATTTTGGTTTAGGCAACTGGTGGCAAAAGTTGAAAATTGTTAGGCAGTATAGTTGGTTAGAATAATATAATTTTTTTAAGAAACTCGCTGGTCAGCGAGTTTCTTAATATTTGTTTAGAGTATTTCAGGATAAAGAGGAAATTTTTTAGTTAATTCAGAAACGGTATTTTTTACTTTCTTTTTAATATTTTCATTACCGATATTTTTTATTACCTCTACTATTAGCTCTCCTACCAATTTTGTTTCCGTTTCTTTTAACCCTCGAGTTGTGATAGCTGGCGTGCCTAATCTTAGCCCCGATGGGTCAGTTGGTTTTCTTTGTTCATTGGGTATAGTATTTTTATTGGCATAAATACCAACTTCGTCTAAGGCTGACTCTACTTCACGACCGCTATGACCAGTGTTGGTTAAATCAATCAATAACAAGTGATTATCAGTACCGCCACTAACAAGTTCCAGTCCGTTATCTTGTAAGGTTTGAGCCAATATTTGAGCGTTGGCAAGAACTTGTTGTTGGTAATTTTTAAATTCGGGTGATAACGCTTCTTTGAAAGCTACGGCTTTGGCGGCGATTATGTGTTCCAAAGGCCCCCCTTGAATTCCCGGAAAGACAGCGCTATCTATACTTTGGGCTAAATTTTTTTTAGAGTTTGGTTCTAAACGATTAATATTTTTAGATAAAATAATTGCCCCTCTAGGTCCGCGTAAAGTTTTATGGGTAGTAGCCGTTACTACATCCGCTAGTGGTACTGGATCAGGATGAAGCTTAGCAGCAACTAAGCCGGCAATGTGAGCCATGTCAACCATAAAATAAGACCCGACTTCATCGGCAATAGCTTTGAAAGTTGAAAAATTAATAGTCCGTGGATAAGCTGAAGCTCCAGCTAAAATAAGTTTTGGCCGATATTTTACAGCCAACTCTCTAACCTCATCAAAATCTATTAATCCATTTTTTATATTCACTCCATAGTGAATAAAGTTATAAAATTGTCCGGAAAAATTTACTTTATGGCCGTGCGTCAAATGTCCGCCTTCTGATAAACTCATAGATAAAACCGTATCCCCAGGTTCAAGTAATGCCAGATATACAGCCGCATTGGCTTGGGAGCCAGAATGAGGTTGTACGTTGACATGTTCTGCTTGAAAAATTTGTTTAGCTCTGCTAATGGCTAATTTTTCCGCTTGGTCAATGAATTCATTGCCTCCGTAATAGCGTTTGTCAGGATAACCTTCCGCATATTTATTAGTTAAGACTGTTCCCATCGCTGCCAGTACTGCTGGAGAAACATAATTTTCTGAAGCAATCATTTCCAAACCTTCTCGTTGTCTAGTTAGTTCATTTTGGATAATTTGATAAATTTCAGGGTCAGATTTTTGTAAGTATTTCATGTTGATAATTTTAATTCATTGATACAAGTTTTGGCAAATAGAAGACCCCTCATAATCATGAGGGGTTTGAGATTTTATTCATTCAATAATAATTTTTATATTATATTTTTCAGAAAAATTTTCAATAAATTTATCAAATTCATCTTTAACGGTTTCAGAAAATATTAAATATTTTCTGATATTTTTTTCTTGGTGTCTTTCATCAAGACCGCGTTTTATAAACACCCAAGAACTAGGATCATTTTCAGAAATAAATTTTTTAAAATCTATATGAAATGCTTCGGGTAAATAAATTTTTTCTGAATTGTTAGAGGGGTCAGTAACTAGGATTGTTGGTATTTCAATAGGCAGGTGAATAAACGATTTTTCTTTTCTTTTAAGAACTTTAATAATTTTATTTTCCATTTCTAACCTCTTTAATTTGTAAATGAAGTAACAGATTATTATTGTTTATTTTCTATAAATTGTCAAGATAGTAATTTATAGTAATAATTTATATTGATATAAAAAATCCACTTTCACATATGTTACTAAGTGGATAATTATTTTTTTAATTTATTTTAGAAAATAATCCCAGTTGGAACCATTAAATTCTAACTCATCTTTTTTAATCATTGCATAATGTTCTGGTCTAAAGAGTCGAGGAGAAGGAAATTTCATCCCATTAATCATTGCATTTGCTACCGCTTTATTCCATTCAGATTCGTACATAACGGCTAAGGCACAAAGTCTATTAACTTGCATATCAGCATCTATTATGCAGTCAACTAACCATATCATTTCACCATTTTTGGTTTTAGCAATAATATAATTTCCAGTAGTTCCGGCAAACACCTCTCCCTCTGTCATTTGATAGGAAGTAATACCACTTGGTCCTAAATTGTAAAATAATTCTTTTAGTCTATAATCGATATGATTTAGTACACTGTCTGGATTTTTGATGAAAGTGATATTTACATCATTTACATTTTGTGTATTTTTTTCTTTACGATCAAATTTACTTTCCCAGTATCCTGTGGCTCTTAATATTACAACAAGAATTAAAATTATTATTACAATAAAAATACTACCAATCAAGGTAAGATTTTTGTATAAAGATTTCTTAATCATTTCTATACTCCTGATAAAAATCTATCTAAAAAAATTAGTTTTAAATTAAAATAGCTAAAATATATAAGTTTAAATTTTTTTAACCATGTAACTGCCTTGGAGATGATAACCCAATTTTTTACGGTAATACTCTCTAACCCCTATGCCAGCAATTACGGCTATTTTTTTAAAACCATGTTGACGAGCTATAGTTTCTGCTTGTTGCATCAATTTTTTACCCAAACCTCGATGTTGGACTTTATTGGTGTTGTCACTATCATGACGAACTAATTCGCCATAAACATGAAGTTCTCTAACCAAGGCGGCATTTTTTATTTCTGGAAATAAGACCTCATTGTTTACTGAATTAAGACGGAGACGGACAAAACCGTAAATAGCGGTGCGAGTTATATTTTCGTAAGAGATAAAAAATTCTTTACCGCCACTGGCTTCGTATTCATCGATGAATAGTTTAGCTTTGTTTAAATCTTGATTTTGATAGCGGACTTCACGACAGCGGATGCAGTGACAACGTAAATTTCTTTTTTTTAGTTCTGTCTGCAACATTTCTCTTAAATTGGTAATTTTATTTCCCGCCCTAATGCTTTGCTCGGGAAAGTCACGAATCAATCGATTGATACGACAATAGTAAGGCACTATCTGTTTTAATTCCAAAAGTAAATTGAAAAGTTTTTTTTCAGAATAAGGTCGGTATTTACCAGATTTATACCATTCATAAAGTGGGGCATACTCGCTGACAATAGTTGGATATATTTTTATTTGATCTGGCCGAAAATCAGGCTCTGAAAAAATTCGTAATAAAGTTTTTTTGTCTTTTGCTGGTGTAGCGCCGGGCAGGTTTTGCATAATATGATGATCTATTTTAAAACCATTTTCTCTTAACCTTTTAGTTGCTTCAATTGAATGTTTAATGTGATGTCCGCGAACTATTAAGTCTAAAATTTTATCGTCTAATATTTGAATGCCAAGTTGTACTCTGGTACAACCTAAAATACGTAACCGTTTAGTTTCTTTGACTGTAACCCAATCAGGTCTGGTTTCCAAAGTAATTCCGATTATTCTATATTTTGCAGTTTCGTTTATTTTTTGGGCTTGCGATAAATTGTAAGAACGAAGTTTTTTGGGAATAGTTTTATTGGACAAAACATAAGGAAAATAATTGGCCGCTTCAAAACATCTTTTAATAAACCACTTTTGATAAGACCAAGGGTAAGCCGACCAAGTACCACCTAAGACTAAGAGTTCAATTTTGTCTGGTTCGTGGCCATTTAAATAAAGTGCACGCATACGATTATGGACTTGCCAATAAGGATCAAATTTATTAGCAACGGCTCGCATTGCCCCTGGTTCCGTAGATAAATAACTTTTAGGCATGCCTGGCTCCAAGGGACAATATATGCATTTACCGGGACAAGGGTAAGGTTTAGTAAGCACAGTAACTGGGGTAACTCCAGATAAGGTTCTAGTTGCTCTGACTTTTAAAAGTTCGTTAATTGTTTGGTTAGGTTTAATTTTTTTATTTTGTATCAGGTTTTGATATACTGAACGTAGTTGATTTTTAGGTTGGGGTGGTAGTTTATATTTAGTGGAGATTTTTCTATTCAATGCTAAAAATTGCTCATCGCTAGTTGGCAGTTGAGTCAACATAGTGTCAATAATTTCTTTTTGGACAATTTGCCTATTCATATGAAAAAAGAGAGAGCAGAAAAAATAATCAATCAATTGGCAGCAGGGTATGATTTAATTGCTGAAGATTTTTCTGCTACTAGATATAAAATATGGTCAGAAATGAAAGGTTGGGACTATTATATTAGGGACGGACAAAAAATATTGGATATTGGTTGTGGCAATGGTCGGATGATGGCACTTTTGGCAGATAAAAAAATTGATTATTTTGGCTGTGATATCTCAAATAAATTGATTACGCTTGCCAAGCGCAAGTGTCAGCAGTATAGCTTTAAAACTGCTGATTTTCAAGTAGCTGATATCAGATCTTTGCCTTATGGGGATAATTTTTTTGATGTTGTTTTGGCGGTAGCAGTTTTACATCATTTGCCTCATCCTGACAATCGTTGGCAAGTTTTACAAGAAATATATCGAGTGCTTAAGCCCGGGGGGTTGTTACTGATGAATAATTGGTATTTTTGGAATACTTATGCTAATAAAAAGTATCAAATCAAAAAACAAATTTTAATTAACTGGTTGCGAGGTTTGGAAAAACAGGCTTTACTTATTCCTTGGAAGGATCATCAAGGCAAAATTTTGTTCAATCGTTATTATTATGCTTTTCATAAAAAAGAGTTAGGCAGTTTATTGACTCAGATCGGATTTATTTTAAGGGAAAATTATGTAATATCTCGTCAAGAAAAAGACCAATCGAGTGGAAAATTTGAAAGTTTAATCAGTATAGCGCAGAAACCTAACTAAACTAAAGTTTTATTTTTTAGTATACAATGATACAATGTTAATGATAAAAATATATGAAAAAAATATTATTTTTTATTTTATTTAGTTTATTTTTGGTAACACCAGTTAAGGCGCAGATGATAAATGATAACCATTTTGCTAGTGGTGAAAATTTGAAAATTGAAGGTGATTACAATAAAGACATTTTTTTAAGTGGCAGCAAAATAGATTTTTCTGGTAATGTTGCTGGTGATCTATTTGTTATTGGTCAGGAGGTAAAGATAGTTGGCGATATAAAAGGTAGTGTTTTTTTTCTTGCTAGCCAGATTGAAATAGATGCTCACGTAGGCGGTTCTGTCCTTGGTATAGGTCAGAAAGTTATTTTGGAAAATTATGTTGATCACAATCTAACAATTTTTGCCAGTTCAATAGAATCTCAGGCAATTGTGAATTGGCACGGTTATTTAGTGGCTCAAGATATGAATATTGGTGGGCAATTTGAACGACTTGATATTAAAACAACCACAGCTAAATTAAATCCCAAAATAAAAGACAGCTTAGTAATTATTGGTATTGGTAATAATACCAAGGTTGAATTATTGGCTCCTAGTGAAATTAATGGCGATGTAGTTTATACAGGTAAAAATAAATTAATGATTGCCGACGGAGTAAGTGTGTATGGAAAAGTAAATGAAAAAAATGTTATTCAACCAGAGACAAAAAATTTTATTTCTTACGGTCAAATATTTTGGTGGTTAGTAAATTTGTTTGGTATGATTTTGGTCGGCTTATTGTTAATTGCTTTATTTGGTAATCGTTTATTAAACTTGCCAAGGTTTATTGAACAGGAACATTATAAATTATTGTTACCCGGTTTGTTAGTTTTTATTTTTGTGCCGATAGTAGCGGTTTTATTATTTATAAGTTTAATTGGTATACCTCTGGCTGTATTATTGCTATTATTCTATGTATTGATTTATTATTTAGGACAAGTTTTATTAGCAATTTGGCTAGGAGATTATCTATGGCAACGTTTTAAACAAAAACCGAAATTGACTCAAGATACAAAAAATTATTTATTTTGGTGTTTAGTGTTGGGGGCAATTGTTTGGCGATTTATTGTTGTTTTACCAATTTTAGGTAGTTTATTGGCTTGGTTGATATCTCTTTTGTTTTTAGGCGGTATTTGGCAATTAGTTAAAGTAAATATTAAAGAAAATTAATATGAGTTTAGATATTAGAGTCAAAAAAAAGATTCCTAAAAATAACAATGTAAATCCTCCCACAGTTGAGAAACGGCCTGTTAAAATATTTAAAGAAGATACAAAAGTAAATTTAACACCAGTTAATTCCTCAACAGGTATAAAAAAGAAGTCAAAAAATAATATTTGGTGGTGGTTGTTATTTATTATATTATTTTTAATATTTATTAGTGTCATTTATTTAATTTGGCGGGATAATAAACTTTCAACTGATGTAGAAACTTCCAAAACAACTGAAATTCGTCCAGGTATAGTTTCAAATTTTCCCACAACTCCAGTTTCCGAACAAGTTGTGCCTGATAATTATTCTTCAGATTTTGATATAAATTTATTGACTGAGAGAGTGGATCAATTTGATCAAATTGTTAGTAAAGCAATTAGCGATTTAGCAGTTAGCAGTACCACTTCAACGATTAATAGTCAGATAGTCACTAGTACCCCAGAAATTAATCAGCTGTTTGGAGGTTTATTTACTCAAGCGCAAGAGTTATATAGTTGGTTATATAATCAAGTTTCTTTATTAAAGGAGAAGATAACTGAAAACTACAATCAAAATATAAATACTGAGATTGATGATTATTTGGATAATAATAATGATTATTTGTCCCGCATAGAAGGTGAGTTGCAAGTAGTTGAAGCATTTTTAAAATTAGAAGAGAATAAAAATTTTACCAATGAAATCTTATTATCTTTCCAAAATGTAAATAATTATTTTAAACAAGTTAGAAATACAACTAAATTAATTGAACAGTACTTACTTGATAATTTATCGGGGAATGTTGCTACTAGTACTGTTACCAGCACAACCACAACTACAAATCAAAATTAATTCTATTTATAGTTATGAGAAATAAAATGAAATATCAAGTTGCATTTTTAGGCTGTGAATCATGGGAAGAAGACTATATACTAAATAAATTATCTGATAAAAATATATCCAAAATTAGTTTTTTTCCTGTTTTATCTAAAATTTCTGATTTTAAAAAAATTATAGATTTTTCAATTGTCAGTGGATTTATTAACTCCACTTTTAATGAAAAGCATTTTTCTTTACTGCCCAATTTAAAATTTTTGTCTACTCGTTCAACTGGTTATGATCATATTGATTTAATAGCCGCCAAAAAATATGGTATCAAGGTTAGTAATGTACCATTATATGGAGCTAATACCGTGGCTGAGCATACTTTTGCTCTGCTTTTAGCCTTAGCCAGAAAAATTTATCCATCAATCACACGTACTAAACAGTCAAATTTTTCTTTGGATAATTTACGCGGTTTTGATTTAAAGGGTAAAAGTATTGGTATTATTGGTACTGGGAGTATTGGTGCTCACGTCGTGAGATTGGCACATGGTTTTCAGATGAAAATTTTACTTTATGATATTTATAAAAACAGATCTTTAGCAAAAAAGTATCAAGCCAACTATGTTAGTTTACGGCAACTTTTAAGTCGGTCAGATATTATTACCTTACATGTGCCTTACAATAAAAAAACACATCATTTAATCAATCAAGCCAATATAAAATTATTAAAGCCTGGCAGTTATATTATAAATACTTCTCGTGGCGGTTTAATTGAAACTAAGGCCTTGTTAAAAGCTTTAGTATCGGGACAATTAGCTGGGGCTGGGCTTGATGTTTTAGAGGAAGAAGGGCTTATCAAAGAGGAAATACAACTTTTAGATCGCCAAGCTTCACGGGAAAAATTAAATACTTTATTACATGATCATATTTTATTAAAATTTGATAATGTTATTGTTACACCGCACAATGCATTTAATTCAGAAGAAGCATTGCGTCGTATTTTGGATACTACTATAGAAAATATAAAATCATTTATTGCCGGTCGCCCAATAAATATAGTTAATTAGATAAATAGATTATTTTTATATTTTTGTTATAATTAAATAATAAAGATTATTAAAATATTTTATGGCCGAAAAAGTAAAAAAAATAGAAGTAGATCGTGAGCTATGCATAGGCGCTGCTTCCTGTATCGGCGTGGCGCCAGAAGCTTACGAGTTAGATGAAGAAAATATTGCCATTGTTAAAAATGGCTGGGAAAAATTACCCGATGAAACTTTAATTGCTTCGGCAGAAAGCTGTCCGACTAAAGCAATTTTTGTTTATGGTGAAAATAACGAACAAATTTATCCTTAAAATTTATTTTTAAGGATAAATTTATTTTGTTATAATGAATTTATGAAATTCATTATCAGATGGTTAATTAATGCTTTATTATTGTTGTTGATAGCTTATTTATTGCAAGGTATTGAAGTGACCAGTTTATATATTGCTCTTATTGCGGCAGCTATTTTAGGTTTGGTTAATGCTCTAATTAGACCAATAATTATTTTGATCACCCTACCTATCAATATAATCACTCTCGGTTTGTTTACCTTGGTTATTAACGCTCTTTTATTTTGGTTTGTAGCATCATTTTTAGAAGGTTTTTCTATTTCTGGTTTTTGGTCGGCTTTTTTGGGATCTTTGATTTTAAGTGTTGGTTCTTGGCTATCAAATAAATTTATTTATAATAAATAATTTAGATTATGATTGGTAATTTTTTTGACAAGTTAATACCAAAATTAAGACAAGAATTTATTTTAGTAATTTTTTTGTTGATTGGTTACGCGGTTGCTCAAGCCGAACTATCAACAATGCAAATAGCCGTGATTTTCAATTTTTTATTGTTATTATTGATCGTTTGGTTAATAAAAGTTTTTATTAAGGAAGAATTTTCTCGAGCCTACAAAGGTTTCATAGTTTTGATATCGGGCGTTGCGATGCTAACGGCCGGACTTTTTTCTTTTATTTATTATTATATAGATATTGCCTCTAATCCTTTTACTTCATTTTGGCAATATACCTATTTATTTTTTCCGTTGTGGGTAATTGTTGAAGGTATTTTAATGTTGTTTATTTTAAACTTTGACAATTACATAAAAAGTTTTAATTTAGAAGCTAAGGTTGAAACCACAGAACCTTTATTGGGCGATTTTGTAGTGGTTGCCCTCGCTACAGTAGTACTCATTATATTGGGAGATTTTGTTCTTGATCTTCCTTGGCATTTAAATATTTGTTTAGTGTTGACGGTCAATTTAATCATTATCAACCAATTTGGTGGTCAAATTGATGAGGTTAAAAAAGTTAAAGATAAAAAATAATGTGGCAAAATATTTTAAATTTTATTTTGATGTTATTTGAGCAAATTTTAGACATTAGAAAATAACCCCCTCCTTTAAACTTGAGGGGTTTTTTGTTGATTGACAAAATATTTTTTTTGAGTTAATTTAGAAAATCTTTTGTACTTATTAAATTTAATATAAAACAGGAGGAAGATATGTTGTTTCCAAAAATCATTGAGGGCGTTAGTTGTTCTATTTGCGGTGGACGAAAGGAAGATTATTCCGATGATTATTTGATTTTTGAATGCCCTGAGTGCAATAAAAATTTTTGTTTAAAATGTTTCGAAATTGACAAAAAAGGGGATGGTAGCACTATTATTTGTCCTCATTGTGGACAGGTTTTAAAATTACCTCGTCATCATTGATAAACTGAAAGCCCATAAATATGGGCTTATTTATTTTTTTTGCCATAGCCACCATGAATAACCAAAAGTAAAAAATAATGTAAGAAAAATTATTATCGTGAACAATCCCGCATAGATTTTCGGATTGAAAAATACTCCTAAAATCATTAAAAAACCACAAACCATAAATATCTTCCCACCTAGTTTATGAGTTTTATCCCAAACATCTTCATCGGATAATGTCCAGGGAGTGCGTATACCAACAAACCAATTTTTTTTCACTTTAGGTAAAAGATTACCTAAAATAATAAAAAGTAAACCAGCTCCGAAAGGTACGACTTTATTTATAGGTATTTCGTAACCCAAAGCATTTAACGAGGTTAAAAAGTATAACTTACTCATAAATAAAACCAATGCTATTCGAATAATTTGGTAGGTTTTGGAAAATTCTTGATATCTTTGTTTCATAGGATCAAAAGTAGGCAATACAATCATCATAAAATATAAAATCAAAATTAAACCAGGAAAGAAAAAAGCGGCAAATTTTTTTCCTGACCAATCGTTTGGTTGACCGTAAATATTCCAATGAATTGGAACTGTTTCGGGAAAATTTTGGTAAAAATACACACTGGAGACAAGAGTAATGATTGTAATAAAAATTCCCAACCATTCCCAACGCCAATTTATTTTATAAGGTAGCAACATATATTTTTTAATTTTTATATAATTTAGACAGTTTACTGATTTTTTTAACTACTAATAAGTTGAAAGAATAAATAATTATCTACTTTGTTTTTGATTTGATATTAGGTAATTATTTTTTAGTATAGTTAATATGTTTAAATGATGTGATAAAAAAATTTTGGTCATATCAAATAAGCTAATATTTGACTGGTTTATAAATCATGTTTTTTAATAATTCAATAAATTTTTGTTGGCAGTTGTCAGTTAAAATATTTAGTAGAGTAAAAGGTATAAATAAAAGTTAGATATATATCTTAATGTTAACAAAAAGTTTTTTAACCATCCATTTTTTAATTGAATTGGATTTAATTTTTCTATTGTTTTATGTTATAATAAATTAAATTTTAGAATACATTGAGATGGTAAAATTTGGACTCAAAAAAAAATATTTTTCCAATAAACTTCTCTTTATTATTGTTTTTTTTACCCTGGGTACGGCGTTTTTTGTTAATAAATATTTATGGGCACAAAATGTTACAGCAGATTTGGTAAGTATTTTAAATTTAGCGGAGAATCAGGTTTTAAAACAAAACTATACTTTGAAGTTCGAAGTCAATGAAAACATAGAATTTGTTGAACTACATTTTATACGTTTAGATTCGTCTACTTTAGAAACTCAACGCGCTATTGCTAAAAGAGAAAGTACAACCAGTAGGTTTTGGTCTTATGATTTAGCAGTTGATAAATTAGGAAATGGCAATTATCGATTGGAAACATTTGCTGTTTTTTTTGATGGTACTACAGTAGCAGGCCAGATCAGAAATTTTAGTGTGGTTCAGGATTTATTGTCATCGGTTAATTTAAAAATAATTAACCCTCAACCAGAACAAATTTTAAGTGGACAAGTTTTTTTTGTAGCCCAATCCAATATCGCCGTTGGTGAAATTATCTTTTCCATTTATAATAACTCTGGCATTTTAGTTAAACAGTATATTAGCACAAATTCAAATAATTCCACTTCTCATCAAGTAGAGATTGATACCAATGAATTAGGCGGTGACGGTCGTTTTAAATTGGTAGTTGAAGCTATCAATCCCAGTAATGCTGTTTCTCAGCAAACAGTATTTTTTTATATAGCCAATAACACTGATCAAGTTCTTAGTACTACTACCTTGCCAATTAGAATCAGTATTATTACGCCTATAAATAATGAAAAGTTAACTGGGCAAGTATTATTGCAAGCCAAGGTGTCAGAGCCAGTCGATGAAGTATACTTTTATTTAACAGGCCATTATATTCCGACTCGCCAATATGACAATAATCTTTGGCAAGAGTATATTTTAACCAGCAATTATGCCAGTGGTGAATATGATTTATTGGCCGTAGCGAAAGTTAAAGGTAAAGAATATTACAGTAGTATTGTTAAAATTTTTTTAACGAATTTTCCTACTTCTACCGAGTCAACTGCCGGCAATAAAATTTTAAAAACAAACAAAGCAAGTTCAACAGATATTTTTTTACCAAATCAAACAATTCAGCCAGTTACCAATCCATTAATTTCAACAACTACAATAAATACTCAGCCAGTTTTAGCTACCAGTTCATCACAACGAAATGATTTAGTCGATGTTGCGTCTACAAGTACTTATCAAAAGCCTAATGAATGCCCACAAAACACAAAAGAAATTACTTGTTTAGCTTATTTTCAAAATAAACAAAATTTTATTGATAATTATTGCGTAACAGAAGCTTTAGATATCAATGAGTGCAACAGAAAGAATGAACAATGTATAAATGATGGGATAACAAGTTATGAATTATGTGAACGTTATTTGTTAGAGCCAAGGGCCTCTCGTTGGTGTGATTTAGCGGAATTTAAGAATCAACCATTATGCATAAAATATAGTGAACAGAGAAAATTAATTATTTCTACTAGTGCCAACCTTAATCCGTTTTGTATTCAGCAATCTATTTTTGATTCAGAAGAATGTCAAAAGTTTTTGGATTACGTTAAGTTACCAAGTGAATGTAAACAAGTAGGAATTATTAGCAAAGAAAAATGCCAAGAATTTTTAAGCAAGCAAAATATTACCACAGCTTGCCAACTAATTGGCAGTAAAGATTATACCGTCTGCCAGCAAGAATTAATTAAAAATTATCAAGATAAAATTTATTGTATTGACAGTGAAAACTGTAAAGATAATTTGCATTTATTTGTTAATGAATTGGCTGCCAGAGAAGTGTCAATTAGGGTTTTGGAGCAGTTTAAAAATAGGTTTACCTCTGGTTTTATTTCAGATAAAAATTTGCAACAATCCGAAACACAAAATTTGTTATCTCGTTTGCCAGTAAAATTAAAAGATCAAGGGGCTTACCGGTTGTTACCCGCTCAAGAGGCAGTAGTTGTTGCTGATGATTATTTAATAAAACCATTACCTGCTTTGTTGATTGTAGATAGCGATCAAGATGGTCTAGCTGATGATATAGAAAAAAGATTAGGTACCGATATTTATACCAAAGATACTGACAGTGATGGGTATGATGATTTAATTGAGGTTAAAAATGGTTATGATCCCAAGCAGAAAAATGAGAAATGGCAAAAAAAATTAGCGGCTGTAGAACAGGCTATATTGACGGAAGCTGTTTTTGAGCATCCAAAAATTTCTGGTCAAGAAAGTAATGATTTAAAAATTGATAAGATTGAAAATAATATTACTGAAGTAAAAGAAAGTTCAAATTTGTTATTGAGTGGCACAGGGCCGGCATTTTCTGTTTTAAGTTTGTATATATATTCTGACATACCTTTGTTGGCCACGGTACAAGTAGATGAATTTGGTCATTGGCAATATGCATTATCGGACAATTTAACCAACGGCGAGCATCAAGTATATTTAGTTCTCAATGACGAAGTTGGTAAAATTCAAAAAAAATCATCAGCCAAAATATTTTTTATTAATGAAGCTAAAGCAGTTTCGGCTAGTGAATATATAGATTTCACTGAAGTTAAAGATGTAAATTTGTTGGAAAAATATTATATCCAAGGGGCAATCATTTTGATTTTGTTGGCTGTAGTTTTATTTTTTCTTGTTAGAAGAATTCACAATAAATCCGAAGATTTATTATCATGAAAAAATTTTTTTTAAATAAAAATTGGCAGCTCATATATGGTTTGATTTTAGTTATATTGATTCCGGTTGTTATTGTATTTAATACTTTAAATCTAAATCGTAATTTTAAAAACAACATTGACATTCAATTACAAAGACAAGCTCTAGCTTTTGGTCGATTATTTAATGTCGCTTTACTTAATTCCTCATGGTCAAATGAGCAAATACAATCTACTATTGATTTAACCCAAGCTAAACAAAAAGATATTATCGCAATTCAAGTCAGCGCATACGAAAATGATTCCTTTCGTGTTGTTGCCAGCTCTGTCACTGGACAAATAAACAGACAAATTACTTCTCCGCATTATTTTTTTTCTTGGCAAAATAATGATGCTATTGCCAGTCTTGTGAATAAAGAAAATTTAACTAGCATTTTTCCAGCCGCAGATAATGTTTTTTCAGCAGATAAAAAATATTGGTTGGTAGTGATGCCTTTGGTTGACAATAATAATAATAAAAAATTTTTGTTAGCCATGGTAATTTCGCTTGAAGTGATGGATAATTTAGTTGCCGCAACATTTACTAGAAGTTATATTTTTCTTATTATTACGGTGTTAGTTTTAATTTTACTTTTATCCGCTAATACCAGATTATTTGAGTATGCTGTTTTATATCGCAAGATAAAAGAGATTGACAAAATGAAAGATGACTTTATTTCTATTGCCTCGCATGAACTTCGTACTCCTTTGACCATAATCAAAGGTTATACTTCTATGCTCATGGTTGATGGAAAAAATATTTTAACTAAGCAGTTACGGGATTATTTAAATACTATTAGCGGCGCTAGTGATAGATTGGCGGCTTTGGTAGATGATTTGTTAAATGTTTCTCGGATAGAACAAGGTAGATTGAAGTTTGATTTTCAAAATATTGATCCGGTAGTTATAGTTAAAGAAGTTTTAAGCGAAATGAAGGTTGAAGCTGACAAAAAAAATATTATTTTAGTTTGTGATTGTCAAGATAGTTATTTAATCAAAGCCGATGCCGCAAAGTTAAAACAAATTTTTGTTAATATTATTGGTAATGCAATTAAATATACCATGACTGGTTCAGTCAAAGTTCAATTTTCGGTAAAAAAAGATTGGTTGGAAATTAGAATTATTGATACTGGTATTGGTATGTCAGCATCAGAGCGAGAAAGATTGTTTCAAAAATTTTATCGCATTAAAAATGATAAAACAAAAAACATTATTGGCACTGGTTTGGGTTTATGGATTACCAAAGAGTTGGTTACTTTGATGTCTGGGCAGATATATATTGATAGTATTGAGGGTGTTGGCACTCAGGTTAGTATAAATTTTCCTTTAGTAAAAAAATCTTAATATTAAATTAATAATATATGTCCAAAAAAATACTTATTGCTGAGGATGAATTTGAAATCCTTAAAATGTTAACCGACATGTTGACAGTTGCTGGTTTTACGGTTGAGCCAGCTCAGGATGGAGAAGAAGCATTAGAAAAAATAAATAAAGATCGTTTTGATTTGATTTTGTTGGATATGCAAATGCCAAATAAAGATGGATTTGTAGTTTTGGAAAGTTTAAATCGCCAAGGCAAATTGAGTGAACAAAAGGTGGTTATTTTATCCAATATAGATGATGATAAGTGGATAAAAAGAGCCAAAGAATTAGGGGCGATAGATTATTGGTTAAAAATAGATATTCATTTAACCGATTTAGTAGACAAGGTTAAAAAATTGTTAGGTTAAATATTGTTATCTTGTTGTTGCCATAAGGATTGATAGAGAAGGTTGCTCTTTAGCAATTCAGAATGACTGCCTTTGGCAATAATTTGTCCATTTTGCATTAGATAAATTATATCAGCATGCATGATAGTGGTAAGTCGATGGGCCACTAAAATCCTGATCAGGTCAGGATTTTTTTGTTCTATTTCTTTGATAGTTTTGGTTATGGCGTTTTCGGTAACTGTATCTAAGTTGCTGGTAGCTTCATCAAAAATTAAAATTTCTGGTTTTCTTAATAGGGCCCGGGCAATAGCCAATCTTTGTTTTTCGCCCCCTGATAGTTTCAATCCGCCTTCGCCAATTTTAGCATCAAGGCCGAGCTTATCTCTAGTTAAAATATTATCAACCGCGGCTGACTTCATAGCATTTAGACAATCTTCAGTGGAAGCTTGGGGATTGGTAAAAATTAAATTTTCTCTGATAGTGCCGGCGAAAAGCTGAGTTTCTTGAGCCACCAAACCGATACGTTGACGGAGTTGAGTAAAATTTAAATTACTATTTTCAATTTGATTGTAATAAATTTTTCCCCGAGTAGGTTTATAAAGGCCAACTAAAAGTTTTATCAAAGTAGTTTTACCTGATCCGCTGGGCCCAACAAAAGCCACAGTTTGCCCAGCTTTAATTTCCAGATTTATATTTTTTACCGATGGATCTTTACTTGATTTATATACAAAATCAACATCAACAAATTTTATTTCTTTTAATTTTCCTAAATTATTAGGTTGGGAGGGAGATTTATCTGTCGGTTTATTTAATATTGTTTGTAAGATATCACCACTGGCTTGAGCTTCACGATAATCAGTAATCAATTGGCCCAAATCAGTCAGAGGGGTAAATATTAAAAATGAATAAAAAAGTAAAGTAAAAAATTCACCCAAAGAAATAATTTGTAAATATATTAACCATAACATTAGTAGTAGCATAGCAGATCGAAGTAGGTTAATTAGGGTTCCTTGAATAAAACTCATGGTGCGGACCAATTTTATTTTTTTTAATTCCAATTCTAAAATTTTTTCATTAACATTATTTAATCTAATAATTTCTTGATTTTCTAATCCCAAACTTTTTACCAATTCAACATTGCGAATGGTTTCAGTAGTTGAACCAGCTAAGTCAGCTTTTTCTAAAATTATATCAGTTTGTGCCTGTTTTATTTTACGGCTGATATAAAAAGTTATGGCACTAAGAGTAGGAATAATTAATATAAAAATTAAACCCAAAGACCAGTGAACAAACCAAGCATATCCTAAAACAAACAAGATACCAATTAGTGAGAAAAATAAAATATCAATTAGACTGCGAATTAATTTTTCTGCATCATGTCGGGCTTTGTTTAAGTTTTGCAACAATTCGCCACTGCGTTGATCTTCAAATTCCATGTAAGGTAGGGATAAAGCATGTTGTACACTATCAGCATAAAGTTTGGCGCCCAATTTTTGCGTTATCATACTTACATAGTAGTCTTGAAAATTTTTGGCAATCCGCGAGACCAAAGCCACGCCAATGGCTAGCAGTAAAAGACCAAGCACCCCATATAAAAATTCATCTTTTGATAGTTCATTAAACTTGGTCGCATAACGATCAATGATTAAACGAAAAATTTGCGGATCTAACAAAGAAAATACCCGATTAATCAGCGCCAAAAAAAGAGATAAAATAAATATCCCCTTATAATTTTTTAGATATTGCCAAAATAATTTCATAAATTTAGTCTAAACGATAGTGTAGCATAATGTAGCATAATATTCTATTAAATCACAATAATTCTTTAGTTTTTATTAGGTTTTATAAAGTTATCAACAGGTTATTCAAAAGCTGTGCTTGACCACAAAGTTTCAATAGTGTAAGGTATTGATTACCGAAAGGAAATTGAATCTTGTTATTTAAAAATCCCTTTTAAGGGAAAAAATCCCAATTAGGGAAAATTAATTCGCGATGCGGAAAAAAAAGATGTATAAGTGATCAATCAAAAAATAAATGTTATGTTGAACGACTTCGAAGAAACCACATTTCTTAAATAATTTTTTCCGCAAGAGCTCAACAAGATTCATTTAAACCCGTCCCATTGGACATTTCTATAACACTTAGAAATCTGTCTACGGACGGGTTTTTTTCTTGCCAAAAAAATATTTTAGATATAAGATAATTTAATTCAATTTCTTTAAAAAATAAAACGGAGGTACCAGTGGAATTTGTAATATTAATCATCATCTCATATTTATTAGGAAGTATACCTTTTGGCTATTTGATAGCCAAATACAACAAAGTTGATATACAAAAAGTTGGCAGTGGTAATATTGGTGCTGCCAATGTAACCAGGGCTTTAGGTGCCAAATGGGGTGCGCTAACCTTAATTTTAGATGTAGTAAAAGGATTTGCGGCTATCAGTTTGGTCAACTTGCTTTTTATAGAACCTAAGGTAGGTTATTATATTTTGGCTGGGAGTTTTGCTATTGTTGGACACTTTAAATCGGTTTGGTTGAATTTTAAAGGTGGTAAAGTTGTTGCCACTTCACTTGGTGTACTTTTAGGTCTTACCCCAGATTGGTTTATTATTGTCATACTTTTGGTTTTTGTTATAACCATACTACTTGCCAAAAAATTTGGTTCCCCAAAAATAGCTTCACAAAAAGTTGCTTTAGGTTCAATGATTGCAGCTATTTCAGCTGTTATTGTAAAAATTATTTTTGGTGGTGGTTTTAATCAAGATAACTTTGAAATTACCTTATTTATTATAGGTATAACCATCATGATTTTGATTGCTCATCGAGAAAACATAAAAAAAATAATTTAAATAAAGTCCTCAAAATTGAGGGCTTTTCTATTTTTTTTGTTTATGTTAAGTTGAGGAAAACAATAGGAGGGCTTATGTTCGTTTTAAAAATTGATTTAGCATATTTGCATATTCACGCTGGTATTTTTGAAGATAAAAAATCACCACATGGTTCAATGTATTGGCGCTGCCTTTATACCCATAAGATAATAGAATGGTTAGATATTGAGATGCTGGTTAAAGATAAAAATAAAATATTTAGACAAATAATTAGCAGGCCGTATTGCCCTAAATGTAAACCTGAGGCAGCAAAATATCCTCATCTTAAATTTCCGGATATTGATGAGCCAATAGCAAAACAACAAATAATCGAAGTGTTGTGGTAATAAAAAAACCTCCCCGTAGGGAGGTTTTTTACAAAAGGAATAATTAGTTCCAGTTTTTTTGTCGGTTACCACCGCCGCCAAAGCCACGCCCACGATTTCCAAAATCACGGCGAGGGCGATCGGTCATTGGCCGGGCTTCACTTACAGTTATAGTGCGGCCATCAAGTTCTTTGCCATTGAAAGTAGTTATAGCATTGTCTGCCTCTTCATCAGTAGACATTTCTACAAAACCAAAACCTTTGGAACGGCCTGACATTTTGTCTGTAATGATGATGGCTGACTCTACATTACCAGCTTGCGCAAAAGCATCACGCAAACCTTCTTGAGTGGTATTATAGGACAATCCACCGACGTATAGTTTTTTTGCCATAGTAATTTAACTTACACAAATAAATTCGCAAGAGCGACCTAACTATTTATGTAACTTACACACTATTAATTAAATTATTTGTGTAAGCAAATATAAAATAGAATCACTTGCTTGATTTGAGTATGGCATGGATAGTAGGTTTTGTCAATTAAAAACAAACTTGAAATTTAATAATATTAATTATTAAAAATAAAAATTTAATAATTTTACATTTATATTTAAATTTGATTATTTTTATTTGACAAATTTAATTTTTAATTTTAAAGTAGATAAATTCTTTAAAAACAAAAAGGAGTGGATAATGAAAAAAAAGTTATTAAAAAGATCAATTTATGAAATTTTGCTTAGGAAAAGTGAATATGAAGTTCAGTTTAAATGGCTTGATAAAAATACTTTTGGCGAAATAGATTATTTTCAAGAAAAAATTTTTATTAATCTGCATTTGTTTTTGGCTGAAGTTTATATCCACGAAATGCTGCACGAAAGATTTGTTGAATTGAATGAAAAACAAATTAAAATTAAAACTGATAAAGCTATTAACCGAATGACAAATGCACAAATTGTGCGACTCGCCAAACAGCTATTGAGAAGATTAAATATAAACAAAACCGCTTTTTAAAAAGCGGTTTTTTATAGGTATAGATGTGTTGAATGCTTTTGAATCGTCTAATATAGCAAATTTTAGTATAATGATTTATGAATAGTAAATAATGAAAAAAATTTATTTTTTATCCTATGGAAAATTTTGAGAAAAAAGAACAATTTGTCATTGAAACATTAAAGAAAAGCTTGCCAATGCTGGTATTGACACATCATCATGGGGTACTGGACAATCTAAAACATTAACTCATCTCCAAAAAGAAATTGAAAGTGGGGAGACTATTTTAATTGTTGGAGAAAAGGGCGAATTATTAAGAAGAGTTATTATTGTATGTGCTGATATTTATTACCAATCACCTGATGGTAAAAAATATCGTCTTAAAGAAGAAAGGCAGATTTTTAAGGATGGTCGGCAGAGACAAAGGAATTTAGGGACATCAGTTTCAGAAAAAATTAAGCTAGATGAAAATCCTAAGGCTGCTGTGATACGTGGTATTCAAGAAGAGTTGGGCATAAGTAGTGGATTTGCTTTATCTGAAACCGGAAAAAGTGATTCTCAAGTTACATCTCCAAGTTATCCTGGATTGAAATCAGAATATATTCGCCACAATTTTCTTGTACATTAACAGACGAACAATTTGATCCTGAAGGATATATAGAGGAGCAATCTGATAAAATTACATATTTTGTCTGGGAGGAGGTAAAATAAGAGTTAATATTTTTTATTTTATATTCTTTTTGTAGTTAGAAAATAAGAAGTTATTACTATAAATATAAAACGGCATATCTAGTTAATATTTTATTCAAAAATTTTCGTCTGAATTTTTATCAACTTAAAAATTTAAAATATTTAAATTATTTGATAAAACCGCTCTTCATCAGAGCGGTTTTTTCTTATCTAAATTTATTTTTAAATTATGAAAATAGGGGCACCATCAGTTGAGATTTTGGAACATCTTTATAGAAGAGTTAAAGTTGTGGTTACAAGATTGGTGATAGTGGTTTAGATGGGATTTTGGTAGAATATAGGTAATATTAATATAAATAAGCAAGTATGGTATTTGAAAAAAACAATTCTTTTGAAAATAAAAAAATAATTGAAAAAGAAATTACTGAAAAAGAAATCTTGGAAAGATTAAAATTATATCATTCTACCACTAAGGAGAAATGGGAAAAAATAAAAAAACAAGGAGCATTATTAAGCGAAAAGGAGTTAGTCAAAAGAGGAATGATAAGTAAAAATGAATTTGGTTATTATGAAGATACTAGTACTGGTTATTTAGATAGAGAAGAAGGTAGAGATGAATTTGTGTTTGCATCACATAAACCACAAAATTATGGCGATGTAATTCTTGAGATAGATTTATCAGCATTGAATATTGAAGGGACAAAGGTAGCTACTGCCGGCGAATGGTTACATTATGCTGTTGATGACGATGATAAAGAATATTTTCGCAAATCAATTATAGAAGGAAAAGATTTTATAAATTATTTAATAAAATATATAAATAGTTTACCTAATAAAGAATGGTTTTTTGGTGGCCCTAAAGTTAAAGATGAAATTAATGATTATTTAGGAGAAGCTTTATTAGAGAAAAATATAGAAGGTAAGAAAGATAAATTTAGAAATTTTAATAGATTAAGTCCAGAAATTATGTTTCCAAAAGAATTACCACTTAAATATATTAAGAACGTAGAGATTAAAAATGATAATTATTCCGATAAATAAAACCGCCCCTCTCGGAGCGTTTTTTTCATAGGTATAAATGGGTCTGAATGGAATCCCGCCAGGTGCGATTTTGGAACCCCTTGATTAAAGAATTAAAGTTGTGGTTACAAGAGTTGGAGAATGAAAATGGAAGATTAACAAAGACACGATGTTATGTGGAAGTGCCTTGTTATAAATCAGGCGGAATATTAGAAAATATTACTTGTGATGACTGATTATAATTTTAAATTATTATGAATAAAAAAATTTATTTTATTAACCAGTAATTGTATCATCTATATTTCTTTTATTGTCTTTTTTGATTGGCCTTATGGATTATACTTTTATGAAATTTGTAGTTACTGGTTCTTCTATTTATTATGCATATTATATTTATGAAGTTTTTAAAAAACAAAATCTTTTATTTTGGTGTTTAGTTAGTATTGCTATTTTATTCAATCCTATAATACTAATTTATTTAAGATATAAAACATTGTGGGGATTCATAGATATTATTGTTATTTTATTTTTCATTATAATGATGTTTAAATTGATAAAAAATAGAAATAAATTATAGTTGGTTATATAAAAATAAATTATAAAAAAGATAGTGGCCCTCCCCCAAATTTTGAACACTAATCTTGTATAATATAATTAAACAGTAATTATACAAGACCTATAAAAAAACATAAAATTGCTCCGGATCTAAAAGAGCAAATTATCAGCCGCACTAAAAATGCCGCCACAGCAATTTGCACGTTTGGCGGCTATCGCATACAATGTAACTAACAAGGTTCGTGTCTAAAGAAATGGGGGAAGTACATTTTGTATAAATCATATGTATCATATTAATTATATATTTGACAAAAGGCAGTAAACACAGGATAATTTAGTAAGCAATTCCCCATGCGTTTGTTTGGGGAATTTTTAATTGATAAATTGATATAATTTATATATACTAGTTTGAATTTTAATAACAAATTTATGATGAAAAAAAGTCTACTTATAATTTTATTAATCTTACTTTTTTTTGGATTTAAAGTAAGTTCGTCTAAAGCAGGCGAATATGACCAGACTGTAAATTTAAAGAATGGTTGGAATCTAATTTCAGTGCCTAGATTAGTGGATTCCCATATATTTTCAGCTGAAGAAACTCTAGCTAATTTTGATATTTTAGTTTTGGATAATACAGCATTATCTGGATGGAAAACCATGGCAGAATTAGGGCAAACAGAGTTTATACCTTTATATGGTTATTTTATAAATAATAAAACTGGGTCTGATCAAACATTGACATTAGAATACAAACAGGATGTTGAGCCCAATGAAAGATTATTTAGCAGGACATTAGATATAGGTTGGAATGTATTAGGTATAGCCAATCCTTCTTATGCTTTAAATAATAATTATATCGGGGGAACGGATTATGATAATGTGACAAATATTTTTTCATCTCTTTCTGGCTGTGTGTCTCATGTTATGGATTTGACTGCAGGAGAATTAGACAAAGGTTCGGTAAAAGTAAGTGACCAATGGGAACAGAAAGTTTGGAATGAAGTCAATCAATTAAATGATCTAAGAGAGCTAAAAGCTTACGCAGTTTTTACTACCAATTAGAGTTGTACCTACAGCGGTTTTCAGAATAATGAACCAGTTAATTTACCAGGCACCTTGTCAGTTATTTTTGATCCTTTACTTTCACCATCAGGAGGAATTCCTAATGGAGCAAGTAATATAACTATGGCTAGGTGGAAATTACATGCAACTAATGAAAACATTAAAATTAATGAATTAAAGTTTAAAGTAAACACTTCTGTTTTAGGCGGTCTTAAAAATGTGAAAGTATTTTATAACGGCACTCAAATAGGTTTATCCCAAGATTTAATTGAAGATACTGATACACTTTTTTCATTCGGTTCCAGTTTAATTATTCCCAGTAATACCTCGGGTGTTTTGGAAATAAGGGCTGATGTTTATAAATCCGACGGCGGAGTATTTAATGTTGATGATACTATACTGATTACATTAGTCGGAAATACAAATAATGCTATTGGTTTAACTACCAATACAATTTTTAATGCCCCATTATTTGATTCAGCAGCTAACGAATTAACAGTTTCACAGGGAGGTTTAACAATAACAAAATATGTTGCCTACGGTAATCAGAATTTTGCTTTAGGTTCTCAATCTGTCAAAGTGGGCAGCGCCGTATTAACAGCCAGTAATGAAGGGGCGGTAAATATAACTAATTTGACAGTATCGTCTTCTGTTTTAACATCTTCATATATTGCCAATATGTATTTAAAAGATGGTGGAACTCAAATTGGTTCAGTTAAGCAGATACCAGAAGCAGTTAATAATTTTACTGTTAATTTAGTTATTCCATCATCAGGTTCAAAGGTGATAGATATCTATGCTGACATAAAATCAGATGCACAACCAGGCAATATATATTTTAGTTTATCTGCTCAAGGTCCAAATATGGTTTCCAATGACGCTTTATTACAAATGATTACAATAGTTATACCTTCGTTAACTGCTGCTGCTGATGCTTCCAAACCAGATGCTGATATAGTATTGGCTGGTACTAGCAAAGTCCTAATGAACGCAATCAAGTTCACAGCTCAGTATGAAGATTTCGAAGTACAAGAATTAACCTTTACTGCTGATTCTGGTATTCAACCTCATGTTGGCGCTGTAACTTTGGAATATCCAGTTCAAGGTGGTGGCACAGGTACTGCTGTTGGTTATATGGCTTCAGGCACAGTAACCTTCACTGGCTTAACAATGTTTGTTGCCAGAGACAATACTGCTGTGTTGAAAGTTTACATTGATGTCCCAGCCTTATCATCTGGAACCATCTCAGGTGGTACTGGTAGTATAAATTGGGATGTTTCTGCAACTTACAAACACGTTGGTAAAGGTTCAGGTTTGACTGAAACTACTGGTACAAATGTGTCAGCCTCAAATATCAATGGCAATGACATGGTAGTAAGAAAGACCAGACCGACTGTAACCTTGGTTGGTTTACCAACTACAGTTCTTGGTGCTGGTACTCAAGTGATTTCCAAGTTCACGGTGGCAGCTGATGCCAAGGGTTCTGTTGAACTTTCTACCTTGACTTGGACTACAGCCACTTCAGGAAGCGTAACCTTATCTTCCCCAGCTTTGTATGTGTCAGGTAATCCAACAGCTTTGTCTGCTTCTAGCACAGCCTTTACTGCCAGTGGTCTCAAGATTAGTTTGACCACTCCAGAACAGATTGCTGCTGCATCCAGCAAGACTTATGAGTTGAAAGCTACTATTGGTGGCACAATCGTTACCGGTGACAATGTTCAAACTGGATTAGTAACAGATTCTGCTACACAAACAGGCACTATCAATGCCTTGATTGGTAGCCGTCTCTTCATCTGGTCTGATATGTCAGCCGTACCACACTCAACAGGTTCTGCTGATTGGGCTAGTGGTCTATATGTGAAGACTTTACCATCTGATTTACAAACTCTACAGAAATAAAATTTTTTAGTTGCAAAGCAATTAATTATATGCAAAAAATAATATTTACTACAATTTTTGTTTTATTATTTCCCACAACAGTAGGAGCTGTTGATGGTTTTCCAGCTTTCCCTATGTCATTTTGGGGCCAAGCTACTCTTAATAACATTGCTTTGCCAGCTGGCACAAGTGTTGCCGTATATAATAACGACGTTAAAATCGGAGAGATAATTATGACATCAGATGGCATATATGGTTATAATGACCCTTTTGCCAGCAGATTAATAGTAGGAGAATATGTTGGTGATTTACTTTTTAAATATAAACTCTCAGGAGAATCAGAGTATATAACAGGCATTAGTAATGTAGTTTATAATCAAACTTTTGAACCAGGTAAAGTGGTGGAATTAAATCTTAATTTTACAAAACAGGTAATTGTACCCACCCAACCTTCATCAGGAAGTAGTGGTAGTAGCGGTAGTAGTGGTTTTGCTCCCAGCGATACCACTGCGCCAGATTTGCCACAGAATATTGTAGTAACAAAAGTAAGCGATACTAGCGCTAGAATTTCTTGGACCAAACCATTAGATAGTGATTTTTCTCATGTAGTTATTTATCGTTCAACTATTGCCGGGGAATATGGCAGTGCTGTTTACAATAATGTTACGAGTACAAGCATACTAAGCACTGGTTTAGCAAATAATGTAACTTATTATTTTTCTTTGCGTTCAGTTGATAAGACAGGTAATCTTTCTGGTTATTCAGCTCAGGTCAGTATAAATTTAAATAGTAAAGTAGACGTGACTGAAAAGGAAAACCCAATTGTTTTAGGTTTTGAAGTAGACGTCAGACAAAAACAAATAGATGATATTTTATTAGAAGCCTCGGCTCTAATGATTGATAATTTTTATTCTATTTGGAGTAACTGGGATCAGTTAAATAATAAAAATAAAGAATCTGATGTTGATAATAAATATGTTGGACCATTAGTAAAAGGAAAGAATGTATCTAATGAAACAAGAAACAGACTTAAGTGGTTTATAGCTTATGGCTCTCCCATGTCAGCTAAGTTGGGAGAAGGAGAAAGAGCTGGAGCTGTTAATTCTTTTGTTTCTGCCTTTGGTAAATTGCCAGAAAATCAAACCGACTGGGAAGATGTTTTGAAGATAGCAAACGGCAGATGGCCATCACAACGCAATGAAGCAAAGGAAAATCAAGCTAAAGAATCTTTCCGTAAAATATATTTAAGAAATGCGAATATGAATAATCCAAATGATAACGCCGCTGTGACTATTATGACTTACGGCTTAAGACCTTCTGATAGAAATTTAAACAGTGAGACAGTTGCCATAAAAACCTTTCGTTGGTTATATGGGTATTATCCTTCTACCGCTGTACACTGGGATATTGTAAGAGCAATCGCTTATTCTGGAGCAAAAAGATAGAATATAAACCGTCCCTCTCGGAGCGGTTTTTTTCTTATCTAAATCTACTGTCAATTTTAGTCAAAATGGGGTGGCTAGAGGGAGTCGAACCCTCGCCAGCGGGACCACAACCCGCTGTTCTACCGTTAAACTATAGCCACCATGATAGGTTAGTATAAATTATAAATTTTTATGTTTCAAGTGTTTGGTAATTTTTTTTGTTTTTCTTTTTTATTGATTAGTTTACTAATTAATAAAACTACCAAATAAACAATAATTGTGCCAATGATTCCGGCTAAAGCGCTGGACAAAATTTCATTTTTTATCCCTAAAATTTGATAATCAGGCATAAGTGATTTATAGTTTGCTTGTTCTTCAATATCTAAACCAATATTTATAGCGCTTGCTTCTAAGCCATCAGGACTGGTAGAAGCTAGCAGAGAAAATCCACCTGCTATAATCAAAGAAATTATAAAAATTATTGTCCATTTATTTTTCATTTTCCAAAATCCACAATTGATAATTATATTTTTTAAATAAAAATATTATTAACCAAGTAATTAATCCTTCTCCTAAACCAACCAGAAAATGATATTTCAACATTATCGGCATTATTGAAGTAAATGTGGTAATACCGGAGATAATCATTACCAAAGATGTGCCAAAAGCAGCTATCAGAACTGAAGTAAGAGCACCAATAAGTATTTTAAAATAAAAAAATTTTTTATTTTTTACAATTAGATTTATTCCGTAAGCTGTTAAAACTGTAAGTATTCCCATATTAAAAACATTGGCTCCCAGTGCCAAGATTCCTCCATCAGCAAAAAATATTGCTTGAATGGAAATTACTAGTGACATAACGATAATTGCTGCCCAAGGACCAAGGACAAAAAATGCCAAAGCCCCGCCAACAAAATGGCCACTAGTGCCGCCGGTGATAGGAAAGTTAACCATCTGTAAAGCAAAAATCAAAGCCGCAAGTGAAGCCATAGCGTAAATTTTTTCTTTGCCTTGAGCAGTGAGTTTTACAGTTTCACTGGCGCCAATTTGCGGTTCTGTAGCCAGTTGTCCTTTTAGGACTTTGATTTTTTTGGTAATACTTAGTTTAACTTTGGCTATGGCCATAGCTAGAGCGCCAGCTGCAACTCCCATGAGCGCTGAAGCCGTTCCTGGATTTAAAAAATCATTTGGTAAATGCATTTTTAAATTATTAATTACTAATTACTAATTTTTATACTTATTATTGGTTGTTTTTTTAGTCAGCTCGAATTTATTTGCTAAAAGTCAGATTCTGGTGCCCCCGAGAGGAATCGAACCTCTATATCCAGCTTAGAAGGCTGGTGTTCTATCCATTGAACTACAGGGGCTAAACTTTATAAAAATATATAAAAAATTGAAAAAGGTCAATGTTTAAAATTTCTAATTACTAATTTTTAATAACTAATGAATTATTTATTTTTAATTTTAAAATTAAATTGTTTATTAATAATTAGTTATTAATAATTAGGTTTATGTTTTCTTATGGTGGAAATTTTTGTGAATTTCTTTAAGCTGACGATTGGTAATGTGCGTGTATATTTGGGTAGTAGTAATAGAGGCATGCCCCAGCATAGCTTGTACCGATCTAATATCAGCGCCATTTTGTAATAAATCAGTGGCAAAAGAGTGACGCAGGGTATGGGGGGTAACTTTTTTTGTAATACCCGCTGCTTTACTATAATATTTTATCAATCTTTCAACACTTCTGGGAGTGAGAGGATGAACAACTTTATTATCTTTGTTTACCCTTTTATTTTTAGCTCTATCATGACCAACAAAAAGTGATGGATCCATATCTTGTCTTTTATCTAAATAGGCACTCAATGCCATTTTGGCGTTGTCGGATAGAAACACCAGACGATTTTTCCCTCCTTTGCCGCTTACTGTAAATTCATCTTTTTTTAAATTTACCTGTTCACGAGTTAAAGAGGTTAGTTCTGAGACACGTAAACCAGTGGAAAAAAGCACTGCTAGAATTGCTTGGTCACGAAGTTTAATAATCTCTGGTTGAGTACTGTTTTGGGGCGCTTTGAGTAATCTTTCTAAATCATCATTTTCCAAAAAATCTACTTCTCTTTCTGGTTGTTTGGCCAGTTCAATTTTTTCTGGAGCTAAAGTTTTTACATCTTGTTTGGCTAAATATTTTAAAAATGATCTCAGGGCAATCAGGTGATAGTTTTGTGTTGATTTTTTTAATGCTTTGCCATGTCGGTCGGTTTGTCGGTTTAGCCACAAACGATATTGTTTTACTTTAGATAAGGATATATCGTTAGGTTTTAGATTTTTTTTATTTAACCAGATAAAAAATCTAAGTAAATAGAAGCTGTAATTTCGTACAGTTCGCAGTGATCTACCTTTTTCAATTTCTAGGTAATTTAAAAAATCATTAGCCCAACGGCCCAATAAACCAAAATTCAAAAGTTGATTTACCGAATTATTTTTTGTCATAATTGTAAATATATTTTACGACACCAACTTAAATCTGGCAAATAAATTAGGATGCACCCTGTTAAATCTACCACAGGTTATGCCAAGCCATTTAACATGGTTAGTCCTATCAAATCCGCTCAAAGCAGCGTGTAGCAATTTAATTTTAATAGAGTAAGGAATATTGAATTTATAATTAAAAATTTACAATTTATAATTAACTATTAATACTTGTCAAACTTAGATAAATATGTTAGAGTAAGCGTGCTTTATTTATTAGAAAAGTTTATTATTAATTATTTACGGTTTTCTTGGTTTTTGGCTTAGCCATTTACTATGTAAACCGCGAAAGGAATTTTATGTTAGATAAAAAGAAAAAAGAGGAGATAATAAAAAAATATCGAACTCACAAGAGTGATACTGGTTCCAGCGAAGTTCAGATTGCTATTTTGTCAGCCGAAATAGATGAATTGACCAAGCATTTAAAAAAGCATAAGAAAGATCATTCTTCAAGAAGGGGTTTGATTAAAAAAGTCATCCAAAGAAAAAGGTTGCTTAGATATTTAGAAAAGGAAAATCAGGACAGTTTCAACAAATTATGTAAAAAATTAGGTATCAAAATGACACCTTTGACAACTTTGGAAGATGAAGAGGATTTTATTAGGACAGAAAGTGAAGATGAAATGACAGAGGAAGCTCCGGCGGAAGAAGAATAAAAAAATAATTTATGATGAGAAGTAAAGAACAAAGAGTGGCGGTATTGGTTGATGTGGCAAATATGTATCACTCGGCAAAAAGTTTATACAATAGCCGAGTAAATTTTCAAGAGATATTGAAATTGGCTGTGGCTGAGAGAAAATTAGTTCGAGCCATTGCTTATGTTGTTCAGTCCTATAGTTTGGATGAAAAAGGTTTTTTTGAAGCTTTGGATAAACAAGGTTTTGCTATTAAAGTTAAAGATCTCCAAGTTTTTCCGGGCGGAATGAAAAAAGGTGATTGGGATGTGGGGCTTACCATTGACGCTGTTAAGTTATCTCCCCGGGTAGATGTGATTGTTTTGGTAACTGGTGATGGTGATTATGAGCCATTGATAGAATATCTACAAAATCAAGGCGTGCAGGTAGAAGTCGTGGCTTTTGGCAAAAGTTCATCACAAAGATTGATTGAAAGAGCTGATAATTTTTTTGATATTTCCTCTCAGAGTAAAAAATATCTTATTCCGAGAAAGAAAAAATAATTTTTAAAAATTAATAAGAAGACATAATTAATTAAGTTTTAGGCAGAGAGGTTATTTGAAGTATTTTGGAAATTATTTTTTTTCAGAATAGTTCAAATAACTCATTATTTGGCCTAAAATTGATTGATTTTGTCGTAAAGAAAGGCAAATTTATGTATCGACATTTTGATACCGAGTGGGCTGGTCGTAATTTACATGTTGAAGTTGGTAAATTAGCTGGTCAAGCTCATGGTTCATGTACCGTTAGGTACGGTGACACAGTAGTATTAGCTACTGTAGTTAGAGGCGCACAACCTCGCGAAGGTGTAGATTATTTCCCTTTAATGGTTGATTATGAGGAAAAAATGTACGCTGCAGGAAAAATTAAGGGTTCACGTTTTATTAAACGTGAAGGTAGGGCATCAGATGAAGCAATTCTGACTGCTCGATTGATTGACAGATCAATCAGGCCTTTATTCAAAGAAACCGAAAGAAAGGATGTACAAGTGGTATTAACAGTTTTATCAGTTGATAATGAAAATGATCCAGATTTACCCTCGTTATTAGCAGCTTCAATCGCTTTACATATCTCCAGCGTTCCCTGGGCAGGCCCAGTTTCGGCAGTTAGAGTTGGAAGGATAAATAATGAGTGGGTATTAAATCCAACTTATTCAGCTAGAGAAAAATCTGATTTAGATTTGGTATTAGTTGGCACTGAACAAGAAGCAGTAATGATTGAAGCTGGCGCCAAACAAATTTCAGAAGCCGATATGGTAGCAGCTTTAGAGTTTGGTCATAAACATTTAAAAAATCTTTTTCCCTTTCTTCAAGAATTAAGGCAAGCTATTGGAATACCAAAAGACGAAGAGCCAGTTCTTAGTGAGGAAGCAAAAAACGAAGCAGAAGTTATTGACAGTAAGGTAAAAGAATTTTTTGCCAATATAAAAATTGATTCTTTATTCCCTTATCAGTCAAAAAATGATTATCGGCAGAAAGTTGTTACTCTGGAACAAGAGCTTAATGAATTACTAAAGGCGGATAATGAAGTGAGTAAAGAGATGCGCGCTAAAGCTTTGGCTAAATTTTCTCTTTATTTAGAAGAAGCAGCTCGTGATTTTGTTTTGAAAACAAATAAAAGAGTTGACGGACGGGCTTTGGATGAAATTAGACCATTGCAGATAGAGGTAGGATTACTTCCTCGTACGCATGGCAGCGGCTTATTTACTAGAGGAGAAACTCAAGTATTGTCAGTGGTTACATTGGGTGCTCCCGGGGATGAACAGTTGCTGGATACTATGGAAGTCGAAGGTAAAAAACGTTACATGCATCATTATAATTTTCCTCCCTTTAGTGTTGGAGAAGTATCACCCATGCGAGGTCCAGGTAGAAGAGAAATTGGTCATGGCGCTTTGGCTGAAAAAGCTTTAGAGCCAGTTATACCTGATAAAGAGATATTTCCTTATACGATTAGAGTAGTATCCGAAGTTTTGTCATCAAATGGTTCGTCTTCCCAGGCCTCAGTTTGTGGGTCAACTTTAGCTTTGATGGATGCTGGTGTCCCTATTATTGCCCCTGTGGCCGGTATTGCCATTGGCATGATGTCCAATCCCAAAGATAAAAATGATTATCGAATTTTAACTGATATTCAAGGTGTAGAAGATCATGCTGGTGATATGGATTTTAAAGTAGCTGGGAGTGCCAAAGGTATTACTGCTATTCAGGTTGATATAAAGTTGGGAGGTATAAGTTATAAAGTTTGTCGGGAAGCTATAATGGCCGCCAAAATCGCCAGAGAAAAAATACTCGCCGCTATGCTTGAGGTTTTACCTGCACCCAGAAGCGAATTATCTCCATACGCGCCGCGTATTGAGTCAATTAAAATTAACGTTGATAAAATCAGAGATGTCATTGGCACGGGTGGCAAAGTAATCAATGAAATTATTGATAAAACAGGTACAACCATTGATATTGAACAAGATGGCACGGTATTGGTAACTGGCACAAATCCTGATCAGGTTAAAAAAGCTGTGCAATGGATACAGAATATTGTTCGTGAAGTTGAAGTTGGTGAAATTTTTGAAGGCACAGTAACTAGATTGATGGATTTTGGCGCTTTTGTTCAGATTTTACCTGGTAAGGAAGGTATGATACATATTAGTGAATTAGATTGGCGTCGGGTTAATAAGGTTGAAGACGTGTTAAAAGTTGGTGATAGTGTAAAGGTTAAAGTAATTGAAATAGATAATCTTGGTAGAATTAATTTGTCGCGTAAAGTTTTATTACCAAAACCAGATAGTTTTATTGAATCATCGCCACGTTCTAATCGTCCCAATCGTTCACATCATAAAAATAATCATCGACCAAATAATCATTACTAACTAAAATACACTTTAAATAAAACTGCTTATGATAAAATAAGCAGTTTTTTGTTATAATTAGGTTATGTTAAAGAATTTTTTTCCTCAAGTAAAACGTCGTTATTGGTTTTACGGCATACTAATAGCAATATTAGTTGTCTTTGGATTGATAAGTGTTATTTATGAAGAATGGTTGGACAGTCCAGATAATATAATAAACAATTTGTCAGTAGAGAGTATAGGTTTTTATGCTCATTTTCCAAATTCTTTAAGTAATGATAAAAATTGGCAAGCACTGCCGTCGGAATTAAAAGAAAATTTGTATAATGCCAAGCCAGATTTTTTTAGCCAGGAAAAACAAATTTCTAGTTTTTCCCAGTCAGAATATGCCTATGTAGTTTTCTCTTCGGAAAATAAAAATTATTTTGGTTGGTTGATTTATTGGCCTGAACAAACATTGCCAGTATTAGCTAACGGTTTATCAGCGGCTACTAGCGGCAATTTGTTAATTGTCAGCAATCAAGCTGATGAAATAAAAAATAAATTTTTTAATAATATCTCTGCAGGAGGGTCTTTATTGACAAAGGTTTGGCCAAATTTTTCCCGACCAATTAACGCCCCTTATGGTTATGTTAACTTCAACAATTTAGCAAAAGAATTCAATTTGTTTAATTTAGTTGGAAGTTGGCGCTGGGAAATATATGATAATTATTTAGAAATAGTTTCATTGGAAAACAATTATGTATCTCTGGTAGATAATAAAGATAGGCAGTGGTTAACTACTTTTTATGGTGAAAATTGGCTTTTTTATCATTTAAACGCAGAAGAATTTATTTGGGCGTGGCAACAAAATCAATCACAGGAATGGTATAAAAAATTTAAACAATTATCGGCTATTACCGGAATAGATATTGAGCAAGAACTATTGCAAGCAAATAGTTTTTATGATTTGGTCATCTCTACAGATCATACGGAAAATAAACAAATTTCTCCGTGGTTGTTGAGTTTACCCATAGATGACAATTTTTTTCAAATAATAAATAAAATAATGGCAAAAATGTTAGGTTATTTTCAACCGCAAATAAAAGAAATAACTCTACCAGATAAAACCATTATCAAAGAGATAGTTGCTTCAGAACAACCAGTAAATTGGCAAAATTATAATTTATCAGGACAAAATATTAAAATAATATATTTTACTCCCCATGATTATGTTTTTTATACTTTGTTAAATAATAGATATATTTTGGGTAATGATTTAAAACTATTAAATCGTTTAATTACTAAAGTTCAAGGCCACCAAAAAATAAATTCTATTTGCCAGAATAATCCAACGGCAAATTACTCTTTTAAATTCAATAATAAACTACTAAGTTTAAGTTATTGGGTTAATAAAAACCAGGTAAAATATAGATTTTGTTATTAAAAAATCAGTAAATTTATAATTTTGTGGATAAATTGTTGATAAAAATACAGAATTTGAACAATATATGTGTTCAAATTTTGTATTTAATTTTAGTTAATTACAAACATATTTATTTTTTTAGCTAATTTTACATAAAAAAACATATTGTTTGATATTGACTTTTTTTAAAATTGGTGATATAATAAAAATGTAGTAAGTTCATTTCCAGAAAATTATTCCAAATTTAAATTATTTTGGAATAATTTTTTCTCCCTAACCGGATCTTATGACCCGACCATAAGACAAAACAAAAACAAAATTTGAAAAAGGGCCCATTTTCTACAAAAGAAAAGGATAACCCACTAAGGTTAGGAAGTTAAATTGCCTAAAGTCGGAACAGGCGTAAAATGCCATTTTAACGAAAATACAAATATTTACTTAATAATTTAAGTGAAAATTTGTTCAAAAAATGGCAATAAACGCCGGAGTTACTCAGCCATTAAATATTTTTAAATATAATAGGGCGCCGGTAACCCCGGCGTCTTTTTTGTATTATTAACATATTAAAACATAAATTTATAATTTTGTCAATAGATAATTATTAGATAGCCATAGTTTTATAAATTTGATATAATCTATACGGAGAGTTTTTTTATTTTTTTATGGATAAAGATTTATTAAAACAAATTAAAGATAAATTACTTAAAGAAAAAGAACGTCTGGAAAATGAGTTACTTTCAATTGCTGATAAAAAAGAAGAAGTTGCCAATGACTTTGATTCACGCTTCCCCAATTGGGGCGATGATATAGATTCAAATGCGGCTGAAGTTGATACTTATTCTTCTCGTTTGGGTATTGAAAAAAATTTAGAAAGCTTACTGCAATCTACAGTCAAAGCCTTAGCGAAAATAGACAATGGTACTTATGGATTGTGTGAACAATGTGGTAAGGAAATTCAAATTGAAAGATTAAAAGTTTATCCAGCGGCAAATTTTTGCATGAAATGTCAGGCTGATAAATCTTAGTTTTTTATTTAATGAGGAGAAAAAAAATATATCTATCATCGATATTTATTTTTTGTTTATTTATTGTTGATAGATTTTTTAAACATTTAGCTTTACAAAATCCAGATAAAGTTTTTTTTTCTAATCCTTGGTTCAGTTGGCAATTATGGCTTAATGACAAATTTTTTTTTGGTATTCTGCCCACCAAATTTTGGTGGTTAATTTTTGTATTTATTGGTTGGTTAACTCTTTTTTTATTTGGATATTATTGGTGGCAGAAAAAAAGATTTAATTTTATTTTTTGGTTGGCTTTAATAATTATTGGTGGTTATAGTAATTTATTTGATAGAATTTTTTATCAGGGAGTAGTGGATTATTTATCTATATGGTATTGGCCGGTATTTAATTTAGCCGATATTTACATAGTAGTTGGTGTGATGACTTTAATGTATTTAAATTACAAAAAAGATTATAATTAGATGTCAGTCAATTTACTTTCAGCATCTTTGTTGGGTTTAGATGGTGTTTTGGTAGAAGTTGAAGCTGATATAACTCCTACGGCTTTACCTTCTTTTATTATTGTTGGTTTGCCTGATGCAGCTGTACAAGAGTCTCGTGAAAGAATTAGAAGTGCAATAAAGAATTCTGGTTTTAAATTTCCTCCAGCGCGAATTGCCGTCAATTTAGCGCCAGCTGATATAAAAAAACAAGGGCCAAGTTTTGATTTGCCCATTGCCTTGGCTTTGCTTCGTGCCTCTGGTCAGTGTCAGGTACAAAAAAATTTACAGCATTTTATGATTTGCGGGGAACTGTCTTTGGACGGTTCATTACGTCCAGTGGCTGGTATTTTACCTATGGTTATAAGTTGTCAGGAAAAAGGTATTAGTAAATTTATTGTTCCTGCCGCCAGCCAAGCTGAAGCTAGTTTAGTGGAAGGAGTGGAAATTTATGGAGTGGAGAATTTGCGTCAAGTAGTGCAATTTTTAGCAGAGGAAATAAAGATAACACCTTTTCAGCAAAATATTAAACCACTTTTTGCTGAGAAAGTAACAGCGGTTGATTTTGCTGAAATTAAAGGGCAAGAATCGGTTAAAAGGGCTTTAGAAATTGCCGCTGCTGGCGGCCACAACATTTTATTATCCGGACCGCCAGGGTCTGGAAAGACTTTATTAGCTAGGGCTTTGGTGGGAATTTTACCTCCAATGAATTTAGCTGAAAGTTTAGAGGTAACCAAAATTTATTCGGTAGCTGGTTTATTGACCGCTGATTATCCTTTAATTAAACACAGAGTTTTTCGTTCACCACATCATACTTCATCTTCGGTTGCGTTGGTAGGCGGCGGTACTAATATCAAACCCGGTGAGATAAGTTTAGCTCATCGAGGCGTTTTGTTTTTAGATGAGTTTCCAGAGTTTCCTAGAAATGTTTTGGATTCATTAAGACAACCTTTAGAAGATGGTTTTGTAACCGTGTCTAGAGCTCATGGCACTGTACAATTTCCAGCTAAATTTATGTTGGTGGCGGCGATGAATCCTTGTCCGTGCGGTTTTTACGGTGATCCAGTTAAACATTGTATTTGCAGTCCAGCCCAAATGTTAAATTATCAAAAGAAAATTTCTGGACCACTGCTTGATCGCATTGATTTGCATATTGAAGTTCCTAGAGTGGAATATGAAAAATTAACCAGTACTCAAACAGCCGAATCATCAGAAAAAATTTTGACACGTATTAAGGCGGCCAGACAAAAACAAATGGAACGTTTTAGTGGTAAAAAGATATTTACCAATTCGGAAATGGGTATTAAGGAGATAGAAACATATTGTCAATTGTCTGAACCAGCTAAAGAAATTTTAAAAAATGCCGTGCACCAAATGAATTTGTCTGCCAGATCTTACCATCGACTATTAAAATTGGCCAGAACTATTGCTGATCTAGCAGGCTCAGAAAAAGTGGATTTACCTCATGTAGCTGAAAGTATCCAATATCGGCCTAGTTTAAGACAAATGTAGATTAGAGTCTAGAATTATTTATATTCTCGGTAATATACATTATTTAGTATAAGTAAAAGGATTGACTTTTTTTCCGTTGACTATAACTTCAAAGTGAATATGAGGACCAGTTGACCAACCGGTTGAACCTATCAAAGCAACTACATCTCCGCGTTCAACCGTGTCGCCAACTTTAACCAAAATTTTAGAAAAATGTCCCATCAATGTTTTGATACCATTGCCATGATTGATAATTACATTATAACCATAGCCATTGCTCCAACCCGCTCTTTCCACTTTACCCGATTCTGGAGCATAAGCTGGATCTCCGGTGTCGCCATCAATATCAAGTCCAGTGTGACGCCAGCTGAAGTACTGATTTATTCGTCTAGATTTAGCCGGCCAGAGTAGTTTATTTTCCAGATCTAAATTGGTGGCCGCTTCGGGTACTGGAGTATTGGGAGATAAAATTGTTCTAATAGCCACAGCGGTATTAGGTTTAGTTTGAATAGTTGGTTTGGGGGCTGGTTTTACTCCGTTAGGAATAAATATTGTTTTGCCGACTGTTAGGGAGTTGGGGTTTAGTTCTGGATTAGCATCAAGAATACTTAATTCGTCAGCTTGGTAAGTTTCGGCAATTTTTTGAATAGTATCATTTTTAGCAATAGTATATATAACTCCATCCTGAGGAGGTATTTTTAAAGTTTGCCCAGGTTTAATAATTGAATAGTTATTTAAATTATTAGCCCACAGTATTGAAGTGACTGACAGACCATAGGCAGCAGCAATAGAAGAAGCAGTATCGCCCGGTTGGACTATATAATCTTCAACTTCAGTACGGGTACGCATTTGATCAGCAGCAATAATATTTTGTTGTACCAATGCACCGCCTTGAGTAATAGCCAAATTATTGTCCTCAGTTTCTTGGTTAATACCTAAATTATTAGCTGATAAGGCCATTAGTTCTTGATTGGCAACTTCCGTATTTATTTGTGGTAGTTGTTTATCTTCAATTATTTCATGGCCACCAAATTCATCTTTTACTAAACTAAATAAAATACTTTGTCTGCCAAAATCTTCTCGATTAGTTTCTTTGGCGGCAATATTATTGGTAACCACTGCTAGGGTCATTAATAATATTATTATTGGGGTAATTAATTTTTTATTCAGAAAAATCGCTAAGATATTATTGTGTCTTTCTAATAGTTTTATTATTTGACGTTTCAAAGAAACGTAAGCTTTATAAATATTGATAATAATATTGCGCCATAAAAAAATACCAAACCAAGCAATTGGTTTGTGTAATAATTTTTTGTATAGCCAAATAAGAATTTTTAATAACCAAGAAAAAATTTTCAAGGTTTTAGCCGAGACTATAATTAATATATTTTTGATTGGTTGAGGTATATATTATGCCCCAAATCACATTTTCAGACATATTATTAAACGCAACCAGTGCTTGATAAATAAACTATAAAAATAATATCCCTGAAGCTGTGTTAATATTTTAGTGATCAACATCAATCATAAGTTATTTAGATTTTTTGGTCAATGGTAATATGTTGAAAAAATAGTTGGCGAATGCTAGAGTGAAGTTGTTTTATATAACCATATAACAAATGGATAGGTATTATGACCATAAAAAAATAGAAACCAAATGGCAACAGCTATGGGAAAAAGAATCAGTTTTTGTAGTCCAAGAGCAAACTAAACAAAAGAAGTATTATGCTCTTTGTATGTTTCCTTATCCTTCAGCGGCTGGTTTGCATGTTGGACATCCAGAAAGTTATACCGCAGTTGATATTATTGCCCGTTATCATCGTCATTTAGGTTATAATGTTTTAAATCCCATCGGTTGGGATGCATTTGGTTTACCAGCAGAAAATTATGCTATCAAAGTTGGAGTTCCGCCTTGGGAAACTACTGCCAAAAGTATTGATAATTTTCGTAGACAAATAAAATCATTTGGTTTTTCCTATGATTGGTCAAGAGAAATTAGTACAGCTGATCCAAATTATTATCGTTGGACCCAATGGTTATTTTTGCAAATGTATAAACATGGTTTGGCTTATAAGAAAAAAGGCAAAGTAAATTGGTGTGAACACTGTCAGACAGTATTGGCCAATGAACAAGTAATCAATGGGCAATGTGAACGTTGTCAAAACGAAGTTAGGCAAAAGGATTTAGAACAGTGGTTTTTCAAAATAACTGATTATGCGGAAGAACTGTTGTCAGGACTTGATATGCTTGATTGGCCAGAAAATATTAAATTGGCGCAAAAAAATTGGATTGGTAAATCCGTTGGGGCAGAGATAGAATTTAAAATAAAAAATTCTGTATTAAGTATAAAAGTTTTTACTACTCGGCCCGATACTTTATATGGAGCTACGTATATAGTTTTAGCACCAGAACACGAGTTAATTCAGAGTTTAGAATCTAAAATAGAGAATAAAACAGAAGTAAACCAATATATTACAGCAACCAAGAAAAAATCTGATTTGGAAAGAATCAGTTTAAATAAGGAAAAAACCGGTGTAAAACTACAAGGTTTAAAAGCTATTAATCCGGCCAATAATAAAGAAATACCTGTTTTTATTGCTGATTATGTTTTAAATACATATGGCACTGGTGCAATAATGGCAGTTCCAGCCCACGATGAAAGAGATTGGGAGTTTGCCAAAAAGTACAATTTAGAAATTATTCAGGTTATAAAACCAAATTCACATAAGAGTACCGACTTAAAAAACATTCAATTGTATACTGCAGAAGGTGTTTTAATAAATTCCGGTGAATTTAATGGCTTAGATAGCGAAACGGCCAAGCAGAAAATTACCAAAAAAGTTAACGGAAAAATCACAACGCAATATCGTCTCCGTGATTGGTTGGTTTCCAGACAAAGATATTGGGGAGCGCCGATACCTATCATTTATTGTGATGATTGCGGTATGATGCCAGTCCCAGAAAAAGATTTGCCAGTTTTACTTCCTCGGGATGTTGATTTTAAACCTACAGGTCAATCGCCTTTGGTATATTCAAAAATTTTTCATCAGGTTCAATGTCCTAAGTGCGGAGTTAGTGGCCAAAGTGTTCGACGGGAGGTTGATACTATGGACACATTTGTATGTTCATCTTGGTATTTTTTGCGTTATTGTGATCCTCATAATGAACAGCAAGCATTTAGTCAAGAAAAGGTTGCTTATTGGTTGCCGGTAGATTTGTATATTGGCGGTGCAGAACATGCAGTTTTACATTTATTGTATGCTAGATTTTTTACCAAAGCATTGCGTGATTTTGGCTGGTTAAAAATTTCAGAACCATTTTTGCGTTTGCGTAATCAGGGTATGATTTTAGGTGAAGATAATCAAAAAATGTCAAAATCCAGAGGTAATGTTATAAATCCTGATGAGGTAGTAGCAGAATATGGCGCTGATACTATGCGTATTTACGAAATGTTTATGGGTCCATTGGAAGATACCAAACCTTGGTCTACTAGTAGTATAATTGGGTCTCGTCGATTTTTGGAAAAATTATGGTTGGTGGTACTTGAATGGTTGGAAAACAATAGACCAAGTGTAGAATCCAAAGAAATGAAAAAGTTGGTGCAACAAACTATTAAGAAGGTCAGCGAAGATATTGTCGCTATTAAATTTAACACGGCTATTTCTGCCTTGATGATATTAGTTAATTTTATGGCTAAAGAAAAATCATTCAGTCAAGAAAGCTTGCATAATTTATTAGTTATTTTAAATCCTTTTGCTCCTCATATAACTGAGGAGTTATGGCAAAAAATAGGTAACAAAGATTTATTGGTTACGCAACCATGGCCAACTTGGGATAAAAATTTGGTCCAAGCTGATAGTGTGACAGTTGCTATTCAGGTGAATGGTAAATTGCGAGGCAGTATAGAAGTCAGCATTGATGCTAAACAAAGTGAAGTTTTGTCATTGGCACGTGAACAAGAAAGTATTAAAAAGTATATAAGCGGTAAAAAAGTGGTAAAAGAAATTTATGTGCCTGGAAAGATAGTTAATATAGTTGTTATTGATTAATTTCAAATTTTGTAATTTTATAATTTTTAATATTTTGTAATTTAAATTTATTTAAAAAATTAAAAATTCAAAAATTGATTAGTAATTAGTTATTAATAATTTATAATTATCATTAATGCAATTGCTTAATATAGTAGAAGTAGTTTTATCCGACTTAGTAAAAAGATTGCCAGCCGGATAAGTATTAGCTATGCCCAGCAAAACATTTTGTGGACTTATTACTGATGCCATTAATCGCCGGGAGTTAAAAATTTATCAGATAAAGTAAAAGGACGAATTATATAGTGCAAAATTTTTTTATGTGCCAAAAGTATTAGATAAATTAGTAAAAAAATATTGACCCGGTTTTTTGACTGTCAGGTGATTAAACAGTTTAAAAATAAAAAATTTAAGCCCGATTTGATTATTACTGGATTAAGCTAAAATCAAAACCAAAGTCTTCAACTATTGTTGACTGGGAAAAGGGTAAACTTATTGCATTACGACAATGAGAGATTGAAATAAAATTATAAATTTTAAGTTATAAATTTTGTTAATTATATTTTATAATTTAAAATTTATAATTATTACTTTATGGATATTTCTGCAGCTACATCTTTTATTTTAAAAAAATATAATCTTAAACCCAATCGTATTCAGGGGCAAAATTTTTTAATTAGTGAAAAAGTTTATGACGAGATAGTCAACAGCGCTGATATTAATGATACTGATATAGTGTTGGAAATTGGTCCGGGGCTAGGTTTTCTAACCAGTAAGTTATTGGCCAAAGCTAAAAAAGTAATTGCTGTCGAAGCTGATGAAAAACTTATGCCAATTTTAGCTAACTTACAACCATTGAGTCCTCATTTAGAATTGATCAATAGTGATATTTTGCAATATGATGAAAGGTTATTGCCAACTAACTATAAATTAGTTGGCAATATTCCTTATTATATTACTGGTAAAATAATTAGAAAATTTTTGACTACTCAAAACCGTCCTAGTCTGATTGTATTTTTGGTACAAAAAGAGGTGGCAGAAAGAATTTGCGCTGGGACAGGAAAACACAGTTTATTATCGTTAGCCGTTCAATATTATGGTACGCCAAAAATTGTTAGACGAGTAACAAGTGGAAAATTTTTTCCTCGTCCCAAAGTAGATTCAGCAATTGTGAAAATTGTGGTTGATAAAGTTATAGATAAGAATCACGAAAAAAAATTTTGGCAATTAGCACGAATTGGTTTTTCTAGTAAAAGAAAAACTTTTATTCACAATTTAGTAGCTGGATTGAAAATGGAAAAATCTGAAATCAAATCAATTTTTGATAAATTAAACATAAAACCATTAGCCCGAGCGCAGGAATTGGATTTAGAACAGTGGCAGAGGTTAGTTTCTGAATTAAATTACTAATTATTAATAACTAATGATTAATGAATTTTTTAATTATTTAATTCATTAATTAATTTCATTTAGTCATTCATTAGTAATTAACAATTAGTTATTAGTAATTAGTGGTTTTTTACTTTGACTATTTTTAAAAAATCTGTTATAATAAAGTTAAGAAAATATATTTTATAATAATGTGGGTAGGGTAAAAGGTATATTATTTGAAAAATTAAAAAAAATTTTTACTGTTCCTAAGAATCAAGGAAGATTTTTTCTTATAATTGGTTTAATTGCGTTAATTTTTGGCTCGTGGCGAATACTTAATACTATTAAAAGCCCATTTCAAATTGATAAGAGTAAACTTCTTGCCCAATCACAGGTACAAAATTCGGTTGAAGATCAAATTAAAAGTTTAACCGAACTGAGAACAAAAGATACGGATAACGATGGTTTATCAGATTATGATGAACTGTATGTCTATGGAACTTCTCCCTATTTGGAAGATTCTGATTCTGATAGTTATTTTGATAAATTGGAAATAGAAACTGGTAATGACCCACTTTGTCCAGCTGGTCAAAAATGTTTAGTAGATAGTCAGACAGTAACTACATCTAGTCAAGCCAAAGTCACTACTGATGCGTTGATAGATCCTTATAAAATTACTCCCGCAGAAATTAGACAATTACTTATAAATAGCGGGTTAGACCAGGCAACTTTGGATGAAATTGATGATGCCTCATTAGAACAGATGTTTTTACAAGCATATCTGGAAACTGAAAATCAAGTAGGAACAATTTCTGGTCAAAATAATAATACTACCACGGCTGAACCGGTTATTTCTTCCCCAGCGCAATTGCGAGAATTATTGATTGCCAATGGTGTGCCTGCCGAACAAGTTAATGCTTACAGCGATCAAGAGTTGATGGATATATATGAACAGATCAGGGCAGAAGGTAATTAATTTAAAATTAATAATTTATGCCAAAAAATATTAAACCAGGCAAAGATCAAAAAAAGACAAGTATCAGATCTTTGTTTTTGGTTTTGTTTTTATTTTTTATTTTAGGTGGCTATATATTGCCGATAAAAAATATTAAAGCTATTGGTGTTCCTACTCCTACAGTTGAATTGGTTAGCAAACCTCAGATTGAAGTTTCAATTGCCGAAAAAATTTGGTTTTTTGTACAAAGGGCAGCTAAAATTGTTTACAAAAATGCTCTAGACTATTTCTTACAAAGAGTAGCTTATGATACAGCTACTTGGCTGGCTACTGGTGATAAAGGACAAAAACCTTTGTATTGGGATGAAGGTATTGGAGCTTATATTAGAGGAATTGGCGATGAGGCGATTGGTAAGGGGTTGGATGAGTTAGCTAAAGGCACATTTGGTGTCAGTTTGTGTGAACCTTATAATGCTAATATAAAATTACAGTTGATTTTAAGAACCAAACAAGCTTTTGAACCGCAAAGAGCAACCTGCACTTTCAATGATATTTTAAAAACTAAATTATTGAACGTATCCATCAATGGACAAAAACCTGATTTACGATTACTTGATGCAGAAAATTTTCACTTGTTAGCTCAATATTTTAATCCCCGATCAAATGATTTAGGGGCTCAGTTTATTTTATATTCCAATATTTCCACCAAAAGAGCTCAAGATGAGCAAATGGCCACTTTGATTAGGTCAATTGAATCAGATGTTAAGAGTTTAAAATCTCCGATTGGTGATTTAGGATTTGAATCTATTAAGACCCCAGCTTTGGATATAAAAAATTGGCTAGGAGCAACTGCAGAAAAATCAGTTGATTCTGGTTGGACCACTTTGACTGGTGATATCGCCGCTGATGCTTTGCGGACATTTACCAATACTTTAGCGTCTAAATTTTTGCAAAGATTACAAAAAGGTGTTTTGGCTGGCAAAGGTGGCGCTACCGGTGGCGGTCCAAGAGATTTTGCCAGTTCTTATGCAACCAGAGGCGCAGATGCTAGTTATGCAGAATTTATAATTCCATCTTTTCGTGGCGGCGGAAGTGTAGATGTTTTGGGCAAACTCTCGTCCTGTCCACCAGAAAATCAAGCTCGTTTATTTGATAATTGTATTATTGATAATAATTTAGCGACAGCGATTGACCAACGTTTGACCGTCAGACAAGCGATTGAGCAAGGTTATCTGGATCCCAATAAACCATTTGGTTTTTTGAGTGATGGTAGTGAACCATCTTATACCAATGGTTACCCTTATCGTAGTTTAGTCTTTATGCGGAAATACAGAATAATTCCGGTTACTTGGGAATTGGCCGCCCTTTATATCAAAGATATAAATACCAACAACGAAACATTTACTCTGGCTCAAGTTATGGGTACACCAGCTGATAACTTTCAGGCCTTTAGTTCTTCAACTTCTCCATTTTATCATCTTATAGATCCAAATTGGGTTTTGAAATTACCAGAATATGATTGTCGTATAGAAGGTCCGGGTCCGCAAATATCACAACGTGTAAACGTTGAAACTGAAGTGGCAGATGGTTTTGGTGGAACCATAAGAGTTAGTGAAGAATCATTACAAAGAGCAAATTATTGTGCAGACGAGCAGACTTGTATTGTTGAAAATCCCAATGGCACCTGTCAAAAATATGGCTATTGTACCAAGGAAAAAAATACTTGGAATTTTCAAGGACAAGCTTGTCTCCCTCAGTTTTCTACATGTGAAACATATGTAAAAAAATCAACCAGTGATAAAATTTCTTATTTGACTGCTACTATGCAAACTTGCGATTCGTCACAAGTTGGTTGCCGATGGTACAGTATGTATAAAACTCCAAGTGGCTACTGGGCAGATGATATTTGGAATCAAACTACCAACGGTTTTGGTAGTGACAATCAAATTACCTTTGGTGATGTTTACAATCGCAGTGATTTAGGTGACATAAGTTATGCGCGATATTTCAATAATCAAGTAAAGACTTGCAGTTCGAAAGACGAGGGTTGTAATAAATTCATAGAACTTACAAATATAACTGCGCCTGATGGTTATGAAGCCACGACCCAATCAATATTCCAATATATCCAAAATAATCAGAGTATTTATGCTGATGCTGGGATACTTGATTCTTATGGTGAATGGGGGTTGATTCAGGAAAAAAATATGAAGAAAGCACCAAGTTATTTGAATTGTCCAGCTGATGTCAACGATCCTAACCGTGACTCCGAATGTGATAATTATGCTCAAAGTTGTACGGCTGCTGAAGTTGGTTGTAGTTTATATACTCCAATCAATGGCGATCCACCCGTGCCCGCGGTTTTAGGCAGTAATGATTATTGCAGTGCTTCGTGTATAGGTTATGATCAATATTTAGAGGTGCCAACTTATTTTGAACAAAGAGCAAATCCTTTACTGACTCCTAGTATTGAAAATATAATTCCTGCTTCTGCAACTAGCTGTCGTTTAAGCGATGTTGGTTGTGAACAATTTACCAATTTAGATGAGGTTGCTCAAGGCGGCGAAGGAATAAGATATTTCACTTTTATTAGAGAGTGTATATTGCCCAACGATCCAGCAGCCAAAGTTTTTTATACTTGGGAAGGTAGTGATACAGCTGGTTATCAATTGAAAACTTGGCGTTTACAGTCAGCTGGTGGTGGAGCGCCCACTGGTAATAGTTGTGATCCTACTAATGATCCGCTAAATTGTCGCACCTTTATTGATGCGGAAGGTAGTAGTTGGTCACGGGATATTATGACTGTAACTTATGCTACTGATGATTGTCATCCTTTCCGTCGCACAGTGGATTCTAGTGTTATTTATGGCATTGAATCTTTTAGTCGGTCTTGTCGTGCCGAAGTTGTAGGTTGTAAAGAATATCGAGGTAATCAAGGTAATGTGGTTACTATTATAGTCAACGATGATTTTGAATCTGGCACTAGCGAGGGTTGGACTAATGGATTTAATTCTAGTGAATCAGTGTATGTAGGCGGACACTCTTTACAGTTGTCAGGTGTTCGGGCACATAAATCTGTCAGAGAAATTATCAAACAAGGTAAAAATTATACTATTTCTTTTTGGGCCAGAAGCGCAGGATCGGCGGCTAATTTATCTTTTGAAATTCAAGCTTACCAAGTTAGTCAAATTACTCAAAAAGACTCCAAGCAATTAGCATTTATCAAACAAGCTAAAGCTCAAAATATAATTCAATTTACAGATTTACAACCCATAGCTGGTTCGCAGCGTAGCTTTGGCACAGTTAGTTTGACTGATGAATGGCAGTATTATCGACTCGGGCCAGTTAATTTTGATCGGGAAGTCGCTGCTTATGAATTTTTACAAACCAATGCAGTCAACGCTTACCTAGATAATGTTATAGTTAGAGAAGTAACAGATAGTTATTATTTAATAGATGATTCTTGGGAAACTCCGGCAATTTGTAATCAACCTTTTGTGGGCGCTCAGTTGGGTTGTCAGGCTTATCGTGATGTTAAGGGCAATCAAATAAACTTGCTTAGTTTTACATCTCTCTGTAGTGATTCCAAGGTGGGCTGTAAAGCTTTGATTGATACCAAAAATTCCAATTCTCCTTATAGTCAAACTTACAACACCGGCAATAACGCCTTTTCTGATCCGCAAGGATTTGATGATGTTACGGTGCCAGCTGACACTATAGTATACTTGGTTGATGATCAAGAAAAATATTGTGCTGGTCAGTTTGCTGGTTGTACTTTGGCGGGAGAAGCTATTTTAAATCGTCAATCTGACAATAGAGCAGTAGTTGCTTTCAATGATAAATATATTATTGATAATCCAGAAAATTATAATACGACAATGTGCGGTGTTGGCGGGCTTTACTGTGAACAATACACCAATGAACGCACCGGAGCCACAGCCTTTTTGATAGATCCGGCTAATCGCACTTGTGAATATAAATTATTACCCGGTCGTACTCAGGCTAATTGGTACAAAACTGGCACTGAAGAGTTTTGTCCAGATTTACAATCTTATCCCTCGCAACCAATACCAAGCACAGATCCAAATTATGACGGTTGGGTAGGGCTTTGTTCTCCAGAAGCAATGGGTTGTAGTCAATACATTGATCCAGAAGGCGAATCTGATGTGACCAAGAGTTCATATTTTTACTTAGAGCAGTCAGTCAATACCGCTGCCTGCAATGGTTTAGTTGATCGCGAGCGTGGTTGCAGACTGTTTAACAAAGTTGACGGCGCACCTCAAGCTTATACGGCTAGTGCTTATACCACCGCCACGCCTGACGGCAGTGTGCCGATTAGTAGTTCAAATCCTGCGGAAAATAGTGTCAATATAATTTTACAAGTACAAAAAGATCGGGTCTGTGAAGAGTGGTTGTATTGTAAAACGCGTATACAAGCTTATGATAGTGAAGGTAATCGTGATGATAAATGTTTTGATATAGGTATTTGTAATGGGTTAAATGATAGTGGCGAATGTAATAGTTTTCCTCAACTGCCAGATACTGAAATAGTCGGCCAACAAATCAGCGGTGCTACTGGATATACAGCTCCTTATACTGTCGAAGATTTGCGAATGATGAGTGGTTATACCAAAGCGGGAATGAGTTGGTCGGGTTTTGCTACTGGCAATGGTACCACTCCAGGGTATTTACCATATAGTAAAATGATCCAAATTGGCAATGAAGCCAACGTTTTATACAACCCAAGTTTTGAAGACACTATTACTACCAATCAGCCACTGCAATCTCCATTTCCTTATTGGAATACAGATAGTTCAAATTGTAGTGCTGGTAGCACTTGTCGGGTGACCCCTGATAGCCAAGCTATTTCTGGTTTAAAAGCCGCAAAACTTTCTATCAGTCCTAACAACGCCAGTGCCGACAATAGTAATGTTTTCTTAAATCAACCATTGTCGTTGTCACCTTCAGAATATATTTTATCTGGGTTTATTAGGTGGGAAAATATTCCAACCGACAATAATAACGCTGGAGCTAATATAAGAATTTTACAAGGCAGTAATACAGTAGGCCAATTTGGCACTAAACAGGATTATAGTGTTGGCGGTTGGCAACAGTTTTCTATCAAGTTTAACAATACTGCCAACAATATAACCATCAGAGCTGAACTTTTGAATATCAAAGAAGGTACAATGTTTATTGATGGTTTGACTATACTACCAGCTTTGCAAGTGAAAAATAATCCAGAAACATTGGTTAGCCAACGTTGTCGTTTATATCCGGAAAGTTCTTCGCCTGAGTGTAACTATGTCAAAGGCACTAAATCATATGTTGGTTGGCCAGGTTTTTGTGCTGAAGCAGATCCCAGAAATCCGGCTTACTGTGTGAACTGGTGGCCAATTGATATTATCAAAGGCTCAGTAGCCCAAATCAATGAACGACCATTGGTTTTTGAGGAAAAAGTACCGTTGTATTATTGTGCGGTTTCAGCGGGTAATGAAAGTTCTAATCCAAATTATGGGCTCTACACACATGATAATTATAAATTAAATGTAATAAGGGGAGCATTTACTATTTATCCATCATATGTAGGACAAGAGCCTTTTATTTTTGAAAATAATAGTTGTGATGATTGGTCTGGTCTTAAAAGTGGAGTTGGATTTACAATAGGTGGTTGTTCTAGAGGAGATGGTACGAGGTATATAATCCGTGATATTAGTGGTACCCCTGAAAATAAATATTTTGAACATGATATAGAAAAAATATTTTTAAGAAAAAAATCTACTAGAGGTGAGTATCCTGATTGGGCTGTTTTAACAAGGGCGCATAGGTTGAGTAAAAATCAGATAGCTGCTTTTGGGTCTTATGGTGGAACTGAATTGTCTAATGCCATGGCAAATGATGAATATGCTTGGTTTAATTATTGTAGTTCTGCTTATTATGGGGAAGATAGGCCGGTAGAAGGTACTTGTGGCGATTCCAGCGATCTATTAGTTTTTGCAGTTATTTTTACAGCACAAGGAAATCCAAGAGCTTATTATATATTTATGGATGATTATAGTGGTAGTAGCGGTAGTCAAGCAGCTGGTTATTCATTAGAGTATAGTTTGCGTGAACCTTGTATGGTTTTGGAAAAAGTTGCTCAAATTGAACCAAATGGTGACATCACAGCTTATCCTTATTGGACCAGAGTTGATCAGTTTAGCGGTTACAATGTGACGCCTCTTGATTATAACTATATCAAAGATAGTCTTCCCTTTGGTGCAGTTTATCAGAGTGGATTGTCTCGTTATTTCCAAGACGGATCCAATCAAATGCAAAATGAAAATGATCCTACTACTTGGGATTCGCGACCAACTGAACCAGGCAATCAGCCAATTTATGTGGAAGCGGCGAACACTTTGACTATGAACGATGGATCTTTGAATCCAGGACCCAATATTAGGGCTGGCACCCCTTACGCATGTTATAACGGAAATTGTGTTGGTTCAGTTTGTGTTGGTGGCCCTCGTAATGGTAATTTGTGTATTGATGATGAAACTGCCAAGAGTTGTTACTCAGGTGACGGAATCAATTTTGGAGTTTGTGTTGGTTCTTGGCAAACTCCAAGTCCGATGCCCAATACTGATACGGTTTCAGCTAGAAGTAGTTTAAGTCAGTTGTTTATTAAATCTTTAGGTGAATATCGTTGGCAGTATGAAAACGGGTCTTGGCGTTATGTGGAAGTTGCCGGTGGTGGTTGGAATAATATTGGAGCAAGTATTTTACCTCAGATTGGAAATATTTTAATTAATGATGCTTCTTCAACTGTAAGTTTACCTGATGGCGGAACGGTTAAATTGAGTTTTACTACCAATATCGCCAATGATCAATTGCCTTTACGTAGTTACAATATTAACTGGGGTGATGGTTCAGCTAATACTATTGTTCAGGGGTACTTTAACGAAAGGCCTTCTGCTGGTGATCCTCATGTTTTGTATCACTCTTATGCTGGTGTGCCGGGTAATTATAATATTACTATTCAAGTTATGGATAATTGGGGCTTTGGAGCAAATCCGCAAAGATATGCTCAAAGTGTTGTCAATAACGCCGTTTGTGTTGGACCAAGTTGTCCTTAAATAAAATTAATTAAAAGTTATAAAAAAACAGATAAAAATTAAAATTTTTATCTGTTTTGTATTTATAGGTTTTTATGGTATAATTTAAAATGAATTATATGTTAATTTATTATTTTCATGCCAAAAAAAATTAGGCAATTGATACAAAACAAAACCAATTTACTTTTTACTTTTCTATTTGTCGTAGTGGGTGTATTTTTTATTACCAATTATGTTTCAGCAAGTGTCTTTAGTGCTATTTGGGAGGGTTTTTCTGACCCTTTAAAATTTGCTAGTGATTTGTTAACAGCAATATTTTTATTAGTAGTAAGATTTTTAGGAGTTTTATTTGTATTTTTTGTGGGCATAATGATTGAATTAGCTAAATTCAATAATTTTATTGATATGCCGATGGTTGCTACTGGTTGGGGTTTGGCTCGGGATATAGCTAATATGTTCTTTATTGTGGTTCTGTTGATAATTGCTTTTTCTACTGTTCTTAAAATAAGCTCATATCATTATCAAAAAACACTTACCAAGTTGTTAATCATGGCAATTTTGGTAAATTTTTCTAAACTCATCGCCGGGTTTTTGATAGATTTTTTTCAAGTAATTATGTTGACCTTTGTTAATGGTTTTAAAGACGTAGCAGGTGGAAATTTAGCACAAGGTTTAGGTATCTATGAAATGCTTTCACAGGGAGTATGGGCGTCTGACGTTTCAGGTTTTCAAGAAGGTTTAGTCGTAGCAGCAGCTTTGGCAGTTGTGATGATATTGGTAGCTGATATGGTGATATTGGTGATGATTGCTGTTTTGATGTGGCGTATTACTATGCTTTGGGTATTGGTAATTATTTCGCCATTGGCATATTTGGCTTATGCCTTTAAACCAAATTATTGGTCGCAATGGTGGCAAATGTTTTTCCAACATCTTATTTCTGGTCCCGTAATAGCTTTCTTTTTGTGGTTAGCTTTACTCACTATGCAGCAAGGCGATATAGCAAATAAATTTTCTTCTCAAGGAACCGGGGAGTTAAAAAGTCAAATGTCTCAAATTATTCCGTCCAATGTAGATCAAAGTGTAATTTTAAATTATATAGTAGTATTGGCATTACTATTGGGAGGGCTAGCAATTTCACAAAAAATTGCCGCTCAATCTGGTGGAGCAGTAGGTAATTTTGCTCAAAAAGTACAAAAATGGGGAACGCGGGCAGCTATGCTTGGTACGGGCGCAGCCGCAGTTGGTTGGGCTGTGAAAAAAACGAAAGAAGCGCCAGGTAAAGCAGCTGGACAATTGGGTGGCTATTTGAGCCGCAGTGAAGGAGTAAGAAATGTTTTGGGTGCTATTGGAGGATCAAAGATTATTGGTCTAAATACTTTAGCAACAAAAGCTCTAGCTATGGCAGAAAATAAAAGAGCGGCTGATAGAAAAAAAGTCAACGATATTTATGGCTCGATTAATGACCCTCGTATATTACAGCGTTTTGTCAACAGTAAAATACCTTCTGTACGTAGAGATGTGATGAGAAGAAAAGCACCCTCTTTAATAAAGGATAAAACTTTAGCTAGAGAATATTTAGCCAAAATGGACGCTGATGATTTTGCCAGATTAAGCGATGAAGAAATTTATAATCTTGGTAACAGCGGTATTGATTTAAGAGGAACTAAGCATGAAGATGCATTGTCAAGAAATAGATATCGCAGGGGATTATACAATTCGGGAGCCCATTATTCTGGTTTTAATGACATTAAAATTGCCGGTATTGATGAAAACGGAAAAATTTTAGCTGGTGATTTGAATAAACCAGGCGATCCTGTGTTTGGTCGAGCAATTTTACCAGCAGATCTAGATAGAATGTCAAGAACCGGAAACCATCTAAATCATTATCGTGATGTTGCAAAAGAAGAATTGGATTTGAAAAAGGGACCTGGAAATTTAGAAGTAGATGATTTTGCCAGTGAAAAAGCAAATGTTTTAGCAGTTGATTTTGATAATAAAAATTTTGAAAAATTGGATTTATTGAAAGGTAAAACTGGCGACCCCAGTAAAGTTAAAAGTATAAGTATTCAAAATAAAAATGATTTAAAAGATGTTGCGAAAGCTTTAGTTCAATTATTGGATGGTCAGATTAAAGAGTTAAAAACCAAAGGCGGAAAGGAAAATGAAATAAAAAATTTAGAAAAAGCCAAAGAGCGTTTAAAAGATTCAAAAAATTTAAAAAATTTAAACCTAGTCAATTCTAGTAGTCGCGGATATAGTGAAAGTGATTTTAAAGAAGCAACTATACGTGAGAAGATTCATGGTTATGGTCTAACTGATGAGGCAGAAGTAGAGCAGTTAGTCAAATCTGTATTAGAAAATAAACAAGAAGATAAAATTGAAGAGCTGGTTAAAGAAAAAATTTCTTCAGATAAAACAAAAACAGTTAATCAAATACTGTCAGATGAAGCAACCAATCAAAGCCTAGTTTCCGTATTAAATGATATTAAAAGGAGTATTGATACCCAAAATAAAACTATTCCACTTATTCATGATTTATTAATAAGTTACGGCAAAGAAGCAAAAATTCCGCCAAATAGCAGTGAAAGTCCCGAAGAACATTTTTAAAAACAATGTTATATTGGCTGGTAATATTTAATTAAAATAATAAAACAAAAATAATCTATTTGAGTTATGAGTTATATCGAAAATTGTATAATTAAATTTTATCAACTACCTAGCGATGTTCAGGATGCTTTAGGTGGTGAAGATGCGGTTCAAGCGTTGCAATCTTTGGAGTTGAAATATCAGATTGATTTAAAGTTTGTTGTTATTTTGGTGGCCATTGGAGAACTGGATATAAGTGACATACCAGAATATATTATGAAAAAGTTTAATTTGGCAGAAAGTATCGCTGTCAAAGTAAAACAAGATTTAGTCAGTGATGTTTTCAGCTTGTTGTTGGTAAGTGATCTTGATAAAAATAAAATTTATAAAGAAGATTTGAAAAATTTTTTTACTGGAGAAATTAGAAAATTATTAAATCAGAGCGTAGATTTGTTGATAGAGATAAATGAAAAATTTCTTTATGTAATTTTGTATGATGTAAATTTCAATGAGGAACTTTTAAATTATTTATATAACAATAAAACTATTTTTACCAAAACAAATTTAGAATTGGAAAATAAAAAAGTTCCTGGAACAGTGGCAAATTGGTTAAAATTATTTATTTCCCTATATGGTTTAAAAGAGTTCAATGATTTTACTTTGGCCAGCTTTTTAACTGAAGTAAAAGAAGTAAAAAATCTTTCTCCTCAAGAAAAGAAAGATGTTGAGACATTAATTAAGATATTTAGAAATTTAAAATTTTTTCCTGATGTTTATTTAGAAAAAAATATACCTTTTGAAGAATTTAGATTAATCCCCATTCCAAAAGTATATAAAGAAAAAGCAGTTTATTTTTCTACAGAAAACATTACCCCAACAGCAGAACCAGATATTGATAACAAAGAAAAAATTCTACAAAAATATATAAATTATCAAAAGTTTATAGATAAAATTATAAACCAAGCGGATAATTTATTAAAAAAGTCGAATAAGGAATTATTTGAAAGTTTTCATCAAGCAATAAATTCAAAAGATAAAGATAATATATATTTGTATTTATTTGTTTTTGCCAAAAAAGGAAAGTTAGATGAAATTTTTGAACAAGATGTAAAAATTAAAGAAATATTTATACAGCATTTAAACAAAAAGTTTTCCAAAAAAATTGCCGATCATTTTGCCAATAATTTGCTGGAACCAGTTTATCTGTCATATTTCTTACAACATATTTTAAAAGATATTTTAAAACTTGACGATGGTGAATCAGCGGTACTGGCGATAAAATTGGTCAACGAGTTAAAGCGGGCTGGCGATAAACAATATTTACCGATAGCTTATGGTGATTTAAAAACTGGAGAGTTTAAATGGAAAATAATTTTAGAAAAAGACGACAGATTGGAATTGGCAGATTAAAATTCCAAATTATAAATTATCAATTTTAAATTTTAAATGAATTGTAAAATTATTAAATTAAAAAATTAAAATTATTGATTTCTAATTTATAATTTAATATTAATAATTTTTATTGTTTATCTGCTATAATAACTAGTATGGATGAAATATTAAACAAAAATTTAACTGACGAGAAGCTGGATTTAGATGTATCTGATGAAATAGTTGTCAAAGATGAACAGGGAAATTTTCGAATTTTGATTGGGGGTAAATTGGAAGATTTACCAGCTGGTTTTAAAGTGGTAGAAAAAAAAGCCGTCCAACCGACAACTGAATCATTTACAAAAGACGGATTGGTCAGTAAAGAAAAATTAGCCGAGCAGTTAATGCCGCCCACCCCAGCCATCTGGCAAAAACAAACTGGTGCAGCTTTTTATTTTCATCCTGAAGATGAGGAGGAAATAAATAAAATAGTTTCCGAAAAAGGATTGGATGATAAAGTTGACCTTAATCCAGTAGCTGAAGAAATAATTGCCTTGAGCGGTATTCGTTTTGCTAGTGAGAATAATAGAACAAAAGTAAAAAATATTATTTTAGCTAGACTTAAACATGTTAGAGAACAAGCTGAAACTAGAGACATATTAACTCGGGCAATGGCCGAAGGGGGCGCTGGTTTAAGTGATTCTGAGGCAGATGTTTTAATGTCATTATTGTCTGAAAAAATGGAAAAAATTGAATCTGGTCAATACTTTTTACCTTCCAAATCAGAGCTTGATGATATAATTAGCCAATCAGATGATGCTTATCAATTTGATCAACCTTCTTCAGCTAATTTACATGATAATTTTGCCGAAAATTTAGCACAAATTAAACCAGAATTTACTCAAGTGCCACAATTTAAAGAACCAGAGATAAAATCTGAACCAGAAGAACCTATAATCCAACGTCCAAAACGGCCTATTTCTACAGATATTAAACCTAGGGTAAGTGATGTTAGGCCAATGGAAAGAGTAAGGGGGCCAATTGAAGAGTTAAAATATATGAGTTTGGCTGAATTGCATAGGATTGGTACAAATGCTTTAGATAATATCAGTCGTATTAAAGATAAAATTGATGCCTTGGAAGAAGAATCATTTAGTAAGAAAGTAGAAGGAATAAAAGCTTGGCGTCAATCACCTCTGTATAATTTATATTTGGAAATCGGCAGACAAAGTATGGAGCAGGGCAAATCAGTTAGTCAGGTAATTATGGAAAGGCAACAATTGGATCAGGAAACATTAACAGTGCAGGAATTTGAAAAAATATCAGATTTAAACCAAGAGTTGAGATATTAGGATTTAGGAAATAGGAGTTAGGATATAGAAAAAGTTTTTTATAAATATAATAAGATGTTAAAATCATATAAAGAGTTAATAGTATGGCAGAAATCTATTGAACTGGTGGTTGAAATTTATAAATTGACAGAGAGATATCCTAAACATGAGTTATTTGGATTAATAAATCAAATGAGAAGAGCTGTTATTTCTATCCCTTCAAATATTGCTGAAGGTTATCAATGAAAAGGAAGAATAGAGTATGTTAATTTTTTAAGTATAGCAAGTGGGTCTGCAGCTGAGCTGGAAACACAAATAATTATTTCAAAAAATATATATAGAAATTTAAATTATAAAAAAGTTGAAAATTTATTGGTAGAAGTACAAAAAATGTTAAACGTTTTAATTCAAAAATTAAAATCAAAATAAATCACTTTATCCCTAATCCCAAATCCTAGATCCTATATCCTAACTTTATGCAACAATTCTTAGTGCCACAATTCATTGATGTTGAGAGTAAAATCTTAGGTCCTATAACTGTTCGTCAGTTTGTGATCATGATTGTGGTTATGGGGGCATTGTTCACCTATTTTAAAACTTTAGATTTTTCTGGATTTTTACTTGCTTCGATTTTTACGGTTGCCCTGGGAGCAGCTTTCGGATTTTTGAAAGTTAATGGTGCTCCTTTTCATATTTTTTTACTGAATGTCATTCAAACAATTATGAGACCATCTTTACGAATCTGGGCCAAAGATAATTCCCCAGTTTCTTCCAAAGATAAAGATGTGGATATAGAAAAGAAAGAAGATGATTTACTAAATACAGTAAAATTGGTTAGTCCAACCAATAAACAATTATCAACCACCAGATTGGCCGAGTTGTCATTGATTGTCAATACTGGTGGATATTATAAAGGAGAAAATTATTAGTTAGGAGCTAGGAGTTAGGATGAATGGTTAAGTTTACAATCCTAAATACTAAATCCTAAATCCCAATCAAATGAAATCAAAAAAATTAGCCAATAAAAAAGTTCTTATTTCAACTCAGCAGTATTTAGATATTGCTGAGATTAAAAATGATTCAGTTGTTTTGAAAGACGGCACTTTACGGGCGGTATTGTTGGTTTCTTCAATCAATTTTGCTTTAAAATCAGAAGATGAACAGAATGCTACCATTGCAGCGTATGTTAGTTTTTTGAATGCTCTAGATTTTCCTTTGCAAATTGTTATTCAATCTCGCAAATTGAATATAGATTTTTATTTGGAGCAGTTAGCACAGCGCGAACGGATGTTGACCAATGAATTATTGCGCGCTCAAATTAGTGATTATCGTGAGTATGTCAAAGAGTTGGTTGAATTGGGGGAAATTATGAGCAAACGTTTCTATGTGGTGGTGCCTTATGGAGGAATAAATGTTGAAAAACCAAGTTTTATAAAAAGATTTTCCGCGATTTTCTCTCCGGCTCGGGTAATCTCTTTGCAAAAGAAAAAGTATGAACAATATTTAGAATTGTTGGAAAAACGAGTTGATTTTGTGATGTCCAATTTAGCCAGCATTGGATTGACCTCAGTTAAATTGGATACTCAAAGTTTGATAGAATTGTATTATAATACTTACAATTTAGATGTTTATGAACAGCAAAAATTAGTTGATGTTAATAAATTAAGAACCAGTTAACAGTATTTACAATAGAGAGTTTAGGATATAGTTTGAAAATTATAAATTATAAAATTATTTTATCCTAATCCCTATATCTTAAATTCTAGATTCTATATTTTAATTTCTATGTTTAATCCCAAACAAGCCATACAAAAGAATAGACCAGTTAAACAGATACTTTCTCGTCGTGAACAGGCAGAAATTGAGGTGGAAAGAACTTTGGATGAAAAACAACTATTGGAGGCAGAAAAAGTATTTCGTGAAGGTACGGTAAAAATTCGAGATATTATTGCTCCGGCTGCTTTTAAAGTAACTCCATCTTATTTGGAGTTAGGTTCAAAATTTGTGCGGACAATATTTGTTATTAATTATCCGCGTTATATTTCAGTTGGTTGGTTTGCGCCAGTAATAAATTATTCCGCGACTATGGATATTGGTATGTTTTTTTATCCGATTCCAGCTGAGGTTGTTTTAAAGCAATTGAAAAATAAAGTTGGCGTTTTGGAAGCACAATTGATTGCTGATGCGGAAAAAGGCGCTCCCCGTGATCCTATCCGAGAAACGGCCCTGCAAGATATTGAAAAATTGCGTGACGACTTAACTCAAGGTATAGAAAAGTTTTTCCAATACGCGTTGTATGTAACTATGTACGCCAATTCCAAAGAAGAACTTGATAATTTGACTGAAAAAATTGAATCGCTTTTTGGTAGCAAGTTAGTTTATACAAAAAGAACATTATATCAAGCTGAACAGGGGTTTAATTCCACCTTACCCTTGGGTAATGATGAGTTGATGATTTCTTTCAATATGAATTCTTCACCGGTGGCATCGTCTTTTCCGTTTATATCCTCAGAACTTACTAGTGATGAAGGAATATTATATGGTATTAATCGACATAATAATAGTTTGATTTTATTTGATAGATTTTCTTTACAAAATGCTAATTCGGTTGTTTTTGCTACTTCTGGCGCTGGTAAAAGTTATGCTATCAAACTTGAAGTTTTACGCAGTTTGATGATGGGAACCGATGTAATTATTATTGACCCCGAAAAAGAATACAAACATTTATCAGATGCTGTCGGCGGGACTTATATAAATATTTCTTTGTCTAGTGACAGTAAAATAAATCCATTTGATTTGCCTCGTAAGGTTGATGATATGAAACCAGCCGATATTATTCGGAGTGCAGTTATTACCTTGAAGGGGTTAATGCGTTTGATGTTAGGGAATCTTACCCATCAGGAGGATTCAATTATTGATCGTGCCTTACTTGAAACTTATGCTAAAAAAGATATTACGCCAACTTCTGATTTGACTCACGTGGAAACACCATTAATGTCAGATTTTGAAGAAGTTTTATCTGGCATGGAAGGAGGAGATGATTTGGTTTTGCGTTTAAAAAAATATACAGAAGGTACATTTTCAGGGCTTTTCAATAGTCCAACCAATATTGATTTGAACAATCAGTTGATAACCTTTTCGGTCAGAGATTTGGAAGATGAATTAAGGCCCATAGCGATTTATACCATTGTTAATTATATTTGGAATATAGTAAGATCAGAACTTAAAAAGAGAATATTGGTTATTGATGAAGCTTGGTGGCTAATGCAAAATGATGATAGTGCCAAGTTTATCTATGCTTTGGTAAAACGTTGTCGAAAATATTATTTGGGAGTAACTACTATAACCCAAGATGTCAATGATTTTTTACGTAGCCCTTATGGTCAGGCAATCGTTACCAACTCGTCTTTGCAGCTGTTACTTAAACAATCACCCGCATCCATTGATGTCGTGAAAAAAACATTTATGTTGACTGAAGGGGAAAAATATCTATTGCTTGAATGCGGCGTGGGCGAAGGGATTTTTTTTGCTGGGTCCAAGCATGCAGCTATAAAAATTGTCGCTTCCTATACAGAAGATCAGCTCATTACTTCCGACCCCAAGCAGTTGTTGGAAATCGAAGAAGCAAAAAGGGAGTTTAATCGTCAGCAAAATCAAGCTGAGGAGATGGATATTTAATTTAGGACATAGGATATAGGATTTAGGGTCGAGGAATAAAAAAATAAATTAATATACCACTACTATATCCTATATCCTAAATCCTAATCCTTATAAAATATGAATCCAAGAATAAAAAAATTACTTATAATACTGTTTGTTTTAGTACTGATAGTCGGCGGTTTTTTAGGTTGGTGGTGGTGGCAAAATAGAGAGCAACCCTTATCCAGTGAGCCCCCAGTTATTATTGAACAATCAGATGTGAATTCTACTCAGGATCAGCAAGTTCAAGATACTTTATCTCAACAAATATCTGGTAAGTCAGAAGAAGAAATAGGTGACTATGCTTCAATAGTTAACACTAGTAGATATTTTGTAGAAAGATATGGCAGTTTTTCTGATAGTGCCGCTTGGCAAAATATTGATGATATAAAAAGCGTAGTGACGAACAGCATTTATTCTGATTTACAAAGTTTACGATCTAGCACTAAACAAGTGAAAGAAAGTTATGCCTTAAGTACGAAAACTTTAGCAGTTAATGTTGAAAATCAGACCAATAATTCAGCAGTGGTTTTAGTTAAGACGCAAAAAAGAGAGGTTAGTGGTGGGAACGAAAGAATTTTTTATCAAGATATTACCTTACAGTTAGTAAAAGATAATGGTGTTTGGTTGGTAGCAGATTTTAATATCGGTCCAGAAAAAAAATAAATTAATTATGGTTGAAAATGAGAATAATTATAAGCGTGAATTAAACAGACAGCGTATTCGTAGTTCTCGTTCTCAAGGTATGGATGAGATGCTGTCTAGAAATAGGATTGATAATCAAAATGTCGCTAATGGACAAGAACAGGCTGGACTTTTAAAGAGAGCCAAAGATTTAAGTAAAAGTACTAGACAAATAAGTAAAGGAGCTGCTCAGATTGCTGCGGGCAATAAAGTCGCTGGTGCGATAAATATAGCCAAGGGCGCTAAAGATATTGGGGTAAATTTTTTAGGAGGGGGTTTTTTACAAGTAGGCATAATGTGGTATTTTATGATAATAGCAGCTGGGGTAAAAGATGTATTTGACGTCGCTTCATTTGAGACGGTGTGGTGGTTAGATTGGATTATAGATATTATAGTTGGAGGGCTACTTTGGACATATTTGTTTATGCATAATGCTGGAAAGAAAAAAGTCGTAGGTTTTATTGCCCCTGTCCTTGAAATATTGCCTTTTACTGGTATTATCCCCTGGTGGTCAATTAGTGTTTTATATGTTGGGATTGGCAAAATGAATAAAAAATAAAATGAATAAGTGGAATATATATAAAATAATATTTGTTATAACATTTTTAACCTTATTTAGTTTTGGTTTAGTTGAAGTTGTTTTAGCTCAAAACATACCAGCCCAATGCTGGACACAGGAACAATGTTTGGGACAAGCGGGCAGTGAAACGGAAAATTATTTTTTTGTGGTTGGCGATGCTGATTTTCAAAGAGAATGTAAAGGTAGTGAAAATATTCAGTATGGCAAATGTTATTTAAAGCCAGATGAGATAAACCTTTCGGTCCCGATTCCTGATATTCAAAGTGGCGGAACTTTAACCAAAGTTTCACAATTTCCTGATTATTTAAAAGTTATTTATACCTATTTTATTTATGTTATTGGTATTATTACTGTGGCTTATATAGGATGGGGCGGGTTTGAATGGATGATGGCTGCGGGAAACGCTGAAAAAATTGGTAAAGCCAAAGATACTATTCAAGGTGCTTTTATAGGTTTGCTACTGGCAGTTGGTTCTTATGTATTACTTGGCACTATAAATTCACGTTTAGTAAATATTGATTATATCAGAGTAGAAAGAATTAAACCCAATTTTTTGCTTAACTATTGTGTGGATACAGAAAGTTCGCAAAAATGGATAAAAGTTGGCGATGAAAGTAAAACCAAAGTAAACAAAGAAGATACTTGGTGTAATTTTACTTATTATTCGGAAATTAATCCCAATAATACTTGTCAGGGTTTAAAATGTGGTGATGGGACATATTGTTTAGCTAAATTAAACACATCAGGTTCATCTAATGCTGGTTTTGAGTGTGTTGATTTGAGTAGATTTAATGAACGTTGTAAATCTCAAGATACATCAAGTTGTGAGTTATTTGATCAATATTTACAGACTATTCAAAAAGCATCTAATGTTTCAGAAATAGATAATAAAGTTTGCAGTTTTCGTAATGATATATTAAAAGCTGGGGTAGCTTTTATACCTATTGTATCTTTAGATTTTATGCAACCAGATGAATGTGTATTAACTGATATAGAAGACGCCAATTTATTATCATTGAATAATTATACTTTTAATCGTATACCTTGTAGCGAAGGAAAATACAATAATCAGGAAATTTGTTTGGAAAATGGAAGTCCAAGAGTTTTAAAATATTGGGCGACCGGCGTACCAAATCCACTAACATCAAATCAAATAGAAGTTACTTGTTCTGATTCACCAAGAGCTGGTAAAGGCACTGATTCTATATGTGTATTAAGTAAACAATCACAATGCTCTGTTGAGAGGCCCACAACAATTTCTTTAAATGGTTATATAAGACCTAACCCATTACCTAATCACGATTTTCCACCCTTTTATTGGATAGAGAAACCTTGTGCTGAATATCCCCCAGTTGGAGGTAGTTGTGATACTGGTGAAAGATGTTGGGTACTTATGTTAAATTATTATACGCCTGAATTTTAATAATTATGGACAGAAAAAAAATTATACAAATTATTATTTTTACAGTAATTGTTGTAGGACTGGGATATCTGCTGTGGTTTTTATTTTGGCGAACAGAAGTACCTATTACTCCACCAGATACCACTCCTGGTCAAACTGGTCAGTTACCTGATATTGGTGAAGGTCCACCCACAGGAGTGGTGATAGATCCAATTACCGGACTGCCAATTTCTGGCAATATCGGCCAATCTGGGGGACAAATACCAACTACTCCAGGTCAAATAGGCGGTCAACCTACGGTTAGTGATCGAGCAATTGGTGGGCTTACGACTGCTAAAACAGTGATTGCTAAAAATATTACTGGAGTTAAACCAATTGGTGACGGTAAAAGTTTCAATTATTACGACTCAGCTGACAATAAATTTTATCGTTTGACTGCCAGTGGTGAGGTACAACCTTTATCTGATAAAAGATTTTTCAATGTTGATACAGTCACCTGGTCACCTGATGGTGAAAAGGCAATTTTGGAATATCCGGATAGTACCAATATTTATTATGATTTTACTCAAGATAAGCAGGTGACCCTACCTAGGCAGATGACAGAGTTTGATTTTTCTCGCACCGGAACAAATATTGGTTTTAAATGGCAGTCAGATTTAGCCAATGATGATTGGTTAGGTGTAGCAACTCCGGACGGTAGTGAAATTAAGTTTGTTGAGCCTATGAATAATGCTGGAGAAGATGTCCAGGTGGCTTGGTCGCCGAATAATCAAGTTATTGCTTTTTATAGAGAAGGCAGAGGTTTAAATCAATCAGAAATTTATTTAATTGGTCAAAATGGAGAAAATTTTAAATCTTTAACCGTTCAAGGCAGGGGTTTTAAGGGTGAATGGTTAGATGATGGAAAGAATGTAATTTATCAAATATACTCTGAAGCGTCAGGTTCCAGACCAATGTTATGGGTTACTAGAGCCGATGGGGATAATATTGGTATGAATAACAATTCTCTTGGTATTCAAACTTGGTTGGATAAATGTGCTATTGCCGGAACCAATGCATATTGTGCTGTTCCTGAATATTTGCCGGAGGGAGCAGCTTATGTGCCTGAAGTAGCAGATGATATACCAGATTTATTTTACCGTATAGATTTGACTACTGGTTCCAAAACACTGCTTGCCAAGCCAGTTGGCGATCTAACTAAGTATACTGCCAGCGAAGTAATGGTTTCTCAAGATCAAAGTGTTTTATACTTTGTTGATAAAGCAACAGGTGGGCTTTATAGTATTAATCTTTGAAAATTATAAATTATAAATTTATCATTTAAAATTCATTTATAATTTATAATTAATAATTTAAAATTTAATATTTATGCCTAAAAAATCAAAACAAAATAAATCTAAATCAAAAGTTTCAATTTGGTTATTTTTTTCTGCTGCTGTTGGGTTATTTTTTCTATCGATTTTTTTATTTATTTTTGTTCAATATTTAAACAATACCAATATAACCCCGGCCAGCGTTAGATATGCAGCAGGACCAAAAATTAGTTATAATGACCCTTTAATTCGTGATGCTAAGATTTTATATCCAAAGGTATTGCCAGATGATGTGAGAAGAGGTAGCGCTAACGCTAAAGTAACAATTTTTTATTATTGTGACTTATTTAGTCCTTTGTGTAAAATACAGCAAGATGAAATTTATAAGTTGTTGGCAATTTATCCAGAGACAATATTACGTTTAGTTTGGAAAGGCACGGCTTCTACCAATGAAGGTATGCTGGCACAACAAGCAGTTTATTGTGCCAATGCTCAAGGAAAATTTTGGGAATATCAACATGAGGTTTTTATGAATCAAGCAAATATTGATTTAAAATTTTTAGAATCAATCGCCGCCGCTTTAAATTTATCAATAAATGAATTCAACGCATGTTTAAATGAAGGTCAGATGGAAAATAAAGTATATGAGAATAATATTGAGGCTACTGATTTAGAGATTGATGCTGTTCCTTATTTTTTTATTGACAATACGCCTTATCGTGGTTTATTTACCAGCGAAGAATTAAGTGAAATTATCAATGAGAAATTATAGGATAAAATTTTTGATTGGTTCTATTTTTTTATTTGGGTTATTTTTTTTGCCAGTGAGTGCACAAGCAGGGTGTTGCAAGTGTTTACCAAATAGTAATTGTTTAGGTAATCAAAATATTGATAAAGTTGCCTGTGATTTTTATTGTGGTGTTCATGAACCAAACTATCAACCAGTTGAAGGTTACCCAATATATAGTAATTTTTGTGAAGAAAATACAAATTGTCCGCTTGATAAAAAAAGTTGTTGTATAAAAATAAATACATATAACGAAAAAATTGAAACTTGTACTAGTAATATTACGCAAGAGCAGTGCAATGTTCCGATTACAAAATATATTGATGGTCAAACTTGTGAGGAAATAAATTGTAGTCAAGGCATAGGTCAGGTTTTAAGTTCATTTTTGAGTACTGAATATAGGCCTCCAGAAAAAATTGAAAGATTAGAATTTACTCCCCAAGTCACTATCCCCGGCTCAGTTGAATTTGGTGGAAAGGTTTTTACTATCAATAAAGGTCAAGGTATAGAAGTAAATGGTGAACTATTATCTAAATATATTGCCTTATTATTTAATTGGTTAATTGGCGCAATTGGAGTAGTTGTTGTGGCTTATATGGCATTTGGAGGGATGCAGTGGTTGGCAGCGGCTGGTAGCGCGGAAGGTATAAATAAAGCCAAAGAAACCATTCGTGATTCTATAATTGGTCTTTTGCTGGTAGTTAGTTCTTATACTGTGCTTTATTTTATTAATCCAAATTTAGTAGGTTTTAATCCTTTAAAAATTGATGAAGTTGAAGGTATAACTTTAATTGGCAGTGATGCTTATGAAAAAATTACCGGTACTAGGTTAGTCAAACCATTTAGTGAAGATATGAAAAATTCTATGAAGCAAGTTTCACAGGCAAATAATATACATTATTGTGTTTTAGCTACGCTCTTTACCAAAGAGTCTTCAGGTAGAGCAGATGCTTTAGGTCATGATGAAGATGTCCGAAAAGAGGGAATAAAATCACGTCGTGATTTTGTAAATAGTGGATGTTTAATGTATAGTGGTAAAAAATCAAACGCTGTTTGTAGTATTACTGGTGCGGCTGTAAATGATGATGATGTTGTTAATCCGAATAGAGCTGATCTTGGTTTAGATTGGCGTTTTTCTCACGGTATTGGTTTGGGACAAATAACAGTTTTTCCTGATGGGCCTGCTTGTAACGGCGCTCCGCACTGCAGGCAAATTGGCAGTAAATTATATGATCCGAAAAGTTTATTTACATTAGATATAAACCTTGATGCCGTGACAAATTTGTGGAAAGAAATTTGTCCGGCAGATGTGACACAAGATTGTTTTCGTAAATACAATGGTAGTGGACCAGCAGCAGAAGAATATGGGCGAGATGCGTGGGCTATATATAATAATTGTTTAACTCAAAATCCCTAAATTATGAAACAAATTTTTGCTTGTTCTAAATGTGGATCTCAATTTCAAAAATGGGAAGGTAGGTGCAGAGAGTGTGGCAGTTGGGGAACATTGCAAGCTGAAGAAATTAGTAGTCGCACAACTAAAAAAGAAAGTACAACATTTAGTCCGCTCGGAGAGGCGGATATTGTTGATTTTAGTAAAATCGCATCTGGTAATATGCAAAGATTGAAAGTTGGAGAACTGGAGATAGACAGAGTATTAGGCGGTGGATTAGTACCAGGTTCATTGTTATTGCTTGGCGGTGATCCAGGAGTAGGAAAGTCAACTCTAGTTTTACAAATTACTAATTATTTATCAAAACAAGGAAAAAAAATTTTATATGTATCGGGTGAAGAATCAGCTGAACAAGTCAAAGGTAGGGTTGAAAGGATGAAAATTGATATTACTAATCTGAAATTTATTGCCAATAATCAAATTGGAACAATTTGTGCTACCTTAACCAAACTTAAGCCAGATTTGGCAGTAATTGATTCGGTACAAACTATGATTTATGAAGAAGTTGAAACTGAAGCGGGCGGAGTGTCGCAAGTTAGAGCGGTGGCAGCTAAACTAATGGAAACTGCCAAACAAAATAATATTTGTATTATTTTAATTGGTCATGTTACCAAACAGGGACGAGTAGCGGGCCCTAAGACTATGGAACATTTGGTAGATGTGGTACTTTATTTGGAAGGTGATAAACAACAGCAATTTCGTATTTTGCGGTCAGTGAAAAATCGGTTTGGCTCCACTGGTGAAGTGGGAATATTTAAAATGGTTAAAAGTGGACTTGAGCCAGTCAAAGATCCGGCTGGAATTTTTATTCAAAGTCAGCAGTTTAGCCCTGGTACCATTCATTCGGTAATGTGGGAAGGCAGTCGAGCCTTTTTGGTGGAAATTCAAGCCCTTACTTCCAATACGAATTTTGGTTACCCTAAAAGAACTATCAACGGACTTGATTATAAACGTGTAGAAATGTTACTGGCGGTATTACAAAAAAGAGCCAAAATTTATTTAAGTAGCGATGATGTATTTATAAATTTAGCCGGAGGAATAAGTAGCAAAGATACTGGGCTTGATTTGGGGGTGTGTTTGGCAATTGTTTCTGCCAAAAAAAATATTGAATTTCCAGAACCAACCATAGCTATTGGTGAGGTTAGCTTATCAGGACACGTCAAAGTACCTATACAATTGGAGCAAAGAGTTAGAGAAGCCAGTCGGATGGGTTATAAAAAAATAATTATTCCTAAAACTAGTATTAAAATTATCAGTCAGAAAGTTGATATAATTCAGGTGGAAAATGTTTTCGCAGCAGTGAATGATAGTTTTAATAATTAAATAAACTATTTTGTTAATAATAAAATTTTTTAGTTGTTTTTATAATAAAACTATTAATTACTAATAACTAATTTTGAATTACTAATGAATTGTTAATTATATAATTATAAATTTTATCATTCATTAGTAATTAGTAATTAAAAATTATTAATTAAAAATCCCCCTTGTCATTTGACAAGAAGTTTTTTTCTACGTCCCATATCCTAAATCCTGTATCTTATTTCCTAATTCCTAATCAAAGCTCTTTAACTATTTTTTCAAAATCTTTCAGATCTTCCCAAGAGATCTCATTTTGTTTAAAAAGTTTATGAGCTTCCATGCGCATTTTGTATTTAGTATGATCGGAAAATTTAGCTCCCGGAGGTAGATAGCTAGCGTGTTTGGCAATAATATTTTCAAATTTTTTTAAGTCCGCACTAGAAAGATTGGCAGTTTGTGAACCGCCTTTGATTTTAGCCTCTGAAAGTTTTTGGCGTAAAGAATCTGGACCAAAAGATTTGTTTAGTTGCGAACCAGTTTTTATTTGGCCACCACCAAAAATATTTTTGAATATGCCCATATTTTTAGTATTTAAGTATAAAGAATTAAGTATATAATAATTTTAACACTATTTTTTTATTTAAAAAAGGATGCTTTGGGTAAGCATCCTTGAATTGGTGAGTTATTTTTTTGCATGTTTGATGCAGTATTTTGCTGTGGGGAAAGCCATTAACCTTTGGTAGGAGATATAATTATTGGGATTATTTTTTACTTTCTCCCAATCATTTTTATCTTTAATAGTTTCATGGTTATTGGCTACACAAATGGGACAAAGTCCGTAGGTTCCTTCATTAATACGTTTGAGTGCGTTTAGATTACCTCTTAGGGCTCGATTAGCGTGTTCCGCTAACATAACTGACGTGTGTATGTTTTCGGTTTCTGACCCAAAGGCAAATGCGTTTCCGCTTATATTGTTTTCATTTGCCAAACCATTGCCATTGTATATTTCTTTTAAATTGTTTTCATTAAAGCTTAATATTTCTTTAATCTCATCTTCAATAATTTTTTTTAATTCAGCAATATCATTGGCAGATAAAACTCTTTTTTCTAATGGTTTTTTTTTGGTTAAAACCGAATTAGCACTCTTTTTCATATTACCTCACTTCTTTAGTTTTTAATTAAATTATTTTATTTATTTTAGCCGAAAAACTAAAAAAGTGGTTTAGGGAGATTTGTTGTTGTAGCGCATGTTCGCTCCTTTTTTTGTTTATATTTTTGTTTATTATTTTTTCTATACGAAAATCGTATAGCTTGTTTGAAAAATCTCCGGTCACGGAAAAATAAGAGAGAGTGAGGTATGCTCTCAAATTATTCAGAGTGACCGGTGTAAGTCTGATTCGGCAGTCAGACTATTAATTTTTTAAAGAATAATAAATAATTTTATAATATTTATTGATATTGTCAAGTTATTCCAGATGTATTATTTGATTTTTGCTAGTAAATTCTTTTTTTAAAAGTGGAAACAAATCTAAATTTGGCGATTGGGAGATTATAGTAGCCGCAGCTTGTCTGGTTTTTTTTATAGTTTCAATATCTGTTAAATCAGCGATTTTTAAATTTATAAAACCAGACTGACGAATACCATACATTTCGCCGCTGCCTCTGATTTTTAAGTCATATTCAGCCAACTTTATTCCATCATCATAGAGGACCATGGCTTGAAGACGATGGAGAACTTTTTTTGACTGATTGTCTGTAAAAAGCAAACAATAAGATTGAATGTTTGATCTGCCTATGCGGCCGCGAAATTGATGAAGTTGGGCCAGCCCAAACCGATCAGCTCCTTCGATAATCATCAGGTTGGCATTGGGTATATCAACTCCAACTTCAATGACAGAGGTTGACACCAAGATATCTAATTTTTTGTTTTTGAAATCATTGATAGTTTTTTCTTTGACTGCTGATTTCATTTTGCCATGGAGTAAGCCAATTTTAAATTGAGGAAATATTTTGGTAGATAGTTTTTCAAATTCTTGAGTGGCAGCTTTGACGCCCAGTTTATCTGATTCTTCAATCAACGGGCAAATAACAAATGCTTGTCCGCCAGAATTTATTTTGTCGGCGATAAATTGGTAAGCTCTTTGGCGATTTTGTTCGGCAACAATTTTGGTAATTATTTTTTTTCTGCCCAGTGGTTTATCTCGAATAATAGAAATATCCAAGTCACCATAAATAGTTAAAGCTAAGGTTCTGGGGATCGGCGTAGCAGTCATTGATAAGAAATGGGGTATTAAATTTTTTGTTTTGTCTTTCAATTTTTTTCTCTGAGCTACTCCAAAACGATGTTGTTCGTCAACAATGATTAGGCCAATATTAGCATAATCAACTTTTTCTTGCAGTAGAGCGTGCGTACCAATGATAATATTTATTTTACCGGTAGCAATCATTTTTTTTAGATCATTCCTTTTGACCGTTTCGTTATTTAATTTTTGTTGGGAGCGAGTATAAAGACAAATATTAAGATTGAATTTTTTTAGAGTATTTAAAAAAGTTTGATAGTGCTGCAGAGCTAAGATTTCTGTAGGGGCGAGAATGATTGACTGTAAATTATTTAGAGCGCAATTTAGACAAGCAATTGCCGCCACCACGGTTTTACCAGAACCAACGTCGCCTTGTAGCAAGCGATTCATTGGTGTATTTTTTTCAATATTTTTCAGTATTTCCCAGGCAGCTTTTTTTTGGTCAACAGTCAAAGTAAAAGGTAAAGATTTTACCAAAACTAGAGTTTTTTCTTTATTAAAAGGGATTATTGGAGCAATGTGTTTTTTTAGTTCATAGTTATTTTTAGCTTGATTCAAAGAAATAAAAAAAAGTTCATCAAATTGCAATCTTTTGCGGGCCAGCAAAAATTCATTTTTATTTTTAGGCCAATGAATTTTTTCTAAAGCTTGATTTAGTGGTAGTAAATTATATTTATTGATAATTGCGTTTGGCAGATAATCTTCATAGTTTTTTAAAAGAGGAGTTATAATTTTTATCATTTGCCTTAGCTGTTTCTGACTGATTCCTTGGGTAGAGGAATAAATAGGAATAATTCTTCCAGTGTGCAGGTGTTGCTCGGTTTTTTCCCATAAAGGGTTGGTAAATTGTAGAGTATGAAAATCGTCATCAATTTTTCCTGAGATATATAGTTCATCACCACGATTTAAATATTTATTTAGATAAGGTTGATTGAACCAGATAGTTTTTATTGAACCGGTATCATCGGAAATTAAACATTCGGTTAGATGTAAGCGTCGATGTCTGGCGCGACGGCTGGTGATAAGTTCAATTTTTCCTTTAATAGTTGCAATTTCATTTATTTTTAAATCACCAATAGGTTTGATATTGGAAAAATCTTCATAACGATAAGGCAAGTGCCAGATTAAGTCATTGACAGAAATTAAACCAATTTTTTTTAGTTTATTGACAGTACTTTTGCCAACTTTTGGTAAGTCAGCTAGTTTTGTTTCTAGTGTTAACATGTATTTATTATAACCAAATCAAACCAAATAAAAAACAGCCCCTAGCTGTATAATTATTAATTTTACAAATAACTAATTACTAATCAATTATTTCCCACTACCTAAATAATTATGATGAGGCGGTATCCCGCCAAGGCGGTGATAGTTTATTAATAAGTTAATTAGAAAGTTCATTAGATATTAGTTATTAGTAATTAGTTATTTAATATCTATATTTATTCTAGCTTCAATATTTAGTATTCTAATTTTGGTGCTCTCAGTAGGAATCGAACCTACATTACGAGATCCGCAATCTCGCGTTCTATCCATTGAACTATGAGAGCTAAAAATATTTTGGCATTAAAGAAAAAGCTCAAGGTAGAGCTTTTATATCTTAACAAACAAAATAAGTGTTTTCAAGTTAAAGTTTGAGCTTGCGACTGATATTGTCGGAAATTGGTTCGCCTTCTCGTTCTATATCTTCCTCAATATAATCTAATAAGATATTTCTAATTTCAACTGGGTTTTTGTCTTGTAATGGTATGGGAAGTCTGGGTAGGAGTAGGTTTTTAAATTCAAAATACAAATTTTTAACTTCAGGTGGTTCGTAGGCTATCCAAAAATTTTTTATTTCTATCCATTCATAAAGCATTTCATTGAGAATAATACCTTCTTCAGTTATACGGAATCTTATATTTTCTGGTTCTCGCCGACGATTAATGTAAATAATAACCGTGGCAATTATTAGAATAAAAATGAAAAGAATATTGGCAGTAAATATGCTATAGGTGAGTAGGCCAAGCAAAACTGCTCCATAAGCAATAAACCAGCTGCGGCTATAATTTTGTTTCGAAAATTCTGGAAATTGCCAGGCAATAATTTCTTTGCCGGTATCTTTGTCTACTTTGGTTAAATCTATTGGCATGACTATATTATATATAAAAAATGTTAATTTGACAATTTAATCTTATTTTATATAATTAAAAAAATAAAATATTTAGTGTGTTGTGGTAAAAAATATTTTTACCAGAGCACATTAACAAACCGCATACAGAAAAGAACATGCGGTTTTTTTGATTATTTTTTAAAGAATTATAAAATGTTTTACTAAAGGTTTAATTCTTTGCCCTTCTAATATTATTACTAAACTTTGGTGGTAATATTAGGAGGGCAAAGGTAGACCTATCTACCGCAAGCACTTAGCGTTGGTCGGCTAAGTTGTTAGCACTCCTCATAAAAATTAAAGTGTAAATTTATGTACACAGCAATTAGAGGAGCTCTAACTTTAGCTTTGACCATTCTGGTGCTCCAGATATTTATGCCCGAAGTGGCTAATGGACTTATTGCTCTAATAGCGAGAATACTGGAAATCGCTTTGGCGATTCTTAGTCAGGTTCCAACCACTTTGGCACAATAAAAAATTTAAGCTTCTGACAACGTTCAGAAGCTTTTATTTATTGACACTAATAATATTTTTCATTACAATAACTTGGTATTTTACTTGATATTAATTAAAAATATTCAATATTATTTTTTTAGGAGAGGTGGCCGAGTGGCTGAAGGCGGCAGGTTGCTAACCTGTTATAGGAGTTTAAATCCCTATCGAGGGTTCGAATCCCTCCCTCTCCGCCATAAAAAAATACAAACGCAAAGTTTGTATTTTTTTAGTTTTTTGCTAGCACCAGGCCAATTACTTTAATTGCCCCGTTTTGGCGTAAAATTTTGGCCGCTTCGTTTAAACTTGCTCCCGTGGTTACTACATCATCAATCAATAAAATTTTTTTGCCAATTATTTTTTGTTTATTGGTGATAGAGAATACTCCGGAAATATTTTTTAAACGTTTATTCATGTTTAATTTAGTTTGGTGTTTGGTATATTTTGTTCTGATTAATGAATCGTCAATTAAAGGAGCGTTTAAATATTGTTTTATATTTTGGGCAATAATTTGACTTTGATTGAATCCTCTTTCTAAATATCTGCGACGGTGCAGGGGAAGAGGGATTAAAATAAAATCAGCCAGCGTAGCAGTTAGTTGGTTTTTTTTCAAATAGTCGATGGCGATTTGAGATAAAATTGTCCCTAAGTTTTCTTGATAGTGAAATTTATAGAGGTCAATAAGTTTAGCTAAAATTTGGTTAGCATAGAAACTAGCCACATGAACTTGATCTAAATAATCTTGATACCTTATTTTTTCCGGTGGTTTACTGGGTCGGATAGGAATTTTTTTTAAACAATCAGAACAAATAAATTCACCCAACATGCCACAATCCAAACACTCTTTTGGAAAAAAAAGTGATTTTAGAAAAATTAAAAATTTTGACATCAAATAAATTTATTTGACAAACAATTTTTTATTGCGTAAAGATATAGAAAAATGTTTTTTTTGCGGGTTTTGTAAAAAGGCATCGGCCAATGGTTGTCCAAGATACTTTTCAATATTACGTCTAATTTCTCTAGCGCCTTTATTTTCGCCAGTACTGATGGTGGTTAAATAGTTAACTACCGCGGGAGTAAAATTTATGGTTATGCCGCGTTTGCTTAAATTTTCTAACAACTCTGTAAGTTGCAATTTTACAATTTTTTTTAGGCTATTTTTTTCCAAAGGATTAAAAACAATTATTTTATCCAAACGATTTAGTAATTCAGGTTTAAACTCTTGTTCCAATTCTTTAATCACTTGTTGTTTGATTTGTTGTGAACTGTATTTTTGACTATTTTTAGTTTGATTGAAACCAAAATTTTGGATATTGTTGAATTTATCTGAAGCTAGGTTAGATGTCAGAATGACAATACTGTGTTTAAAATTTATTTTTCTGCCTTCAGCATCAGTTAAATTACCTTCATCCAGAATTTGTAACAGTAAATTAAAAACATCAGGATGACCTTTTTCTATCTCATCAAAAAGAATAACCGAATAAGGACGGCGTCTGACAGCATCAGTTATTTTTCCACCTTCCTTATAACCAACATAGCCGGCGGGAGCGCCAATAAGTTTGGAGATATTAAAGCTTTCAGAATATTCGGACATGTCGATTTTAATTAAAGATTGTTCGCTGCCAAAATATTCAATCGCTAAACGTTTAGCTAATTCGGTTTTACCAACACCTGAGGGACCCAAAAATAAGAAACTACCAATAGGTTTGGTTTGATTGTGCAAACCCAATTGAGCCCTTTTAATAACCGCGCAAACTTCAGAGATGACATCGTTTTGTCCAATAATATTTTTGTTTAATTTTTTTTCTAAATTGGCAATTCTTAAGTCTGCTTGTTGATTGAGATAGGTCAAAGGCATGTTGGTAATTTGTGCTACCACTTGACTGATATCATCGGGAGTTATTTTTGGTTTTTGTGGCGGATTTTGCGCCAACTTTTTTTCAATATTTTGGTAATCTTTTTTTAATTTATATTCTTCGTCTTTTATTTTTATAGCTAAATCATAGTTTTCTTCAGCGATGGCTTGATATTTACGTTGAGCAATATCTTTTATTTTTTCAGATAAGGTAAACAATTTATTTTGGAGGGTAGAATGTTTGTATCTGATTTTAGCACGACTTGCGGTTTCATCAATCAGGTCTATAGCTTTGTCGGGTAGAAATTTTTCTGGTTGATAGCGAATTGATAAATCAACCGCTAGTGTCAAAGCTTCATCTTGAATTTCGACTTGATGGAATAGTTCATAATATTTTTTTAGCCCTTTTAGAATATTTATAGTTTGTTCTCGATCTGGTTCATTGACTTGAATAGTTTGAAATCTGCGTTCTAGAGCAGGGTCTGATTCAATATATTTGTGATATTCATTTATGGTAGTTGCTCCGATACATCTAATTTCACCGCGAGCTAGAGCGGGTTTGATAATATTGGCCGCATCCATTGTTCCACCAGTGGTTGAACCTGCCCCGATTATATTGTGTAATTCATCAATAAATATAATAATATCTGGATTTTGTTTTATTTCTTCCAAGATATTTTTTAATCTGGCTTCGAATTCGCCACGGTACATGGTACCAGCTAACATAAGTCCAAGATCCAAACTTAAAATTTTTTTATTTTTTAAAATAGTTGGCACATCACCTTCAGATATTTTTTTAGCCAAGCCCTCAACTATCGCAGTTTTACCCACTCCCGGATCACCTAACAACAGAGGATTGTTTTTATTGCGACGCGAAATGATTTGAATTAGCCGGTCAATTTCCGCTTCTCTCCCAATTACCGGATCAATACGTTGTTGGATTTGTTGACTGGTTAAATCGGTAGAAAATAGATCCAATAAACTTTTTTCCCGGGTTAAATTTTTTGGTTCAAAATGTTTTTCTTCTTGAAATTGTCCGCTGGTTAGTTCGGAAAAAATATCAGTTAGATCAGAAAAATTTGAAGTAGAACTAAGAACAATTTCTAAGTTATTTTTTAGTTTAGCAAAAGAAATGTTTTTTTCCTGAAATAAATTTAAAATTTTATCGTCAGGCAATAACAGCAGGGCCATAAGCAAATGTTCAGTGCCTATGTAAAGATGACGATATTCAAATGCTAGATTTAACATTTTAGTAATAATTTTCTGAGCATCAGCCGATAATTCCAAGGTAATAATGTGACTATTTAGAAGCTCGTCTCCCAGCGGACTGTTTTCTACTAGTCCATTTTTATGTAAAATTTCCGCTGCCAAACTACCGGGTTGTTTTAAAATTCCTTGGAGCAAATGAATTGGTTCAACAGCTGTTAAACTTTGTTTTTTTGCCAAAAATCCCGCTATTTTCAGAGCGTTTTTTAGGTGTTTGGTAAATTTATTAAATATATCTGAAGTAATCATAATATTAGATTTAGTATAAAGATTATAGAAAAATATAAGAGTTTTGGCAATAAAAACAAAGCCCTGTTTTTACAGGGCTATATGATTTAGGCCATTTTTCGCAAAGCCGATATTCGTTCTGCAATAGGCGGATGAGTTGAAAATAGTTTACTAAAATTATTTTTACTAAAGGGATTGGCAATATACAAATGAGCAGTGGCTTTATTGGCACGTTTAATATCTGGTTGTTGAGCAATTTTTTCTAAAGCTCTGGCCAATCCTTCAGGATATCTGGTTAATAGCGCGGCAGAAGCGTCAGCTAAAAATTCTCTTTTTCTAGAAATAGCCAATTTTATCAGTTCTGCAAACAGGGGGGAAAGAATTGCTAGTATTAAACCAACTAGAGCAAAAATCGCCCCGTTATTTTGTCTATTGTCAGAACTACGAAAAAAATTGAACCGCAAAAACCAATCAGCCAACAGTGTAACTACTCCCACTAGAACTATTACCAACATCATCAGTCTGATATCATAATTTTTTATATGTGATAATTCATGGGCTATTACTCCTTCTAACTCTTCATTTTCTAAAGCTTGAATAATTCCAGTTGTCAAAGCAATAGAGGCATGTTCAGGATCTCTACCGGTAGCGAAAGCATTTAGAGCTGGATCATTGATAATATAAATTTTAGGTATGGGAATGCCGGCAGTGATTGCCAGATTTTCCACCAGTCTATAGATATAAGGGTTTTGTTCCTGACTGATTGGTCCAACAGCGCCCGCTGTTTTTAGAGCAATAACATCACCTTTATAATAACTGGTTAGAGTCATTAAAATAGATATTACTACCGCAATAATTAAACCATTGTAACCATAGCCAGTGGCTTGTCCTATAACATAACCCAAAAAGATTACCAAAATTGTAAAAATGGTAATCAGGATTATACTTTTTCTTTTGTTACTATCGATTTGGGAATACATCAAAAAAATTTTAAATTATAAATTTTAAAAAATATAAATTAAAATTGGACTTTGATATTTTCTCTTTCTTTAGCCTCTTCAATTTCAAAAAATTCTCTTGATTTGAAGCCTAAAGTTCCGGCAATAATATTGTTCGGGAAAACTTGAATTTTGGTGTTAAAATCTCTGACCATACCGTTGTAAAACCTTCGGGCGGCTTGGATTTTGTTTTCCGTATCAGACAGTTCATCTTGTAGTTTGGCAAAATTTTCACTAGCTCGAAGTTGCGGATAATTTTCCGCTACCGCAAACAAAGATTTTAAAGTATTAGATAACATATTTTCGGCTTCAGCTTTGTCGTGAAGAGAGCCTGCTTGCATAGCTCGACTACGTGCTTCAGTAACTTTGGTAAACAATTCTTTTTCGTGGCTGGCATAGCCTTTGACTGTTTCCACTAGGTTGGGGATTAGATCATAACGTCGTTTAAGCTGGACATCAATATCACTCCAAGCTTCATCAACGCGGTTTTTTAGTCTGATTAGACTGTTGTAAATAGAAATAAGCCATAGCACTACGGCGACTATTACAACAATTAAAATAGTTGTTGTTCGCATATATTAATTATTAATAATTTTACTTGTTATGTGTGTTGTTTCAATAAATAAAGCTGTATAAGAATTACTATTGATCATTTGTTGGGCGCGGACATTTATATTGTCGCCAACTTTTAAATCGCTCAATTTTCCTTGAAAACTTTGAGTACTGACATTACTAGGGGTGGGAGAGTTGGTATCAGAATAGGTTTCAATGATATTGGTTATTTGTATTTTAGTATTATCATCAACTTTTACTTCATAATATTTTTCTTCAAAAGTCATGTCTAAAAAAGTAATACTAGAATTATTTAAATTTATTTCAGTTATTCTTCCCGAACGATTATAGGCAGGAGAAATGTTTGGATTTTGAATTACTTCTTTATTGATAAGTGGTTCGGGTAAATCAAATTGATTTAGATCCGTATTGGGTGCTACTTGTTCGATTAATTTTTGTTTTTCTGTTTTTTCGCTGTCAGTATCAAATTCAAGTTGATTGACATTAGTTTGTGGAGTGGTCGGTTGAATATTGTCTTTGTTGTTTAAAAGATTATTTTTTTGCCAAACTAAGACAATGATTAGTAATAACAATATTACTATTAGTGCAGCGGTGACATAAATTATTTTTTTTTGTTGTTGGTCTAGAGGCATGGATTTTATTTTTTTGTGAATTTATTGTATAATTTATACAGCCATAAGTCAATTTATCATTTATGCAAAAAAAATTTTTTTTATTGGGTTTATTTATATTTAGTGGTGTTTTTGGATTAACTTCAATAGCTAGCGCACAGATGGGTGTTCAATGTTATACCGGCAGTTGGGTGCAGCCAACTTGTAATCCAACTATTTCTGATCCAGATTCATGTAATATTTTACCCCCACTTTTTTCCGGAGCTAGTTGTGATCAGCATACTGGTTATTTACGTATTCAAGATGAAGCTAACGCAGCAGATACAGCAACTTGGACCCAACTGTATCCCGGTAAAATTATGGTAGGCAGTGTTACTGGCGGTTATGTTGTGCCCAATGGCGGAGTGGAGATTTTTGGACCGATTGTCTCAGGTAATTTTACCGCAGGAAGTCCGCCGCCAACTGGTTATAATTCTCAAGGTGATATCGCTTCTGCTTATGATATTTATGCTGGAGGAGCTCTGCGTATAACTGGATCTTCAAGCTTTTATGGCACCATAAATGCTTACAATCGTGGAACTTTTATTGCCTCTGTTATTAATGGTAACTTATTACAAGTTGTCAATACAGCAGGTTTAACTTCCAATGCTACTACTTTATATGTAGGTCAGTCATCAGGTGATGTTGGCAGAGCGTTGGATATATCCACAGCTGATCGTAACAATATATATATTGATTATTTAGGTTATTTAAATGCTACCAAAGATTTTCAGATTCGGATAGATAGTGATAATGACTTTAATCAAAATTATTTCCGAGTTAATAATGGTGATAATTCTACCGTTTTTCAGATTGCCGAAGATGGCAATGTTCAAATTGCTGGTGATGCTAGCGTAGCCAAAACTTTAACAGCGGGCACTGTGGTGGCTAATAGCGGTGGAGCGGGTAAGGGAAAAATCTGGGGCAATTTTACAGATTTAAATAATAATACTTGTACTGCGGACCAGTTATTGGTTTATCGAGGCGCTCCTTTCACTCCTGGTTGGTATTGTGTCGATACCACTAATGTTGGCAATACCACGGTAGAAAATCTATTAGAAACCTTGCAAGCTGGGGCAGATGCCAGCACTTTTGCTGGTAATCCAAAAATTGGTCACGGTAATACTGCTGGTGGTGTTTTCCTAACAGGAAACGGCGCACCTGGCACACTTACTATTCAATACAGAAATTCTTCGCAAAATTCTGCAGGAGATCAAATTGGCCAAATAGGTTTTGCGACTTCTTATGGTGATTTAGATGAAGCAAAAATAGTTGTTACCAGAGGTGCTAGTGGTAGTGGCGGAGATTATCCTACTAATATGTCTTTTTGGACTACTCCTGATGGATCTGCCATTTCCCAAGAAAGATTAACCATTTTACATAATGGTAATATTGGTATTGCTAATACCAATCCAACAGCTAGATTGAATATCAATGTGCCGGCTAATACTGAAGGTATCAGATTGATAAATAATAATTATTCACCTTTAGTGATTCGGAATTCTGCTGACACAATTGATATTTTTCGGGTAAATGAATCGGGTAATGTTACGGCCAATGGAACCATTCGTGGAAGATTTACCGATGGCGACGGTAACCTTTGTGCCAATAATCAAATATTGGTTTACAATAGTGGCACCAGTAAATGGGTTTGTAGTAATAGTATTCCAGGCGGATCGCAGGATTTGTTGTCTGTTTTAGGTACAGGTTCAAATGCTTCAACTTATACTGCCGATACCAGTATTGGTGGTAATTTAGGGCTCGGTGGCATTTCTGCTCCAACTCATGCTATTCATGTAAGTAAAAGTGCTGCCTCTGGCGGATACGGATCTTTGGCTTTGGAAACTGCCGCAGCAGGGCGTAATTCATATATTGAAATAAGGAATTCCGACACCGGTCAGATACCATATATTGATTTGACCAAAGGTTGGACCAGCGGCAATACCCCAGATTACAGCGGTCGGATTGCCTATTGGAGTGATAATGATTTTAGAATAATTCAAGCAGCCAACAATCCATTGAGTTTTTGGACTAACAATACAAAAAGACTCACTATAGCTGGAAATGGTTTTGTTGGTGTTGGAGCAGATCCAACTAGTATGTTTCATGTTCATGGGGCTGCAGGTTTAGGGTGGAATTCAGGTTTTCAGTTGACCAGAAGTGGTTATTCTGGAGATTTTCGTATTAATTTAGTAAATACAGAAACTTATTTTCGGAATATGATAGCTGGACAAAATTTTGAATTTAGAAATTCTGCAGATCAAAATATTTTTAAGATTTACGCCAATAGCCCTTATGTAATCACAGGAAATTTTGCAGCTTATGATGCTACCAATTGTACCAATGGTCAAGTATTGGTTAAAAATGCTTCTAATTTATGGACATGTGGTACGGTGACTGGTTCTGCTGACAATTTAGGCAATCATACTGCTACACAGAATTTGAATATGAATGGTTTTTCTATTGTTAGCGCTCTTAATGGTACTTTTTCTGGTACATTAAGCGCAAATAAAATAAGTGTGAATACTATTGACCCAATTTATACTATCCAAGGCGAAAAATATGCTACTTATGTACCGGCAATGACCGGAGTTAAAGAAGAAACAACTGGACTAATTAAATTACAATTAGACAAATCAAGTGGATTGGCGAGTAGTGAAATTAGTTTTGATTTATTAGACAAGGGGAGTGATTTATGGCTATTTGCTCAAACTATAAATTATCAGAAAAATTTTGATAAAATTATAGCATTGTTAACCCCGGCATTTGATGGTCAGGTGTGGTATGAAAAAGATATAAATAATAAAATTTTGAAAATTTTTGCCAAACCCATCAATAGTTTATTAAAAGA